>NZ_JBIIMC010000012.1:0-63986 GCF_044338195.1 Sphingorhabdus sp. | reverse complement strand
GATGGCGCGGCAGATCATTCTCACGTCAATAATTTATAACATAAAATCAAATACATAAATGTTATCAGTTTCATCATCCACGGCGCACCCAACTGGATTCGAACCAGTGGCCCCCAGATTAGGAATCTGATGCTCTATCCTGCTGAGCTATGGGTGCTGCGTCCCAAGCCATAGCTGCGTGCTATCGGGCGGTCAATTTTTAGCAGAGGGTGGCACGACTGGGAAAAGCAGCGGGGCAACCTGCACACCTTCTTCCATCAATGCCTTGGCTTCATCGGCGCTTGTTTCGCCGTGGATGAGGCGATCTGCTTCCTCTCCATAATGGATCGCGCGAGCGGTTTCGGCAAACTGGCCGCCGACCCATTGCGATTGTTTCAGCATCTCGCTTTGCGCCACCGCAAGCTTTTGAACGAACTCCACAACCGCAGGCTCAGCTGCGGCCGCTGGCGCCGCTACATCCGCGATCGGCACAGGCACGCTGCGTTGGTTGCCCTTTTTGGGCACATGCGGCACGGACAGCGCCTTTTGCACGGTCATGTCATCACATATGGGACAGGCGAGCAACCCGGCGGATTGCTGCTTTGAATAATCTTCGGATGACGCAAACCAGCCTTCGAAACGATGTCCGTTGCTGCAATTCAGGTCAAATGCGATCATTATGCCCCGCGTGGTCCTAGCAACGCGTCGAGCTTCCCTTGATTCTCCAATGCGCGCAAATCATCAGAGCCGCCTATTGGCGTATCATTGATAAGGATTTGCGGCACGGTCTGCGCACCGGGCACGCGCGCAAGCATTTCGTCACGCTTTGCGCCACCCATGGTGATGTCATATTCGGTATATTGGACGCCCTTGCTGTCGAGCAATTGCTTGGCACGGACGCAATAAGGGCATGCGAATTTGGTGTAGATTTCAACATTTGCGGTCATAAAAGTGAAATGGTGCCCAGCCGCCATCAAGTCAAGCATCGAGAGCAGTTAGTTTTGCTCTGCGCTTTCTCCGCGCAGGGCACGTGCCCAGCAGAAAAGCTGAATCCACGACGCACCGCTTCGTTTCAAGACCGATATGCAGCCGTCGCTCGTTGCCCCCGTGGTAAGCACATCGTCGATCAGGATGATGCGACTGCCCTTTAATCGGTCACGCCATTTGGGGTGCACCGCAAATGCCTGCGCAACGGCCTTACGGCGGCCATTGGCATTCAGGCCACGCATGCTCGGCGTGCGTTTATGGCGGACGAGTATGTCAGGGGCAAAAGCGATACCGCTTTGCGCCGAGAGCGCGCGGCCGATCAACGCGGACTGGTTGAAACTGCGCGACCACATGCGCGTCCAATGCAAAGGAACAGGCGTAATGATGATATTGCCTCGATCCTCGGGCAAATGACGAACCAGTTGCTGCGCAATCACGCGGGCCAATCCGATCTTTCCGCTATATTTTAACCGGAGTGCAACTTTTGCAGACAGGTCGTCATATTTGACGGCGGCGCGAATGCCGTCATGCTTGGGCGGTTTGGCCAGACATGCCGCGCAATAGCTATCGGCACCGCGGTCATATTCAAATGGCGTTGCGCAGCCGTGGCACCATGGTGGGGCCAGAAACTGCAATTGTTGCCAGCAATCGACGCAAAATGGTCCGCCAGCGGGCGTTATCGTGCCGCAACATGGGCAGCGTTCGGGCAGCGCCCAATTGAGCGCAGCGCGGAAAATGTGGCGGGTGATGGCCATGAAGACTTGTCGGATAAAGCCAGTGTCTGCACAAGGCCGAAATGACCAGCGAGACCAACCCGCCTGAAATCTTTGACCGCCAGCGCCGCCGCGCGCTGCGTGAGCGTGCATCACGGCGTCAGGGCGATCAATTTCTGTGGACCCATATTGCGCGGGATCTTGGCGAACGGCTGACCTTTGTGACGCGCGCGTTCGAACATGCGTTGATCATTGGACCGATTGCAGGCTGGCAAAAGGACATTCTGCCAGCGGACATGCGTTGCACGCATATGCCGTTGATATCGTTCGGCGGGGCTGAAGAAACACAAAGCGGATGCGAAGAGGACCGCTTGCCCTTTCCGCCTGCATCGTTCGATCTCGTTATCTCCGCTGGCACGTTGGACAGCGTCAACGACCTGCCCGGCGCGCTTATCCAAATCCGGCGGATACTCAAACCCGATGGATTGTTTCTGGGCCATATGTTTGGCGCAGGCACGTTGGCCACATTGAAATCGATGTTTCTGGAATCCGACGCAGATCAGGTGCGGCCCCATATGCACCCGCAAATTGACTTGCGCAGCGCGGCCGACCTAATCGTGCGCGCCGGGTTTGCCCTGCCCGTTGCCGATCAGGATGTGACGGAGGTGCGGTATAGCGACTGGCGCGGCATAGTGTCTGATGTGCGCGATGCCGGGATCGGCAATGCTTTGGCCGGACCGCGGGCATATCTCGGCAAGAACGCGATCCATCGGCTGGACCGGATTTTTGCGGCACGCGCAGATGCCCAAGGCAAAGTGCCCGAATATTTCACGCATCTGTTCCTGAGCGGTTGGGCGCCGTCTGAAAACCAACCCCGCCCAGCCAAAAGGGGAAGTGGGCAAGTTTCGCTTGCCGACATTTTGTCCAAAAACCCCGAAGACTAGATGCGGTTGAGCCGTTCAACGAGCGGATAATCCGCGGGCGGCATTGGCAGTGCAGCCATGTCCTTTGGATGCACCCATGCAATTTCAGACGCAAAATGCGGCGTGGGCGCGCCTTCCCACATCACGCATCTGTACAATAACAGCAGTAAATGCCGGTCACCCAAAGGCTCGCTTGCAAAGGTTTCAGGTATAAGGTCTTGGGGGTTTACGGAGATCCCAAGCTCTTCAAATAATTCTCGTGCAAGCGCAGCTTCGGGCGTTTCGCCCACTTCGACCTTGCCACCCGGAAACTCCCACAACCCACCCATAGAGGCATGGTCCGGACGCTTTTGCAGCAGAATTGCACCACTTTCGTTGGTTAATGCCGCGGCAACCACGAACAATGTTGTCGGATTTTTTTCCATAGTCTCATCATGTTGCAAGCATTTATTAACGCTTGTGTGGGATTTTCCGAATGCTCGCAACCAAGGATCGAAGGGGGACCAATAAAATGTTGGAACGCATTCGACGCATTCACAAATGCGACCAAGGGGCGACGGCAGTGGAATATGGTTTGATAGTGTCGCTCATCGTTGTCGCGACCCTTGTTTCTCTCGGGAACGTTTCAAACGGAATACAGAGTGTTTTGGATATAATATCCAACGTTTTATCGGCGAACCTAATTTAATATACACATTAACGAATTAGTAAACATTTATGATCTATCACACTGATTACGGTTAATATTTATAAAACCGCCCGGGTGAATAAATGAATAATAGGAGACCTAAGAGGAAATTTATCAAAAAAATCTTCAAGCGTGAAGAAGGCGCAACTGCAATTGAATATGGCTTGATCGCGGTTTTGGTTGCTGTTGCTGCAATAGTTGGAATGACCACCCTTGGTACCAACCTGAACCGCCAGTTAACCTCTATCGCCAATACGCTGACCCTGCGTTGATAGTCAGGCATTTAACCTGAACGGTTACAGAAGGGCGGGAACTTCACGGTTCCCGCCCTTTTTATTCAATATGTAGCGGTCTTCATCTTCCGCCCAAGACGTATGAACGTATAAGCTTACGCACCCATCGCCAAGAATTTTGCCCGGCGTTGCTGCAGGAGCTCTTTCGACGAAAAGGCAGAGAGCGCCGCAATTTCCTCGTCAATCGCCTTCCCAAGCGATGCAGCCGCAAGCGCATGGTCGCGATGCGCACCGCCCATGGGTTCCTTGACGATTCGGTCAATAATCCCAAGCGCCTTCAAATCATCGGCCGTCATCTTCATGGCCTGCGCAGCATCCGCCGCCTTATCGCCTGTCCGCCACAGGATGGACGCGCATCCTTCGGGAGAAATGACGGAATATACGGCATATTCAAACATCAACACGCGGTCCGCAGCCGCAAGTGCAACCGCGCCGCCCGAACCGCCCTCACCCACGATGCACGCGATCATGGGCACGCCAAGCGCGAGGCATTTTTCTGTGGAACGGGCGATGGCTTCAGCCTGACCGCGCTCTTCGGCCTGAATGCCCGGAAACGCACCCGATGTATCGACCAGGCTGACCACAGGAATACCGAACCGGTCGGCAAGTTCCATCAAACGGATGGCCTTGCGATAGCCTTCTGGCTTGCCCATACCGAAATTATGGCGAATACGGCTTTGCGTATCGTCACCCTTTTCATGGCCAATGACCATGACGCGGCGGCCGTTGAGTCGGGCGAGCCCACCGATAATGGCCTGATCATCGCCAAATGCGCGGTCGCCGGCCAAGGGCATGAAATCTTCAAAAATCGACGCGATGAAATGTTTGAAATGCGGGCGTTCAGGATGACGTGCGACCTGCGTTTTCTGCCACGCGGTCAGGTTTGCGTAAGTGTCCTTAAGCTGCTTGTCCGCTTTGGCGCGCAGCTTGCCAATTTCGGTGCTGACGTCGACGTCGCTTTCGCGCGCAGCATCCTGCAGTTCAATAATACGTGCTTCCAAAGCGGCGACAGGTTTTTCGAATTCAAGATATACCATCATGATTGCCGGTTAGAGCCTGTCGCGCCACGGGTCAACGTGCGCATTGCCAACGGGTGCCTGCGGTTGACCAACTCCACCAGACGGCTGCTGTCCACATGGGTGTAAATCTGCGTGGTGGCGATATCTACATGGCCCAACATCGCCTGCAGCGCCCGTAGGTTCGCACCGCCCGCCAAAAGATGCGTCGCAAAGGCGTGCCGTAGGACATGGGGGCTGACCTTGGCTGGATCTAAACCGGATTGGGCGGCCAGCGCCTTGATAATCTGAAACAGCCGAATACGGCTGATATGCCCGGCGCGCGACGGAAACAAAAAGCGCGATTTTTCCGGAACGAACGCAAGCCATGTGCCAACAGCCTGCCGCGCACGATTTGAAATGGGCACCATCCGTTCCTTCGCGCCCTTGCCCTTGACGATGATGAACGGCTTGTCGGACACGATTGCACTGCGCGGCAGCGCAACCAGCTCGGTCGCACGCAAACCGGAGCCGTAAAGCAGCTCAATTAAGGCAGAGAGCCGATAGTCCGTTGAGGCAGGACTGGGCTGCGCAAGCTTCGCCTCGATTGCGGCGAACAAAAGATCGACCTCCGTTGTATCAAGGATTTTCGGTAGCGCGCGCACCTGCGCAGGCTTGGGCAAAGCAGCGGACGGGTTGTCATCGCGAAAACCCTCCTCATGCAAAAAGCCGAAAAAGCGCCGGAGTACCGATGATTTGCGCGCGACTGAACTGTTGGCAAGGTCGCGCCAGTGGCTTGAAAGCGTCACCAACATATTGGCATCGGCATGGGCAAGCTTGCCACCGGTCAGGCTGGATGCCGCAAGCAAGTCGCTCGCATAAGCCGCGCTGGTGTTTGCAGCGACCCCCTGTTCCGCCGCCATCATTTCAATGAAGCGCGCTATCAGATCGCGGTCCGTCGCACTCATATCCGTTGATCAGGGCCCGCCGCCTTGAATATCACGCAAGGGTGACCGCTTCGGCTGCAATCATGCGGGCTTCCGCCTCAAGACCCACCTGACGCAGCGACCGCACGATATAATATACATGATGCGCAGGCACCGAAGACCATGACGGGGCCTGCATTCCGGCAACCGCCATCAGTGCGACCGTGCCTTGCTCCCCGCGATTTGCCGCGGCCGTAATCGCTTTTGACCAAGCCGTTTGCCGCGTAATATTTACCTTCAGATCGCTACCAAAATCAGTGCGCGCGCCCGATTCAACGCGACCCAGCCCGGCAAGTCCGGCGAGCAAAAGCGCGGACCTATGCCCGTCAACGCTGTCGTCATTGCCGTAAAATTCATCGAGATCGCCATAATCCGCCAAAGTAACGCGGCCGGGTGCGCCCAAAGTGACGAGCGCCCAACCCAGCGAACCGCCCGAAACGATATTGCTCCATCGCGCCGCCGAACGATCAAGCCCCGCCGTCAACATTGATGCAATCAACCCATCCGCCTGCCCGGCATGGTCTGAACTTGGGTCTATAAGCGCTGCCGCGCGTGCCGTCATGACAAGCGCCGCCAGATAGTCCACGCCCGTCCGCTCTGCGCCCCAAATCGACGCCATTGCTGCAACTTTTCCGGAATCGTCCGATGCGGTATAGGCGTTGCCCAGATTTTCCGCCTGCGTTTTGATCGCATCAGGTGCATCGGGATCGTCGAGAACCTGCGCATAAAGATCGACCATATCGCGGTTGGAAAGCACGCCAAGCGCCGCGGCACCGGGTGCATATTTGGCGCGTATGGCGGGCGCAAACATGGGCAATTGCGCACGCCACCCATCAATCTGGCGACCGCTATTGCTGAACAACTGTTCCGGTGGTTCAAGACCCACGGCGGCGGACAAACCGAAGCGCCACGGGTTCATCCCCTCAACGCCATCCCATTCGATTTTAACCGACCGGCGGCCATTGATGCCCGTACCCACGGCCTTTTCGGTTAAGAGATAATCGACGCCTCGAACCCAGCCCTGATAGCGTCCCTGATTGATAAATCCCGTTGCGGCCCCTTGTTCGCCAGCCAGCGAAGCACAAATAGCCCGCGACATTTTCCAGCGTCCGCTATTTACAAGACGAACGCCGCCTTCGGTCAAAGGACATATGCCCGCCAGATCGCCATTGGCGAGATAGGTCTGCATCGCGACCTCATGAAGCCGTTTGGTATAATTGCCAGCATCGACTTGCTGAACAAGCCCACGGGCGACAACCGAGTCCCCCATACGCAGCAACAACCACGCCCGTTCTGCGGTCCAGTCCGCGCCGTTTACGCCCTGTGGCGTATTGGTCCGGCTGGCGAGCAACCGCCGTGCCATGATCGTGCCCCAACGCGACGCGATTGGGCCTGTTGTGCGTTCAACAACTTGTTTCAGGAAAGCGCCATTGGTCGCGCCAAAGGACGCCACTGGAAATCCACCCGATGTTTCGGAGATGATGCCAATCGCATTGAGCGAACGGCGCGCGGCAGGGGGAACGTCGTACCGAACGACCATTTCCTGCGCGTCTTCTTCATCCTCTTCGGCTTCATCAGCCGCAGCGTCCGCGCTGGCTTCACCCGATGCCGGATTGGCCGATGACGTTGCGGTCTTGGCGATTGAGGGTGCAGAAGAAGACGAAGGACGCGCGGGATTATTGGGTGCTGACGGCGCGGGGTCGCCAAAGCCTTCGGGAAGAAGTGACTCCGGACCCTGCTGCCCCAATGCGGGCAAAGCAAATGCGAGGACGACAGCGGCTGCCGCCAAAAGGCCACCTTTTGTTATTTTATCAGTCAATGACGCGAACCTGTCTCAAATGTTTGGGGCTGCACTGCAATTTCTCTTATCTGCATAAGTTGTTCACCGCCTAACCATGCAAGCCAGAGTAGCAAGCCAAATGCCACTGCCGCAACAATTAGAAAGCGCAAAAACCGGTTTTTATGTCCGCCACTCTTGGACCATTATGTAATACACTGCTTTTCCATAATTTTCCGGATGAGTGGCAAATTACTTTCGGGTTAGGAATAGCCGATATATAGGCAGTGTCGCAATGCCCGGAAACGATGAACAAAAAATCGGCAACGACCGAACAGTAACTGACCCGGTCATAGACCGGCCGGTCGTTCTTGTCGGGATGATGGGCGTGGGTAAAAGCAGCATTGGAAAGCGCCTCGCTGCGCGGTTGAATGTGCCTTTTGCTGATGCTGACGATGAAATTGAACGTGCCGCTGGACTTTCCATTTCCGAAATATTCGAAAAGTTCGGCGAAGGCTATTTTCGCGATGGAGAGCGACGGGTTATTGCGCGGCTTGTCGAGGGCGCGCCAAAGATTATCGCCACAGGCGGCGGCGCGTTCGTCAATGCGGAAACGCGTGCACTCATATTGGAGCGCGCGATATCTGTTTGGCTGGATGCGGACATAAAAGTACTGGCCGACCGCGTTGGTCGGCGCAGCAACCGGCCTTTGCTAAAGGGTAAGGACCCTGTTGAAGTCCTGACGGAACTTGGCAAGATTCGAAACCCGCTATATGCGACGGCCAATATCCATATTCGCAGCGATACATCGCCGCATATGCGGACCGTTGAAAATATCGTGAAGGCCCTTGCCCAATGACCGTCATTTCCGTCGACCTGACCAATGCACCTTATGACATTCATGTCCGTGCGGGCTTAATGGCACAGGCACCGGAATATCTCGCACCCTATGCGCGCGACAACCGGTTGTTGGTGGTCACAGACGAAAATGTTGCCCGTGCCGTTTGGACCGCACTTGAAGCCGCGCTCTCCGCCGCTGGCGTGGAAACCGCAGCATATATTTTGCCGGCGGGTGAGGCTGGCAAAAGCTGGGCTGAGCTGGAAAAGCTGACCGACTGGATGCTTGCGCAGCATGTGGAACGCAGCGACCATGTCATCGCATTAGGCGGCGGCGTTGTCGGCGACATCACGGGTTTCGCAACGCATATTGTAAAGCGCGGATGTTCGTTCGTGCAAATCCCGACAACCTTGCTGGCGCAAGTGGACAGCAGCGTGGGTGGCAAGACCGCGATCAACAGCGAAGCCGGCAAAAACCTCGTCGGTGCATTTCATCAACCTGCATTGGTGCTGATCGACCCTGAATTGTTATCAACGCTACCGCCGCGCCAATTGGCGGCGGGTTTTGCCGAAGTGGTCAAATATGGCCTGATCGATGACCCCGATTTCTTCTTATATTGCGAAGACAATCTGGATAGCTTTTTTGCCGGTGACCCCGCCATTCGCGCACGGGCCATCATAACATCGGTTCAATCCAAAGCGCGTATCGTCGCCGCTGACGAGACCGAACGCACGGGCACGCGCGCCCTGTTGAACCTGGGCCATACCTTTGGCCATGCGTTGGAAGCCGACACAGGTTTTTCGGACAGACTGTTCCATGGCGAAGCCGTCGCCGCGGGCATGGCGCTGGCGTTTCGCTATTCGGTTCGGCTTGGCCTGTGCGCCGCAGAGGATGCCCGGCGCGTGTCGCAGCTACTGAAGGCGGCGGGCTTACCCACCACGCTTTCAGATGCTGGCGTTACCGCGAATGGCGCGTTGCTGGCGGATTATATGCGGCATGACAAAAAGATGAGCGGTGGCACTTTGCCCTTCCTGCTGGCGCGAGGCATAGGCCAAACTTTCCTGTCCAAGGACGTTGTACTGGATGACGTTGCCGCCTTCCTCGACGACGAAGCTCAATCCTGAGCGATCAGGAAATCATCCGAATCATCACCACCAAAACTGTGACGTTTACCGGCATGCATATCGCCGCTGGAAAACTGCGCCTTTAGCCGGCTTCGGTCGCGTCGGCGGAATTCGGCGATGATTTCATGGATAGCCTCGCGGTCAGTTCCGAAGAACTTAAGCGCATCGACCGACATGCGGATCGACGATTCAAACAGCTCGCGGATGATACTGATGCCATTATCTTCCATGAACGCCAGCGCCTGCTGCCGGTCATATGCGCGCACAAACAGCTTGGTGCGCGGGAATGTCTCACGCACCGGCATCAATGACTCTGCGGTCATGTGCCGGTCGTCGATGCAGAAGAATATCGCCTGCGCGTCCTCGCCACCCGCCCGCTGCAACGAATCAATGCGTGTTCCATCGCCGTAGAAGACTTTGACACCAAATTCGCCGCTTATGTCGATTGTCCGTGGGTTGATATCGATGAGCGTCACCGAACGCCCTGCGGCCTGCATGATCTGCGACACTTGTTGCCCGAACCGGCCATGGCCAACGATGATAACATTGGCTCGTGACGCCAACGCGGGGTCATCAAGCTGCGCTGCGCCTTTGGGCTTCTGTGCCGCCAGCTTGCCCGCAATAATCATAAGGAAAGGCGTCGACGCCATAGACAGCGTTACAACCGCGCCAAATAGGCTCGCAGCCTCCGGCTCAATCAACAACGCCTGTTGCGCCGCAGTGAACAACACAAATGCGAATTCGCCGCCCTGGCTCAACAGCATGGCCATGATGATGGACGGCTTGCTCTTCAATCCAAAGAAACGGCCAAGTGCAAAGATGATGGCAATTTTGACCGCAACCAACGCCAGCGCAAGGCCCGCCACAAATAGCGGCTGCGCGAGAATGACATCGACATCCAGCAACATGCCGACCGCAAGGAAAAACAGACCCAGCAGGATCGATCGAAACGGATCAATATCCGCCTCAAGCTCATGCCGGTACGGCGATTCTGCCAGCATGACGCCTGCAACAAACGCCCCCAACGCAGGCGATACACCAATCGCCTGCATGACCGCGGCGCTGACGCAAACCGTGAACAGCCCAGTGACAATGAACAGTTCCCGTTCGGAAATCTTGCCGACAAGCCGCAACAATGGCGACAGCAAATAGCGCCCGGCGAGCACCAAGCCCAATATGGCGAGGACAGCATATAGAACCAGCCGCCAGCCCGTGATGGCGCCTTCATCAGCCGGCGCACGGGACAATGCGGCCACTATCGTCAGCAATGGGACAATCGAAATGTCCTGAAACAACAGGATGGAAAAGCTTTTTTCGCCATAATCGGTTTTCATCCGGCCACGCGATTGCAGCAGCGGCAGCACCTGCGCGGTTGAGGATAAAGCAAGCGGCAGGCCAAGCACCAACGCCGCTTCCCAACTGAAGGTCGGCATGGCGAAGCGAATGATCGCAAACATGCCAAGGCCGCAGAGCGTCACCTGCAGCGGACCAAATAACAAAATATCCCTGCGCAAAAGCCACAATCGGCTGGGCGATAGCTCCAGCCCGACAAGGAACAGAAGCAATATGATGCCGATTTCGGAATAGGCCAATATCGTCTCAGGCGCGTCAATCAGGCCAAGTCCGTCTGGACCGATGGCGATACCGGCGACCAGATACCCGAGCACAGCACCAAGGCCCAAACGGCGGAAAATAAGCACGGCAATCAGCGCTGCACCGAGCAACACAACCCCGCCGAGCATCACGTCTGCAACAAGATTATGCGGCGCGTGCTCCATCAGCTTTTATCTTGGATATTCTGCGCCGCAGCCAGAACCGCATCATAAGGCAGCAAGATCGCCGCATGTCGCGACGGATAATCGCTGGCTGCCGAAAGCAGATCGAGTTCAGGCCAAATGGCCGGCATGTCCCCCTCACGCTTTAATGCATGGGCAATGCCATCGCGCAGTTCATTGAGTATCGATAGGCTCAAACCGTCGGCGTTCTGCCGTAAAATGGCGGCCGAGGCTTGCCCCAAGGCGCAGGCATTCGCGCGCAACGCCAGCCCGCATATATGCCCGCCTGCGTCGGTCATGACATCCGCCTGCATCCGGCTTCCGCAAACGGGGGAGCGAACCTCTGCCGACCCGTTGGGATTTTCAAGGCGGTCATTCGGGACCAACGCGGTCGCGAGGCGGAGTATGTCGCGATTGTAGAGAGCGGAATCGCTCACTCGTTTGTTCCCGCGGCTTCGTCCTCGGTCCCGCGGTTCTCCCGAACGAAATCAGACATGGCTGTCCCGCTGGCGTTCAGCAGTGGATAGGTGCGTGATCCTGTCATCCATTCGGGGCGCGCCTCATCCGCGCCGAAGAACATGCCATAACCCATGACAAGCAACAGGAACATCAGCGTCGCCATCATCAGCCCCTTCAACATTCCAAAGCCAAAGCCCAAAACCCGGTCAAATGGCCCCAAAAGCGATTTGCGCGATCGCGCGCCAAGCGATTTCGCGATCCATCTGCCCAGCGCATAAATGACGATAACAATCGCAAGAAACGCCACAATGGCCGCGCTTGTTTCCAAACCAATGGTTTCCGCCAGTGCAGACGTGGCAGGGGCATGCAGCACGCGGACGGCAGCGACAACCAATATCCATGCAATCATCGACAGCGTCTCTTGCACAAAACCGCGCAATAAGCCGAAAACGGCTCCGCTGCCGATTAGGAAAAATACAATGATATCAAATGCGGTCATGTGAAGCTGCTGCCCAATCTATAATCCGGCGCACCTCGTCCGCAGTGCGCCAATATCGCCATTCAAGCCGCAAAGCCGCTTGATTTCTGTCGCATATGACATGGCCTGAAAACAGATTTAGTGACGTCCCAGCATATGGTCAACGAGATTGGCCAGCGTGCGGAACTCTTGCGTTGAAATTCCCGACTGTCCCTTCACCGATGGCGGAACAAGTGCACGGCTGAAGCCAAGCTTGGCCGATTCCTTCAAGCGCAATGCGCCATGTGCAACGGGACGAATTTCGCCAGACAAGGCGACTTCTCCAAACAGAACAGCATCAGACGGTAAGGGCCGCTCGGCAAGGGCCGATACCAGCGCCGCCGCGACCGCAAGGTCCGCCGCCGGGTCCGAAATGCGATATCCGCCAGCGATGTTCAGATATACTTCAGCCGTCGAAAAGCTAAGGCCACAGCGCGCCTCCAACACCGCCAATATCATGGCGAGCCGTCCGCTGTCCCATCCGACCACCGCGCGCCGGGGCGTCGCACCGCTGGATAGACGCACAGTGAGCGCTTGAATTTCAACGAGCACTGGCCGCGTCCCTTCCAACCCAGGAAATACCGTTGCGCCGGTCACTTGTTCGGCGCGGTCGGTCAGGAACAATGCGCTTGGGTTGCCAACCTCTGTCAGGCCCTCTTCCGCCATCGCGAAAACGCCAATCTCATCGGTGCCGCCAAAGCGGTTCTTCGATGCGCGCAATATGCGATATTGATGGCTTCGCTCACCTTCGAACGCCAGCACCGTATCGACCATATGTTCAAGCACGCGTGGTCCGGCAATCGTTCCGTCTTTGGTGACATGCCCCACGAGCATCAATGCCGATCCACGCTCTTTGGCAAAACGGATCAGCTCTTGCGCCGACGCCCGCACTTGGCTGACGGTGCCCGGGGCGCCTTCAATCAAATCGCTGT
This sequence comes from Sphingorhabdus sp., assembly GCF_044338195.1. Classification (GTDB taxonomy): domain Bacteria; phylum Pseudomonadota; class Alphaproteobacteria; order Sphingomonadales; family Sphingomonadaceae; genus Sphingorhabdus_B. Next base: position 51,000 of record NZ_JBIIMC010000012.1, on the reverse strand, counting down.
GCATCGTCTGGATCGAGTCGATCACCAGCAAGGCGGGAGGCGCGCCCTTTCCCATCGTCGTCAATATGTCGCGGACCGAGGTTGCCGCAGCCAATTGCACGGGCGCATCGCCGAGCCCAAGCCGCCGTGCGCGCAAACGCACTTGGTCGACCGCCTCTTCACCCGAAATATACGCAACGCTCAGCCCGCGTCGCGCCAGATTGGCCGCCGCCTGCAACAGCAAAGTAGACTTACCAATGCCCGGATCACCACCCAGCAAAGTCGCTGAACCCGGCACAAGGCCGCCACCCAGCGCACGGTCGAATTCAGCGATGCCGGTCGAGGCGCGATCAGGTAGCTTGATATCGGTATTTAGCCCCGACAGTTCGACCGAACGTCCACCGGAGTGCAAATGATGCTTCAGCTCAAAGACCGTCGCGCTCGCCTCTTCCGCCAGCGTATTCCATTCGCCGCAGTCGTCACATTGCCCCTGCCAACGGTTCGCTTCTGAACCGCATGCCTGACACACATATTTGCGCTTTGCCTTTGCCATGGACGGAAACTATCAGAACATATCAAGAACTCAAGCCGTAAAAAGCACGCATCGGTGCTTGCGCACGACCTTTGGCGGTGTCACACCATCGGCATGCGTGAAAAAGAACTTCGGCTGGCGCTCATTTGTTATGGCGGGGTAAGCCTTGCCATTTACATGCATGGCGTCACCCGCGAGATTTGGCATTTGGTCCGCGCCAGCCGCGCGTTCCATGATGCAGCGCCTGCCGCCCGGGGCAGCGAGTCCGTCTATCACGACCTCCTCGCCGAAATGTCGCAGGTCAGCGGAACAAAGTTGCGCGTGCTGACCGATATTATCGCCGGGTCAAGCGCAGGCGGCATTAACGGCATATTTCTGTCCCAAGCTATTGTCACAGGGCAGTCGTTGGAGCCGCTGACCGACATGTGGCTTGAAATGGCCGATGTCGACGTCCTGCTGGACCCCGACGCCCGCCCGCTGTCGCGCTTCTCCAAATTTTGGGCGACGCCGATTGCGTGGATGATATTGCGGCGGCGCGGCGGCACTGTCGAACGGACCGTCGCGAAAGAAGCACAGGAAGAGGTGGCAACCAAGCTGTCGCGCTTCATTCGTGCCCGCTGGTTCGCGCCGCCCTTTGGCGGCAATGTCTTTTCCAAGCTATTGTTGGATGCGTTGAAGGCGATGGAGGCAAGCAAAGCCGGATCGCCGCTTTTGCCTATCAACCAACCGCTCGACCTGTTTGTGACGGTCACGGATTTTAACGGACATGATCAAATCTTGCGCCTGAACAGCCCGCCCGAGGTGACCGAGTCGGAGCACCGGATCACCGTCGACTTCTCGACGCGCGGCCGGACGGGCCTTGCCGATATGGCCGAGCTCATCTTTGCGGCACGCGCAACCGCCAGCTTCCCGGGGGCCTTCCCGCCCTTTTCGGTGCGTGAACTTGACCGATTGCTTGCGCGCGAAAATGTGCCGTGGCTGGGGCGGAACGCATTTCTGAAACGCATATTGCCGCAGCAATTTGCCGCCAATGCAGCCGAAGACACAATGCTGATTGACGGTTCCGTGCTCGCCAATGCGCCGTTTAATCAGGCGATAGCTGCTCTGCGCAACCGCCCCGCGCGCCGCGAAGTCGACCGCCGCTTTGTCTATATTGACCCAAAGCCCGGCCGGCCAAGTTTCCGCTTCGGTCGGCGCAAAGCCGATGGCAGCGCCGACACCCCGCGCAAACCGCCCGGCTTTTTCGCAACGATATTTGGCGCGACATCAAACATCCCGCGGGAGCAACCTATCCGCGATAGCTTGGAAAAAATCACAGGCCGGTCGGAACGGATCGAACGGATGCGGCAGGTGATCGACAGCCTAAGGGACGAAGTCGAAACCACCGTCGAGGCACTGCTGGGTAAGACTTGGTTCCTAAGCCAGCCGACCGCCGTCCGTATGCAGAAATGGCGTCAATCTGCGCAGGAAAAGGCGATACTTGCCGCTGGCTTCAGCTATCGGGCTTATGGCCATCTGAAGCTTGCGGGCGTCGTCGACGATATTGTGGCGACCGCGCGTCGCAGCTTGCCCGATGCCAATAACGGGTTTTTCCGGGACTTGAGAGCGGCTTTATGGGCCGAAATCAGGACACGGGGATTGGACAGCATGCCGCATGACAGCGGTAAGCAAGCGACCAAACAGTCCATCGCCTTTTTTGGCACGCATGATCTCCGATTCAGAATTCGCAGGCTCCGTTTCCTTGCACGGCATCTGACGGAAGAAGTCGAAAATGTCATCGACGTACCCGAAAAGGACATCACGCAGATACGTGATGCCATTTATCGCTGTCTGGCGATGTATCTGGATCTGGAAACGGCGGAATTTCTCGGCGTCGATTTCGCCATTGCCGCAAAGGCGGGCGTCACCAATCCGGCCGAGCTCATGGACCAATTGGCGGCACAGCGCGACCTCGTCCAAACGGACTTGAATGTTGATGGGATATTGTGCGCAGCGCTCCTGGCACTGCCCGTCGAGGCCCGCCGGGCAATGCTGCTCGGCTATCTGGGTTATGCCCTCTACGATATCGCGACCTTGCCATTATTGCAGGACGAAGGGTTCGACGAATTTGATCCTGTCAAAGTGGACCGCATATCACCCGAAGACTGCAACTCCATCCGCAAAGGCGGCGCAGCAGCCACGTTGAAAGGCATCGAATTCAACAATTTCGGCGCGTTTTTCAGCCGGTCCTATCGCGAGAATGATTATCTGTGGGGGCGGTTGCACGGGGCGGAGCGGCTCATCGACATTTTGGTGTCGTCCCTTCCCGCCGGTCATGACTTCGCCGAAAACAGGGTGCGGGCTTACAAAAGGCTCGTCTTCCATGCGATATTGGATAAGGAGCAAGATCGGCTGAAATATGTCCAGCCCCTCATCGCATCACTGCGGAACGAAATTGATCAGATGGAAATCTGACCGATCATTTCACCATATCGCAATCACGTCGCGATGCCGTCCCAAATCCCTTTGAGCTTATCAAAAAAGCCAGTCGATTGCGGGCATTCCTCACCGGTTTCGGTTTCACGGAACTCACGCAATATCTCTTTCTGCCGCGCCGACAGCTTGGACGGCGTTTCAACATCGATTTGGATGACCATGTCACCGCGTCCACGTCCTTGGAGGACGGGCATCCCTGCCCCGCGCTGGCGCAGCTGTTTGCCCGACTGAATGCCCTCTGGAACGATGATGAGGTGCTCGGCACCATCCAGACCCGGAATGCGGATTTCGCCGCCCAGCGCCGCTGTGGTGAAGCTTACGGGCACACGGCAGAACAATGTCGTGCCGTCACGCTCAAACACCTTGTGCCGCGACAGATGGATGAAGATGTAAAGGTCACCGGCGCCCGCGCCATAAGGCCCAGCTTCGCCTTTGCCCGCAACCCGAATGCGGGTGCCTTCATCCACGCCCGGGGGAATATTTACGGATATAGTCTTGCGCTCATCCTTACGGCCTTCGCCGGCACAGACACGGCAGGAGTCTTCGATAACCTCGCCCCGTCCATGACAGGTTGGACATGTCCGTTCGACAACGAAGAAACCTTGTTGCGCGCGCACCTTGCCGTGACCAGCACACAGGTTGCAACGGCGCTTGCCCGAACCAGGCGTTGCGCCGGAACCTTCACAGGTGCCGCAAGCCGTCGCCACGTCGATGGTGATTTCGGCATCCTTGCCGTGGAAGGCTTCGTCGAGTGAAATTTCGAGATCATAGCGTAAGTCTGCACCGCGTGCGGGGCCACGCTGACGTCCGCCAAAGGCATCGCCGAAGAAGCTTTCGAATATATCGGAAAAGTCGCCAAATCCGCCGCCGCCTTGGCCGCCGCCACCCATGCCGCCATTCTCAAACGCGGCTTTGCCAAGACGGTCATAGGCCGCGCGTTTTTGCGGATCTTTCAGGACATCATAGGCCTGGCTGACCGCTTTAAATCTGGCTTCGGATTGGTCGCAGCCGGGGTTGCGGTCGGGATGGCATTCCATCGCGATCCGGCGATAGGCGGACTTCAGCGTCTTTTCGTCCGCTGTCCGCTCGACTTCCAACAATTCGTAATAATCGATGTCAAGATTCATGACTGACTACCCCCCCGGCTTCCCGACCGTCGCTGCGTTTCGGCGGCGACGGTCGGGAACTTTCAACATCAGTCTTTCTTGTCGTCTTCGACTTCGGAGAATTCTGCATCGACAACATTGTCGTCGGCAGGGGCTTCTTCAGTCGCAGCGCCCGGCGATGCCGCAGCTTGCTCTTCCTTGTAGATGGCTTCACCAAGCTTCATCGCGATTTGCGCCAAGGCAGTTGCCTTTTCCTTCATCGCTTCTGCATCACCGCCTTCGATGGCAGTCTTGGTTTCCGCAACAGCCGCTTCGATTTCGCCCTTCAGCGCAGCGTCAATCTTGTCGCCATGCTCTTCGAGTTGCTTCTCCGTGCTGTGCACAAGGCTTTCGGCATTATTCTTGGCTTCCGCCGCTTCACGACGTTTCTTGTCTTCCTCAGCGAATGCTTCGGCATCACGGACCATCTGATCGATGTCAGCGTCGGACAAACCGCCCGAAGCTTGGATCTTGATCTGCTGTTCCTTGCCCGTACCCTTGTCCTTGGCGGTTACGCTGACAAGGCCGTTGGCATCAATGTCGAATGTCACTTCAACCTGCGGCACGCCGCGCGGTGCGGGTGGAATTCCAACAAGGTCGAAATTGCCGAGCAGCTTGTTATCCGCCGCCATTTCACGCTCGCCCTGGAACACGCGGATGGTAACCGCATTCTGGTTATCTTCCGCAGTCGAATAGACTTGGCTCTTCTTCGTTGGGATCGTCGTGTTCCGGTCGATCATGCGGGTGAACACACCGCCCAAGGTTTCGATGCCAAGCGACAGCGGCGTTACGTCAAGCAACAGCACGTCCTTCACGTCGCCCTGCAACACGCCTGCCTGAATGGCCGCGCCCATGGCAACAACTTCGTCAGGGTTCACACCGGTGTGCGGCTCCTTGCCGAAGAACGCCTTAACAACGTCACGTACCTTTGGCATGCGGGTCATGCCGCCAACCATGACGACTTCGTCAATGGCATCCGCCTTCAGGCCAGCGTCAGCCAAAGCCTTTTTGCAAGGCTCCAGCGTGCGCTTGATGAGGTCATCGACCAGTTTCTCAAGGTCGGAACGGGTGATCGTCTTCACCAAATGCTTTGGACCATTTTGGTCAGCGGTGATGAACGGCAAGTTGACTTCCGTCGTCTGTGTCGATGACAGTTCAATCTTCGCCTTTTCAGCGGCTTCCTTCAAACGCTGCAGCGCGAGCTTGTCCTTGGTCAGGTCAATGCCTTCGGCTTTTTGGAAGTCTGCTGCCAGAAACTCGACAAGCTTGCTGTCAAAGTCTTCACCGCCCAAGAAGGTGTCGCCATTGGTCGATTTCACTTCAAAAACACCGTCGCCAACTTCGAGGATCGAGATGTCGAACGTACCGCCGCCAAGGTCATAGACCGCGATGGTTTTGTTCTCATCCTTGTCCATGCCATATGCAAGCGCCGCAGCGGTTGGCTCGTTGATGATACGCAGAACTTCAAGACCCGCAATCTGGCCAGCATCCTTCGTCGCCTGACGCTGGGCGTCGTTGAAATAAGCTGGGACCGTGATAACGGCCTGAGTTACGGTTTCGCCAAGATACGCCTCTGCCGTTTCCTTCATTTTCTGAAGGATGAATGCGGAAATTTGTGATGGCGAATAATCTTCGCCGCCAGCCTTTACCCAAGCGTCGCCATTCTTGCCCTTGACGATGCTATAAGGAACAAGCTCTGTGTCCTTCTTGGTGATTGGATCATCGAAGCGGCGGCCGATAAGGCGCTTCACTGCGAAAATCGTGCTTTCCGGATTGGTGACGGCCTGACGCTTTGCCGGTTGTCCAATAAGGCGCTCACCGTCCTTAGCAAAGGCCACGATTGATGGCGTCGTACGCGCGCCTTCAGCATTTTCGATGACCTTGGGCTTGCCGCCGTCCATTACCGCAACGCAGCTGTTTGTCGTGCCCAAGTCGATACCAATAACTTTAGCCATAAAAACTTTACCCCGAAATTTTAAAATTGAACTCTCAATGGTCACTTCCGGTCCGGCCCTATCAGGCACCGGTGTTTTCCCGTAATGCAACCTTGTAGCGGCGATATAGGTGCCAAATCTCTTGGCACAAGACTTCGGCAACCCTAGATAGGGGAAAAAGTAGACACAGCCCCGGCCTTGGAAAGCCAAGCCGATACCAAATGAGGATCATATGAACCGACGGATATTCACAGTTGCAGCCGCAGCAAGTGCACTATTGCTGGGCTCGTGCGGCCCCACACCGCAGCTAAAGGTCAAAGAGGCCGTGCTCACGCTATCGCCAGTCGACAGCAATCCGTCGGCATTGCACTTCAACGTCTATGGCGGCCCCGAAGATGTCTATTTGCTGCGCGTCAGTTCGCCGTCCGCCATCCGCGTTGAAATGCACGATGTGACGGTGGATCCGAAAACAGGGGCAGTGTCCATGGCCCCCCTGAACCGTGTTCTGATCCCCGCAGACGAAACCGTCGCCTTCAAAAAAGGTGGCAAGCATGTGATGATGTGGGGCGTCAACCTTATCCCCCGCCGGCTTGGCGTGATCGAAACGGAATTTCTGTTCTCCAACAATGTGCGCATATTGGTAAAGGCCCGCGTGCAGGAAGTCGACGGCACTGACCCGGACGAGAAAAAGGCAATCGACGGCTAGGGCGTACCCTTTTCCGATATTGTCGTCATCCCGAACTTGTTTCGGGATAACAAACAACGGTGGCGCGTTATCCTGAAACAAGTTCAGGATGACGAAACGGAGTTTGAAACGATCCGCGAACGGGCGTTGGCGGAACGGTGCAAAGGTCGCAGGGGCGCCGCCTTTGTCGCAATCTGACGGTATGTTAAGCTTCTGAAGGCAGCAGCCCGAGCCGCGCGCGCAGCGACCAGCGGACGAGCATGAGTATGGCAACAATGCCCAGCCCGCTCGCCAAGCCGACCCAAATGCCAACGCCGTTCCACCCTTGCGAAAATGCCAACCACGCACCCACGCCAATGCCGACCACCCAATAGCCAAAGGCCGCGAACAACATGGGTACACTGGTGTCATGTAATCCCCGCAGCATGCCCGCGCCGACGACTTGCGCGCCATCAACAATCTGGAACAAAGCTGCAATGGCAAGGAAGCTGACGGCAAGCCGCACAACCTCTGCATTGACCGCGGCGTCGCGATCAATGAATAGCGCAATCAGTAAGTCAGGCGACAGCCACATCAACACGGCCATAGCCGCCATGAACCCGGTTCCCATGACGAAGCTGGTCCAACCGGCACGGCGGATCAGCGAAGGGTCGCGTCGGCCATAACCAATGCCCACACGCACTGTCGCGGCCTGCGCAAGGCCCATCGGCACCATGAACGTCACACTTGCGACCTGAAGCGCAATGGCATGCGCTGCGACCGAGGCAGTGTCGATTAACCCCATGAGCATAACGGCAACGCCAAACACGCCACCTTCCAAACCCATCGTCACGCCAATCGGAAGGCCCAGTTTCCACAGCGCGCGAAAACGCGGCCAATCGCTGCGCCACCAACGTCCGAAAAGATGATATCGCCGGAATTTGGGATGATAAGTGATGACCGCAACCATGCCCAAAAACATGAACATATTGGCAAGAATACTGCCGATGCCCGCGCCGACCAGTCCCAAAGGCGGCAGACCAAGCTTACCAAAAATCAGGACATAGTTGAATGCCGCGTTGGCAAAAACGCCCAATATGCCCATCACGAGCGACCACATGGGCTGCTCCAACGCCGACAGGAAATTACGTGCGACAATCAGCCACAAAAATGGCAGGATCGACCACATATAGGCCCGCACATAGCTTTGCGCTTTGGACGCAAGCTCGGCTTGCTGACCAAGCGTCAGCAACACTGTCTCCGCCTGCCACAGGACCAACCAGATCGGAATCATGATCGCAACCGCGACCCACAATCCTTGCCGGAATGTGCGGCGGATATCGCACACCGAATGGGCCTTTGCGCCGCGCTCGCTCGCCATCATCGGCGCTGTCGCGGTAACGAGACCCATGCAGAAAATCGCCGCCGTCATACACAGGTTGAACCCCAGTGACGCCGCCGCCAACTCGGTTGGCCCCAGCCACCCCACCATCACCACATCGGTTGCGCCAATCAACGACATCGACAAGTTGGTCAGGATCAACGGCCAGGCAAGCGACAATGTCGCGCGAAATTCATCGCGCCAAGGGGACTGACGGTCCAAAGAGAATGCCGCTGTGGTCATGGGACGCGCTGGATAGCGGAGCGCGTTCGGTTAGACCACCCCCGGTGTGATGGCCATGATGCGTCAGGAATTACTCCGGCGCTTTTGCCACCCCAACCAATGCAGGGCGCAACAGGCGATCCTTGATCATATAACCCGCCTGCATCTCGGCCACGATCGTGCCGGGTTCCGCATCTGCGCTGGGGATTTCGACCATCGCCTGATGCTGGTTCGGATCAAGCGGCATGCCCATTGCGGCGATGCGGGTGATGCCGTTTTTGGCAAAGACGCTGTCGAGTTCGCGACCAGTGGCTTCAAGGCCAATGACGAGCGGCTTCATCGACTCGCTTTCGCGCATCTCCGCAGGAATGGCTTCCAATGCACGCGCCAAATTGTCGGAGACGGACAGGATGTCGCGGGCAAAGCCGGTTGCGGCATAAGCGCGCGCATCTTGCGCTTCCTTTTCCATACGGCGACGCACATTTTGCGTTTCGGCCTGCGCATACAGAACTTCCTGCTGCGCCGTGGCGAGCGCGTCTTCGAGCGTGGCAATTTTGGCGTCGGCGGTGTCGGTCGCTTCTGAGGCGTCATCCTTCATATGCTCTGGCACGCCTTCCAATTCCTTTTCTGCTGCTGCATCTGCGGATACAGTGTTCTTGTCCGTCATAACCTGATTAACCCATGATTGTTGCGGCACGGATGCCGCCTGTTGCTTTGCGCATATAGAAACCAATTCGGTTTCATCAAGCCGTGCGTCACTTTATTAAGCGGCTGAGCGCCTGCGCCGTGAAATCGACCATCGGCACGATGCGGGCATAATTGAGCCGTGTCGGACCAATGACGCCCACGACACCGACCACCTTACCACCCGCCTCGCGATATGGCGCAGCGATGACGGAGGAGCCGGACAGCGAGAACAGATTATTCTCTGAACCAATGAAGATGCGAGCCGATTGCGCATCGCGGGCACTGTCAACCAATCGCACGATTTCTTCCTTGCTTTCCAATTCGTCGAGCAACTGGCGCACCCGGTCAAGGTCCGCCGCTGCGGCATCATCAATCAGGTTCGACTGGCCGCGCACAATGAGCACCGGCCGGTCATTGGCATCGAGCGACCAGATCGCCAGCCCATCGCGCACGAGCTTCTGGCTTGCCGCATCAAGCTCCGCCTGTTCAGCACGAATTTCGCGGTCAAGATGCTCCAGCGCCTCTGACAAGGTCAAACCCGACAATCGGGCCGAGATATAATTGGACGCCTCAACCAACGCAGAATCGGAAACAGCTGGGTCAATCGCAACCAACCGGTTTTCAACGCTGTTGTCCGATCCGACCATGATGGCCAAAACTTGCGTCGGCGACAGGCGCGCAAAGTTGAATGCCTTCAACACAGCATCACGTTTGGGGACGAGCACGATTCCGGCGCAGGCCGATAGCCCCGACAACACCGACGTTGCCGCCGCCAACGCTTCTTCAATTGGCCCATCGCCCATGATTTGCGATTCAATCGCACGGCGTTCTTCCATGGATGGTTCGGCCGACTGCATCATGCCGTCGACAAAAAGACGAAGACCGCTTTCGGTGGGCACGCGGCCAGCGCTGGTGTGCGGTGAGGCAAGCAAGCCTGCCTCTTCCAAATCCTGCATCACATTGCGAATCGAGGCGGGCGATAAATTCAGGCCCGCAAATTTGGAAAGCGTTCGCGACCCCACGGGCGCGCCATTGTCCAGATAGCTTTCAACCACCATCCGGAAGATGACGCGCGTGCGATCGTTCAATTCATTGATTGGAATTTGGCTCACGGTTGCTGGTTTAGCGCAGCGCGCTTGCAAAGCAAGCGGGGCAAGCTATTGCTGCCTTCGACCCATTATCAGGAGACTATCATGCGACCATCAGGCCGTGCGCCAGACGAAATGCGCGCCATTTCGATTGAAACCCATTTCACCAAGCATGCAGAGGGCAGCTGCCTCATCTGCTTTGGCGACACCCGCGTGCTTGTCACCGCGAGCATCGAAGATCGCCTTCCACCATGGTTGCGTGGCAAGGGTGAAGGCTGGGTGACGGCAGAATATTCCATGCTCCCACGTGCGACGCATACCCGCAGCCAGCGCGAAGCGGCAAAGGGCAAACAGTCAGGCAGAACACAAGAAATTCAACGTCTTATTGGACGTTCTTTACGTGCTGTCGTAGATATGAAAAAGCTCGGCGAGCATCAGATCACGATCGATTGTGACGTGTTGCAAGCCGACGGCGGAACACGCACAGCGGCGATCTCTGGCGCGTGGGTCGCCTTGCGGCTTGCGGTTGATGGCCTGCTTGCTTCGGGTGCGATCAAGGAAGATCCGATCAGTGGCCGCGTCGCCGCCATCAGCTGCGGCATCGTCAACGGCACGCCCGTCCTTGACCTCGACTATATCGAAGATTCGAGCGCTGATGCTGATGCGAACTTCGTCCTCATTGAAGGCGGACAGATCGCTGAAGTACAAGCGACTGCCGAAGGCGCGACTTATGATGAGGAAAGCCTAATGCGCTTGCTCCGTCTCGCACGCATGGGCACCGACCGGATCTTTGCGGTGCAAGCGGAAGCGGTGAAGTAACCGCTTGTTGCAATAAAACGTCCATGTCATTCCCGCGAAAGCGTGGGTGACAATATGGTTCAAGGCAAGAATATATGACCCATCGCAAATTGGAGCCCGGCAAGCTTGTCATCGCCAGCCACAATGCGGGCAAGGTGCGTGAAATCCGCGCCTTACTGGCGCCGTTTGGCATCGAACCGGTTTCGGCGGGTGAGCTTGGCTTGCCTGAGCCCGAAGAGACAGGGACGACCTTCGCCGAAAATGCGCTTCTGAAAGCACATGCTTCTGCCCAAGGTTCAGGCCTGCCTGCCTTGGCGGATGACAGCGGCCTTTGCGTGGCCGCACTCGGTGGCGCGCCCGGAGTGTACACCGCAGATTGGGCTGAAAAGCAGCGGTTCGAAGGCGGACCAGGCCGCGACTGGTACATGGCGATGGGTAAAGTCGAGGGCAAATTGGCCGAGCTTGGCCCGGATACCGACCGAAGCGCCTACTTTATCTGCACCCTCGCGCTTGCATGGCCCGATGGGCATGAAGAATTGTTCGAAGGCCGCGTACAGGGCAGCCTGACATGGCCTCCACGCGGAACGTTGGGCTTTGGCTATGATCCGGTGTTCGTGCCAACCGACCGGACGCAAACTTTTGCGGAACTGGACCCGGCGGAGAAACATGCCATGAGCCATCGGGCAGATGCGTTCGACAAATTGGTTGAGGCGGTTTTTTGACAAGCGCCAACTCTGACCAGACCGAAGCCCAGAGGAGCAGTCACGCAGTGGCTGCGACCGTCGAAGGGCGGGCATCAGTCAAGCACGGTGGTTGAACGAGACGCACCCTTCGACTTTTCGGCAGTGCTCCGCACTGCCGGCTCAGGGCTACGGTAAGCCTCGAATGTCAAATCCGCTCGCCCTGTATATCCACTGGCCCTTTTGCGTTTCCAAATGCCCTTATTGTGACTTCAACAGCCATGTGCGGGAAAGCGTCGACCAAGACGCGTGGTGCGCCGCACTGTTGGCGGACATGGCCTACGAAGCGGCGTTGACGCCCGGCCGCAAGCTCAGTTCCATTTTCTTCGGCGGCGGCACGCCGTCGCTGATGCCGCCGTCAACGGTCGCGGTACTGATTGAAGCCGCTGCGCAACATTGGGGCTTTGCCGACAATATCGAGATTACTCTGGAGGCGAACCCGTCCTCGGTTGAGGCATCCCGCTTCGCCGACTTGGCCAAAGCGGGCGTCAACCGCGTGTCGCTTGGCCTGCAATCGCTCGATGACGCCGCCTTGGCCTTTTTGGGGCGTGCGCATTCGGTTGCGGAGAGCCTCGATGCCCTCACGGTTGCGCAGCAGCATTTCGACCGCGTCAATATCGACCTGATTTATGCGCGGCCCGAACAAACGGCCAAGCAATGGGAGGCGGAGCTTCGGCGCGCATTGTCCTTCGGCACCGATCATATGTCGCTATATCAGTTGACGATTGAGGCGGGCACACGGTTCGAAACGCTCGTTCGCACTGGGCACTTCACCCCCGCCGACGATGACGATGCGGCGACCCTCTATGAAATGACGCAGGACATGACGCGCGCAGCAGGCATGGCCGCCTATGAGATTAGCAACCATGCGCGGGTGGGTCATGAAAGCCGGCATAATTTGAGTTACTGGCGCTATGATGATTATATCGGCATTGGCCCCGGCGCGCATGGACGCCGTCTGAAGTGTGCGACACAACGCCATAAAAAACCAGAGAATTTTCTTTCTTCTGTGGGCCGAAACGCGCATGGCATCAGCAGTGAAGATCATCTCGATCCCGCAAGCCGTGCAACCGAGAGCCTGCTGATGGGACTGCGGTTGAGCGAGGGTATCAGCCTTGAGCGCCTGTCATCGCGCACCGGTATTGCGCCAGACAAGATGCTGGATTTCAAGGCTGTCGACAAAATCGCACGCCTTGGCCTCATCACCCGCGACGGGGACCGCGTGACTGTCACGCCGCAAGGCATGCCGTTGCTGGATGCGATCCTGCCGCAAATAGTAGCGGTTGAGGCGGATGCTGCCGCCTGATAGCATGACGGTATAATGTCACTGCTCGCCGAATATCTAACGTTCCTGACCGACAATCGCCGGATGTCGCCGCATAGCGTCCGCGCCTATCATGCCACAGCAGATCGGCTTACCGGTTTTCTGCAATTGCATTGGGGGGCGGCAGTCGACCGCGCAACGCTGATGAAAATTTCCGCCGCTGACATGCGCGCCTTTTTGGCGGACCGGCGTGGCGATGGACTGACCAACCGGTCCACCGCCCGTGAATTGTCCGCCGCCCGTCATTTTTTGCGCTTTGCGCTGGGCGAAAACGCAACCCTGCCCGCCATGAAGGGCCCGCGCGTGCAACGCAGCCTGCCGCGCCCCGTAAACCCCGACGACGTACTGGCGCTAGCGGATGACGTCGCAGAAAGCGCGAACGATGGCTGGGTCGGCGCACGTGACTGGGCCTTGCTTCTCCTGCTCTACGGCAGCGGCCTGCGGGTGAGCGAAGCGACGGGGCTGCTCGGCGATATCTTGCCGCTTGGTACGACACTGCGCGTCACCGGCAAGCGTAACAAGACGCGCATCGTGCCGCTGCTCGATCAAGTCCGCACCGCTATTCAGGAATATATTGCTTTGTGCCCTTATCCAATGGCTGCCGACCAACCATTGTTTCGCGGCGCGCGCGGCGGGCCATTGGCGCCGGCACTTGTACGCCGCGCGGTGCAAGGCGCGCGCATGCGGCTTGGCCTATCGGAACGCACGACGCCGCATGCCTTGCGCCACAGCTTTGCAACGCATTTGCTTGCGGGTGGTGCAGATCTGCGCAGTCTTCAGGAATTGCTGGGCCATAGCAGCCTATCATCAACGCAAATCTATACCGCTGTCGATACGGCTATGCTTCTGGATGAGTATCAGAACGCCCATCCGAGGGCTTAGGCGCGGGGTTAGGACTGGGCTTCCAGCGCGCCAGACGCCAGACATAGGACCCCAATATGCCGACCATGATGACGGTCGACAAAGGCCCAAGCCACTTTTCGATATCGTCAAATTGTGAGCCCAAGAAATATCCAGCGCAGGCGAGAGCCGCGCTCCACCCCACCGTTCCAATCGTAGAGAAAACCAGAAAACGGCGCAGCGACATACCGAACAAACCAGCGGGAATCGAAATCAAAGAACGCAGCGTCGGCAACATACGCGCCACGAGCACGATGATCGGCCCATACTTGCGAAACAGCCCATGTCCGCGTTCAATCTCTGCCCAGTCAAGCGTGAGCCAACGGCTGTAGCGGTCGATAAAAACATGCATGCGCGCTTCGCCAAACTTGATGGCCAACCAATACCACAGCCAGTTGCCAAGCATTGCGCCTGCGGTTCCGGCCGCGATCGTGCCCCAAAGGCTCATATTGCCACGCGCCGCGGACACACCCGCCACGGTCATAATGACCTCGGACGGGACGGGCGGAAAAACGGTCTCCAGCAACATCAGCAGGGCGACGCCCCAATAATGCCCCCATTCAACGAGCCTGATAATCCAGTCTTCCATTAAGCGCGGCCGGCAAGCCTGCGTTCAATGGCGTCCAGTATTTTGGCAGCGGTATCGGTGCCATTGAACCGGTCAATCGCGACGATGCCGGTTGGCGAGGTTACGTTGATTTCCGTCAGCCATTTTCCGCCGATGACATCAATGCCGACGAATATCAGCCCGAGTTCTTTCAAACGCGGCCCCATCGCAGCGCAAATTTCTTGCTCCTCCGGGGTCAACAACGTCGCTTCGGCACTACCACCCACGGCAAGGTTCGACCGGAATTCGCCTTCACCCGGACGGCGGTTGATGGCCCCTGTGACTTCGCCGTCGATCAGAACGATGCGCTTATCGCCCTTGGCAACGTCGGGCAGGAATGGCTGTACCATATGTGGTTCGGGCCATGTCGAATTGAACACCTCAAACAGCGCGCCGACATTGCTGCCATCGGCTTCAATGCGGAAAATCGCCTTGCCGCCATTGCCATGCAGTGGCTTTACGACAATCGCGCCATGTTCCTTTTGAAACGCGCGCACTTCATCGAGTGAACGCGTAATCAGCGTCGGTGGCATGAACTTGCGATAGTCGAGCACCATGACCTTTTCCGGCGCATTCCGCACGCTGGCAGGATTGTTGACCACCAACGTCTCATGCTCGATGCGTTCAAGCAAATGGGTGGCGGTGATATAGCCTACATGAAATGGCGGGTCCTGCCGCATCAGCACGACGTCAATGTCAGAGCCCAGATCGATGCGCTGTGGCGCGCCGAACCGATAATGTGCGCCCTCAACGCGCTGAAGGTCATGCACAGGATGTGCGAGCGCGGTCAGCCGGTCGTTGGCGTCGAGCGTCAATGACATCACATCATAATGCCAAATATCATAGCCGCGCGATTGGCCCGCAAGCATCAGCGCAAAGCTGGAGTCGCCATGAATATTGATGCCGTCCATCGGGTCCATCTGGACCGCCATTTGTATTGCCATTTGCTTGTCCTTATCCGTGCCAGACGTTTGGCAGATGGTTCGGCCAACGCCATGGCGCAACCATAATCACGTCTATCTGCATATTTTCGCATTCTTTTCCATATTTCGGGAGCAGAATTTCGGCCGCAGCAGCAACGCGGCGTAATCTGTAGGCGTCAATCGCGGTGGCGAGGTCACGCACATTTGCGCGCGCTTTTACCTCAACGAACGCAATGGTTTTGCCGCGCCGTGCGATCAAGTCGACTTCGCCGCGCGGCGTTTTCACCCGCGTTGCAACAACCCGCCACCCTTTTAACCGCAAAAACCAGGCAGCGATGGCTTCACCACGCCGTCCCAATTTTTCTGCGGCCAACCGGTTCACTGCGACTTCAGTTGCGTAGCGCGCGTATAAACGTCGCTGCGCTCCAGCCCGAAACGCTTGGCAATGACGCCAGCGGCCTTGGCGGCGGACATGGTATCCAGTGCTTCGCGCAAGGCTGTGTCCACATCGCCGGTGTCATAGGCAACGTCATCCGCCGGCGGACCGATGATCAGGACGATTTCACCCTTTGGCTCTTGCGCCGCATAACGCGCGGCAAGTTCGGATGCGGTGCCCGTTACAACCTCTTCAAATTTCTTGGTCAGTTCCCGCGCGACGGCGACTTCACGGTCGCCATACGTCTCCGCGATGGCGGAAAGCGACGCGGCAAGACGCGGCCCTGCCTCGTAAAAAACCAACGTGGCCTTTACCTGACCCAGCTCCGTCAACGTTTCGACACGTGCCTTGGCTTTATTGGGAAGGAAACCGGCGAACAAAAAGCGGTCTGTCGGCAAGCCGCAAATCGATAAAGCCGCCGTAACCGCGCTTGCACCGGGGATCGTATATACCGGAACGCCTGCCTCGCGTGCGCTGCGCACCAGCTTGTAACCGGGGTCTGAAATCAGCGGTGTGCCTGCGTCCGACACCAGCGCAACAACCGCGCCCCGCGCAGCGGCGACCAGTGACTCACGCTCGGCCTCGCCACTATGGTCGTTATATCGCCGCATCTTTTTCTTCAGGCCAAGATGATGCAACAATTTACCGGTTACCCGGCTGTCTTCTACAGCCACAATTTCTGCGGCTTCCAGCAGATCAATCGCCCGTTGTGACATATCTGCAAGGTTGCCGATTGGTGTCGCAACGACATATAAGCCCGATTCGAACATCATCTGATTTATATGCTTCTACCCAAGGGAAAATTCATGAGCGCATCCAATGCAGCAAGCGGCGCAACGCCGCAAGCTTTAGCAGGACAGATCAAAAAGCTGCTGGTTTTGGCTTCGGTCGTTTTGCTCGCGGCCTGCGCCACCGCCCCGCGTGGGAGTAAAGGGCCACCCCCTGTGGTGTCCGAGGACCCGCTGGACGGCATGCACCGCGTGGCGTTGCTGTTGCCAGTGACTGGTCCAGACGGCGACGTTGGCCAATCCATCGCCAACGCAACCGCGCTTGCACTGGCGGACACCAAAGCGACTAATATTCGCATGATCACCTATGACACCAGCACCGGCGTCGCCGCAGCCGCAAAGCGCGCGATTGCGGATGGAAACAAGGTCATATTGGGCCCGCTGCGTGGCGACGATGTTGTGGAGGCCGCCGCAGTCGCGCGCACCACGGCTGTGCCCATCATCAGCTTTTCCAACGATGTCGGTGTTGCCGGGCAAAATGTATTCTTGCTTGGCCATTTACCCAATCAATCCATCGACCGCGTTGTCCGCTACGCCCGTTCGCAAGGCTATAACCGCTTTGCAGGCGTCGTTTCGACCAATGTATATGGCCAGCGTGCGCAATCGAACCTAACCTCTGCCGTGCGCAGCGCGGGCGGAACGCTTGTTGCCATCGAAGAATCTAATGGAACAACAGCGTCTGCCGATGCAGCGGCGCGCCGGTTGGCGCAATTGGGGCAGATTGATGCTGTCCTGATTGCCGACAGTGGCCGTGCCGGCGTTGTATTGGTGCCAGCGCTTCGGCGCAACGGGATGCGCAATGCAAAAATTCTCGGCACCGATTTGTGGAATATCGATGGGTCATTGGCGGGCAACCCGGCCATGTATGGCGGTTGGTTTGCGAGCGTCTCCGACACCCTTTATACCCAATATGCCGCCAAATATCGGGCACGCTTTGGCAAGGCGCCATTGCGGCTATCCAGCCTTGGGTATGATTCGGTGCTTTTGATCGCGCGGGTGGCGCGTGACTGGCGTCCGGGGACGAAATTTCCCGTTGTGCAGCTGACTGACCCGCAAGGCTTCATCGGTGTTGATGGCGCATTCCGCTTCATGCCCAGTGGCCTGACCGAGCGCATGCTTGAGGTGCAGGAAATTCAGTCGGGCAAGTTCGTGACAATCAGCCCAGCACCGACTCAATTCGCAAAGTAACGCGGCGGATCAAGCCGGGAACTTGTCCGGCGAACGCAATTTAGTGGCGGCAATGCTCATTATGGACATGGCCGCCGCCCATTTTGCGGGCTTTTTCGATTTTCTTGAGCACCATCTGACGCTTTAGCCGCGACAGGTGGTCAATGAACAAGATGCCTTCGAGATGGTCCATCTCGTGCTGGAGACAGGTCGCCATGAGACCCGTCATTGTCTCTTCATGAAACTTGCCATCAAGGTCCTGCCAACGTGCGCGGATTTGCGCGGGGCGTTCGACCTCTGCATATTGATCAGGGACCGAAAGGCAACCTTCGTTGTACAGGCTGTGTTCGTTCGACGGGTCCAATATTTCCGGATTTACAAATACCCGCGGATTGCGAACGGGTTCATTACCCTCGCCTTCCTCTTCCTGCAAATCGATGACCAACAGGCGCTTGGGAACCCCGACCTGAATAGCGGCCAGCCCAATACCGGGCGCGGCGTACATCGTTTCGGTCATGTCATCGACGAGCGTTTTCAAATCCGCATCGAATGTCTCGACAGGCGTCGAAATGGTTTTCAGCCGCGGATCGGGCACTTCAAGAATAGGTAATATGGCCATGGGTCGCAGATAGGGACGGTCGTACGATAAATCAACCGACTGGACGTCTGGCGCGCAATGCTTGCGCCAAAGTGCCATCGTCCAGATAATCCAGCTCACCGCCAACGGGCACGCCATGCGCCAATTGGGTCAAGCGTATCGGAAATTGTTCAAGCCGTTCGGCGAGATAATGCGCGGTCGTCTGCCCCTCCAAAGTGGCATTCATGGCCAAGACGACTTCATCGACGCCGCCGGCTGCAACACGGCTAACTAAGCCTTCGATGTTCAAATCCTCCGGCCGGACGCCATCCAATGCGGATAACCGGCCGCCCAGCACATGATATTTTCCCGGAAATAGCCGCGAACGATCCAGCGCCCACAAATCGGATACGTCTTCAACAACACAGATGGAGCGGATGTCGCGGCGCGGATCGACGCAAATGCCGCAGGGGTTGCCGGTATCGATATTCCCGCACGTGCTGCAGACGACCAGCCTTTGTTCGACCTGCTCCAACGCGCGCAAAAGCGGCATCAACACGCTTTCACGCTTTTTCATAAGGTGCAGCACAACCCGCCGTGCCGAGCGGGGGCCAAGTCCGGGCAATTTCGACAATGCCTGTGCCAATGCGTCTATTTCTTGCGATGCCATGCAGTGGGTCTTAGGGGGCTTTCGAACAAAGGAAAAGTGACGATGCGTCTTGCCTTCATGGGAACACCCGAATTTGCCGTGCCCGCGCTCGACGCGCTGGTTGCCGCTGGGCATGATGTGGTTGCCGTATATTCGCAGCCGCCCCGCCCCGCCAACCGCGGTAAAAAGCTTACGCCATCCGCCGTGCAACAGCGTGCCGAAGAACTGGGTTTGCATATACGCACGCCGCTTTCCCTGCGACAGGATGATGCCGCAGCGGAATTTGCCGTGCTTGACCTCGACGCCGCAATTGTCGCGGCATATGGCCTTATCCTGCCCAAATCGATCTTGGAGGCGCCAAGGCATGGTTGCCTGAATATTCACGGATCGCTGCTGCCGCGCTGGCGCGGTGCTGCGCCGGTTCAGCGTGCCATACTGGCAGGCGACGCCACAACAGGCGTCATGGTCATGCAAATGGAAGCAGGCCTCGATACCGGTCCTATTCGTGCGACGACGGAAATCGAAATCGGGCACAAAACCACGGGCATCCTCACGAGTGAGCTGGCCGAGCTTGGCGCAGAATTGATGGTAAGCGTATTATCGGACCTCGACGCACACCCTTGTGTGCCGCAACCGGAGGATGGCGTGACTTATGCCGCCAAAATCGACAAGGCAGAAACCAAATTGGATTTTTCAATGTCCGCTGAAGTGGTCGAGCGACAGATACGCGCATATAACCCCGCGCCGGGTGCATGGTTCGAATTTGAAGGCGAAAGATATCGTGTGCTTGCCGCCGACATCGTTGCCGATACGGGCAAAGCCTGCGCGGTTTTGGACGATCAACTGACCATCGCATGTGGCGTTAATGCGATCCGTCCCACAATCATCCAACGCGCAGGCAAACCCGCAATGCCGACCGCAGACTTGCTGCGTGGCAAGGCAATCCCGGCGGGCACGATTCTGCAATGACTCGCTTTGCCCTCACCATCGAATTTGACGGCGGCCCCTATATGGGCTGGCAATGGCAGGACCATGGCCCTTCGGTTCAAGGCGCCATCGAAGAGGCCATATTCAAAACCACTGGCGAAAAGACATTGGTCTATAGCGCAGGCCGCACCGATGCCGGCGTCCACGCATTGGGCATGCGCGCGCATGTCGATGTTGAAAAAGGACTTTCGTCCTTCCGATTGATGGAAGCCATCAACGCCCATTTGCGGCCGCACCCCATCGCGATATTGCATTGCGAGGAAGTCGCCGATGACTGGCATGCGCGTTTCAGTTGCATTGGCCGGTCCTATGAATATCGCATCCTCAATCGCCGCGCCTCGCTCACACTTGAAAAGGGTCGGGTGTGGCGCGTTGGTCCGCACCTTGATGCCGACGCAATGCACGCAGCGGCGCAAATTTTGGTGGGCGTGCATGATTTCACGACCTTCCGGTCGACGGCATGCCAATCGGCAAGCCCGGTCAAGTCGCTCGAACGGTTGAACGTCCGTCGCGAAGGGCAGCATGTGATCGTCGAGGCTGCGGCCTTGTCGTTCCTACATCATCAGGTGCGGTCGATGGTGGGTTGCCTTGTCGCCGTGGGGCTTGGCCGTTGGACCGCCGACGATTTGCAGGCTGCGCTGGATGCGGCAGACCGCTCTGCCTTGGCGGAAAATGCGCCGCCCGAAGGCCTGTATTTTGTGCGGGCAATCTACCCTTAAGCCAACAGGCGCGGATTACAATAATCGTCCTTGTGCGCGTTCCTTGTCTAGCAAGGCTTGTTTTCGTTCAAGGCCATATGCAAAGCCGCCAAGAGAACCGTCACTTCGTATAACCCGGTGGCAGGGGATGAGGACAGCGACGTTATTTGCGCCATTGGCACTTCCCGCTGCCCGAACAGCATTAGGTCTACCGACCGCAGCGGCGATTTCGGCGTAGGTCCGGGTTTCACCGGCCGGAATGCGCTTGAGCTCGTTCCAGACAGCCTGTTGAAATGCGGTGCCGCCCACATCCAGCGGCAAGTCCGGCATTTGAGCAGGGTTCTCAACGGCCGCAATGGCGCCTGTTACCAGATGCTGGAGCGCGCTGCCCCCGGCAATGATGTCTGCATTCGGGAACCGGCGTTGCAGCGCGGCTTCATCTTCATCGAATGACAGACGGCAGATGCCTTTATCGGTGGCGGCAAGCAGCATCTTGCCCAATGCGGTATCAACCACCGCCCAGCGGATTTCGACGCCTGCCCCACCATTTTTCCATGCGCTTGGTGTCATGCCCACATGCCCCTTTGCTATCCAGCCTAGCCGCCACATGCGCGGAACAACGCCAAGGTCCGCTCCCGCGCCAGATCGGCGCTTTCTTCGTGATAGTCTTTCCGCCGGTCAGAATTGAACCCATGATTGGCGTCGTACACAAATATCTGCGCGGTGGGGTGCGCCTTGTCGATAAGTGCCTCCACACCCTCCATCGGGATGCCTTGGTCATATCTGCCGAAATGCGCGATTGTGGCGCATTTGGGCGTCTGGTCTGCATATATTGTCGGTACGAGACTGCCATAATAGCAACTGGCGGCCGCAAGATCATCGCTGATACCCGCAAGTGCCCACGCCACCGACCCGCCATAGCAATAGCCGGTGATGAAAACGGGGCCTTTATCCTTTAACGCGTCAATGCACATCTGCGCATCATCCAGCGACTGTGCGAATGGATGAAGATCACGCGCCAATTCCACGGCGCGGTTGTAATCGGGCCCCGTATAGGCGGCTTCAAAACCCGGATGCTCGCGATCAAAAATAGCTGGTGACAAAACTTCATACCCATCTGCGGCATATTCGTCGCACAGCTCGCGGATATGATCCGTCACGCCAAAAATTTCCTGCACGAGCACAAGGCCACCGCGCCGCTCACCATCTGGTACGGCATGGTAGACGGCAATCTCCGCGCCGTCCGACATTGCCATCCGAATCATTTCACCCATCTTGGTCTCCTCTCCTGCCGCATTTCACGTGTTTTCGATTGCCGTGCAACGCCCGTTTGCACCACCAGAACGAGTTTGTGACGGCAACAGTGTGCAATGAACTGAATTCCCAATCTTGCATCGCAACAAAAGCCCTGCTAGGCGCGCGGCGACGCTAGAGACAGGGCAACCTTTCGGCTGGTTCAGCAAATACATCAGTTGTACATTTAAGGACTTCAACGCGTGGATAATTCCGGCGGCACAAGCGCTAATATACAAGCCAGTCTATCTGGCCGTTACGCGACGGCATTGTTCGAGTTGGCGCGCGACGCCAACTCCATCAACGCCGTTGAAAAAAGCCTTACGTCGGTCGCCAAAGCTGTGAACGAATCGGCAGACCTTAAGTCGCTGACCACCAACCCAGTATTGACGCGGACGGACGCAAAAAAAGCAATCGCTGCTGTTGCCAAGGCAATGAAGTTGGATGTTTTGACGACCAAGACTTTGGGCGTGCTTGCCGACAACCGCCGGCTCAGCGAAACCGCATCAGTCGCGCGGGCTTTCTCGTCGCTTGCGGCCGCCCATCGCGGCGAAGTCACCGCCGAAGTTACTTCAGCGCACGCCTTGAGCGCAGCGCAGATGAAGACGCTTTCCGCAAACCTTAAGGCACGCGTCGGCAGCGACGTGGCCATCCAAACCAAAGTCGATCCATCCATTTTGGGTGGCCTGACTGTCCGCATCGGCAGCCAGATGATCGACACTTCTATTAAAACCCGTTTGAACACCCTCGCTAACGCGATGAAAGGCTAAGTAGCAAAATGGATATCCGCGCCGCAGAAATTTCCAAGGTCATTAAGGACCAGATCGCCAATTTCGGCACCGAAGCTCAGGTTTCGGAAGTCGGTAGCGTTCTGTCAGTTGGTGACGGTATCGCCCGTATTCACGGCCTCGACAATGTTCAGGCTGGTGAAATGGTCGAGTTCGCTAATGGTATTCAGGGCATGGCCTTGAACCTTGAAGCGGACAATGTCGGTGTCGTTATTTTCGGAACCGACAGCGAAATTCGTGAAGGCGACGTTGTAAAGCGTACCGGCACCATCGTTGACGTTCCTGTCGGCAAGGAACTGCTTGGCCGCGTCGTTGACGGCCTTGGCAACCCAATTGATGGCAAGGGCCCGCTCAAGACCACACAGCGCAGCCGCGTTGAAGTCAAAGCGCCCGGCATCATTCCGCGTCAATCGGTCTCGGAACCTGTTCAGACCGGCCTTAAGGCGCTCGACGCACTCGTTCCTGTTGGCCGTGGCCAGCGCGAATTGATCATCGGTGACCGTCAGACCGGTAAAACCGCTGTCGCCATCGACACGTTCATCAACCAGAAGGAAGTGAACAAGGGCACTGACGAATCGAAGAAGCTTTACTGCATCTACGTTGCCGTTGGTCAGAAGCGTTCGACCGTTGCGCAAATCGTTCGGGCATTGGAAGAACAAGGCGCGATGGAATATTCCATCGTTGTTGCTGCAACCGCTTCGGAGCCTGCACCACTTCAGTATCTCGCGCCTTACACCGGCGTTGCGATGGGCGAATATTTCCGCGACAACGGCATGCACGCCGTCATCGTCTATGACGATTTGTCGAAGCAGGCTGTTGCCTATCGCCAGATGTCGCTTCTTCTGCGTCGTCCTCCAGGCCGTGAAGCGTATCCTGGTGACGTTTTCTATCTCCACAGCCGCTTGCTCGAGCGCGCTGCAAAGATGTCAGACGCCAATGGCGGTGGTTCGTTGACGGCATTGCCGATCATTGAAACACAGGCTGGTGACGTATCGGCATATATTCCAACCAACGTGATTTCGATCACCGACGGTCAGATCTTCCTTGAAACCGACCTGTTCTTCCAGGGTATCCGCCCTGCGATTAACGTTGGTCTGTCGGTTAGCCGCGTTGGTTCGGCTGCACAGACAAAGGCGATGAAGAAGGTATCGGGCTCGATTAAGCTTGAGCTTGCACAATATCGCGAAATGGCTGCGTTCGCGCAGTTCGGCTCGGATCTCGACGCGTCGACGCAAAAGCTGCTGAACCGCGGTGCGCGCCTAACCGAGCTGTTGAAGCAGAAGCAATTCTCGCCACTGCCTTTCGAAGAGCAGACCGCGTCAATCTTCGCTGGTACAAACGGGTATCTCGACGGCATCCCAGTCGCCGACGTGACCCGCTACGAAGAAGCTATGCTGGCTGACCTTCGCGCCAACCATGCTGGCATCCTGAAGACAATCCGCGACAGCCGCGACTTCAGCGACGACAGCAAGAAGGCGCTGATGGCCGCTCTCGACAAGTTCACGAAGAATTTCGCTTAATTCACTGATCTCCGGCAAAGGTCGGGGCACAGATCACAACGATAAACTGGACTCCGGCCTGCGCCGGGGAACACGGGAACCAAGATGGCAAGTTTAAAAGCCCTCAAAATGCGGATCAACTCGGTCAAGTCGACCCAGAAGATCACCAAGGCGATGAAAATGGTCGCTGCTGCGAAGCTGCGTCGGGCAACCGAAGCAGCTGAAGCATCACGCCCATATGCCGAACGACTGGAAGCGGTCGTATCGAGCATCGCGTCGAAGGTAACGGTCGGTCCTCAATCGCCAAAGCTGCTTGCTGGTTCAGGCAACAGCGACGTGCATTTGTTCGTTGTCGCCACCAGCGACAAGGGCCTTGCTGGCGCGTTCAACACCAATATCGTCCGTCTTGCCCGCCGTCAGGCAGAAGCATTGAAGGCCGAAGGCAAGATCGTCAAATTCTACACCATCGGAAAGAAAGGCCGCGATCAGCTCAGCCGGACGTTCCGTGGCGATATCATCCACAGCATTGAACCAGGCGATTTGGGCAAGCTCACTTACGCTGATGTTCAAGCATGGGGCGAAGATCTGACCGCACGCTTTGAAGCGGGCGAATTTGACGTCGCGCATCTGTTCTTCAGCAAGTTCGAAAACGTCCTCACGCAAACGCCAACGCAAATCCAGCTGATGCCCGTTGCCGTCACCGCGGGTGAAGGCGATGCCGTCGGCATTTCTGCGACGGTTGAATATGAGCCAGACGAAGAAGAAATCCTCGCTGACTTGCTGCCGCGTAATGTTGCCGTTCAGCTGCTTCGCGCAAACCGCGAAAATGCTGCGTCCGAGCAAGGTTCGAAAATGACCGCAATGGACAACGCAACGCGCAATGCGGGCGACATGATCAACAAGCTGACTATTCAATATAACCGCACGCGTCAGGCGGCGATTACCACTGAACTTATCGAAATTATCGCAGGCGCAGAAGCGCTTTAACGACATCCAAAGGCAAGGAAGAAGCAAATGGCAACCGCCCCGAAGAAGACCGCCGCTCCAAAAAAGGCCGCAGCACCCGCCGCAGCCGCTAAAAAAGCGCCTGTGAAAAAAGCTGCTGCAACCAAGGCTCCCGCTCCAAAGGCTGGTGCTGGCCAAACCGCGATTAACGTCGCCGGTGCAACGGGCCGCATTTCGCAGGTCATCGGCGCTGTTGTCGACGTAACCTTCACTGGCCAGCTGCCTGCCATTTTGTCGGCACTTGAAACCGACAATAACGGCAACCGCCTTGTCCTCGAAGTTGCGCAGCATCTTGGCGAAAACACCGTTCGCACGATCGCAATGGACGCGACCGAAGGTTTGACCCGCGGTCAGCCCGTGCGTGACACCGGTGCGCAGATTTCGGTTCCAGTTGGTCCCATGACCCTTGGCCGCATCATGAACGTTATCGGCGAGCCCATCGACGAGCGTGGCCCTGTTGGCGCTGCAAAGTCGAACCCAATCCACGCAGAAGCGCCTTTGTTCACCGACCAGTCGACCGAAGCTGAAATTCTCGTCACCGGTATTAAGGTTATCGACCTTCTCGCGCCTTATGCAAAGGGCGGCAAGATCGGTCTGTTCGGCGGTGCCGGCGTTGGCAAGACCGTTCTTATTCAGGAACTGATCAACAACATCGCAAAGGGCCATGGCGGCGTTTCGGTGTTTGCTGGCGTGGGTGAGCGTACCCGCGAAGGTAACGATCTGTATCACGAATTCCTCGACGCTGGCGTTATCGCCAAGGACGCCGACGGCAACCCAACCCCAGAAGGTTCGAAGGTTGCGCTGGTGTTCGGCCAGATGAACGAGCCTCCCGGTGCGCGTGCACGCGTTGCTTTGTCGGGTCTGACCATGGCGGAATATTTCCGCGATGAAGAAGGCCAGGACGTTCTGTTCTTCGTCGACAACATCTTCCGCTTCACGCAGGCCGGTTCCGAAGTGTCCGCACTTCTTGGCCGTATTCCTTCGGCTGTGGGCTATCAGCCAACTTTGGCAACTGACATGGGCCAGTTGCAAGAGCGTATTACGTCAACCACCAAGGGTTCGATTACCTCGGTTCAGGCCATTTACGTTCCTGCAGATGACTTGACCGACCCTGCACCAGCAACGTCGTTCGCTCACTTGGACGCGACGACCACGTTGAACCGCGCAATTTCGGAATTGGGTATCTACCCAGCCGTTGACCCGCTTGACTCGGTCAGCCGCGTTTTGACACCAGCCGTTGTTGGCCAAGAGCATTATGACACGGCACGCCGCGTTCAGGAAACGCTGCAGAAGTACAAGTCGCTTCAGGATATCATCGCGATTTTGGGCATGGACGAATTGTCGGAAGACGACAAATTGACTGTTACCCGTGCGCGTAAGATCCAGCGCTTCTTGTCGCAGCCTTTCCATGTTGCTGAAGTCTTCACCGGCATTTCCGGCAAGTTCGTTCAGGTCGAAGACACGGTTAAGTCGTTCAAGGCAGTTGTCGACGGCGAATATGACCATCTTCCAGAAGCAGCCTTCTACATGGTTGGCGGCATCGAAGACGCCGTTGCCAAGGCAGCCAAGCTTGCGGCGGAGGCGGCGTAAGCCATTATGGCACTTCGTTTCGAACTCGTAACACCTGAAAAGCTCTACCGCTCAGACGACGTCTATATGGTCGTCGTTCCGGGTAGTGAGGGCGATTTTGGTGTGCTTGAGGGCCACAGCCCAATGATGAGCACGCTGCGTAACGATGCCGCGCTTGAGATTTACGCGACGCAGGGTGCGACGCCCGAGCGCCTCATCATCGCTGGTGGCTTTGCAGAAGTGAATGAGAACGGCCTGACCGTTCTGGCGGAGCGCGTCGAGGCTTAAGCCTCGCGCGTTACGACTTAGGGGGCTTCGTCGCCCCAGATGCGCGCCGTTTCAATATAGCCATAGCGGCCTTCCGTTTCGAAGCGGCAATAGCCCTTTTCACATTCTTCGATAAGCCCGACCACACCGGGTTCAACGCGCCATGAAATATGCGCGTTGGCTTCAGGCGCGTCACGTAATGCGCCAATTTCTTTACCGATGACGATGGCAGCCCGCTTGGGGCTCAGCAAGCGGACATGCAGCCATCCCTGCTCGCCATCGGGGTCTTGGACCTTGCGCCATACGCTGTGCACCGCCACGACCTTCACGGGCAGGTTTTCGCGCTTATACACCCATGTAACGGGGAATTCAGTGCTTGGACCCGTACGCATGCGCGCCTCTGGCTTCGAAATTGACGCCCAATAAGGCGGCTTTTGTTGGGCCTGCCCGGCGGCGGACGCAGCACCAAAAAGCGCAAGCGCCAATGCACCGCAACGCACGATCGAATTGTGTTGATTAACCATATTTTTTACCACCGTGTTCATCCTATACCGTAAGCGCAGCGCGCAGCGCAACCATCCTGTCTTGACCTTGTCGCATAATCG
The DNA here is from genome assembly GCF_044338195.1 of Sphingorhabdus sp. Taxonomy (GTDB): domain Bacteria; phylum Pseudomonadota; class Alphaproteobacteria; order Sphingomonadales; family Sphingomonadaceae; genus Sphingorhabdus_B. Next base: position 23,273 of record NZ_JBIIMC010000012.1, on the reverse strand, counting down.
GCTTTAGTCACTGCCATGCCCGAACTTAGCCGCATTGAACGTCCGTCTGTCCGCGTCACCCGCACGCTTCTTCCTGCTGTTGAAAAGCGCATGGCGGAACTGTTCGATGCTCGTTTCAATGCTGATGATGTGCCCCTCACCCGCGATGCGCTTGTTGCCGCGATGGCGGATTGCGACGTGCTCGTGCCGACTGTTACGGACTCCATCGATGCCAGCATCATCGCCGCCGCCCCGCCGCGCCTGAAATTGATCGCGAGCTATGGTGCTGGCGTTAATCACATCGATTTGGCCGCAGCCAAGGCCAAGGGCATCATGGTGACGAACACGCCCGGCGTGTTTACGGACGATACCGCTGACCTCACGATGGCGCTCATTCTGAACGTACCCCGCCGGCTTGGTGAAGGGCACCGTGCCATGCGCAATGGTGAATGGAGCGGCTGGAGCCCCACAGGCATGCTGGGTCACCGCATTGGTGGCAAGACACTCGGCATTATCGGCCTTGGCCGTATTGGAGAGGCCGTCGCCATGCGTGCCAAGGCATTTGGCATGAATATCATTTACAACAAACGCAGCCGTTTGCCCGCCAGCGTTGAGGATGAACTGGGCGTCACGTTCGAACCCGACATCGACCGGCTGGTGGCCCGTTCGGACATCATCACGCTGCACTGCCCGTTAACGGCGGACACCGACAAAATCATCAATGCCGATCGCATCGCGCACATGAAACCCAATGCATATGTCATCAACAGCTCACGCGGCGAATTGATAGATGAAGACGCATTGATCGAGGCACTGCAAACTGGTCGTATCGCGGGCGCTGGGCTTGATGTGTACACGCATGAACCCGCCGTAGACTCGCGGTTCTTGAGCATCCCCAACGCGGTGCTACTCCCGCATTTGGGCAGCGCCACAGTCGAGGGGCGCGAAGCATCGGGCGAGCGCGTGATTACAAATATCCGCGTATGGGCCGACGGCCACCGACCGCCAGATCAGGTGCTTGAGGGCTGGCAATAAGCAATTTTCTTTCGATTGCGGTAAGTTACTCGTAATTTTGTGCCTTGAGGCTTTATGACGCCGCGCCTAGAGACGAGGCGATTAAGCGGGCGGGGAAGATTATGATCCAGAAATTTGTGCAAACAGCGCTGGTTTTCAGCGCAGCCATGTCAGCGCCAGCGATGGCACAGACGGGCATGGTCGCTATCCCTGAAACCAACAGTGGCGATAGCGCGTGGATTTTGACCGCGTCAGCCCTCGTGCTGATGATGACGCTTCCTGGCCTTGCCCTTTTTTATGGCGGACTGGTTCGCGCCAAAAACTTCTTGTCGGTCCTCGTTCAATGCGGCGCGATTGCCGCTATTGCCTCGGTTATCTGGATTGTCATTGGCTACAGCCTCGCCTTTTCCGTGAACGGCAACGGCTTCATTGGATCGCTTGAAAATGTCATGTTCAATGGCTTGCTCGATTCTGTCCGTGAGGGGCAGACGACAGGAGAGCTTGCCTTTGCCCTGTTCCAGATGACATTCGCCATCATCACCCCTGCCCTGATCGTCGGCGCATGGGTGGAACGCGCCCGCTTTGGCTGGGTCGTGGCGTTCAGCGCCTTATGGTCGCTGCTTGTCTATGTCCCCGTGACCCGCTGGGTTTGGGGTAGCGGTTTTCTGGCCGACCAGGGCGTCATTGATTTCGCCGGCGGCATTGTTGTGCACACCACGGCTGGCATTTCAGCGCTTGTTGTCGCGCTCATGCTTGGCAAGCGCATTGGCTTTCCCAGAACGCTGATGCTCCCGCACAGCCCAGCGCTCACAGTGGCCGGTGCGGGCCTCCTCTGGGTTGGCTGGTTTGGCTTCAACGGTGGATCGGCTTTGGCGGCAAATGATGCGGCCGCCAGCGCAATTATCAACACCCATGTCGGGGCTTCGGTGGCTGCGATTGTCTGGCTGATGATTGAACGTATCAAGGTCGGCAAGGCCACCGCAGTCGGCTTTGCAACTGGCGCAGTCGCTGGGCTTGCCACGATCACACCGGCAGCAGGGGTGATTGGCCCCGGCGGCGCGATAATTCTCGGCATATTGGCAGGCGTCGTCTGCTTCTGGTTTGTTGGCCTTGTCAAAGGCACGCTGAAAATCGATGACTCGCTCGACGTTTTTGCCGTGCACGGTATCGGCGGGATACTTGGTTCCGTCCTGCTGGCGGTCTTTGCAAGCGAGGCGTTTGGCGGCGCTGGCTATGCCGAAGGTGCGGGAATGGCATCGCAATTGTGGGTTCAGGTGAAAGCCGTTGCCATCGTCGGTGCCTATTCAGCCGTGGTCACGCTCATCATCGGCTATCTGGTGTCGATGGTTGTGCCAATGCGGGTCAGCGAAGATCAGGAACGTGACGGGCTTGATATTTCAAGCCATGGCGAACGCGCTTGGGATTTGGATTAAGCCAGTCCTGCCTTGGCCTAATGCATCAGCGCATAGGAGCTGCTCGGCTAAGCCAACCTAATATTATATAGCCCTTGGTCGCGTTGTTTTGCGACCAAGGGCAATTTCTTGTAAATGTAAACCCAGCGTCAATCGCCCGTCAGAATGCGGTCCATCAATTGCTGCACAGTCGGAACGAAACCGTTCGAATAGAACGGATCCTTACCGAACAGATAAGCACTATGCCCTGCGAACATCAGGTTTTCGTCTATGGGCGCGCCGTGGGCGATGTTCTGCAATGCCTTTTGAATGCAGAAGCTGCGCGGATCGGCGAGGCGGCCCGTCGAATTATTGTCATGGTCCTTCCACGACGAAAAACCGCAATGCGACAGACAGCCCATGCAATCCTTTTGATCCTTGCGGATGACTTCGCCCGACGGCGGCGTCACAAACACCAATGTGTTGTCCGGCGTCTTCAAAGCGACCGTAAACCCGCGTGCATCCCATTCGCGGGCCTTCATCAGGTCCGCAGGCTTCACCCAGAAATTCTTGCCCTTCACGCCGACATCCAACTGCGCGCTATGTTCCGCATCGGCGGCCTGCACATACGCAATCTGGCGTTCCGAACGGGCCTGCAACTCAAGCAGGAACGGATTGATGACCGCGCTTGAATAGAAACCTGTTGGCGAAAATTGATGCAACAGCACGCCGTCTTCAGGAATTTTCGTCAGCGCGTCTTTCCAACCCTGTGGAATAGGGCTTTCTTGCGTGAGCAATGGCCGCGTACCCAGCTGGAATGCGATCTGCCCAAGCTCTGGATTATCAATCCAGTTGTTCCAGTCACGCAAGAACCATACGCCGCCCGCCATGACGATCGGCACGTCGTCCGAAATGCCTTCGGCACGCATAACGTCGCGCAGCGCCTTTACGCGTGGATAGGGGTCTTCGGGGCTACGCGGGTCTTCCGCGTTCGAAAGCCCGTTATGGCCACCGGCCAACCATGGATCTTCATAAACCACTGCACCCAACCATTCGGGTACCTTGTGATAGGCGCGTTTCCACAATGCGCGGAATGCACGCGCGGAGCTGACGATAGGCAGATAATATACGCCATATTGCGCCGCGATTTCCGAAAGCTTGTAAGGCATGCCCGCGCCACAGGTGACGCCGGTAACCATCCCCTTGGTCGCTTCCAATATGCCATGCAAAATGCGCTGCGATCCGCCCATTTCCCACAGCACGTTGATGTTGATGGCGCCTTTGCCATTGGCCATTTCATGCGCCAGGCGAACCTGCGCGATGCCACCACGGATGCCGTATTCCACCAGCTCTTCATGACGTTCAGCGCGTGTTTTCCCGTGGAAAACCTGCGGGATCATCTCGCCATTTTCATCATAGCTGTCGGCATTAACCGCCGATACAGTGCCAATGCCACCGGCGGCAGCCCATGCGCCAGAACTTGCGTGATTGGTAGCGGCAACGCCCTTGCCACCTTCGACCAACGGCCAAACTTCGCGGCCACCATAGATAATGGGTTTCAGACCCTTGAACACAATCACAACCCCCAATATTTATATCAAAAGCGCCGTTCAGCGTGCTCGCGCGCTATCGCAATTATCTAGCTTTGTCGCGCAAAATCGGCACGTTTCATAGCGGAACCATATAGCTGCCGATAACGCGCAAACATTGTCTCTTCATCATATAGTGCACAAGCCAGAGCGCGGTTGGCACTGCCCAGTTTTTCCCGAAGTCCGGCATCATTTGCCAGCTCCCTGATAGCTTGCGCCAAAGATGCCTCGTCGGTGCGCGGGACGATGAACGGACGGTTTTCACGCGCGACGATAGTGCGCACATCGCCAACGTCCGTAGAAACCACCGGAAGGGCGCTGGTCATCGCCTCCAATAGAGCAATCGGATATTGCTCGCTATCCGATGACAACGCAAAAATATCGAACAGGCGAATATAGCGCGCCGGGTCACGTAAGACACCGGGCATCATCACACGATCTGCGATACCAAGGCGTTCTGCCTCTGCCATGATTGCACCACGCTCTGGCCCGTCGCCGACAATCGCGAGCCGGACACTTGGCCCGGCGGCAGCAACTGCGCGCACAAGCCGCGGAAGATTTTTGGCGGTACGTAGCCCTGCGATCGCGCCGACCACAATCTCGCCATTGCGTTTCTGAAAGCCCGGAAAAGATCCGCGCTGCGGACGGCGATTGAAATGGTCGGTATCGATGCCATTTGGGAAACGACAAATCTTGTCCAGCGGCTGATGCCATATGGTTCGGGCGATATGCTCCAGCGTTTTCGATGGAACGACCAGCGCATTCGATCGCTGCAACGCAATGGTACGAAACCAGTTCCGCCGCTTTTTCAGATGGTCGATTTCGTCATCATCGAACCCGTCTTCATGGTGGATCAGTGGCGGCAAGTTCATGCTGCGCGTGAACAATGTATGCGCCATCACCGCATCGATCGCACCCCAATTATAGGTCAAAACGAGATGGAATTTTTTCATATATTGGGCAAGCTGACGATAGCGCCCAATAGCTGGCCTGCCTTTCAACGACGGTGCCGAATCTTTCGGGAACGTAATCTTCACGCGCCGGTCAATCGCCTCGGCCGCGCCAAAGGCATCATCAACCGCCGACAAGACGGTATGTTCGGCCTGATCGCCAAAATGGTTCATAAGCCGCACCGTGCGCGATTCCTGACCGCCAAGGTTAAAGCTGCTATGCAAATGGAGGATGCGGACCGCCGCCATACTTGCCTTTCTTTCTTGCACCGCCCAGATGCTGTGAATGATTATCGAACCTATGCACTCTCCCTACCGTCCTGATCCACAAATCGCCAGTCTGGGCGAAAAAATTGGTGATCCTGTGCGCGCGGCAAACTTTCCCGAGACAATATTGCGTTTTCGCAACGACCGTTGGGCGACAACTGTTGGGCTGGATGGATATGACGACGCCGCGTGGGTCCGCCATTTCGGGCGTTTTGAGCCGTTGCCCGATAACATGCCCGAACCTTTGGCGCTGAGGTACCACGGCCACCAATTCCGTGTGTACAATCCGGAGATTGGCGATGGACGTGGATTTCTGTTCGCGCAGCTGCGTGACGGCCACGACCGGTTGCTTGACCTTGGGACCAAAGGTTCGGGCACCACCCCTTACAGCCGGCGCGGCGACGGAAGGCTGACGCTCAAAGGGGGCGTGCGCGAGATATTGGCGACCGAAATGCTGGAGGCGCTTGGGGTCAACACCTCCAAAACATTCTCACTGATTGAAACCGGCGAAGAATTGATCCGCGGGGATGAGCCTTCGCCCACCAGATCCGCTGTCATGGTGCGGCTCAGCCATAGCCATATACGTTTCGGGACATTCCAACGCATCGCGGCGGAGGGGAACGAGGCGCTGATGCACAAGCTCATCCATTATTGCCTCGAACATCTTTACTGCGCCGAGGTTTCGGACAACCCCGCAGCACAGTTGTTGGGGCTTGCGGTTGATCGCGTGGCCGACCTCGCCGGGTCTTACATGGTCGCAGGCTTCGTCCACGGCGTTCTCAACACCGACAATATCAACATCACGGGCGAGAGCTTTGACTATGGCCCATGGCGTTTCACCGAAAAATGGGACCCAAGCTTTACGGCCGCCTATTTCGACCAATCCGGACTGTATGCGTTCGGGCGGCAAGCCGAAGCATTGCATTGGAACCTTGGCCAACTCGCGGTGGCATTGCGATTGGTATCTGATGCACCTCCACTGATTGCTGCACTCGAACGCTTTCCCGACCTCTACCAACAATCGGTCATTCGCCGATTTTTATGGCGACTGGGCGTAATATCCAAAGGCGAAGACGAAGATAAGCGCCTTGTCGAAGCCGCCGAACGCGCGATGGTCCGCGATCAAATCCCTATCGCCGCATTTTTCCAAGGCTACAGAGGTGGAAGGACGGGTTCACTCGAAACCAAGGGGGCAGACCAAGCGACATTTGAAGACATCTTGCGGGATTATTCCCCGGTCAACGCATCCGACGATTATTGGGTAAGCAATCCTGTCTGTTCGATGTTGATCGATGAGGTCGAGATGATTTGGGACGCCATTGCCCAAAAGGATGACTGGCAGCCTTTATATCAAAAACTGGCGCATATTCAGGATTTGGCGAAAGCTCTAAAACATGTCGGCTGATCACCGAGGGTAACCGCATTGGTCGTGACAAACATGGTCGGTTGGAAAAGTCTGCGGAACGTGAACTTGTCGCTGCGACAGCGGCGCCGATAAAGTTCTTCTAACCCATGGCCAACTAATCCTGTTTTGAAGCTTGGACGACTGCCGTCCATTTTGGCGCCATGGAAAAAGCACGAGTCTATTTGGTGGGCGCTGGCCCCGGTGACCCCGACCTGCTGACGGTGAAAGCCGCGCGGCTGATCTCGGCGGCCGACGTCGTTGTGCATGACGGCCTTGTCGACGCCGCGATTATGGCGCTGATTAGCCCGTCCGCACGGCTGATTTCAGTCGCAAAAAGCCGGTCCCGCCATTCTGTCCCGCAGGACGGCATCAACGACATTCTGGTGCGTGAGGCGCAGGTTGGCCGGATCGTTGTCCGGTTAAAGGGCGGCGATCCGTTCATTTTTGGACGCGGTGGCGAAGAAGCCGAAGCCTGCCGTGACGCGGGAATAGATGTTGAGGTCGTGCCCGGCATCTCTGCCGCAATGGGCGGCGCTGCGGCCACTATGCTGCCACTCACCCACCGCGATGCCTCCAGCGCGGTCACCTTCGTTGCTGGCCAGTGCAAGGGCCTGACCGACCAGAATTGGGCTGGCCTTGCCGGTAAAGGTCGCACGCTTGTCATTTACATGGGCGTTGCGACCGCTGCAGATATTACCGAAAAGCTGATTTCCGATGGCTTGTCACCGGATACGCCCGTTGCTGTGCTCGAGCGCGCGACGCGGCCCGATGCGCGTGCGATGCAAACGATCCTCACCGATTTGGGCGACATGATTAAGCGTGAGGGCGTCCAATCGCCCGCGATCATCGTTGTGGGCGACGTTGTCCTCAAATCAGATGCCAAAAACCGGCTCAAACATTTTGCCAAACAGGCGGAGAAAATTGCGTGAAGTTACTTACTGGAAATGAATTGCGCTCTGGCGCTGTAACCTGGTGGACGGGCAGCGGCTGGTCGCTCCATGTTGAAGATGCTGTTGATGTCGGTGAACATGGCGAAGCCGTGCTGCATACCGAGGAAGGCGCGCGCCGTGTGAACGCGCCGTACATCATCGACGCAGTTGCAACACCCCAAGGCCCCCGCCCCGCGCATATCAAGGACAGGGTCCGTGCGCTTGGGCCAACGGTGCGGCCAGACCTTACATTGAAACCCGCTGACCCAGCGGCAGGCGACTGGATAATCTGATATGTATAAATATGACCATTTCGACCAATCGATCGTCGATGCGCGCGTTGCCGAATTTCGTGATCAGGTAAACCGGCGTATCGCGGGAGAGATTACGGAAGACCAGTTCAAGCCATTGCGGCTGATGAACGGTCTGTATCTGCAGCTGCATGCCTATATGCTGCGCGTCGCCATTCCATATGGCACGCTCGACAGCCGGCAGATGCGAATGCTCGCGCACATCGCCCGCAAATATGACCGCGATTACGGCCATTTCACAACGCGCCAGAATATCCAGTATAACTGGATCAAGCTTGAGGAATGCGCGGATCTGTTGGAAGAGCTGGCGACGGTTGAAATGCACGCCATTCAAACCAGCGGCAATTGCATCCGCAACATTTCGTCGGACCAATATGCTGGGGCGGCGGCGGATGAAGTTGCTGATCCGCGTCCATGGGCAGAATTGCTGCGCCAATGGTCCACATTCCACCCAGAATTCAGCTATTTGCCGCGCAAGTTCAAGATTGCGGTCATCGCATCCCCCGAAGATCGTGCCGCCATGCGCTTGCATGACATCGGACTAGAGCTTGTCCGCCAGAACGGCGAATTGGGTGCGCGCGTATTCGTAGGGGGCGGCATGGGCCGTACGCCGATGATTGCGCCAGAGATCAATCCGTTCGTCAAAGCCGACGATCTGCTGAGCTACATCGAAGCCTGCTTGCGCGTGTACAATCGCTATGGCCGCCGCGACAATATCTACAAGGCGCGTATCAAGATACTCGTTCACGAAATTGGCGCAGATGAATATCGCCGTCAGGTTGCGGAAGAATTCGCCCATGTCAAAACGCTGGGCATCGATCCGCCATTGGCAGAGCTGGAGCGCATCAGTGCCTTCTTTGCACCGCCTACATTTGATGCAGCAGACGTCGAACCCGATCGCAGTGATCCCGACTTCGCGGTCTGGCTCGATCAGAACGTAAAGCCGCACAAGCAAGCCGGTTACGCGATCGTCAACATCAGCTTGAAGCCGATTGGCGGTATTCCGGGCGATGCAACATCGGCGCAAATCGACGTGATGGCTGACCTTGCTGAGCAATATGGCTTCGACGAATTGCGCGTCACCCATGCACAGAACATCGTGCTGCCACATGTGGCCAAGCGCGATCTGCACGCTGTGTGGCAAGCATTGCGCGAAGCCCAACTGGCAGATGCCAATCTTGACCTGATCAGCGATATCATCGCCTGCCCCGGCCTCGATTATTGCAGCCTTGCCAACGCCCGTTCGATCCCTGTCGCGCAGAAAATTGCGACGCGCTTTGCCGACATGGACCGGCAACGCGATTTGGGCGAGCTGAAGCTCAAAATTTCCGGCTGCATCAATGCCTGCGGACATCACCATGCGGGTCATATCGGCATATTGGGCGTCGACCGGAAGGGTGTGGAAAATTATCAGCTGACCTTCGGCGGCTCTGGCGCGGAAGACGTTAGCATCGGGAAAATCATTGGCCCGGGCTTTGATGAAGACGGCGTTGTCGACGCGGTCGAAAAGGCCACGGAAGTCTACAAGACGCTGCGTGAAGGCGATGAGCGTTTCATCGACACATATCGCCGTGTCGGCCTCGAACCATTTAAGGAGGCGATTTATGGTTGAGTTTCGCTATCGCACGGATGAAGTCACTGAACAGCCATCGGTGACGCTCGATGCTTTTTTGGATCAGTCCAACGCCACCGCTGTCCGGCTTGAGCCCGATGATGATGCACGTGCGCTGATCCCGTTTCTGGATCGGCTGACGCTTATCGAAGTTGCGTTCCCCAAATATCGCGACGGGCGCGGCTACAGTTCCGCGCGCATCTTGCGTGAAGCTGGTTACACCGGCGAGCTGCGCGCGCAAGGCGATGTTCTGGTCGACCAAATTGCGTTCATGCGGCGTTGTGGCTTTGACAGCTTTGCACCCGAAGCGTCGTTAAATCCCGAAGCGGTCGCGCGCGCGCTTTCAACCTATGACCAGTTTTACCAAAAGGCCGCGGACTCCGCGGTTCCCGTTTGGAAGCTACGGCATGGGTGAACTGGTCCGCATCGCCGACCGTATCAACACCGCACCACGTTACACGGAGGCGGACGCCGTCCGTCTCAACAACATGTTCCGTGGGCGCGATACGATCGAAATGCTGACCGTTTTACTGCGTGAAAATATGTTGGGTGATGCGGCGATAGTCTCCAGCTTCGGCGCAGAGAGCGCCGTTTTGCTGCATTTGATCGCCAGCATCGACCCCGCCACACCTGTATTGTTCCTCGACACCGGGAAGCATTTTCCCGAGACGATTACCTATCGCGAGGAACTGCGGAATATGCTTGGCTTGATGGACCTGCGCATCATCGCCCCCGACCCTGCGCATCTGGCGCAAAAGGACGGAACGGGCCTGCGCTGGTCTTATGACCCCGATGGCTGCTGCGAAATCCGCAAAGTCCTTCCGCTGAAATCTGCGCTTGCGGGCTTTGATGCACAGTTTACGGGCCGGAAAGCCTTTCAGTCCGCAACCCGCAAGGCGCTGCCACGGTTCGAAATCGAGGAAGGCCGCCTAAAGGTCAATCCGATTGCAGATTGGGACAAGGCCAGAATCGAAGCCTATATGGCCGAATACGCGCTGCCTGTGCATCCGCTGGTGGAACAGGGCTATCCGTCGATTGGCTGCTCACCTTGTACCACGAAGGTTGCACCAGGCGAAGACCCGCGCTCGGGTCGCTGGAAGGGCTGGGACAAGGTTGAGTGCGGAATTCATACGGCCGTCACGCCACTGGATGACAGCGCAAACGACCCGATCTTTTAACCGGCGCGCGCATTCAATCCTTCTGGAAAAAATAGGCCTGAATGTCCGCCGCAATACGCGCGGGACGAAGCGTTTCGGCATCGATGCAGCACCAGCTTGATTTAACCTCAGCCAACACGTCTTCACCGCGCTTGATGATCGTTTCGTAAAAGGACCGGGCACCTTGCACTTTTTCAAGAACGACGGACGCGATAACGACATCATCGAGAAACGCCGGCTTCCTGTAAGTGATTTCGTGCTTCAACGCGACCCACAGATATTTTGCAGCCGCCTCAGGCGGGGCAAGCTTGTTCCAATGCGCCAAAACCGCATCCTGCACCCAGTTCAAATAGCGCGCATTATTCACATGCCCCATGAAGTCGATGTCGGCAGGCAAGACGCCGATATGATGAAGGTGGGAGAGCGTTTTTGTCATGATGCTTCCAAGATAGGCTTAAGCATGAAGATTACACCCCCATTGCGGATTAAATCGGAATAAATAGATGCATTCATCACAAAAATTCGCGGTCATGACTTGCCGCGGGATTTTTCGTTCCCCACATTATCGACATGCGTGAATCTGGATGGACATATTGGCGACAAACCAACGCCTTTCGCTGGACGATGCTAACAATTGGGTGGATATTGGTGCTGGGATCTCCTTTATTAGGCCCGATCCCCGGTCCGGGACCGCTGATCATTTTACCCATTGGGCTTGCGTTCATCCTGAAAAATTCGCTTTGGGCCAAAAAGCGGTACGCACGGCTGGCGCGGCAGCATCCCGAATATGCACAATGGGCGAATTGGGCGCTGCGGCGGAGCAAGCTTACCGACCGTCCACCGTTTCCGGATGTGAAAGGTGATTTCATGCACCTGTTCCGCCGCGACGACATCGACATGAAAATGCCCTGACCTGTGTTGACTTTTAGCCTTTCGGACCGTATCGGCCACTGCAACAGAAGCGGTCGCTGCGCAGATTCGGCGGCCCTTTTCATTTCAAGACGCAAAAAATTTAAGGATTACAGTCATGAAGCGCACTTTTCAGCCGAGCAATCTCGTGCGTGCCCGTCGCCACGGTTTTCGTCTCCGTATGTCAACCGCCGCTGGCCGCAACATCCTGAACGCACGTCGCGCACGCGGCCGCAAGAAACTGTCGGCTTAATCCCCGAGCAGGCGGACCGCGAGATGCGCGGTTACAGCGTTATCAAAAAAAGGTCAGACTTTCTGGCCGCCAACCGGGGGAAGCGATATGCAACTCCCGGTTTTGTTTTGCTGGTTCGCGACAGGCGGGACGACAGCCCTGCAATCCGGCTAGGCATCACCATCACCAAAAAAGTCGGTAACGCCGTCATCCGCAACCGCATGCGCCGCCGCTTTCGCGCGTTGGCGCAGGAAATGCTCGCCGATAAGGGCAAGGCAGGCGCGGATCATATTCTGATTGGTCGCGACAGCGCCATCGAACGCGATTTCGACGCCTTGCGGGCGGATATGGTCAAGGCGTTGGGGAAGCTCGGCGCATGATCGCAAAGCTGCTCATCTTATGCGCACGGGCTTGGCAAATCGGGCCGTCGCGCATTTTGCCGCCGACCTGCCGGTACAGCCCCAGCTGCTCGGCTTATGCAATAACGGCACTACAGAAATACGGCGCAATTAAAGGTGGCTGGCTGGCCATCAAACGGCTATTGCGCTGCCAACCTTGGGGTGGGCACGGATATGATCCAGTGCCATGACGCCCAATTGATTGAATGACGGGGATTTACACGTGGACGATAAACGCAACCTGATTTTTGCAGTCTTGCTGACAGGCCTTATCCTGTTCGGATGGCCTTATGTCGCCAGCTATTTCTTTCCAACCCCCGCGCCTGTGACCAGCAGCGCCACGACCGCAGCCAGCCCAGCTGGCGCGGCAACGTCGGACGTGCCAGTCACGGCGGCCCCTGCACAAACACAGGCCATTCCGCTGAGCAGCGCGCTGCAGTCAACAGGCCGCATCTTGGTGGAAACGCCAAAGTTGAAGGGCTCGATCAATCTTGAAGGCGCAAAAATTGACGACCTTTTGTTGCTGACCCACCGCACCGCACTCGCCAAGGATTCGCCGCCAGTGCGCCTGTTCGCGCCATCGGGCACAAAAGATGCCTATTTTGCGCGCTTTGGTTGGGCTGGTACCGGCGTAACGGTTCCTGATGATAAAACCGTCTGGACGCCAAGCGGCAATAAGTTGACGCCAACCACGCCCGTTACATTAAGCTGGACCAACCCCCTTAATCAGAAGTTCGAAATCGCGTTGTCGATTGACAAAAACTACATGATTACTGCGAAGCAGACATTCACCAATGGCGGCAGTACCCCAGTTGAGATCGCGAATTTTGCCTTGCTCAGCCGCACTGGCAAGCCAGCCGACGCGACGTCTGGTGGATCCATATTCACGCATATCCACATTGGTCCAATGGGCGTTTTTGACGAAAAGCCCAATTATGATTGGGGCTATGTCGACGTCGAAGAAAACAAAGGCGAGGCATCATTCACCAGCACGGGCGGATGGCTTGGTTTCACCGATAAATATTGGCTCGGCGCGCTCATTCCTGATCAGAAGACGCCCGTATCGGCGAAGTTCCGTGCCAGCGGCGATGTCTATCAGGCGCAAGTCATTCCAACACGCTACACCAGCGTCGCGCCCGGTGCGGTGCTTAACAGCGGCTCGCGTCTGTTCGCTGGTGCCAAAGAAATGGCTGTTCTGGACGCCTATTCCAAGAATCTTGGCATTCCGTATCTCGATTATGCCATCGATTGGGGCTGGTTCTGGTTTATCGCCATTCCATTCTTCTGGATCCTGCATTGGTTGTTCGGCCTTTTCGGAAACTTTGGTGTGGCCATTATTGGCCTGACGATCATCGTACGCGGCTTCATGTACCCCGTGGCGCAGAAGCAATTTGCGTCCATGGCGCAGATGCGTGCTGTTCAGCCTAAGCTGAAGGCGCTGCAAGAACGTTGGAAGGATGACAAGCCACGTCTGCAGCAGGAAATGATGAAGCTGTATAAGGATGAAAAGGTAAATCCGCTCGCGGGCTGCCTGCCCATCTTGCTGCAGATTCCGATCTTCTTCGCACTGTACAAGATTCTGCTGCTGTCGATCGAAATGCGTCACCAGCCGTTTGTGCTGTGGCTGAAGGATTTGTCGGCTCCCGATCCGTTGACACCGATCAACCTGTTTGGACTTCTTCCCTTTGACCCGCCATCGTTCATTGCCATTGGCGTTCTGCCAATATTGCTGGGCGTGACAATGTGGCTGATGCAGCGCCTGAACCCGCAACCGATGGATGACGTGCAAAAGCAGGTATTCGCGGTCATGCCATGGTTCCTGATGTTCATCATGGCGCCATTTGCCGCCGGACTTCAGCTCTATTGGGTCATGTCGAACATCGTTTCGATCGCGCAACAAAGCTGGCTCTATTCACGCCACCCGGTGTTGCGTGAGCAGATGGCGCGTGATGCGCAAGAAAAAGCGGCAGCGAAAGCCAAGGCGGGGTCGTGAGCGCAGATGTCATTGCGGGAATAGCCGAACCGAACCGGATATTCTCCGGTCCGGTTACGTTCCTGAAATCAGCGCCGAAGCTCGAATTTCTGCCGGACCCAACGGTCCCTGAAATTGCCTTTGCGGGTCGGTCGAACGTCGGCAAGTCCAGCCTAATCAATGCGTTGGTGAACCGAAACAATCTTGCGCGCGCGTCCAACACACCGGGCCGTACGCAAGAGCTGAATTTTTTCGATGTGGGTGAACCGGCATTGTTTCGCATCGTCGACATGCCGGGCTATGGCTATGCCAAAGCCCCCATCAAGACGGTTCAGCAATGGCGTTACCTAATCAACGACTATCTGCGTGGCCGCGCGGTGTTAAAGCGCGTGTTTGTGCTGATCGACAGCCGCCATGGTATCAAAGAAGTCGATCATGAAATCATGAAAATGCTCGATGCGGCTGCCATCAGCTACCGGATTGTGCTGACCAAGACCGACAAGATCAAAGCGTCCGAACGCGAGGCGGTTGAGGCTGACACCATGGCAAAACTGCGCAAGCATGTTGCTGCCTATCCGGAACTTTCGGTGACATCTGCGGAAAAGCGCGGCGGTATTGACGAATTGCGCGCGGCTGTGTTGGAAGCCGTCGCTTCTTAGGGTCAGGGCCTATGAAACTGATTATCGGAAACAAAGCCTATTCAAGCTGGTCGCTGCGCGGCTGGCTTGCGGCCAAGCAATCTGGCCTGCATTTTGACGAGATCATTGTTCCGCTGTTTGCCGATGGCTGGGAAGAGCGCAAACGTGAGGACGACCTTGCGCCATCATCTGGCAAGGTGCCGACCTTGTGGGATGGAGAGGCAGTGGTCTGGGACAGCCTGGCGATCATCGATTATCTCGCCGACAAGGTGGGGCGGGATCGCTTTTGGCCCAAGGACGAAGTCGCGCGCGGCATGGCGCGTTCGATGGCGGCGGAAATGCATGCGGGCTATACCGCCCTGCGCCGCGAATTCCCGATGAATACGCGCAAGACCTTTAGCGATGTGACGATATCCGAAGAGACCCGGAAAGACGCGGTCCGCATATTGCAAATATGGGCCGAAACCCGCTCGCGTTTTGGCAAAGACGGGCCATATCTGTTTGGTACGTTCAGTGCAGCGGACATCATGTTCGCACCTGTGGTGACGCGTTTTGTGACCTATGGCTTCACCCTGCCCGGCTTCGCCGAAAGCTATGCGAAAACGATTATGGCGCATCCGTGGATGGAAGAATGGTACGCTGCCGCCGCAGAGGAACCATGGACGATCCAGCGGATTGAGGACGCAGTTACTTAATCCGCTCCGTGGGATAAGGCGTCCCGTCTTTGCGGAAATAGCCTGCATCGCCGAATGTCATGTCGATATCAGCGTAGACACCGCCTGCACCGCGATCGCCAGCACCGATAGCGATGAAGACACAATCGCAATCGCTGCGGTTAATCAGATGATGGCCGTTGGGTTCGCCCGCCGCCCACGCAGCAACGTCGCCTGCCCGCAAAACCGTTTCGGTATCATCCTCAATCAATACGGCTTCGCCAGACAGCATGATGACGATTTCGTCTTCTTTATGGTGCCAATGCCGATGTGATGACCATCCACCAGGCTTCAGTACCACATGACTTGCACCCAAATGCGTAAGGCCGGCTTCCGGTGCTAACCTACGCCACCACCTGCCCTCGACTTCGCGGTCATATGGAGCGGGATACCCCGTTGCATTGCTTTGGGCGATTGCATCGAGGTTGAGTTTAGGCACTGGAGGGCTCTAGCCGCATTGTGCGCGGTGCAGCAGCTTCTGGTCGGCCAGCACGAGCGCCATCATCGCCTCAACCACCGGCGTGCCGCGGATACCCACGCAGGGGTCGTGGCGGCCTTTTGTGATGATGTCGGTCGCATCGCCGTCGCGGGTGACTGTTTCCACGGGTGTGAGGATTGATGAAGTCGGCTTGAACGCGACCCGCACCAGCACGGGCTGCCCTGTGGAGATACCGCCCGCAATTCCCCCTGCATTGTTCGCGAGGAATTCGGGATGGTTCGATCCTTCTGATGAAGGCCGCATGCGGTCGGCATTTTCTTCGCCACGCAAACGCGCTGCGCCAAAGCCTGCGCCAATTTCGACGCCTTTAACCGCGTTGATGCTCATCATCGCCGACGCAAGTTCGCTGTCGAGCTTCGCATATAAAGGTGCGCCCCAACCGGCTGGTACGCCGGTAGCAACACATTCAATGACAGCGCCAAGCGATGATCCCGCCTTGCGCGCCTCATCCACCAATTTTTCCCACCGACCGGCAGCGGCTTCGTCGGGGCAGAAAAAGGGGTTTTTGTCGATCTGTGCAGCTTCAAAATTGTTGCGGTCGATGGCATCGCCGCCGATCTCCGCGACATAAGCCATAATTTCGACATCCGGCATGACCGCCCTTGCCACTGCGCCAGCGGCGACACGTGCAGCTGTTTCTCGCGCGCTTGAACGTCCGCCACCGCGATAATCGCGAAAGCCATATTTTGCGTCATAGCTGTAATCGGCATGACCGGGGCGATAGGCCTTGGCGACGTCAGAATAATCTTTTGACCGCTGGTCAACATTTTCGATCATCAGCGAGATTGGCGTTCCCGTCGTCCGCCCTTCAAAAACGCCAGACAAAATCCGCACGGCATCCGGCTCCTGCCGCTGCGTTGTGAAACGCGATGTCCCGGGACGGCGCTTGTCCAAAAATGGCTGAATGTCCGCTTCGGACAAGGCAAGTCCGGGAGGGCAACCATCGACCACTGCGCCAAGCGCAGGCCCGTGGGACTCTCCCCAAGTCGTGAAGCGAAAAACGCGGCCGAAAGTATTAAAGCTCATCTGCTGATTCCGACTTCTTCATATGGACCGCGCGATAGTGCACCAGATCGTTGCCATGCCCCGCAATCATTTTGTGGTGTCGATATCAGGAGCATCCTCCTGCTTCATGCCGACGGTGTGGTAACCCGCATCGACATGGTGGATTTCGCCGGTAACGCCTGCGCCCAGATCGGACAGGAAATACAAAGAAGACGCACCAACATCATCAATGGTCACGTTGCGGCGCAGCGGCGTGTTCAGTTCATTCCATTTCAGGATATACCGGAAATCACCAATGCCCGACGCAGCGAGCGTCTTGATCGGTCCAGCCGATATCGCGTTCACGCGAATGCCTTGTGGCCCGACATCATTGGCCAGATATTTGACCGACGTTTCCAGTGCCGCCTTGGCCACGCCCATGACGTTGTAATGCGGCATGACCTTTTCTGCGCCATAATAGCTGAGCGTCAGCATCGATCCGCCACCTTCACCGGTTTCGGGATCAAGCGGCTTCATCATGGCCGCAGCGCGCTTGGCAACGGCGGTAAAGCTGTAGACGCTGATGTTCATCGTCATCAGGAAGTCGTCCAAGCCTACGTCGAAATATTTGCCGCGCAGTGCTTCTTTGTTGGTGAAGCCGATGGCGTGCACTACAAAATCAATATTGGGCCATTTCGCCGCCAGCGTGTCAAAGGCGCGGTCGAGATTGTCCATATCGGCAACGTCGCAATCGATGAGAAAGTCACACCCGAGTTGTTCCGCCAATGGCCGAACGCGCTTTTCCATGACTTCGCCCTGATAGCTGAACGCCAATTCTGCGCCTTCGGCATGCAAACGCTTCGCAATGCCCCACGCCAGAGACTTGTCATTGGCGAGCCCCATAATCAGCCCGCGTTTGCCCGCCATCAATCCTGTCATAAAATCCTCATTCGTCAGGTGAATTTTGTTGCCGCTGCTTTAGTCCATTTTCATGGGCGTTGGCCAGCGCTGCGTTTAATTGCGCTCCTGTCACCAATCCTAGCCCAATAAGATAGAAGAAAATGAGCGCCACCATGACACCCGCAAGGCTGCCATAGGTGAGGTCATAATTGCTGACGCTCGACAGGAAAACCGGCAAAAGCGCCGTGAGACCAAGCCACCACATGCTCACCAAGGCTGGCCCTGGCCATTTGGGAAATGCGGATGACCGATATTTGGACGGGGTTAGCCCGACAAAAATGACATAGATTGCGACGAACAATGTAATGAATGGAATGATACGGCCCCACGCGAAATAGCCTGAAACCATCTGCGCGGTGGGAATGAAGCGATACACCAGATCCTCAACTGCGGTCACCACAACCTGCGCCGAAAAAGCGACCATCGCCAGAATAACCGACGCGATGATCGCGCCGAGCGAACCCAATCGATAATGCCAGAACGCACGGCTGGGCGCCGCACCATAAGACCGATGGAGCACATCGCGAAAGGTTTCGATTAGGCTGGCCGCAGTCCAAAGACTGACGGCAGCACTGAGCCATAGCAATGGCCCCGAACGCGCGGTCATGGCGGACTCGATGGGTTCTTTAAGCG
Organism: Sphingorhabdus sp.; assembly: GCF_044338195.1. Classification (GTDB taxonomy): domain Bacteria; phylum Pseudomonadota; class Alphaproteobacteria; order Sphingomonadales; family Sphingomonadaceae; genus Sphingorhabdus_B. Next base: position 4,731 of record NZ_JBIIMC010000012.1, on the reverse strand, counting down.
CGGCTCCGACACTTGGCGGGACCGTCACGAAAAACGCCTCAATCAGCGCCAGCCCGGACTCGGTTTGTCCAACTGCGCCAGCGATGGCCGCGGCGACAATGCAGAATGCGAAAAGTGACAACAACGACAGATATGCGAAATTGCCCGCATGAATGAAGCCGTCGCTATACACACCAACGGCAACACGCTTGGTCACTTCCACAACCTGACCCGTCAGCCCAAGGTGCGCAAACCATGTCGCTTCGCTTTCATCGGCATGTGTCGCCGCAGGAAGATGTGCCCGTGCCTCCGGTGACAGAGGCGAAATTTCAGACACTAAGATTGTCCCGGACACTGCTGTCCGAGAGGACGCCAGCCAGACGCGCCAGTTCCACAGGGTCCGATGGCAAGTGAATCATCAGCGTGACCAACTGGTCGCCGCGTGCACCCGATTTGGTTGTGAAGCCCCTGCCCTTTATCCGCAGCACGGCACCTGAATTGGTACGCGGCGGAACGGTGAGCATGACTGCGCCATCGACGGTCGGAACCTTCACCTTGCCGCCATCGACGGCTTCTTTGATCGAGATCGGCAGATCAATCCGGATATGGTCGCCGTCGCGCACCAAATCGGGGTGCTTGCCAAGCTTCAACGTGACCATGGCATCGCCATTGCCGCCAGGCCCCGGCTGACCACGCCCCGGAATGCGGATCTGTTGTCCGGCAACAAGGCCTGCAGGCAGTTTGAACTCAACGGTCTTGCCATCGCCCAGCATAATGCGCTGCGGCGCAAGCGTTGCCGCGTCGGTGAAGGACACCAGATGCTCGTACGCAATATTCGCGCCCTTGGGTGGCGGCGCTTGCTGCGGACGTGGGCCAGCGCCGGGACGGCCACCGCCGCCGCCAAACAAGCCATCAAAAATGTCGCCAAGGTCGATGCCGCCACTGACAAAGTCGAAATTGCCACCGCCGGGTCCGCCTTGGCTATATCCGCCGCCGCCAAATGGGTTGCCACCGGTAAAACGCGGTTGGCCGTTTTCGTCTATTTCGCCGCGGTCAAATTGCCCGCGCTTTTTGGGGTCCGATAACAAATCATACGCTTGCGTAATTTCGCTGAAGCGCTCCGAAGCTTTCGGATTGTCCTTGTTCTTGTCGGGATGCAATTCCTTCGCAAGCTTACGATAAGCGGATTTAATCGCTTTCTCATCCGCGCCTTTGGAAACGCCTAAAATCGAATAAGGATCAGCCATTCTTGTCCCTGTTTACCCTGCTTATCCGTCTTACATTGGTATTACAGTGCCCCAAGTCAACTCGGAAGCAGGGCGTCATCCTGTTTTTTACCGGTAATCTGGCGTAACAGAAGATATAGCAGCAGGCCAATGGGCCCCGCCATCAGCGTGAAGAAGAGTATGGGCACTTGAAGCCAGCGCGCAATTTTGTGCTGGTCGGCATTTCGCGCAATCCACGTGCCGACAAACAAATCGAACGCCAAATAATGGATCCAGCCGATCGTTGCACCGCCCGGCGAGCCAAACAACGCCATGACCCCCGCTAACGTCGTGAAGTCCGCAGGCGGGCGGCCTGCGGGACCGCCATCGGATATACATCCAGCCATCAGCGGGATGATAAGGCCCGCATACAGGCATGCGAGCAACACCGTTCCTGCGGAAAATACATATGGCACAACCCGTTCGCGCTTTGGCGTGACCGCCAACACCACCCAAGCGAGCAGCGCCCACGCATTTGCGACACCGAATATCATTTCCCAGTTCATTTTATATTCTAGCCCCTTTTAACGCGCATCAGTCTAGCCTATCGGTTGGCTATGGAAAGACCTGATCCTTTTAGCCTGTTCGACGCATGGTTTGCCGAAGCGCGGACCACCGAAATCAACGACTCCAACGCAATGGCATTGGCGACCACGGGCGCGGATGGGCAACCTTCGGTCCGCATGGTGCTGTTGAAAGGTCATGGCCCCGACCTTGGCGACCATGGCGGATTTGTTTTCTACACAAATTTCGAAAGCCGCAAGGCGATGCAATTGTCTGACAATGCGCAGGTGGCGCTGCTGTTTCACTGGAAATCGTTGCGCCGGCAAATCCGGATTGAGGGGGAAGCGAACCCCGTCGACGACGCGACCGCCGATGCCTATTTCGCCACCCGCTCACGCAATTCGCAGCTGGGTGCATGGGCTTCGGACCAGTCGCGTCCGCTTGCAGACCGTGCGACATTTGAAGCGCGCTTTGCCGAGGTAGAAGCCCGCTTTGAAGGGCAAGATGTTCCGCGCCCGCCGCATTGGTCGGGTTGGATGGTCAGCCCGCACCGCATCGAATTCTGGCAAGACCGCGAATTCCGCCTGCACGAACGCTGGCTATATGAACGCGACGGCGACGGCTGGACGACGGGCATGTTATATCCATGAAGGGCCGCGCATGAGCCTTGGGCATAGCGACCATCACCAGGCGCATGGTGAACTGACCAAACGTGCGGCCATCGCCAGCGTATCGATGGCGCTGTTCCTGCTTGCGCTTAAGGTGTTTGCAGCTGCGGAAACCGGGTCCGTTGCCCTGCTTGGGTCATTGGCGGACACAGGCTTTGACGTTCTTGCCTCGTTGCTCACGCTGTTCAGCGTCCGTTACGCCGCGATGCCCGCCGATGACGACCACCGTTTCGGCCATGGCAAGGCGGAGGCATTGTCCGCTTTGGTACAGGTTGTGCTCGTCATACTGTCGGCCATTCTGATTTCATGGCGCGCAATTGTCCGGCTCGGAACGCAGGAGCCGACATCCCACCCCGAATATGGCATTGGGGTCTCGCTCATCGCGATTGTGGCAACGCTCGGGCTGCTTGCCTATCAGCGTTATGTTGTCCGCAAAACCGGTTCGGTCGCGATCCAAGCGGATCATGTGCATTATCAGAGCGACCTGTTGCTCAACATTGCCGTCATTGTCGCAATCGTTCTGGATACAATGTTGGGTGTGCGCGGAGCAGACCCATTGTTCGGCATCGCGATTGCAGCGTGGCTGTTGTGGGGCGCTTACAACGCAGCGCGTCTGGCGTTGGACCAATTGCTGGATCGCGAATGGCCGCAGGAAAAGCGCCAGCGCTTCATAGACGTTGCGATGCGCCACCCGGAACTGCGCGGCATTCACGATATGCGCACGCGTTCCAGCGGCGCGCACGACTTTTGCCAGTTTCATGTCTGGGTCGACCCCGACATGACGGTCGCAGCGGCGCACCATATCATGGACGAAGTCGAACAAGCGTTGATGGATGAATTCCCCGGCGTCGAAGTGCTGATCCACCCCGATCCCGAAGGCCATAAAGACGAAATGGGTTATATCCCATCCGAAACCATCGAACATCACGAGCATACGCATGACTGACTTGCCTTATTATCACGTAGACGCCTTTGCCGATCGGCCATTCACGGGCAATCAGGCCGCCGTCATGCCGCTCACGCACTGGTTGGATGACGCCGTGCTTCAGGCGATTGGCGAGGAAAACAACTTCGCGGAAACGGCATTCTACGTGCCCGATGAAACGGGCGCTGCCGATTATGAATTGCGCTGGTTCACGCCAGAGGTTGAAATCCGCCTCTGCGGCCATGCGACGCTTGCGAGCGGGCATATCGTGCTGAGCGAAAACCCTGCGCTTGACCGGGTGACATTCCGGACGCGCAAAGCGGGCATATTGGAAGTGCGCCGCGAAGGTGATGGTTATGCCGTTGCATTGCCGGCAATCCCGACGGAGCCGGTGAATAACCCCGAAATGATGCAGGCCATGGGCGGCAATCCCCTGTCGATGCGCAGCAACCCCGACAGCTATAATATGTTCGTGTACGCAACGGCGGCAGAAATTTTGGCACTGAAGCCCGATATGAAGGCGCTTGCGACACTTGGCGATGACAGCTTCACCGCCACGGCGCGCGGGGAGGACACCGACATTGTCAGCCGCGTTTTTGTTCCAGGTGCAGGCGTTGACGAAGACAGCGTTACCGGCAGTGCCCATGCGGTACTGACGCCTTATTGGGCTGCCGAGCTGGGCCGTGACAATTTTACTGCCTATCAGGCATCGGCGCGCGGCGGTTATCTTGGTTGCCGTCTTGATGGTGAACGTGTGTGGTTGTCAGGCCATTGTTTTACGGTAGTAAAGGGAATGTTCAGCTTGGGCTGACCATCACAGGCATTCCATTGTTCAAAGGATTATTCATGCGTAAATCATTGGCCATACTGGCTGCACTCGTCCTGTCCCCAGTTGCGATGGCTCAGGACGCGCCTCCGCCGCCACCCGCCGGTGGTGTGCCGCAGCCCGAGCAAATCTTTGCTTTTCTCGATGCAAATAAAGACGGCTTCATCGCTAAGGACGAAGCACAGGGACCATTGGTCCAGTATTTCGGGATGATCGATACCGATAAGGACGACAAGATTTCGATGGCAGAGCTAAAGACCGCCATGGAAGCAATGCGTCCGCCCGAGCCTACGCAAGGCTAGGCCCAAGGCAAATAAACTATCCTAAAATATTAGGGTCAGGACCTATTAAATGCACCGTCGCGGCGTCAAAATGGCAAAGATATCGAAGTAAAATGTCCGCCGCAGGCAGTTATTCTGCCTGCAAGGGCATTTTGCTTTGAGATCGAAGCCATTTTGGCGTCCTTCGGATTTGACCCATATTGTCCATTGCTGCGTTGGCAAGCTTGGACTTAGAACCACTAAGTCCGGCGCTTACCGCCTTGCACTGAACAATATGGCCTCA
>NZ_JBIIMC010000034.1:0-21268 GCF_044338195.1 Sphingorhabdus sp. | reverse complement strand
GCTCCGAAATGGGACGCAGATGTTCAATGACGATTTCGGCCAATGCTGGTTTGAATGCGCCAAAGCCCTGACCACCAAAACGCGATAATGTTGCCTCGACGGTCTCTTCGGCAAAGGCGGCGTAAATGCCGACAAGATTTTTCGCCTCGGGGCGGCCTTCAAGGCCCGCAGGCCCCGACGGAAGCGGCTCAGGATCGGTCTTGGCCTTTTTGATTTTGCTCAGGATCGTGTCGGCATCGTCGATCAGGTTAATCCGGCTCATATCGCTTGGATCCGACTTCGACATTTTCGAACTGCCGTCGCGCAGCGACATGATGCGCGCGGTTTCTTTGGGAATGATGGGATCGGGCAAGGTGAAGATATCGGTGCCGTTTCCGAAGTCCGTGTTGAATTTCTGGGCAATGTCGCGCGCAAGTTCCAGATGCTGCTTTTGGTCTTCGCCGACCGGAACATGCGTCGCCTGATATAACAAGACGTCGGCGGCCTGAAGCACGGGATAAGTGAACAGCGCGATGCTCGCGCCTTCGCGGTTCTTGCCCGACTTGTCCTTGAACTGCGTCATGCGGTTTAGCCAACCCATGCGCGCTGTGCCCGTCAACAACCACTGTAGCTCCGCATGGGCAGGGACCTGCGCTTGGTTGAACAATATCGCCTTGTCGGTGTCCAGTCCGCACGCCAGCAATGCAGCAGCCATCTCGCGCGTGTTCGCGGTCAATTCGGCCGGATCATGCGGCATGGAGATCGCGTGCAAATCGGCAAGGAAATACAGGCATTCCATTTCACCCTGCATTTTCACCCAGTTGCGGATCGCGCCCAGATAGTTGCCCAAGTGCAGATTGCCGGTGGGTTGAATGCCAGAAACGACGCGCATGATGATTACTCGCTTATATTGGCCGCGGGCGAGGCTGCACGCCGACGGAACAGGGATTTCAATTCTTGAATTCGGTAAGCGCCGAACAGCAATATGGCCAGCGCATATACAGCGCCGCCCGCGCTCACGAGAACCGACAGCACAGCAATGCGTCGCCACAATCCCGTGCCCAATTGGTCTTCAATGATTTCATTACCGAAAAACAGGGCGACACCCATCAATGCTGCAGCCAGAACAATGCGCCACGCCTTTTGCTTGAGCCGCGTATCGACCGCGATATGCCCGCGTTTGCGCAAGGTGAACCACAGCAAGGCGACATTGACCCAGGCTGATATCGCAGTCGCAACGCCAACGCCGATATGTGCGAGCGGCCAAATGAGAATGAGGTTACCGATAAGGTTCACCAACATCGACCACAAAGCCAACCGCAGCGGCGTTTTGGTGTCGCTACGCGCGTAAAATCCGGGCGTCAGCACCTTGATCAGGACATATGCAGGCACGCCTGCGGAAAAGGCCATCAGGACAGCGGCGGTCCCCTGTGTGTCAGCCGCCGTGAATGCGCCATGTTCAAATATGCCATGGACGATTGGTATCGCCGAAACGATCAGCGCCGCCGTTGCGGGCATGGCAAAGAACAGCGCCAGTTCAACAGCACGATTTTGCGTGTCGGACGCTGCCTTGGTGTCCGCGCCGCTAATCTGGCGCGAAAGCGCAGGCAGGATCGCCGTGCCAATCGCGATGCCAATCAATCCCAACGGCAATTGGTTCAGGCGGTCTGCATAATAGAGCCATGATACCGACCCCTCTGGCAAGAACCGCGCTGCGAGCGACGTTGAGATAAGAAGGTTGAATTGAATGGCGCCTTGGCCAATCGCGGCTGGCGCAATCAAGGCGAGCATCAATTTTACGTCGGGCGTCAGGCGCGGCCATGCAAGCTTCAGGCTAGCCCCTGCGCGGTGGCACGCCCACATCAGCCACAGCAATTGGAGCGCGCCGGACACGGTCACGGCAATGGCTTGGGTAACCGCCGTTTCAACTTCGCTGTCGCCACGGAAGAAGATGAGCGCGATAATCATGCAGATATTCAGCAATATCGGCGCGGCGGCATTGACCCAAAAACGGTTCAGCGAATTCAATATGCCGCCAAGCAACGACACCAACGAGATGAGCGCGAGATAGGGAAAGGTGATAATCGTCAGATGGCGTGCGAGCGCAAATTTCTCCGGTCCGCCATCGGGGAAACCGCCGGTCATGGCCCAGACAACAGGCCCCGCCGCCAGCATCATGAGCCCCGTGAACAGCACCAAAAACGGGAATAGCACCGACAGCACTTGGCTCGCGAATGTGCGCGCAGCGGTAAGGCCTGTTTGTGCCTTTTCGCGTTCCGCCTCGGTCATTTTCTTGTTGAACAGAGGGACAAAAACCGCCGCGAATGCGCCTTCAGCGAACAATGCACGAAACAGGTTCGGCAGCCGCCACGCAATCAGAAACGCGTCGGACGCAAGGCCTGCACCGACATAGCGCGCCATCAACATATCGCGCAATAGGCCAAGCACGCGGCTGACCAAAGTCAGCCCCCCAATGGTGATGCTGTTTCGAACCAGGCTCATATGTTCACCTGGTACCTACGGCCTTATGCTTCGCCTGCAGGCTGCGTTTCTGCCATCTGCTGTGCTTGCGTGAGCTGCTGGATATACAATGCGTTGAAATCAATCGGTTCGAGAACGAGCGGCGGATAGCCTGCATCGCGAACGGCATCGGCAACAATCCGGCGTGCAAATGGGAACATCAAACGCGGCGCTTCACCGAAAAGGAACGGGTGCGCTTGCTCGTCGCTGACATTGCGCAGACCAAATAGCGTGCCGTATTCGAGTTCGACCGAGAAATGGACGCCATTGTCGCTTTCGGCTTTGACCGCGAGTTTCAAGGTGATTTCGTGCACTTCATCCGTGATGGAATTGGCCAGAATGTTCACCTGGACGTCGATTTGCGGTGTCACGTCCCAGTTAAAGCTGTGCGGAGCATTCGGGTTTTCTACCGACAAGTCCTTGATATACTGGTTCAACATACCCACTGCCGGTGCGGTATCTGCGCCATTAGCTTTTACATTTTCCGAAACGATGGTGCCTGCTTCGTCAGCCATGTGATGTCGTGCTTTCCTATTGATTGTCATGGACGCCAAATCGCGCCCCTATTGGCCGTCGCGCCTAGCAGGGTGACCGACAAAGGGCAATCATTGTTGCACATGCGGCAAGCCGCACTTTTCTTTAGGTAAAGCCCTTTGAACCCGCAACATTAGTGCTTATATGGTATTGAGGCGGAGCGGGATGGGCGATATTCCATACCATCGAAATTATATGCCGGACTTATTTGGCGCATGGAGGCGTTGTGACGTTCACTATTGTATTGCTTGCTCTTGTTGCAGCGTTCCTCGGCCTTCGGCTTTACTCGGTGCTGGGTAAGCGCACGGGTCACGAACAGGAGCCCGTTGCGCGCCGTCCGATCGAAACGGCTGCCCAGCCTATGCTGCGCCAGCCGTCGGCAGGCAGCGATGCCGCCGCGGCCATTCCGGCGAACGAAATCTCAAATGTCGACATGGCCGCACAAAGCGGCATCAAGGCAATTGCCAATGCGGACCGGAGCTTTGATCTCGGGCTGTTCATCGAAGGATCCAAAACCGCCTACAAAATGGTGCTTGAGGCCTATTGGCGTGGTGACAAGGAAGCGCTGCGTTTCCTATGTGACGATGATGTATTTGACAGCTTTGCCGAGGCTATTGATGGTCGCGACGCGCGCGGTGAGAAATTGGCCAACCGCTTGGTGCGTATCGACGAAGTGCGTGTTTTGGATGCAAGCTACGACCACCCAATGGCACGTATTACCGTTCGGTTTGATGCCGACATCGCGGCGATGGTGAAGGACGCCGATGGCAACATCATCGGCGGTTCGATGACCGACGCTGTTGAAACGCATGATATCTGGACGTTCATGCGCGATGTTAAGTCAGGCGGCCGCAACTGGAAGCTTGACGAAACCGACTCGGTCTGATTCACCCGGGCGATGAAACGCGCCCTTTTTGCCTTAGGCTTATCCGCTCTGACCCTGTCCGCTTGTTCGGGCGGCATAATTCCCAATGGGGTGCCGACCGCATCGACGGGTGCATCACGTCCATCGCCTGACGCCGGTTTGCCGGAAAAGGCAGCTGAGCCCATTCCATCCACGCCCGCGGTAACGCTGGCTGCGCCCGTGCCGACAGGTGACGGTTCGACCGCGGCGAGCTTAGGCGTTGTGCGTGGGCCAGAAATTGGATCGTTGCAGGTCGATGCGCGCAAGGCCCAGCTTGCCATGGATAGTTTCAAGACGAGCTGCCCGGGCCTCGTTCGGCGCACTGACAGCAGCGGCCTTACCCAAGGTGCCGATTGGATTCCCGCCTGCGACGCCGTCAAAACATGGACGGGTGACGCGATATCCTTCTTCGCGGCGTATATGGACGCGGTGCAAGTCGGTAACGGCAAAGCGTTTGCCACAGGCTATTATGAGCCCGAAATCGCCGGCTGCCGCACGCGGCAGGCGGGTTGTGAAGTGCCGGTCTACAAACGGCCATCGGACCTGATTGATGTCGACCTTGGGCAGTTCTCTGATGATTTAAAGGGCAAGAACATCCGGGGCAAAGTCAACGGCACAAAGCTGGTGCAATATGATGACCGTGCCGCGATTGAAAATGGCTCTTTGACAGGACGCGGCCTTGAAATCGCATATGCCAATGATGCGATCGAATTCTTCTTCCTGCAAATTCAGGGGTCAGGGCGCCTAAGGCTGCCCGATGGCAGCGTGATGCGCATTGGCTATGAAAGCCAAAACGGGCGTGGCTACACCGGCATTGGCCGGTTGATGAAGGATCGTGGCCTCATCACCGATGGTTCGATGCAGGGCATTGTGGCCTTTTTGCGTGCCAATCCCGAAGAGGGCCGCAAAGTGATGCAGGAAAATAAAAGCTTTGTGTTTTTCCGCGAATTGACCGGCGCAGGGCCGCTTGGCGCAATGGGCTATCCTGTCGTGGGTGAGGCAAGCGTCGCGGTCGACGTCAAGTTTATCCCACTCGGCGCGCCTCTGTGGCTGTCGATGGACCGTGCTGAACCGAACGGTATCTGGATTGCCCAAGACACCGGCGGCGCGATCAAGGGCGCAAACCGGATTGATACATTTTGGGGTGCCGGTGACCGGGCACGCGCCATTGCGGGCGGTATGGCGGCACGCGGCGCGGCGCTGATTTTCTTACCCAAGGCGGCAGTCACCCGGCTCGGGCTATAAATTCGCCATGGCGCGGCATTTGGACAGCAATGAAAAGGCACTGTGGGGGAAAGTTGTCGCCACGGTCAGCCCTATGCACGCCACCAAACCAAAGGTGCCGCCAGTGGCTGCGGCCGCGTCGGACAAAGCGCTCTTGGCCAAGCATCTGAATGCCAAGCCGAAGCCGATACGCAGCGAACCTGCGAAAATTGTTGCCGCACCGCAAAGCAAGATTGCACCTGTTCCGCACAATCTGGATGGCCATTGGGACCGACGGATCACGCGCGGCAGCATCATGCCCGATGTCAGCGTGGATTTGCACGATGCGTCATTGTCCGGTGCCTATGCGCGGCTCGATGGGGCGCTTGAACAAGCGATAGCGCAAAAGATGAAGGTCGTTCTGTTGGTCACTGGCAAGCAACGCGCGCATGATCGGGCGAGTGGTCAGGGCAGGGGCGCGATTGCCGCCGTTGTCCGGGATTGGCTGGCGGCGTCACGCCACGCAAGGAGCATCTCTGCGGTCCGCAACGCGCACCCTCGGCATGGCGGGTCAGGCGCGCTGTATATTATGCTGAAAAGCTAGCTGCCAAGCATCCGGATCGCGACGCGCCGGTAGATTTCGGTGAGCGCGGTGAGGTCGGCAATGGCCACCGCTTCGTCCAACTTATGCATCGTTGCGTTGCACAGGCCGAATTCAACGACGGGACAGATTTTCGTCAGGAACCGCGCATCGGAGGTTCCGCCGGTGGTCGACGGCTCGGGCTTTATGCCCATAACGCCCTCAACAGCCTCCGCAATAGCTGCCGATAGTTCGCCCGGCGGGGTCAGGAACGCTTCGCCCGAAATCATGGCGGTCAGGTTTCCGCCACCCTTTTCGACAAGCTCTTGCATCCGCGCAACAAGCGCCTCGCCGTTTTGCAGGTCGTTGAACCGGATCGACAATCTGGCCTCTGCCTTTGCCGGAATGACGTTGGTCGCTTTGTTGCCGACAGTCAGGTCCGTGACCTCAATATTGCTTGGCTGGAACCAGTCCGTGCCCGCATCCAGCGTAATCGCTTCGATCTCCGACAATATCGCCACGAGCTTTGGGATGGGATTATCGGCCAGATGCGGATAGGCGACATGGCCCTGCGTGCCTGCAACTGAAATCCACATGTTCACGGACCCGCGGCGTCCGATTTTCATCATGTCGCCAAGCCGGTTCACGCTGGTGGGTTCGCCGACAAGACAGGCATCAGGAATGGTGCCCAGCGCTTGCATATGATCGATTAAGGCGCGGGTGCCGTAAATCGCCGGCCCTTCTTCATCGCCCGTAATGATCAGGCTGATTGTCCCTGCGTCAGCGGGTATTTCGTGCAGGGCTGCGACAAATGCCGCGATGCTGCCCTTCATATCCACTGCGCCGCGACCGTGAAGCAAATCACCCTTTATCTGCGGAATGAAAGGATCACTTGCCCAGCCAGCGCCCGGCGGCACGACATCAAGATGCCCGGCAAAGGCAAAGTGACGCCCGCCGGATTCGCGAATGGCAAACAGATTTTCGACGGGCGCGCCATGCGCTGGATTGTCATCACCTGTGCCTGATACAAAACGGTCAACGCGAAAGCCCAACGGCTTCAGCATATCCTCCAGCGCGTCAAATACGGCGCCCTGCGCTGGCGTAACGCTTTCGCAGGAAATCAGGCGTTGGGCATAAGCAAGGGCAAGGGCGTCAGTCATCTGACCAACGCGTTAAGCACTAATGCCCTGCGAAACAAGTCAGACGTCGGCTTTGCGCAATGCCTTTTCGGTGAAGATGGCGTCGCCTTGAACTGATCCGACAATCGCAACGCTGCCATCGGCATCGCGGCGGGCAACGAGCAGAACAAATTCGTCGCCTGTACCCGCAAATTCGCTGAGGTCACGCTTGCGCGCCGATCGCAAACGCGCGCGTGGGTCATCGGTTGCCGCCGTGGCCGGTTCGTCGCCTGCAGCGATTTTCTTGGCGCGACGTTCTGCCGCCACAATGGCTTTCAAGCCGCCGTCAAAGCCAGCGAGAATAGTGGCGAACGTTCCCATCGGAACGGCATTGCGGTGCGCAAATTGAAGCGCTGTGGCAAATTCGGTTAAGCGGGTCTTGTCATAGCCTGCGCCAAAAACCAGCTTAACGATGGGCGTAAATGGCGCGCGTTCCTGTACTTTCAGGCCTGCATCATGAAGCAATTCAGCATAATCGGCAGGGTGATTGGCGGCAATCAAGGCGAAGTCGTACGCCTGTCCAATCGCCTGATACAAGGCGTCGCGGGTGCGAAGATCGGCATCGCGGGCCTGTTCCGCACATTGCCGTGCGGTATCCAGCCAGTCGGCAAGGCTTGTATTTTCATCGGGCGCTATCGTCTGCAGCGGATAAGGTTCATCGCTTTGTACGTCATCACACGGCGCTGCTTCATCAAGCTGCTCCGCCATCTGGCCGCCTGCCCATAGAGGGACATGTTCCTGCCGCGGCGGCAATGCTGCGCGCGCGTGTTCAACCTCAATCTGCAACGGTTCGCTAATGTCTGCAGGCGCGATTTCTTTCCAGTTGATGACGCCGTAAATGAAATCGATGGTGTCATCGTCCGTCGAATAGGGCAGCAAAATGCCGCGGTACATGAGGACATTGCCGCGATCGTTCACAAACTCGGCTTCGAAGCCGATGGGCGCGTGGTTGGCAATGATTTGACGATAATGGTCGGTAATGCGCGACAGGAGCGAATGGCGGGGCACTTCATCCAGATACGTGACGTCCGCGCTTAATCCGCATTCGGCGCGCAATTTATCGCCAAGATAGTCAATGGACGGATTTTCGATGCCCGAGGTAAAATCGAGAAGAACGCTGTAGTCCCGGAAATCTTCGATGGCCGATGGTTCGAGTTCTTCGATGCTTGGGAAATTTTTGTCGTGCAGCTGCGACGTCCAAAAATTTAGCGCGCGAACCTGCATCCGGCGGTCGTCGCCAGATATGATTGGTGGCGGCTCTATTGCTGCGTCTTCGTCCTCAAAGAGGGCATAAGCGGGCAAATCAGCATCAAGGTCTGATCCAAACGGTTCAAATCCGCGCAAATTATCCATCTTTTGGTCCTGTCGATGTCGTCCGCCACATGGGCGGCTCTACATTGCAGTCAGATGGTTAAGATGTTGTGAACTGGGACTTGGGCTATTGAAGGACACGCGCAAGGGCGTCTGACCACCCTGAAAGCCGCGCGTCGCGTGCATGCTTTTCCATATTGGGTATAAAGCGCTGCACGCCGCCGCGCATGACCGCGGCATCCTCAAGCGACTTGTACATCCCGCATCCAACCGCAGCGAGCATTGCGGCGCCAAGTGCCGTCGTTTCGACAAAGGCCGGACGTTCGACATCTATGGCGAGCATGTCGGCGAGGTCTTGTGCCATCCAATCATTGGCAACCATGCCGCCATCAATACGCAGTTCCGCCCAATCGGCACCGTCCGCAGCAAATGCTGTTTTCAGGTCATGGGTCTGGTGGGCCATCGCCTCCAGCGCGGCGCGGGCGACATGCGCCTTCGTCGCCGAGAAACTGAGGCCGCTGATGCTTGCCCGTGCATCGGGACGCCAGTGCGGCGCGCCAAGGCCGGACAATGCGGGTACAAGATATACGCCGCCATTGTCGGGAACGCTGCGCGCCAGTGTTTCGGTGTCCGCAGCATGCGCAATAAGCCCCAGATCATCGCGCAGCCACTGGACCAGGCTGCCCGCGACAAATACCGAACCCTCTAGCGCATAATGCCGCTCACCACCCAATTGATATAATATGGTCGATAGCAGACGGTTGCGTGACTGGCGCAATGTTGTGCCCGTTTGCGTAAGCACAAACGCGCCCGTGCCAAATGTTGCCTTGGTCTGGCCAACGGCAAAGCAGCCTTGGCCGATGGTGGCGGCTTGCTGGTCCCCCGCCATACCCCCAATGCGGATGGGTCCGCCAAAATGTTCCGGCAATGTCTTGCCAAGATCGCCTGCACAGTCGGTTATTTCGGGCAATATGTCGCGCGGCACGCCGAACAGGTCGGTAAGGCCATCGTCCCATCCGCCGCTGCCAATCGCCATCAATGCTGTGCGTGATGCGTTAGTTGCATCGGTGATATGGCCGCCGCCCGTCAGGCGAAATACAAGATAGCTTTCGACCGTGCCAACCGCGAGATGCGCGCCCGCATCCTTTAGCTGTGGCCAGTTTTCCAAGGCCCAGCCAATTTTGGAGCCAGAGAAATAGGGATCGAGCAACAGGCCGGTTTTGGCCTGAACAACCGCTTCTTCGCCTTGTTCCTTCAACGCCGCGCATATGTCTGCGGTGCGGCGGTCCTGCCATACAATTGCAGGGGCAAGCGGCTTGCCCGTGCGCTTGTCCCAGAACACAATGGTCTCGCGCTGGTTGGTGATGCCAATGCTTGCAACGCGGTCCGCACCGCCTGCCTTCGCAATAACGGTCTGCGCGCATTCCAGCGTCAGCTTCCAGATTTCTTCGGCATCATGCTCCACCAGGCCCGGCGCCGGATAATGCTGGGTCAATGGGCGCTGGCAGCTATCCACAGCGGTGCCGTCGGCCGCAAACAGAACGGCGCGGGTTGATGTCGTGCCTTCGTCAATAACAATGATATATTCGCTCATGCCTCAATCGCCGAAAGCCGGCGTCCTTCCTTGCTCCAAATAAACACGGCCCGATTGCCAAAGATGATGCGGTTCACCGTCAATGCGGTCAACACACAGGTCACAAGGACAATCGCCATGACGTCGATATAATGCAGCCAGCCGATTCCCATATGCTGGTAAAATGTCTCGCCGGCATAAAGCGTGTCGGGCACATATAAAATGAAATTGTGGAACGCATAAAACGCAACGCCCCACACCAATCCGGCAATCGCGGCCCGTGCATCCATATTTCGGAACAGCAGCCCGGTAATGAAGGCCGAAAGGATCGGCATGGATGACAGGCCGTTGAGCTGCTGCAAAAGGTTGATGATGCTTTTTGCGTTTTCATAGACCGGAACCAGCAGGATCGACGTGACCGTCAGGATGATCGACACAATCGCCGCAAGCCGCCAGTGGTTGGCAACAGGACGGATGAATTTGTCATGAAAATCGACCGCGTATAACGCGACCGAACTGTTCAATATGGCGCTGGTATGCGCGATCACTGCGGCCATCATCATGGCGGCAAACGCGCCGGACATCCAACCGGGCAACACATGCGCCACAAGCTTTCCATAGGCCGCATCGCCCAAGCTTCCGAAAAGCTTATAGGCAACCACGCCCGGAATGACCACGATGGCGGGGATGATGAGGATACGGACGGCGGCGGCGGCAAGCACGCCCTTTTGCGCTTCTTTGACGGTCGGCGCGGTCATCGCCTTTTGGGTGATATTCTGGTTGGTTGACCAATAGAATATCTGGATGAAAATCATGCCCGTGAACAATGTGTGGAACGGGATGGGCGAATCGATGCTGCCAATCATCGATGTGCGCTCGGCCGGCACAGTGGACAGGTCAAACCCGACCGCAGCCAGTGCCAATATCACCACCAAAAACGCAATCGCTAGCACGCCGATGCCTGAATAGGTGTCCATAACCGCAACTGCGCGTAAGCCGCCGGTGATGGTGTACATGGCGGCGATAATCGCCATCGGCGCGGCAAACCAGATCAGCGACCAATCGACACCGAACATCGATTTCAAAAAAAGACTGCCCGAATAGAGCGCCGCGGGAAGGTAGATCAGGATATTGCCCAGCAGAAACAGCGCCGAAATCACGGTGCGTATGCTGCCGCCCTTGTACCGGCGCTCCAGCAATTCTGTCACCGTGGTGCAATTGTTGCGATAATAAATCGGTACAAAAACATAGGCCAAGATCAACAGGCCAACGAAACCCGAAATCTCCCACCACGCGAGCAGCAGCATCTGGTTGCCGTTCATGCCGACCAGTTGTTCGGTCGAAAGGTTGGTCAGCGTAATCGAGCCTGCGACAAACAGCCAGGTTAGCCCGCCGCCTGCTAGGAACACCTCTTTGGTGGAACCAGCATCCTGCGCGCGCTGGGCACCCTTTCCATGCACTTTCCAGTACGTCAGGATGGCGATGAGCATGGTGAGCGAAACAAATATGCCGATTTGCGCCGCGCTATTGGTTGTCTCGAACATCCGCCCCCCCGATGATTTTCGTTGCAAAGCTGTGCTTTTGCTTTTTTGATAATATGCCGGTTAAACGGCTATATACAAAACACAAAGTAACAAATGGGTCGCGACGGCCAACGGAATTTCTGGGGAGCATGAGTTGGACCATTTGCGATTTGATGCCCCGGACGCGAGTTTGATATTGGCCTGCGCCAAGGGTGCGCCGCCGTCGGTCATCTATTGGGGCGCGGCATTGCCCGAAAATGTCGATGCGGCGCAGATCGAAAGCCTGTTTTTTCGGCAGGCTATGCACGGCGTCGCAGATGTTGCGCTGCCATTGTCCTTCGCAATGGAGCCCGGTCTTGGCCACCCCATGATGCAGGGCTTTGCTGCGCATCGCGAGGGCAAGGACTGGTGCAGCCTTTTCGACGTCGGCAAAGTTGAAAGCAGGCCGCATGGCGCGAAGATCATGTGCCGTGATGAACGCACACGGCTCGGCCTCGAATATGACATTGATTTCGATCCTGCCACCGGCGTTCTGCGTATCCGCACGGATTTGACCAATTACGGCGCGACTGCGCTCGATGTGACTGAAGTGATGACGGCCTGCCTGCCTGTGCCTGAGCACATGACCGAGATTATCGGATTTACCGGCCGCTGGACTCAGGAGTTTACCCAAGATCGGGTGACGCGCAGCGCGGGCACATATCTGCGGGAAAACCGCAGCGGTCGCACCTCGCATTTCAGCTATCCCGCCATGCTATTGGCGACGCCCGGCACGAACGAAAGCGCGGGCGAGGCCTATGGCTTCCATTTGGCGTGGAGCGGGAACCATCGCCTGCGTGTGGACACGCTGACCGATGGGCGCGTGTTGACCAGCCTTGGTGCGCTGTTGCTGCCCGGCGAGGTTCGGCTGGCACCGGGTGAAACCTTTGCGAGCCCCGAAATTGTTGCGGCATATAGCGCCGATGGGTTGAGCGCGCTGAGCCGCAAATTCCACCAACATGTGCGCACAAAATTGCTGCGGCCAGCGATGCGCTTTAAGCCGCGGCCGGTGCATTATAACACGTGGGAAGCGGTGTATTTCGACCATGATGTTGATAAGCTGAAAGAACTGGCAACGCGCGCTGCGGACATTGGCGTTGAACGCTTTGTCCTCGATGACGGCTGGTTCGGCAGCAGGCGACATGACCGCGCCGGGCTGGGTGATTGGACTGTGTCCGCCGATGTGTACCCCGACGACCTAAAGCCTTTGGTGGATCATGTGACATCGTTGGGCATG
The DNA here is from genome assembly GCF_044338195.1 of Sphingorhabdus sp. Classification (GTDB taxonomy): domain Bacteria; phylum Pseudomonadota; class Alphaproteobacteria; order Sphingomonadales; family Sphingomonadaceae; genus Sphingorhabdus_B. The sequence continues at coordinate 8,687 of NZ_JBIIMC010000034.1, read as the reverse complement.
GAATTCGGACTTTGGTTTGAACCCGAAATGGTCAACCCCGACAGCGACCTGTACCGCGCACATCCCGATTGGGTGCTGGGTGTGGAGGGCGTAGATCAAGTGCCGTTCCGGTCGCAACTCGCGCTGGACATGAGCCGGACCGAAGTCGCGGACTATATATTCCACGCAATCGATGCGGTGCTGCGCGACCACGATATACGCTACATCAAATGGGATATGAACCGCGACCTAAGCCATCCGGGTGGTGCGTCTGGCACCGCGACAGCATTCGCACAGGTAACGGCGCTTTACGCGCTGCTTGACCGCGTGCGCGCCGCGCATCCCGATGTCGAAATTGAAAGCTGCTCATCGGGTGGTGCGCGCGCCGATATGGGGGTGCTGGCGCATAGTGACCGCGTCTGGACATCGGACAGCAATGACGCACTTGACCGGCAATATATCCAACGCGGCGCAAGCTTCTTCCTGCCACCCGAAGTGATGGGCTGCCATGTCGGACCAGCGCGATGCCATGTGAGCGGACGCAGGCTGTCTATGGACATGCGCGCTGCGACTGCGTTCACGGGGCATATGGGGCTTGAACTAAACCTGTTGACCGAACGGCCGGGCGACCTCGACACGCTAAAGTCTGCCATCGCCTTGCATAAGCGTCACCGTGCGTTGCTCCATGATGGCGACTTGGTCCGGATCGATACGGCCCCGCAGATCATCGCAAGCGGCGTAGTCGCGCGTGACCGTTCCGAGGCGCTATATTCGGTCGCTTATGTCTTAAGCGATCCGCAAGTTTTGCCTGAACGTTTGCGGTTTGCGGGTTTGGACCCGGACCGACATTATCTGGTCACGCTGATTTGGCCGACAATCTGGCAACCCATTAAGGGGCCATCGGCAATCGAGAGGCTTGGGCTAAATCATGAGGGCGCGACGTTGAACGGGGCCGCGCTGATGCACGGTGGGCTGCAACTGCCACACGCGCATCCCGAAACCTGTTTGCTGTTTTACGTCGAGGCCATCTGACGGGCATCGATAGTTTCGCGGGCTTGCGATAGGTCGGCGACGAAGTTGCGGCGTTTGCGTGCTGCGGCCTTGAACTTTCGCTGATACATGCGGTTTACATCGCACCTGCCACTGCCCATATTCTGATCCAGAAAAGGACAGCCGACATCTCCCGAACCGCCGCCCAACATTGGATAGAGCCGCACGCGCATGGCATCTATGTGAAGCCTGCAGACATGTGGATTGACCCGTCGCGTCCTGCCGCGCGCGCGCTTGTCACCCATGGCCATGCTGACCACGCACGCAGCGGTCACGGCGCGGTGTGGGCGACGCCTGAAACGCTGGCGATTATGGCGCTGCGATATGGCACCGAAATGGGCACGCCCGTGCCTTATGGCGAGGGGTTCGAACATGGCGGCGTGAAAATAAGCTTTCACCCCGCGGGCCATGTGCTTGGATCGGCGCAGATATTGCTTGAACATGCCGGTGAGCGGGTTGTTGTGACCGGGGATTATAAGCGGCGTTTTGACCCGACATGCACGCCGTTTGAACCCGTTGTCTGCGATGTTTTGATTACCGAAGCTACCTTTGGCCTTCCCGTATTCACGCATCCGCCAATTGAGGACGAGATCGCCAAATTGCTCGCCGCCCGCGCGGCCAATGTGGATGGATGCGTTGTTGTGGGTGCATATGCGTTGGGCAAGGCGCAAAGGGTCATCGCTGAACTGCGCAGGGCGGATTATGATGCGCCGATATATATCCATGGCGCGATGCAGAAAATGTGCGACCTATACGCCGCGCACAATTTGCCGCTGGGCGAACTGATCATGGCAACTGGCCTTGCCAAATCGGAATTGAAAGGCGCGATTGTTATCGCACCGCCCTCGGCGCTGAATGACCGTTGGGCACAGCGTCTGCCGGAACCCATCACGGCGATGGCATCGGGGTGGATGCGCGTCCGGCAACGCGCCCGACAGCGCAATGTCGAACTGCCTTTGGTCATTTCGGACCATGCCGACTGGACCGAATTGACCGAAACATTGCTTGAACTGCGTCCTTCGGAAACCTGGATCACCCATGGCCGCACCGATGCGCTGGGTCGGTGGTGTGAGCTGCACCAGTTAAAGGCCCGCGCGCTGGATCTGGTTGGCCGCGAAGACGAGGACGAAGGCTGATGCAAGCATTCGCGGCCCTCATCGATGGCTTGATCTACACACGGTCGCGCGATTTAAAGATCCGGCTGATCGCCGATTATCTGCGGTTAACGCCTGACCCCGATCGCGGCTGGGCTTTGGCGGCACTGGCCGGGACCTTGAACATTGCCACCGTCAAATCGGCAGCCATTCGCGCGATGGCAGAGGAACGTTTCGACCCCATGCTGTTTCGCATGAGCCGCGATTATGTTGGTGATACCGCGGAAACGGTCGCGCTGATGTGGCCAGACAATAGCGGCGGCGATGCCGCGCCGACCGTGTCCGAAGTCATCGACTTGCTGAACAGCACCAGCCGCGCGCGCGCTCCGGCGGTGTTGGCGGAGTTGATGGACCGGTTGGATGCCAATGGTCGTTATGCGCTGCTGAAGCTTGCAACGGGCGGCATGCGGGTGGGTATATCTGCGCGTCTTGCCAAGACCGCTTTCGGGCAAGCCTTTGGCGTGTCCGTCGATGATGTTGAGGAGGTGTGGCACGCGCTTCGCCCGCCATACGCTGAGCTTTTTGCATGGGGCGAAGGGCGGACCGCACGACCCGACCCCGCCGACAGCGCGTTTTTCCGGCCCTTCATGCTCGCGCATCCGCTTGAGGATGGCAGCGTGCATCTTGATGAATTTGTCGCTGAGTGGAAATGGGATGGCATCCGTATCCAGATTGCGTCGACCGGCGGCGAAACCCGCTTGTTCAGCCGCGGCGGTGACGAGGTTACGGGGGCGTTCCCCGAAATAGCGGCAGCGTTCAAAGGCATTGGCGTGGTCGACGGCGAATTGCTGGTACGCGGCGAAGTGCAGGGCGGTGAGGCCGCCAGCTTCAACGCATTGCAGCAACGACTGGGCCGCAAGAATGTGACGGCAGCAATGCAGGCGGAATATCCGGTGTTTGTCCGCCTGTACGACATATTGTTCGACGGTGCGGAGGATCTGCGCAGTCAGCCATGGACCGCGCGGCGTGACCGGCTTGAACGGTTCACGGCCAATCTGAACCCCGCGCGTTTCGATTTGTCCGCGGTCATCGCGGCGCGCGATTTTGAGCATCTGGCCGAGATACGTGCCGCTGCGCGTGAGGCGGCGATTGAAGGCGTAATGCTCAAGCGGCGCGATTCGCTCTATCTGGCGGGGCGTAAGGTCGGTTTGTGGTACAAATGGAAACGCGAGCCGCTCGTGGCCGATTGCGTGATGATGTATGCGCAGCGGGGCAGTGGAAAACGCTCCTCATATTACTCAGACTACACCTTTGGTTGCTGGACCGAAGATGGCAATTTGTTGCCGGTTGGAAAGGCCTATTCAGGGTTTAGCGACGACGAACTGAAATGGCTCGACCGCTTTGTCCGCAATAACACCGTCGCCCGTTTTGGCCCGGTCCGCGAAGTGGAAAAGTCGCTGGTGCTTGAGGTTGCGTTTGACGCGGTACACGAATCCAAGCGGCACAAATCAGGCGTGGCCATGCGGTTCCCGCGGATATCGCGTTTGCGCAGGGACAAGCCGGCTGAAGAGGCGGACACCATATCCGCCTTGCGCGCGATGTTTGATTAAAGGAACGCCTTTACGTCGGCCATGAAACGGTCAAACTGGTCATGATGCAACCAATGCCCGGCATTTTCATATTCGACGACCTTCGCCGTCGGAAAATGTGCGATGCGGCCGTCTTTTTCGGGGTTTGATGCCCAACTGTCGGCACCATACATCATCAACATCGGACAGGTGATCGACTGCCATATTGCGAGCAAATCTTCGCGCGGCATGTCGAATATTGCCCAGATGTTGAGGTAATTGTCGAACTTCCAGCTCCAGCTGCCATCCTCGTTCCGGCTGATGCCGTGCACGGTCAAATGCCTTGCCTGTTCGTCGGTCAAATAGCTGTTTTCAGCCTTCATCCGCTCATAGGCGGCTTCAATATTGGGATAGCGTTTCGGTGTCCGCCCAGCCGCATTGCGCTTATCGTCAATCCACTGCCGGAAACGATTTTGTATGCCAATCGCGTCGCGTTCCGCCTGCATTTTGGGGGAAAGGCCAAGCCCCTCAATATTCACCATCTTGCGCACATTTTCGGGGTAAAGCCCGGCATAACGCGTGGCGATATTGCCGCCCATCGAATGCGCAATGATGCTGACGGGGGCAAGGTTCAACTGGTGAATTAGCTGCGCCAGATCATACACAAAGGCAGACATTTCGTAATTGCCGTCGGGTGACCATGCGCTGTCGCCATGGCCGCGCAGGTCAGGTGCGATAATGTGCCAATCGTGGCGCAACTCTTCGGCCACCCAGTCCCAGCTGCGTGCATGGTCGCGGCCGCCATGGACCAAAAGCAACGGTGGCGCATCGGGATTGCCCCAATCGACATAGTTCAGCCGGAGGCGTTGCGAAATAAAGCTGTTTGTGATGGGGCCATGTAAAGTCATTCCGCAGCCAGTAATTGTTCCGCACCACCAAGGTCAACCGATACCAACCGGCTGATGCCCTGTTCGACCATGGTAACGCCAAATAGACGGTGCATTCGGCTCATGGTCACGGCGTTGTGCGTGACAATCAGGTAGCGTGTGTCGGTTTCGCGCGTCATCGCTTCCAACAAATCGCAGAAGCGTTCGATGTTGGCATCGTCCAGCGGGGCGTCAACTTCGTCAAGGACACATATCGGCGCTGGGTTGGTGAGGAACAACCCAAAGATGAGCGCGACCGCCGTCAGCGCCTGCTCTCCGCCCGACAAAAGCGTAAGTGACTGGAGCTTTTTGCCCGGCGGCTGCGCAAATATCTCAAGCCCCGCCTCAAGTGGGTCTTCGCTGTCGATCAATGCGAGATGTGCCTGGCCGCCGTTGAACAGCGTTGCGAAGAGCCGGCGGAAATGCCCGTCAACTGCCTCAAAGGCGGCGAGCAAGCGCGCTCTGCCTTCGCGATTTAAGCTGCCGATGGAACCGCGCAGGCGGTTAATCGCAAGTGTCAGTTCTTCGCTTTCTGCCGCGCCTGCGCCTTGTTGCGCCTCAAGTTCAGCGAGTTCATCGGCAGCGATCAGATTTACCGGCCCAATGCGCTCCCGCTCATTCTGCAGCCGGTCAAGCCGTGCGGACTCCACCGACGCATCGTCCATTGCATGTTCATCGAACCCGAGCTTTTCGGGAAGCACCGGCGGGGGGCATTCAAAACGCTCGCCCGATATCCGTCCCATTTCGACGCGGCGATGTTCCTGATTTTCAGCGCGTGCTTCGGCGCCAGCGCGGGCCTCTCGGGCAACGGAGAGCGCCTCTGCAGCGGTCGCGAGTTCGTTTTCCAGTTCCCGAAGCGTTTTTTCGCAGGCACTTTCTGTTACTTGAAGGCCATTCAGCTTTTCGGCCAGCTGTTCTTTCTCTTCGCGCAGGCTTGCGATCTCGCGTGCCAGAATATCGGGCCGCCCTTCCATCGCTTCCTGCTCAGCAGCAATGTCTGCGCTGCGCTTGTTCATGTCGGCGATCCGGCGCTCGGCCTCGCCAGCGCGTTCCTGCCATCCCCGGATTTCGGCCAGCGCGACCGCACGTCGTTCGCGCGTGTGGGCAATACGCTGTTCAAGGGATGACAAATCCGCCTGATTGCGGGCAAGCAGCTCGCGCGCAGCTTCGTTCGCGGCGACGAGTTTCTGGACAAGACCCGCATGATGCGTGCCATCTGGCAACGCGGCACGGGCGGCTTCTGCTGCGGCTTGTTCGGACTTTGCTTCGGCAAGCTCTTGTTCGCTGGCAGCCATACGGTCGAGCAACGCGCCCTTTGCAGATTTAAGCCGGGTCAGCGCATCTTCGGCTTGGTCCACTGCGCGCAGAGCCTGCCGCAATTGCCCTTCGGTTTCTGCACGCGCCGCCGCTGCCGCCCGAACCGCATCCTGCGCGGCGCCGATATTATCCGTCATCTGCGTAAGTGCCTCGGCCTGTTCAGCCAACGCCGCTTCTGCGGGCGGTATCAATGCATTCAGTTCCGCCAGCCGGTTTGCCCGAACCAGCAGCTCAGCGGTCGTTGCGCCGTCGCCGTCGGTGGCGAAACCATCCCAGCGGCGCAATTGCCCGGAAAGCGTCACCACGCGCTCACCCGGTTTCAGCGCCGCGCCATCGTCTTGTTCGACAACCCGCACATGGGAAAGGCGTGCAGCCAATTCCTGCGGTGCGTCGACATAATGGATCAGGGCATTGTCTGCCAAAGCGCCCATAGCGGGCGTTCCACCCAACCAACGGCGTCCGGCATCCCCGCCAATCGAGGCATCAGCATCATCACCCAGCGCAGCGGCCAGTGCGCGTTCGTAGCCGGGCCGAACCTTGATGCGGTTAATCGCCTTGTCGCCGTCCCCTTTGGCAAGTGACCGTTCGAGCGCGTTTTGCTCCGTAAGCAAACCCGCGAGCTCTGCTTTGGCACTGGCAAGGCTGGCCTGCGCGCCGTCGCGTGCTGCGATCAGTTCAGTCCTGCGCGTTTCTGCCGCTTCATTGGCTTCGGTGTTTTCCTGCAAATGCTTTTGTAAGGTGGCAACGCTGGCCTCTGCCGATTTTTTGGCAGACTCACATGCGCCCTCATCGCCCAAGGCGTCCCGCTCGCTGGCCATGCGCGCAACGGCGCCTGCTGCCCGCTCGGCTCGCATGACTGCCGCTGCAACAGCGGCGTCGGCCACGCGCAATTCGGCGTCGGCTCTGGCTTGTTCGGCGGCGGCCTTTGCCAAGGCAATTTCGCTTTCGCGGGCCTGACGTTCGACATTTTCGGCCGCGCGCAACAGGGCAGGGCGTTCTTCTTCCTGCGCCTTGATCTGCTCCGATAAAGCCACGCTCTCGCTCTGAAGATGCGCGAGTGCGTCAGCTGCGTCATGGGTTAATTTGCCCTCACGCGCGCCATCTTCGGCCATGCGGGACGCTTGCGCAGACAAATCCGATTGCCGCTGCAATATCCGTTCCTGCTCACCCGTTAGTTGGACGAGTTTGTTGGAAACGTCATTTGCGGCATCGCGTGCTGCCATTGCAACGGCGCGGGCGTTTGCCAATTGGGTCACGGCATCCTGTTGCCGTTCGGTTAAAGCGCGCTGTGTCGCGGCGGCGCTATCTACGGCTGCCGTCGCGGCATTGGCCTCAGCCCGCGCAGCATCAGCCGCCGCCTTGGCTTCGCGCCAACGCACGAAAATAAGCCGGGCTTCGGCCTGCAATATGTCTTTTGACAAGGTGCGGTAGCGTTCGGCCTGTTTGGCCTGACGCCGCAATTGCCCCGCGCGGGCGTCCATGTCGGCGAGGATCGTTGCCAGCCGTGCCAGGTTGCTTTCTGCGGCGCGCAGTTTCTGTTCGGCGTCTTTGCGCCGCACGTGCAGTCCGGAGATGCCAGCCGCTTCCTCCAGCATCTGCCGCCGTTCCTGTGGCTTTGCAGAAATAATCGCGCCAATCCGGCCCTGACTGACGAGCGCAGGCGAATGTGCCCCTGTGGCGGCGTCTGCGAAGATGAGGGCGACATCTTTGGCGCGCACATCCCTGCCGTTCGAGCGATAGGCCGATCCCGCGCCGCGTTCGATCCGCCGGGTAACTTCCAGTTCCTGATCGCCGTCATGGGCAGCGTCACCATCATCGCTACGTTCCGCCAAGATGGTGACTTCGGCAAAGTCACGCGGCGGGCGGGACGCTGTACCCGCAAAGATCACATCTTCCATGCCCGCGCCGCGCATGGATTTTGCGCTGCTTTCGCCCATGACCCAACGGATCGCTTCCAGCAGGTTGGATTTGCCGCAACCATTTGGCCCGACGATACCCGTCAGGCCGTTTTCGATCCGCAATTCCGCGGGCTCGACAAAGCTTTTGAAGCCGACCAGTTTCAGCTTCTTTATACGCAACAGGCCGCCCCTTTCGCTAATGAGGCTATGTCAGCGCCCCCCCGAGCCATGCTTAGCGAACGCCAGCCTCGATCAGCTTGGTCTTCACCTGGTTCCACGAACTGCCGTCCAGCTTCGCCCCGTTGAGGATGAAGAATGGCGTTCCCGTTACACCGTCATCTTTTGAACCGCGCTCGGTGGTCTTAATCAGGGCATCGATTGCCGCTCTGTCCGACAGACACGCCTTGGCTTGGTCTTCGCTAATGCCACGCGACTTTACGAATTCGATCAGGCCCATTTTTGTACCCAGCAAGGTTGCAATTTGCTCTGGCGACATTTTCTGCATGGCTTGCTGATCTGCCTCGGTCACTGTGCTGATGTTGCTCAGCCAGCTGGGCTGCTCGGCATACAGCTGCTCGGTCAGCGGGAAAAATGCCTCAGGACCGCTGCATTGCGCCAGCAAGAAACCGGGAACGTCCTGAATACCACGGACCAGAAAGGGGCGGAATTCCATCGACACGCGGCCGCTGTTGACGATTTCATGCAGCTCTTCCGATGATTGCACAGAAAATTGCGCACAACCGGGGCAGGTGATTGCGCCATATTCAACCAGCTTCAACGGCGCGTCCGGATTGCCCATTTTATAGCCACCAAATTCGGTTTTGCTCACAACATCGACCCATGCGGTATCGGCGG
>NZ_JBIIMC010000011.1:0-65811 GCF_044338195.1 Sphingorhabdus sp. | reverse complement strand
CGGGTTCCAACGGTGTGTTTGGTGGCCGAAATGGGCCCCAGCTTCAAGCAATTGCTGCATGGTTACGACAGGTGCCGCCATGGTACTTCTCCTTCCGGTTGAGCCTCTGGGAAACTAGAACGTCACTGTTGCCTAAAAGACAAAGATCAGCACCGGTATGTGCGTTTCCCATGTGGAATGAGCGCGCCGTTATAGTCGCGGCAAGGATTCGTCAAGCGGTTTAGCCCTTTGTTAGCAACTATATGGGTAGAATGCGGGTTATGACGAAACCGAAAGATGAAATTAAATACTGTGTGCCCGGATTGAAACGGGCATTTCGCATTGGTGAAGAAAGGACAGCGGCATGATGGCGCGGCGGGGGGTGCTTGGGATGCTGGTTGGCGTTGCTGCGGCTTTGCTGTCGGGGGTAACCCTTTCGTCAGCAATTACAGTTATCGATACAAGATCACCGTTGAGGTGGTGACGCCGCAAGGGCTGAAAAGTGACTATGCCGTGCACGAAACATTGGTGAGTAATAGTAACATCGATCTTGGCGAACTATCGGGTAAGCGGGGGATGCGGACGCGGGGTGAGGCGGTCGCGGTTGATCTGCCCGGTGGGCAGGTGCTGTTCGCACTCGTTCCGCGCGATACTCTAGTTCAATCTGTGCTCGATCCCGAATGGAAGAATGACTGGGTGGTGAGTGCGCAGAAAATCAGTGGCGGCGAAACGCCGCAAGGGCCGATCGCGATGAAGCCGACGACGCCCAAAGAGCGATACAAATCCGGGCAGAAAATTGTTGAGGATGTGCCGAGCTATCCGATGCTGGTGCGGTTCCGGGATATCAATGATCCGAAAACGGTTGAGGAAGTCGATCCAGCGGATCTTGCAGCAAGCTTCGGCGCTGGTTTTACGCTCAAACGGATTACCGTTGAAGTGACGGATGAGGATGTCACCGTAGAAATTGCTAAGAGGTTGGGATGGTTGGCAACGTTCCGTGGTTCATTTGTGTCAAATCCACCACGCTATCTAAGTGAGGCAACTCCGATTTCTCAACTCGGAACAACTGATTTTGATACGGAGTTATATAAATGACAGGTCCAACAGAAAAGCAAAAGCATGGTTCGCTGAACGACGCGGCAAAAACGAAGGCCGTTGAACCTGCGCTGATCACGGAAGTTATCCACACATAATCCCCAAAGTTACGCCATGTCATTTCGCTGGTGAAATACCGCTTGACATTATGGAACAAATAGTGAACAACGGCTCAAACGCTGCCCATAGCCGGGCAAACACATCCCCGCCAAATAGGTTGGCGGGGGACAGAAAGGACCAGTGCCATGACCGTCGTAGCTTCCCTTCTTTTTCTGACCGCGCTTGGCTTGTCTGTCGGCGCAATATTTTTAACTATGCGCAACGCCATGCCGCGGATACGTGAAGTCGTCGCAATGGAATTTGCAGGCAAGGTCGCACGCGAACGGCGCATCACATGTGGCGAAATGCGCCGTCGCACCCCTGCAACGATTATCGCATTCCCGGTCGCTGGCCGCGCCATTGGCGAAATGCGCCTCGCCGCTTAACAGCGGTTTATGGAACAAACGAGCCGGACAAATCGGCTCAGCCATCACGCCGCCTTCATGGCGGCGTTTTTGTGTGTGCGTTATATGCGCCATGTTGCGCTACCGCCATGCCCGCTGGCGTCGGGCACAAAAAAAAGGGCGGGTGCTTTCGCCCCGCCCTTTTCACCAAATAGATTTGGTCTGTCTTAGTTGACGGCATCCTTAAGCGCCTTGCCAGCCTTGAACTTAGGCTGAGTCGATGCTTTGATGGTCATTGGTTCGCCAGTGCGTGGGTTACGGCCGGTCGAAGCCTTGCGCTTTGCAACGCCGAATGTGCCGAAGCCAACAAGGCGAACTTCGCCACCGCTCTTCAGCGCGCCAGTGATTGCTTCAAAGGTTGCTTCTACTGCTTTACCAGCATCTGCCTTGGTCAGGCCGCTTGCGTCTGCAACTGCATTGACGAGATCTTGCTTGTTCATATTGGGAACCCCCCTCTCAAAAATTGTATAAAACTCAAAACATTTGGTTAATTGAGTCGCGGCGTGAGCCGGTGGACGGATAATGATGACATTGCGTGCACTGTCAAAGGAAAAATCCGCCTAAAACCGTCATTTTCTGTGAAAAACTGCCAATTTTGCCCACAATATCCAATCAAAAGGCATTTATCACCCTTTAATGGGTCACCGACGCTCCGTTTTCGCCGCCAACTGTAGGCGGCAAGGCCGCAGCCAGTTCATCGGCTTCCGTCCACTCCACGGCCACCAAAGGCGATACCAGCGCACGCGCCAGCACCTGATCCACATGGCTAACAGGAATGATTTCCAGGCCTTCTTTTATGTTGGCTGGAATGTCGGCGAGGTCCTTTTCATTCTCCTGCGGAACAAGTACCGTCTTGATGCCCCCCCGAAGTGCCGCGAGCAGTTTCTCTTTCAGTCCGCCGATAGGGAGCACGCGTCCGCGCAAGGTAACTTCACCCGTCATGGCAACGTCGCGATGCACCGCAATACCGGTCAGCGTCGAGACGATACAGGTCACCATGCCAATACCCGCCGATGGACCGTCCTTGGGCACAGCGCCCTCGGGAAGGTGAATGTGGACATCCTTGCGCCCAAACAGGCTGGGCTTAATGCCATAGCTCGGCGCGCGCGCCTTAACATAGCTCAGGGCAGCCTGAATGGACTCGCCCATCACTTCGCCAAGCTTACCCGTAGTCTTGATCTGGCCCTTACCCGGAACGGTCACCGCCTCGATGGTGAGCAATTCGCCGCCAACTTCCGTCCAAGCAAGCCCCGTAACCGCACCAATCTGGTTTTCTTCCTCACCCATATCGTGGCGATATTTACGGACGCCCGAAAAATCTGCGAGATTTTCGGGTGTGATGGCAATGCTGGTGGCTTTGCCTTCCAATATCCGGCGCAGCGCCTTACGCGCCAGCTTTGCGACTTCCCGCTCCAGCGTACGCACACCGGCTTCGCGCGTGTAATAACGGATAAGATCGCGCAGAGCATCATCGCTGACCGAGAATTCTTGCCGCTTCAGCCCATGGGCTTCGACTTGCTTGTCGAACAAATGTCGCTTCGCAATCTCCAGCTTCTCGTCTTCGGTATAGCCTTCCAACCGGATGATTTCCATGCGGTCCAAAAGCGCCTGTGGCAAATTAAGGCTGTTGGCCGTTGTCACGAACATCACGTCGGACAGGTCCAAGTCGATTTCGAGATAATGGTCGTTAAACTTGTTGTTCTGTTCCGGATCAAGAACCTCAAGCAATGCAGACGCCGGATCACCGCGGAAATCCTGACCAAGCTTGTCGATTTCGTCGAGCAGGAACAACGGGTTCATCGTTCCCGCTTTTTTCAAATTGGCCGCGACCTTACCGGGCATCGAACCAATATAAGTCCGGCGATGGCCACGAATCTCTGCTTCATCACGCACGCCGCCAAGCGATTGACGGATAAACTCACGCCCCGTTGCCTTGGCAATCGATTTGCCAAGCGACGTCTTACCCACACCGGGAGGTCCGACGAGGCACAAGATTGGGCCTTTAAGCTTGTTGGTGCGTGCCTGTACCGCAAGATATTCGACAATGCGGTCCTTGACCTTTTCCAAGGCAAAATGGTCCTCGTCGAGAACGTCCTGCGCCTTGGCGATGTCGCGCTTCAGCTTGGACTTCTTACCCCATGGTATGCCCAGAAGCGTGTCGAGATAATTGCGCACGACGGTCGCCTCGGCGGACATGGGTGCCATGCCACGCAGCTTTTTCAATTCGGCATTGGCTTTCGCCTTTGCTTCCTTGGACAGCTTCATCGTGTCGATCTTGTTTTGAAGCTCGGCAACTTCGTCGCCGCCTTCGCCATCGTCATTGCCCAGCTCGCGCTGGATAGCCTTCATCTGTTCGTTCAGATAATATTCGCGCTGGGTCTTTTCCATCTGGCGCTTCACGCGGCCACGGATTTTCTTTTCGACCTGCAATACGCCCAATTCGCCTTCCATGAAGGCAAACGCCATTTCCAATCGGCGAAGCGGGTTTGCTTCAACCAGAAGCGATTGCTTATCCGACACCTTTAACTGGATATTGGCCGCAACGGCGTCCGCCAGCGCCGACGGTGTTTCGATCTCCGAAAGCTGCACCGCGGTTTCGGCGGGCATTTTCTTGTTGAGCTTCGAATAATTTTCAAACTGTTCCGCGACCGAACGCATCAGCGCGGTGGCTTCAGGACCTTCTGCATTTTGTTCGACAACGAGGGACACAGCCGCTTCGACATATTCACTGCCGTGCTCAACCAAATCGCGCAGTTGCGCGCGTTGTTTGCCTTCAACCAGAACGCGCACAGTACCGTCCGGCAGCTTCAGCAGCTGCATAATCGTCGCGGTTACACCGATATCGTACAAATCATCTTTGCCGGGATCATCCTCGGCAGGATCAAGCTGCGCGACGAGGAAAATTTCCTTGTTCGCCGCCATCGCTTTTTCCAGCGCGACGACCGACTTATCCCGACCCACAAACAAGGGAACAATCATACCGGGGAAAACAACAATATCGCGCAGGGGCAATAAAGGCAGGTTCAAATCCATAGATACTCCAACTGGGGTCGCGCAAAAATGCGGCACGCCCGTTCCCACTCAATATGAGCGCTCTGTGCAGGCTTTCAATGCATCTGGTCCCCAAAAGCGCAAATTGCTGGGGAAAAACGGGTTTAATGGAAAATGGCGCCAATGTTGGCGGGGTTAAAACGGCAGTTTGAACCCGGCAGGCAATGGCAGGCTGCTCGACATTTTGCCCATTTCCGCGTTGCTCGCGGCATCCGCCTTTTCACGCGCGTCATTAAATGCTGCGGTAATGAGGTCTTCCAGCATCGTTTTGTCAGCAGGAACGATCAGGCTGTCGTCGATTGCCACATTCAAGATGCGGCCTTTTGCCGTTGCGCGGACTTTCACCAAACCGCCGCCAGACTGGCCTTCGACGTGAATGGTATCGAGCGTTGCTTGCGCGTGTTCCATTTGCTGCTGAATGCTTTGGGCGGCCTCTTGGGCGGCCTTGATCATGTCTTCCATGCTTTTCATGCGCTCTTACTCCATTTCATGTCATGCGCGTCGCTGTCGAGCAGCTCCGCCTCAGGAAACGCAGCAAACGCCGCTTTGACCAGAGGTGACTCCAATATTATGCGCTTTTCAGCGTCGGCCTTCGCTTGCTCTTGCTCCAGCAAGCTTGGTGCAGCCTCGCCAGCGCGCTCTTCAACGTCCCAGCGCGTGCCGGTCACCTTCGCCAGGGCATCGCGCAGTTCCGCAACAAAACCGGGCGCAACGGGCCCCGCCAGCTGATATGCCAATACCGGTGGCGCATATTCAACCAAACGGACAACATCCCGCAGGGTCATCTCCAGACTCACAAAACCCTCGCGCGCCAAACGATCCAAAAGTGCATGGAAGTCGGTGGGCATTAACGTCTGCACCGTCGCGGACTGGGGTATGTCGAGACTGGTGGGTGCAGAGGCCGGTGGCGCTGCAAAGCTGCCCTGCCCAATCATCTTGGCCAGCTCACCGGGATCGGGAAGTGTCGCGGCATGAATAACGCGCAACAAAGCCATGTCCGCAGCATCGAGCGGCACTGATGCGCGCGCGACTTCTTCCTGCCCCTTCAGCAACAGCTGCCATAAACGGTGCAGGACTGGAAAGGACAAGCGATCCGCATGCTCTTCCACCAATGCAGCGGCATCGGCATCCAAAGCGCCATCGCGCGGTGCGCCAACTTTTGCGAGTGTCAGCCGGTGCACTTCGGACAAAAGCCCGGCGAACATCGCCAATGGCTCCACGCCCAGATTATATTGGCTGCGGGCTTCCGCCAACATGCCCTGTGCATCGCCCGCCAATATCAGGCCGAACAACCGACGGATTGCGCCGCGATCCGACAGGCCAAGCATATCGCGCACTTGCGCAGCCGTAACCTTGCCATCACCTTCCATGTCGGCATGGGCAATGGCTTGGTCGAGTATCGATAGGCCATCGCGTACGGAGCCCTCGGCCGCTTGCGCAACCAGTGTCAGCGCCTCAACCTCTGCCTCAACATGTTCTTTGGCGGCGATGTCCGCGAAATGGTCCGCCAGTTTTGCGGTGGAAATACGCTTAAGGTCGAACCGTTGGCACCGCGACAATACGGTAATCGGCACCTTGTTCACTTCGGTCGTCGCAAACAGGAATTTGACGTGACCGGGCGGCTCTTCAAGTGTCTTCAGCAGCGCGTTAAACGCGTTTTTCGACAGCATGTGAACTTCGTCGATGATGTAAATTTTATAGCGTGCCGAAACCGCAGAGTAGCGCACAGCCTCAATAATCTCACGCACGTCATCAACACCGGTGTGGCTCGCGGCATCCATTTCGATCACATCGATATGGCGGCCTTCGGCAATGGCAACGCATGGCTCGCAAGTGCCACAGGGATCAATCGTTGGGCCACCCTGCCCGTCCGTACCAATGCAGTTCAGCGCCTTGGCAATCAGTCGCGCCGTCGAGGTTTTACCGACACCGCGCACGCCAGTCATCAAAAACGCATGCGCCAAACGATCGCGCTTAATCGCATTGCCGAGCGTCTGCACCATCGCATCTTGGCCGATAAGCTCTGCAAAGGTTTGGGGACGGTATTTGCGGGCCAGTACGCGGTAAGCCGCGCCGCCGGTATTTGCCGGGGCAGCTGCTGGCGCTGAAGGCGTGGGTGCGGCAGGTGCCGTCGGTTGCGCTACGGGCGGCAAATCCAAGCCAAGTCCCAAAGCATCATCGGGCATATCCGGGTCGCGTTCTGCGAATTCTGGGCGATTGGAATCGGGCATCAACGTTACGATAGGACGGTCACCGACCTTTGTCGAAGTTTTCTAAAACAAAAGACGGGGAAAAGTAGGAGCCGGATGACCCGCAGCGAATTCGTTGTGGCTGCTTCCGTCAGGACCTGACCAGGTTGGCGAGTGCCACGTCCATCCGACTCCCACGCCGCATATGGCCGCGACATCGGTGAAATGCAAGTGGGCCGGGAACGAATGTGTTAAGGCGCTTCATCCATGTCGGTTAACCATTTGTTTACCACAATTTCATACGCTTTGCCCGTCACAGGGGAAAAAAAGCCATGGTCCAAGCACCCTCGCAGATAAAATCTTACCAACGATATGAAGACGCCGCACAGGAAGACCGAAGCGCGCCGCGCGTTCCGCTTAACATTCCTGCTTCAATGCGGCCCTCCGGATCGCGGGGCTTTGCCGTCATCGTCCGTGATCTGTCGCTGTCCGGCGTTGCTTGTGAGGCATTGACCGCCATGAGCGCAGGCACGCGTGTCTGGCTGACATTACCCGGACGCAGCGCGCTTCAGGCAAAAATCGTTTGGAACGATGGCACTATGGTTGGCTGCGCGTTCGATACGCTGCTTAACCCTGCGGTAATGCAGAATATCCTCGCCCGCTTTCCAGCCGCTCACGCTTAAGCGTTGCGCAAATACCAGTCATAGTCGATTGACGGGACCTGACCGAAATAGCGGTCCTGTTCGACGCGTTTGACGATCGTGAACATGTCCACAAAGCGTTCGCCCAGATATTCGCGCATCAGCTTCGACCCATGGAAGCGGTCAACCGCAGCGAACCAGTTGCTTGGCGGTTTATCATCGGCTGAACTGTCGCGGTCATAACCATTGCCGACGACTGCGGGGCCGGGATCAATCTGGTTGACGATACCGTGATGGATGCCCGCAAGCACGCCAGCAACGGCCAGATAGGGGTTGGCATCAGCGCCGCATGCGCGGTGTTCGACATGGCGGCTTGCCGCGGGACCGGCCGGTATCCGGAACGAAACCGTGCGGTTGTTGACGCCCCATGTCGGCGCGACGGGCGCATAGCTGTTCGCCTTGAACCGGCGGTAGCTGTTTGCATGTGGCGCAAAGAGCGCAAAACAATCGCCCACCGCTGAAATCATACCGCCAATGGCGTGACGCAGCATTGGGGTGCCTTCGGGATCATCCGACGCAAACAGGTTTTTGCCGTCGGCATCGTTCATCGACACGTGAATATGCATGCCGGAGCCTGCTTGTTCAGCAAATGGTTTCGCCATGAAGGTCGCTTCCAAGCCGTGCGCTTGCGCCACGGCCTTCACCACCCGTTTGTACATGATTGCATCATCGCACGCCCGCAACACGTCGGGCTTGTACCGCAAAGTCAGCTCGCACTGCCCCGGCGCAAATTCGGATATCGCGGATTCCAGCGGAAGCCCCTGAATATCGCAGGTTTCATACAGCTCATCAAAGAAAGGCCGGAAGTCGTCGAGTTCACGCAGGCCATAAACCTCCACCATTTGTGGTGTTTCGTGGCTATAATCGGGTCGCGCGGGGCGAATGGAACCATCACGGGCACGCTTTGGATCCAACAGGTAAAATTCAAGCTCCACAGCCAATGCAGGGGTCAGACCCATTTCTGCGAAACGGTCAACGACCAAACCCAACACATGCCGCGAGTCCAGATCATGCGGCTGGCCATCCAGCTCGTAAAAATCGACCATGAATTGTGCGGCATTGTCCCCCGCCCATGGCGTCCGCACCAGTGTGCCCGGAATTGGCTTCATTGAGCGGTCAGCGTCGCCATCCTCCCAGACCAAGCCTGTTTCAACGGTATCTTGTCCAGTGATGTCGACCACGGAGATGGAGCCCGGGAAAAAGCGACCGATTTCATAGACCGATAGCACCTCATGCTGGCGCAGCCGCTTGCCGCGCGGCACGCCGCCCATGTCGGTGTAAATCATCTCGACAGAGTCAATATCAGGGTTAGCCGCAAAAAAGGCCTCAGCCTCGCTTCGTGCGGCGATGGTCGCAGATGACTTGGCCCGCTTAATTGTCATGACGTCACTTTCACTTACCCTGTTTAAGACGCTTGTAGCTCAGTCAGCGCATTGTTCAACTCAAACGCCAACCGATCGACCTGCGCCGGCGAAGTCACGGGGCTGACGAGCATCATATTATGGAATGGCGCCAGCAATATGCCGCGGTTGGCGAGGTACAAATGAATCGTGCTTTCCAGCGCATGGTCCATCACGGCACGCGCCTCGCTGCCGTTACGCGGCGGCACAGCAGAGCATATCAGTTCAATACGGGCACCGACATGGCTGACATGCCAGTCAAGCTTGTGCGCCGCGATCACGGCATTTAAACCCGATACCAGCCGGTCAGCCGTCGCCAGCATATGGGTATAAGCATCACGCGTAATGACTTGCTCTAACATCGCGTGCATTGCGGATATGGCGAGCGCATTAGCCGACAATGTCGTGCCGATGCCGCTATGCCCCGGCGGACGCGACTGGTTCAGCGCCGCCATCTTTTCCGCGATCTCGGCCGTAAATCCATATACCGCACATGGCACGCCACCGCCGATGGATTTTCCTACCACCATGATGTCGGGCTTTGGCCCATGGGTATTGCTATGGCCGCCATAGCCCGAAGAAATGGTGTGGGTTTCATCAAGCACCAATATTGTGCCGGTTTCGTCACATAACCGCCGCAACGACTCCAAAAAGCCCGGCGCGTCGCGCACCATGCCGATATTGGTCATCAACGGCTCAGCGAGCACACATGCGATGTCGCCACCGCGTAATGCAGCCTCAAGCGCCTCCACATCGTTAAACTCGATTGCAACCGTGGTCGGTAGCAAATCCTGTACCTGTCCGATCAGGCTGGGCCGGTTGACCGCTTCGCCATCGCGCAGATCGACAAAAACATCATCGACCGCGCCGTGGTAACAGCCATTGAAGATCAAAATCTTGTCGCGTCCAGTCAAGCCACGACACCAGCGGATGACCGCGCGGTTTGCCTCGCTTGCCGTGGTCGTCACTTGCCATTGCGGCAGTCCGAACATCGCGGCGAGCATATCGCCCACTTCTACGCCCTTTGATGTGGGGAGCATATAGCTCAGCCCCTGCCCCGCTTGCGCGGTCAGTGCGTCGACCAATGGCTGTGGCGAATGGCCGAACATGCTGGCGGTATCGCCAAGGCAGAAATCATCAAAGACCTGCCCGTCAACACTCGTCAGCGTCGCTCCAGACGCCTCCTGAGCGACGATCGGGAATGGCGTGGACCAATCGAGCATCCAATGGAACGGAACGCCCTGAAACCAGCTTTTTGACGCTTGGGACTGCCCATGCGACTTTGGGTTCGCGGCAACAAACCGCGCAACCTCACGCGCGCGCATCATTTCTATCGCGGCCCTTTCAATCACAGCCGGTCTCGCATCGCATAATAGAGCAGTCCAAGGGTCGCGAGCGGCTGTGCCAGCCATTTGCCGCCTGGAAACTGGCTGTGCGGCAGGCCGGCAAAGACATCGAATTGCGACATGGTACCAAGCACGGCCTCAGCCATCACCTCGCCCGCGACCGTCGTGACCAACGCGCCATGACCGGAAAAGCCGTGCGCGTAAAAAATATTCCCCTTACGCCCCATATGCGGCAGCCGGTTCATCGTCACGCCCACGGCACCTCCCCATGCATAATCAATCTGTGTCTGGGCAAGCGAAGGAAACACCTCAACCATATGCTTTCGGACAAATCCTGCAATGTCCGCAGGCGGGCGTCGAACATATTTCTCTCCACCACCGAAAATCAGGCGTTTATCCGCGCTCAATCGGAAATAGTTCAAAACAAACCGGCTGTCCGCAATCGCGGCGTCACTGGGCAAAAGCTGGTCAGCATTATGCAACGGCGCAGTCGCGATGTTATAGTTCATAATGGGGACAGTGTAGCGGCTAAGTTCCGGCGCAATATCGCACGTCCAGTTGTCGGTGGCCATAAGCACATGGCGGGCGGTGAGCGATCCTGTCCCCGCCGCAATCTCGACATAGGTTCCATTATCCATCGGCCTTTGCGCAGCGCTATGTTCGAATATCAAAACACCTGCCGCCATCGCAGCTTTTGCTAATCCAAGCGCATAGTTCAACGGATGGAAATGCCCGCCCTTGGCGTCATAAAGGCCGCCGTGATAATCGCCGCCATTGATATGCGTGCTGATGTCGGCAGGCGCGACAATCTCGACTGAATCCCAGCCAAATTCGCGCGCCAAAAACGCGGCCTCGCGCTGCATGTCGTCGAAATGTCCGGGCTTATAGGCGGCTTCCAGATGGCCGGATTTCAGATCACATGGGATATCATGCTTGACGATGCGGTCATGCACACGCGCGCCTGCACCCCACGCCAAATCGAATATGGCTTTTGCCCGCTCTCGCCCAAACGCCGCGTCGATTTCACGCATCGACCAACGCAAACCGGGAATCAGCTGCCCGCCATTGCGGCCTGATGCACCAAAGCCGATGCTCTGGGCCTCAATCAAAGCGACTTTCAGCCCTTTTTCGGCGCAAGCTAAGGCGGCAGACAAGCCCGTAAAGCCGCCGCCAATGACAACGACGTCGCAATCCAAAGCATAATCGAGCGGGCGCTGCGTTTCCCAGCCATTCGCGGTCGCGCGGTAATAGCTGTCGTTCAACCGGTCAGGCATTACACCCTCAACAACAAATGCTCGCGTTCCCAGCTTGATACGACCGATTGGTAATTGAACAATTCATAGTCTTTGATGGCATAGAAGATATCGAAAAACTCTTCGCCAATCAGGTTGCGGACGGGCTTACAAGCGCTGAAACGGTCCAGCGCCGCTTCCAAAGTCCGGGGCAGCGTCCGCGCACGGTTGTACGCGCTGCCGGTGATCGCCTTTGCCGGGATCATGCGTTCTACCATGCCGATATAGCCACAGACCAAAGATGCCGACATGGCGAGATAGGGATTGGAATCCGCGCCGGGCAAACGGTTTTCGACGCGGCGATTGGCCTTGTCGGAAATCGGCACGCGGAAACCGCAGCTGCGGTTATCTTCGCCCCACTGCACATTGATCGGCGCTGCGCTATCGGGCCGCATCCGGCGGAAGCTGTTCACGTTGGGCGCCCAAAGCGGTGACACTTGTGGCATAAACTTCACAAGCCCGGCGATGTAACTCCGGAACAGCGCGCTGTCGCGGCCATTGGCGTTCGAAAACAGATTGCGGCCGGTTTCAGCATCTACAACCGATTGATGCAGATGCATCGCGCTGCCCGGTTGGCCCGCCATCGGGTTCGCCATAAATGTGGCATAGACGCCATGTTGTTTGGCGACGGCCCGCACCACGCGTTTGAACAGAAAAACCTGATCCGCAAGCTTCAGCGGGTCGCCGTGCAGAAAGTTCACCTCAAGCTGGGCCGCGCCCATTTCGTGAATCATCGTGTCGATATCGAGACCCATCAATTCACAGTCATCATAGATGTGATCGATGATGTCTTCATATTCGTTCATCGCCTCAAGACCATAAGGCTGACTAGCCGTTTCCGCCCGTCCGCTTGACCCCGTCGGCGGCACAAGCGGAAAGTCGGGATCGACATTTTGGCTGACGAGATAAAATTCAACCTCGGGCGCAATGATGGGTTTCCACCCGCGGCTGGCGTAAAGGGCCAGTATCTTTTTCAATATCGTGCGCGGCGCGATTTCCACTTCAGTGCCATCACCGTTTAAGACGTCGGCGATGACAAATGCGGTTGGCGATTTAAAACCGGGCGCAATGCAGATGGTGTCGGGATCAGCAATTAGGATTTTGTCGGGATCCTTGTCCCAAATATCTTCGATATCTTCGGGATAATGGCCATCAATGGTGCAGATGAAGACGCTACCGGGAATGCGGAGCGATTTGTCGCGGACAGACGACAGGAATTTCTTGGCCGGCAATACTTTGCCGCGCTGCACGCCGTTAATGTCAGGAACGATGCATTCGACCTCGTCGATCTTATGCTCGGCTATCCAGTTGGCGAGGTTTATAGTCATAAAACAATATGTGCGCAGACCGACTTGAAAAGGTCAAGCCAGCCCGCGCACATCATAATATTCAATATACGATCTTAGAAACCGTAGCTGAGCGAAAATACGACGCCGGCCGCGCTGTCTTTGAATGCAAACACCGAACGACGGTTGGTGTCGACATAAGATGCGCCAAGTGTAAAGCCTGCAACATTAGCGGTCAGACCAAGCGTCCAATCGAGCTTTTCACTGCCCGCGGTAAACGCGCCATCTTCAATGCCGATTGAGCCGACGATCGAAATTGGTGAGTCAGGCAAAGCGATCGAAGCGTTGGTCGCGACATAGACGTTATCGGTGTTACCGGTGTTGTCCTGACTTGGGACATAGCTCAACTGCGCGCCCACGGTTGCTGGACCGATAGTTGAGCCAAGCTTACCGGTCAGCTCTAGATAGTTGAAGCTGGATACGCCCGGATAGACATAATATGTCGCACCGATGTCGTAAGTCAGTTCTTCACCACCCGAAAAACCGACATAAAGGTCAACTTCCGCATCATCGCCGTCATTTTCGGAGAGATTTGAAGCCCACGCGCCGACATAAAAGCCGGACTCATGCTTGACGGTCAAATATGGCTGAAGTGCAAAGCCCTTGTCAGAAAGCGATACGCCGCGGAAACGATAGTCGGATACCAAAGCGGCACCGCCCGAAATAGTGATAGGACCGGAGGCTTCTTCTGCCGCCGCGTCTTGGGCGAAAGCAGGAACTGAAATAGCCATCGCGCTCATCGCGACGCTCATTGTTGCCAGCTTCAAAATGGATTTACGCATAAAATTACCCCTTCTTAGGTACACAAAAAACTGCGCCGAAAGCGACCGCATAGCGCTACATCCGGCAGATACCGTTCTATCCCGCTAAATCTAAATGCCTGCGCAATACCGCTATACATCGGCCTGCGCTTTATTGTGCAGGTGCACACAAACATCAAAACCTGCCGCAGGCAAGTCATTTTGTGTCAACGTCATTGTCCTTTTTACGCAATGTGACAAAACCGTCACAGTCTTGCGCAGGATTGCGGTATCGGCGCGCGCACCACAAAGTAACGCCGCACAAATTCTGCGAATGGTCGGGATGTTGCAAGCCTGCCGGTCGGTGCGCTTTTATGCGATCAGTCAAAAAGCCGCGGCGGGACGGTGCGGTTGACGACTTCGCGCAATGCAAATGCAGTTTCGATACGCGCGACCCTTGGCAATCGCGCAATTTCCTGCCGGTGAATGAGCTCATAATCCTCAATCGATGCGGCGCGCACGACGAGCAGATAATCATTCCGGCCGCTCATCAGGTGGCACCGGATGGTCGACGGACTTCCCACCACGGCGGCTTCAAATGCCGCCATTGCCTCTTCGCTCTGGCTATCGAGCGTGATGGTGACCATCACCGTTGCCGCGAGCCCAAGTTTGCGAAGGTTCACATCCGCGCGGTAGCCACGCAGGATCCCATCATCTTCCAATGATTTTTGCCGACGCGCCGCCGCGCTTGGCGACAGGCCGGCAGCTTCGCCCAATTCCGCCTGCGTCGCCCGTCCGTTCTGCACGAGTGCGCCCAATAATTTACGGTCTGTTCGATCAAGTTGCATAAATTTTCCATTTATATATTCAATATCGCCGATTCTATGCGTCTATTCACACAAATAGTCGAATCTTTGCACAGTATCGTCATATCGAAGATGCTATTTCCGCGACAGATAATTTTTCAGGAGTGAGATTATGCGTGTCGGCGTCCCCAGCGAAATCAAGGTGCATGAATATCGTGTCGGCTTAACCCCCGGCGCGGTTCGTGAATATGTCGCCCACGGCCATCAGGTTGTCGTGCAATCGGGCGCAGGCGCGGGCATCATGGCAAGCGACGATGCTTATCGCGCAGCGGGTGCCGAAATCGCCGCGACAGCCGCAGAAATCTTCGCTGGCTGCGACATGATCGTAAAGGTCAAGGAACCCCAGCCGAGCGAGTGGGTCTTGCTACGCCCCGGCCAGTTGCTTTTCACGTATCTCCACCTCGCCCCAGATCCTGAGCAGGCCAAAGGCTTAATCGCCAGCGGTTGCACCGCAATTGCTTATGAAACCGTCACCGATGACAAGGGCACCCTGCCCCTGTTGGCGCCCATGAGCGAAGTCGCTGGCCGCTTGGCCATTGAGGCAGCGGGCGAAGCGATGCGTCGCAGCAAGGGCGGCGCAGGCATATTACTTGGCGGCGTTCCCGGTGTGCCCGCGGGCCGCGTTACCGTTCTTGGCGGCGGCGTTGTCGGCACCCATGCCGCGCGTATGGCCGTTGGCCTTGGCGCAGAAGTCACCATCGTTGACCGCTCAATCCCCCGCCTTCGCCAGTTGGATGAACTGTTCAACGGACGGGTGCGTACCCGCTATTCAACGCTGGAAACCATTGACCATGAAATCAGCATCGCCGACGCCGTGATTGGTGCCGTCCTTATCCCCGGCGCAAGCGCGCCCAAGCTGGTCACCCGCGAAATGTTGAAACGGATGAAGCCCGGTTCGGTTCTGGTCGATGTCGCGATTGACCAAGGCGGCTGCTTTGAAACCAGCCATGCCACCACGCATGCCGAGCCGACCTATGTCGTTGATGGCATTATCCATTATTGCGTGGCCAATATGCCCGGCGCCGTTCCGCAAACCAGCGCGGCTGCGCTCAACAACGCGACATTGCCATATGGCCTCGCGCTGGCAAGCAAGGGTACCGCCGCGCTTGATGGCAGCACGGAAACGGGTCGTGGCTTGCTCGCCGGTTTGAACGTACATCACGGCAAGGTGACGAGCCAAGCCGTTGCCGAAAGCCTTGGCCTTGATTTTGTCACGCCAGTGTCCGCGCTCGCCGCGTGACTTGCGCAGGTTCAGGTGCTAACAGCGCCGCATGGGCAAAGAAGGGCGAATAACGGCGCATCAAATCGCCGCGATGCTAGGGGTGTCACAACCCACAGTTTCGCGGGCGTTGCGCGGTGATAAAAAGGTAAATGAAGTCACGCGTGCCCGCATTGTCGCGCTCGCCAACGAACTTAATTACTCGGTCGACCACAACGCCCTTCGCCTGCGCACGCAGCAAACTTACTCCATTGCGCTGGTTATTCTGTGCCGGCGCGGAGAGAATAAAGCCAACATCAATCCATTTTATCTATCGCTGTTGGGCTGCATCGCGGCATCCGCGTCTGAGCGCGGCTACAATCTCATCGTTTCGTTTCAGGATTCGCCGGCTAACTTCTTCGCCAATTACACCGGTAGCAGACAGGCGGACGGATTGATTGTCATCGGCAGCGGTCAGAATATTGAAGGCTGGCAGTTTTTTGGTGAATATGCGCGGCACAAAACACCGATGATCTGCTGGGGCGCCAGCAAAGAAGATCTGCTGTCGATTAAAAGCGACAATGCGCAGGGTGCAAGGCTTGCCATTGAACATTTGCTGTCCAGCGGATGCCAGAAAATTGCCTATATTGGCCCGACGAACAGCGAACAGCCGCCATTTCAGGATCGGCTGACAACCTATATGGCGGTGATGGCGCAAAAGGGCATGCCGACCATCTGCCCACCACTTCCCGAAAACGCGGTGCGCGAAGACCAAGGCTATGCAGCCGTCAACGGCCTGATCCGCGATAAGGTCGATTTTGACGGTCTGTTCTGCGCCAATGACTTTATCGCTCTGGGTGCGATGCGTGCGCTTGATGAACAGCATATCGCGGTCGGCACCGACGTGCGCGTCATCGGCTTTGATGGCATTGCAACCGGCGCCTATGCACAACCACCTCTCACCACAATTGAGCAGGACTATGTTCAGGCCGGCGAAATGCTGGTGGAGGCACTGATTGCTGTATTGAAGGGCGATGCACCCAACATCGCACCTGTGCCGGTTAAGCTGCTGAAGCGCGGAACCGCTTAAGCGCCCAACTCAAGCGCAGCGACAGAGTCACTGTATAACAATCGCTTATTCGGAAAAATGGTGGACAGGGCTGGATTCGAACCAGCGTACGGAAAACCGGGCAGATTTACAGTCTGCTGCCTTTAACCACTCGGCCACCTGTCCACTTCTTTGACGGGGCATTATGCCAAAGCATAAGGGCCGGTCCCGACGAAGAAGCAGCCCAATGGCGAAACGGCCCTTGCCTGTCAATGCCTCAAGTGGGAAAGGGGCCTATATCGTCTTCTTTTTCATCAACAGGTGTTTCAAATGTCTTCCCATAAGAGCCAGCGCCGTCGCGGCGCTGCAGTTTCCAGCGGCAATCCCAAATTTTATGGCCGTCACGCCGTATATGCTGCGCTTGATAATCCCGATCGGCGACTCATCAATCTGTGGGGCACACGCGAAGAAATCGGCAAAATCGTCATTCCCGACGGGCTGACGGTCCAATATGCCGAGGTGAATGATTTGGCGCGCTTTGTACCGAAAGATGCACCGCATCAGGGCCTCGTGCTTGAAGTTGCGCCATTGGAGGACGTCTGGCTGACCGATGCGCTTGCGGTCGACAATGATGACAATCGCCCGTTGCTGATCCTCGACCAGGTCACGGATCCCCACAATGTCGGCGCGATATTCCGCACGGCCGCGGCATTCAATGCAGTCGCCGTTGTGACGCAGGACCGGCACGCGCCACCAGAATCGGGGGCATTGGCAAAGGCGGCTTCCGGCGGGCTTGAAATCACCCCATGGGTCCGCGTTGTTAATCTGGCCCGTGCGTTGGAAGAAATTGCTGAGGCCGGATATTGGCGAATCGGTCTGTCGGGCCATGCCAGCGTGACGTTGGACGAAGCGCTGACGCCGGGCCGCAACGCGCTTGTTCTGGGCGCTGAAGGCGATGGCATGCGTCGTAACATTGAAGAGCATTGTGACCAGCTGGCGAAGTTGCCAATCAGCGAACACATGGAGTCGTTGAACGTGTCGAACGCTGCGGCGATCGCATTATATGCGGCAACCGTCCGGCGGGGCTAAACAAGGACAGCAAACATGCGGCAGAATCGCGTAAATTTGGGGATGAAGGTCGCTGCTACGCCCATGGCGTTGTTGGGCGGAGCGCGCTGATGGGTATTCCTGCTGCACAATTGCATGCTGCCCTTGATGCACTGGCGGCGCTTGAACCGGGCATAAAGCAGGCGCTTGCGGTTACGGGTTACCCGGACGAGCGCATCCGGGAACCGGGCTATGCGACATTGCTGCGTACGATTGTCGGGCAACAGGTGAGCGTCGCGGCAGCCGCATCGGTGTGGAACAAGCTTGAAGCGCTTATTGGTCCAGACTGCCCGCCGGACAAGTTATTGGCGCAAGATTTCGACGCCTTGCGAGCGTGCGGGTTGAGCCGACAGAAACAGGGCTATGCGCGTTCGCTTGCCGAACTCGTGCTGTCGGGTGAATTGCCGCTCAATGCCCTGCCCGCCGATGATGAGGAGGCAATTACCTACCTCACCCGCGTAAAGGGCATTGGCCGCTGGTCTGCGGAGATATATTTGCTGTTTGCCGAGGGCCGGACCGACATTTGGCCCGCGGGCGACCTTGCTGTGCAAGAAGGCGTGGGCCGTTTGCTGAAGCTGGATGCGCGGCCATCGGAAAAAGATATACGCGTCATCGCCGAACGCTGGCGCCCGTATCGCGGCGCGGCTGCCATTTTTACATGGCACATTTACGCCAAGGGGTTTCAGGCGATTTGATAACGGACGAGAGCTTAAGTCCGATCTTCAGTCCAAGCAAAGCCGCGGCCGCAATATTCAGTTGACCTTTCGGGTAAATTGATGTGGCTGACAGACATGTGAATAAGGGAGAGCCGAAATTATGTCCGAAACGCAAAAAAGCATTTTCATCACTGGCGCCGCGTCGGGTTTAGGACGCGAAGTTGCGCGTTACTTTGCCAATGTCGGTTGGTTCGTGGGCCTTGCTGACGTCAATGAAAAGGGCATCGACGAAACCGCGGCTTTATTGCCAGCCGGCCAATGGTCGCGCCACCGCCTTGATGTGACCGATCGTGCACAGTGGAAAGCCGCCGTCGCCGACTTTGCCAAGCACACAAATGGCCACATGACGGTATTGTTCAACAATGCAGGTATTGGATCGGGCGGACCTATTCAGGACATGACCGACGAGGATATCGACAAGATGATCGCCATCAACCTGACTGGCGTTATCAGCGGAACCCGCGCATGTTTTGATCTGTTGAAAAATACACCTGATGCCTGCGTCCTCTACACCAGCTCAGCTGCTGGCATCTACGGATCGGCTGGACTTAGCGTATATAGCGCGACCAAGTTCGCGGTGCGCGGCCTTGCCGAAGCGCATGACATTGAATGGCGCCCATTGGGAATCAAGGCCCGCAGCCTCATGCCCGGCTTTATCGACACCAACATCATTGGCGCGGTTGATGCAAACAGCAACATGACCGGCAAGGAAAGATTGCAATCGGCTGGCGTCGAAGTGAGCCCCGTCTCCATCATCGGCCCAGCTGCATGGGAAGCCATCCACGGTGACAAGGTCCACACGCCCGTCAACAAAATGGCGAAGCAACTTGCTTTTTCGGCCCGTTGGTTCCCGAACCGGCTGCGCAAACAATTGGGCTTGCTGGGCGGTTTAGGCGATGTGGTTAAGCCGTCGGCGCAATAGCGTCGATGGCCGAGGCCAGATCAACGTCGCGCCGCGATAAGCCGCCCGCATCATGCGTTGTCAGCAATATCTCAACACGGTTGTACACGTTGAACCATTCGGGATGATGGTCCGCTTTTTCGGCAAGGATTGCGACGCGCGCCATGAAACCGAAGGCTTCGGCAAAATCCGCAAAGCGCAACGTGCGCCTTATCCCTTTTGCATCAGCGTCATAGGACCACAAAGGCAGCTGTTCCAAAACCGCCGCGCGATCCGCTTCATCGAGCCTTGAAACCTGCATAACGTCATCCTGATTTTGCAATTGATGGAATTCATGCCTAAGTCGTCAAATGTCGTCACGTCAAGCGCCCTTGCCGTCCCTCAACGTTGAGAATGTCGCGGTTATCCGCGGCAACCGCCTCGTGCTGCGCGGACTTTCGGTTACTGCGCGCAGTGGTGATATCATTTGGGTACGCGGCGCAAATGGGTGCGGCAAATCCACGCTCCTTCGGCTCATCGCGGGTCTGTTACATGCGACCGCCGGGTCGATGAAGACGGACGGCCGGATTGCCCTCGCCGATGAAAATCTCGCGCTTGATCCAAATTTGGCGGTCGAAAAAGCCCTCATGTTCTGGGCGGATATGGACGGCGCGTCTGCGGATGCGCGCGGCGCGGCATTGGCGGACATGGATTTGCAAGGTCTGGCGCAGGTTCCCGTGCGCTTCCTGTCGACCGGCCAACGCAAACGCGCCAGTATCGCACGCGTGCTCACGTCGAAGGCGGATATCTGGTTGCTCGACGAACCCTATAATGGCTTGGACAGCGCAAGCTGCGCCCGCCTTGACCAAGCCATCACCGCCCACACCGCAACCGGTGGCATAGTGCTCGTCGCGGCCCACCAGCCACCATCGATTAACGTGGCGCACAGCCTCATTCTCGACAGACCAGAGGCCGACGCATGAAGGCATTTACAGCCTTGGTTGCGCGCGATGTGCGTTTGGCATGGACGGGCGGCGGTCTATGGCTGCCGGTGATATTCTATCTCGCCGTTGCGACGCTGTTTCCGTTTGTGACGGGGCCTGACAAAGCGCTCCTTGCACGCACGGGCGGCGGTATATTGTGGATTGCTGCGCTGCTGGCGACGCTCCTGCCGATTGAGCGGCTTATACTTCCGGACCGGCAAGCGGGCATATTGGATCAGCTAGCGATGCGCGGCTGGTCTGACGAATTGGTCGCCACCGCCAAAATCATTGGCCAGATTTTTGCCTTCGCCCTTCCGCTTCTTCTCGCGACGGTTGTGGGTTCCGCACTCATCGGATTGCCTGAGGCGCAATTGGGGACGTTGTTGCTTGGCCTTGCCTTAGCACTACCCGCGCTTTCCGGGCTATCAGTCACCATCGCAGCGCTGACGGCGGGTCTTAGCGGAGCGAGCGCGCTGGGCGGGCTTTTGCTCGTGCCCATCACGATACCGTTGCTGATCTTTGGCGCGGGCACATTGTCGGAAAATCCCGGCAACGCGATGCAGCTGCTTGCGGCGACTGCGCTCGCAATTACAGCCTTATCGCCCTTTGCCGCCGGCGCGGCGTTACGCGCAGGCCGGACTTAAGGAAAAAACTTACCTGTCGCGGGGCTCATGTGCGGCCCCGTCGTCAGACAGATTAGCGCGCCGCGATTTTCTGCGCATAGCCGTCGGCGACCATCGCTTCGACCATGTCGAACAGCTTTTCGGGATCCTGCGCGCGCAGCACGGGAATGCCTGCCTCCATCCCTTCGGCGATAACAATCTCGCGCTTTCCGGCGTCAACCGCATCCCAAATCGTGGTTGCGACGACATCTGGATCGATACCGTTATCGATGGCAGCATCGCTTGTGCCACGCACCGTTCCATCGGCATTCAATGCATTGCGCGATACGTTGGTCCGCACAGAACCCGGCGCGACGACGAGCACTTTGACGCCCTGCCCTGCAACTTCGCTGCGCAACGCATCGGCATATCCGATGAGGCCGTGTTTCGCCGCGCAATAGGCCGTCCGCATAGGGATGCCTGCTTTACCTGCGACACTGGAGATCATGATAATCTGGCCATGTCCATTTGAAACCAAATGCCCCAAAAGCGCTTGCGTCAGCGCAATCGGCGCAAGCAAGTCTACATCAACAATCCGCTGGTAAACCGACAGATCGGTGTCGATGGCGGGTGAGCGCTGCGAAATGCCCGCATTATTGACCAACACATCGATCTTGCCCTGATAGGCAATGGCTTCAGCGACTTTTGATGGCAACGCCGCATAATCGACGGTGTCGAATGGCAGAATGAAGCAGCGCTCGGGCGCGCCGGTAGCATGCGCAACGCGTTCCAGTTCAGCGACATTTCGGCCTGACAGCACGGCATGGCCGCCGCTTCCGACAAATGCTTTGACCAGCGCCTCCCCTATCCCCGACGATGCGCCCGTTATCCAGGCTGTTTTATGCGACTGATCGACCATTTCTACTCTCCTTTTGGCGTGCTTGGTCAACCGTGGCTTCGCCCCTGTCAAGACATTCTGGCTTGCACTTTTACCGCCACCGCACCACATGCGTGAAATGCTGATAGAAACTGAACTGACCCCGAACCCCGCCACTATCAAATTTCTGCCCGGCCGCGCCGTGATGGAAAATGGAACGCGGGATTTTGCCGCCCCTGAAGAGGCTGAAGCCTCCCCATTGGCGGAGGCACTTTTCGCACTTGGTGATGTCACCGGAGTATTTTTTGGGCGCGAATTTATTTCGGTCACTGCTGCACCCGGGACAGAATGGTCCAACCTGAAACCAGACGTACTTGCCATTTTGCTCGACCATTTTAGCGCAAACATGCCGCTTTTCAAACCAGCTGCCGCCGGCTTTGCTGTTCCATCGGCAGATGCGGATTACCCGCTCGATGATCCAGAAGATGCCGACATTGTTGTCCAGATCAAGGAATTGATCGAAACGCGTATCCGTCCTGCCGTTGCCAATGACGGCGGAGACATCGTCTACCGCGGCTTTCAAAAGGGCATCGTCTTTTTGCAGATGCAGGGCGCATGCGCCGGTTGCCCCTCTTCTTCGGCAACACTGAAAAATGGCATTGAACAATTGCTGAAGCATTATGTGCCCGAAGTCGTCGAAGTGCGTGCCGCCTAAACTCCCCGCCTGAAAGAAATTTTATGTCCGAAGCATTAAACAACGTCGCGCTTGATCAACTGTTCCGTGAAGCCCGCAGCTACAATGGGTATCTGGACAAGCCCGTGTCGCACGCGCAGCTTGAGGGCATTTGGGACCTGATGAAATTTGGTCCGACATCTGCGAACTGTCTTCCCGCGCGCATCATCTGGTGCACATCCACCGAAGCCAAACAAAAGCTGGCGGCATGCACGATGCCGTCGAATGGCGACAAAATTCTGCAAGCGCCTGTCACGGCGATTATCGGAATGGACCTCGAATTTTACGAACAGCTTCCCGAATTGTTTCCTCATGCCGATGCCCGCAGCTGGTTTGCCGGCAACGACGTGGCCATTGAAAAAACGGCGTTTCGGAACAGCAGCTTGCAAGGCGCCTATTTGATGCTGGCCGCGCGTGCATTGGGGTTGGATACCGGCCCAATGTCAGGTTTTGACAATGCCGCTGTCGACAAGGCATTTTTTGCCGGAACTAACGTCCAGTCGAATTTCATCTGTACGCTTGGCTATGGCGACACAGCGAGCATTTTTGCACGCAGCCCGCGCCCTGAATTTAACCGCTTCAATCAGGTCGCCTAACCTAAACGGCCGCAGGCGATCATGCGCACATTGGTCATCGATACCGCCACACGGGCGTGCTCAGTTGCGTTGTTCGATGGCAAGCAATTGCTGGCCGCCCAGCATGAAGTGATTGGCCGCGGGCATGCCGAACGCTTGCTTCCGCTCATCGCCGCGTTGCCGGATAACGGCAAAGCCGATCAGATCATGGTGGATGTTGGTCCCGGCAGCTTCACAGGCATCCGTGTGGGCGTCGCAGCCGCCAAAGCATTGGGTTTGGCGTGGCACATACCGGTACACGGCTATGGTTGCCTATCCTTGCTGGCAGCGATGGCGCGCGCACAAAGCGCATCACACGCCGCTGTCGATGTCATCATGACAGGCGGCCATGGCGAGTATTTCTTCGAAGCATTTAATGACGCCGGGCATTCCATAGCGCCCGCGCGGTCGGTTTTGCCTGAACTATTGGCGACTGTTGCCGTCGCCGACCATGTTGCCGGCGACATTGCCCCCCAGCGCGCAGATCGGGTGTGGACCGACATTCTGCCTGACGCCCGCGCATGGGCACATCTACCCGACGACCATGCCCTTCCGCCCGTTCCTGTGTATGGAAGGGCGCCAGACGCAAAACCGGCCGCAGTCCGGGCATGATCCACGTCGTTGAAGGCGATGCAAAAGACATTGCGTCCATCATGCCCATCATGTCCGACGCCTTCGACTCCCGATTTGGCGAAGCGTGGACGGCGGCGCAATGCCTGTCCACTTTAGTCCTGCCGGACTGCCAATTGTTACTTGCCAAAGATGGTGACGTGGTATGCGGTTTCGCCATTACGCGCTGGATTTTTGAACATGAAGAATTGCTAATGATTGGCGTTGCACGAAAGTACCAGCGCCAACAGATTGGCCAAAATCTTCTCAGCGACGTGATAAATAGAGGCCAAATCGCCGGCCGGGAGAAATTGTTTCTAGAAGTTCGCGACGGGAACCCTGCATCTTCTTTCTATGTGAAGGCTGGCTTTGCACCGATCGGACGGCGCAAAAATTATTACAAAAGCGCAGAAGGAATAAGTCTAGACGCGATTACGATGTTCATTGATCTTTAATATTTGAAAGCTAGCGGCTTTTCTTGACGACTTCATTTCAAGTCTATATGCATCAGACAAGTCGTAAAATATAAACAAACTATAAAAATGGGTCCAAAGGTTCAAAATATGTCTCAAGAAAGTAACGATACCGCTGAATTGTTAATTACTCTGACCGCCGATATTGTCGCTGCTCATGTCAGCAACAACAGTGTCGCGGTATCGGACGTATCAACTTTAATTGGAAATGTGCACGCGGCACTCGCCGGTCTTTCCGCAACGGCTGCTGCCCCCGAAATAGTTTTGGAACCAGCTGTTGCAGTCCGCAATTCGGTAAAACGCGATTATATTGTCTGCTTGGACGACGGTAAGAAGCTGAAAATGCTGAAGCGCCACCTGATGACCCATTATGGCATGACACCGGATGACTATCGCGCAAAATGGGGTCTGCCCGCCGATTATCCGATGGTTGCACCCGCTTATGCAGAACAACGTCGCGAACTCGCAAAGGCAATCGGCCTTGGTCGTGCACCGGGTTCGGGTCGGAAGAAAAAAATCAAGTAAAGCGGTCAAAGCTTCACTGAAAAATAAGGCCGGAGCATTCTCCGGCCTTTTTCTTTGACGAATCGTGGCGCGGCACTAAATGTGTATCGCGATGGACATTAAAATCGACATTGAAGCTTTGTGTAACGAACGCGGCCTGCGTATTACCGACCAACGCCGCGTCATAGCGCGCGTCATTTCGGATGCGACGGACCATCCTGATGTGGAAGAGCTCTATCGCCGTTCGTCAGCCATCGATCCCAAGATTTCGATCGCCACCGTATATCGGACTGTCCGGTTGTTCGAAGAAGCGGGCATATTGGACCGCCACGATTTTGGGGACGGGCGCGCGCGTTATGAAGCGTCGCCAGAGGCGCATCACGATCACCTCATCGACGTCGAAACCGGCAAAGTTGTCGAATTCGTCGACCCCGAGCTGGAAGCGCTGCAGAAAATTATTGCAGAGCGCCTCGGCTACCGTCTCGTTGACCATCGTATGGAACTCTATGGCGTCGCCATCGACCGCAAGGATTAAACGCCGCAACCCTGCTGCATTTTTAGCTGGCCAGTTTTTGTTTACCGCCCGGCTGCTGCTGATGGCCGCCAGCTTGGTCACGAGCTTGCTCCTCCACAATCTCTGGCGGCTTCTCAAACGGCCATCGCCGTGGCCGCGCCTGTTTCTTCTGTCGATCAGCTGGACCAGCGGTATTGCAACCGCCACGACGGGACACCGGGTGCGCGCGAATGTGTTTTACGCCGCCAACCATCATAGCTGGATCGACATTCCCGTGATGTCGGGTGTTACCGGTTGCACCTTTGTCGCCAATGACGGGATTGAGGGCTGGCCATTGATTGGGTGGCTTTGCAAGATCAACAATACCATCTTTGTGAACCGCGAAAACCGCGCCAGCGTCGGAAATCAGGTGGAAGATCTGCGCGCGGCAATGACCGGCGATCAACCGGTTACGATATTCCCGGAAGGCACAACCCATGACGGTTCGGGCCTTTTGCCGTTCAAACCATCTTTATTTGCCGCACTTGTTCCGCCACCATCCGGCATGCTCGTTCAGCCGGTATTTCTAAGCTACGGGCACCATACCCCGCGTGTGGCGTGGGTCGGCGATGAAAAAGTGACCGAGAATTTCTGGCGGCTTTTGTCCTATCTGAAACCGATTACGGCGACCCTGCATTTTCTGGAGCCGTTTGATCCTCTGCACTACCCCGACCGCAAAGCGATTTCCGCTGAAGTGCGTGCGCGCATAGGTGCAGCGATGGAGGGTGGCGGGGGTGCACGGCGCTATGTATAGACGCGCGCTATGAGCACGGATTCTCCCAAAACCTATTCGATCAAAAATTACGGCTGCCAGATGAACGTCTATGATGGCGAACGCATGGCCGAAATGTTCGAAAGCCAAGGCATGACGCCGGCCGATGAAAAGGCACATGCCGATCTTGTCGTGCTCAACACCTGCCACATTCGCGAAAAAGCGGCAGAGAAGGTCTATTCTGAAATCGGCCGCTTGCGTCGCAAGGACGGCAGCAGCCCAGTCATTGCCGTGGCCGGATGCGTTGCGCAGGCCGAAGGCGGCGAGATTAGCCGCAGAGCGCCCGAAGTGGACATCGTTGTCGGCCCGCAAGCCTATCATAATTTGCCCGAGATGGTTGCCGCGGTCGGACGCGGTGAACGCGTGGTCGACCTTGACCTGCCCGGTCTCGACAAATTCGGCAAACTTCCGGCACGCCGCAAGCAAGCGCCGTCTGCGTTTTTGACGGTTCAGGAAGGCTGCGACAAATTCTGCACCTATTGCGTTGTGCCTTACACGCGCGGCGCGGAGATTTCGCGCGGCTGGAGCGAATTGATTGACGAGGCAAAGGCTATCGTTGACGCGGGGGCCGCAGAAATCACTTTGTTGGGCCAAAACGTCAACGCTTGGGACGGTGAAGACGACAAAGGCCAGTTGCAGGGTCTCGATGGCCTCATCCGCGCGCTCGACAAAATTCCCGGCCTGCGCCGCATCCGCTATATGACGAGCCACCCGAACGACATGACCGAGGGGCTGATTGCTGCGCATGGCGATGTCGAAAAGCTGATGCCGTTCCTGCACCTGCCCGTACAATCGGGTTCGGACCGCATATTAAAGGCAATGAACCGCAGCCACAGCCGCGACAGCTATCTGCGCATTTTGGACCGCGTGCGCACCGTTCGGCCTGACATCGCCTTTTCGGGTGATTTCATCGTCGGCTTTCCGGGCGAGACCGAAGGCGACTTCGAAGACACCATGCGCCTTGTGCGTGAAGTCGGGCATGCGCAGGCATATTCATTCAAATATAGCCCGCGTCCCGGCACGCCCGCCGCCGATATGGCTGACCAGATACCCATGGAAATCATGGACGAACGGCTCCAGCGGTTGCAGGCGCAAATCGTCGCAGATCAAACCGCGTTCAACCGAAATACCGTTGGCAAAACCTGCGATGTTCTTCTCGAACGGCCGGGCAAATTTGATGGCCAATTGATTGGCAAATCACCGTGGCTGCAGTCGGTTCATGTCCTTGCGCCGGACCTTTCTATCGGCAATATTGTTAGCGTTCAGATTACCGATTCTGGCCCCCTTAGCTTAAAAGGTGAACCAACGATGAGAGCAGCCGCCTGAATGGCCAAAAAAGCCCAAGCGCAAGCCGGTGACCTGTCCCGGCTGGAAATGAGCTTCGACAAGCCACATCTTATCAATGCGGTATTTGGCGAATTTGATCGCAACCTGGTGACAATTGAAAACAGGCTTGGCGTTTATATCTCGGCCCGCGGCAATCGCGTCCAAATCGAAGGTGAAGCTGGCGCGATTGGTCGGACACGCGATGTTCTCAACGATATTTATTCGCGCATTTCACGCGGACAAGAAATGGATTCCGAAGCCGTGCAGTCGATTATCGCAATGACCGCCGAACCCACGCTGGAAGGCATATTGCGCAAGGAAGACAATGCCGCCCCCGGCATCATGATCCGCACGCGCAAGAAAACCCTAGTGCCGCGTTCCGCCACGCAAATCCCCTATATGGAGGCATTGGCGCGCGACGAGATTATCTTCGCACTTGGGCCAGCAGGAACCGGAAAAACCTATCTGGCAGTTGCGCAGGCTGTGGCGATGCTGATCACCGGTGCCGTGCAACGCCTCATCCTCTCGCGTCCAGCAGTCGAAGCGGGTGAGCGGCTTGGCTTTTTGCCGGGCGATATGAAGGAAAAGGTCGATCCCTATCTGCGCCCCATTTACGATGCTTTGTACGACTGCCTGCCAGCCGAACAGGTCGAGCGCCGCATTGCGTCCGGTGAAATCGAAATCGCCCCTATCGCCTTCATGCGCGGCCGTACATTGGCCGATGCCTTCATCATTCTCGACGAAGCCCAGAACACAACTGCCGCGCAAATGAAGATGTTCCTGACCCGTTTTGGCATGAACAGCCGCATGGTCATTTGCGGAGACCCGCATCAGGTTGATATCCCCGGTGGTGAACGGATGTCGGGCCTGAATGACGCGGTTCAACGTCTTGAAGGGGTCGATGGCATTCAAACCATCCGCTTCAATAGCAGCGACGTCGTCCGCCATCCCTTGGTCGGACGGATCGTCGATGCCTATGAGGGCGGGCGTGATTGACGTCGAATTAGACATCGGCTTGCCATGGGGCAGCAGCAATTTCGGGCAAAGTGAAGTTGAAAAGGCAGTCGATGCGGCTGTCCGTTTTGCCGCGATACCTGAACTGGCCGACCCGGTCGTCCCGATGAGCGTCAGCGTCAAATTGTCCGACGATGCAGAGGTGCATGCACTGAACCGTGAATGGCGCGAAAAGGACAAGCCAACCAACGTCCTGTCGTTCCCCATGCTCGACGATGACGAAATCGACGCATTGCTGGACGGGACCTATAACGCGCCCGAAATCATGCTGGGTGACATCATCTTGGCATATGAAACCTGCGCTGCAGAAGCGGAGGAAAAGCAAATTTCCGTCGCGGACCATGCCACACATTTGGTGATCCACGGCATGTTGCATTTGCTTGGCCATGACCATGTTGACGACGAAGAGGCCGAAGCCATGGAGGCGTTAGAAGTAAAAGCGCTTGCATCCATGGGGCTTCACAATCCATATGACGCATAATTCAACCAAAAAGAGGCCAATACGCTTCCATTATGCCCGAGGGTGACAGTTTTAGCGGTTCAAGAACCGCAACCGACGACGATAACGACGGACGAATATGGCAGCGGCTGAAAACGATGTTTTTTGGCCGCGATCACGAGCCAACTTTGCGCGAGCAGCTTGAAGAAGCAATTGCTGAGCACGAAGAAGATAGCGACGATAATGACCAATCGGACAATGACGGCGACCTGACCGCGGTTGAACGCACTATGCTGCGCAACCTTCTGCATTTTAGCGAGCACCGGGTCGACGATGTCATGGTGCCGCGCAGCGATATTGTCGCGATTGACGAAAGCGCTGGCTTTGCTGATTGCATCGCTGCCTTCGCCGAACATGGGCACAGCCGCTTGCCCGTCTATCGGGAGACGTTGGATAGCATCATCGGCATGATCCATATCAAGGACGTGTTCGCCGTTCTTGCATCGGGTGAACAGCCTCCCGAAAGCTTGGAAGCCTTTATTCGTCAGCCGCGCTTCGTCCCGCAGAATATGAGTGTTCTCGCGTTGCTCGACGAAATGCGCCGGACGCGCACGCACTTGGCCATCGTTCTCGACGAATATTCAGGCACCGAAGGCCTGGTGACGATTGAAGACCTTGTTGAAGAAATCGTCGGTGAAATCGAAGATGAGCATGACGAAGAACCCGAAGCCATGTTCGCGCAGTTAAGCCCCGTCATGTGGGAGGCCGATGCGCGCGCTGAGCTTGACGATCTGGCTGAGGCCATTGACCCTAAATTGTCCGAAGTCGAAGAAGATGTCGACACGCTGGGCGGGCTCGCGTTTGTTATTGCCGGGCAAGTTCCCGATGTCGGCCAAATGCTGACACATGAAGCCAGCGGATGGAAACTCGAAATATTGGAAGCGGACGAAAAACGGGTCACGCGCATCCGGTTATTCGCACCATCGCCCGAACCGGAAGAAATAGACGAATAAACCGCCGTTAAAGCTGCGCGGCGAGTTTCGCGGCGCGCAGGCGCCAGGATTCGGCCAATGTTTCAAGCTGCGTAAGCGCCTGCAATTCTGTTAGCGCACCCGCCATCTTATGCCCGCCGCCGATCAGCAGTTGGAATGTGCGAGCGACGGTCCAATCATGCCCCGCCTGCTCGGCCTGCTCTATACGGTCGCCCGGTGCGACTTCGCCTTCCTCAATAACGCGGAAATAGCCGCCACAGCGGCCTGAGCTGATGACCATTCCGGACAGGCCATGGACGCCAAAATGATGATCGAGCTTCCAACATGGCTGACGGCCCTGTGCAACCTCAACCAAGGCCTGTCCCAGCCGGAACCTGTCACCAATGCGCAGCTTGTCCTCGGTCAGCCCCGATGCGCTGATATTTTCGCCAAAGGCCCCAGCGTAATCGAGTTTGGGATTCGTAAAACCTTCCGCTGCAAAATGGGCAATCCATTTGGGATAATGTTCGGCAGGATAAAAATGCACCGCTTTATCAACGCCGCCGTGCACCGTTGGGTCGGCCACCTTATCGCCTTCAAACCCCAGTGTACCCAGCATCACGGGCTGGTTCACAGGCGCGCGGGCCATGGCGCTCATCGTGCCGTCAACGCGGAAGGGTTTAGGGCCGCCAATCAGCAGGGTGTCGACTTGGGTTAAAATCATCGCGACAACATATCCCACCAAATGCAGCATTCCCATTGGCATTTTGCTTTACCACCGATAAAAGCGCATCAATGCACACCAGCGACCTTCGCATTGCGCTTTTCAGCGGCAATTATAATTATGTACGCGATGGCGCCAATCAGGCGCTCAACCGTCTGGTGGGGTATCTTTTATGCCAAGGCGCGTCGGTGCGTATTTATTCGCCGACAGTGGAAAATCCCGCGTTTGAAGCAACGGGCGATCTGGTGTCCGTGCCTTCGATGGCCATACCCTTTCGTCCCGAATATCGCATACCATTGTCGTTATCGCGCAGCGTTCGACGTGATCTTGAGGCGTTCAATCCAAATATTGTCCACATCGCAAGCCCTGACCGTGTTTCACGCAAGGCCGTCAAATGGGCAAAAAAGCAGAACCTGCCTGTTCTGTGTTCGGTGCACACCCGTTTTGAAACCTATTTCCGTTACTATAACATGTCATTCATCGAGCCGGTCGTCGAAGCATGGATCCGCCGCCTGTATCGCAAATGCGACGCGTTGGTTGCACCGTCCGAAAGCTTCGCCCAAGTCTTGCGCGAACAGCGGATGAACTACGACATCGACATCTGGTCGCGTGGTGTCGACAGGGAGATATTCAATCCAGGGCGCCGTGACATGGAATGGCGGCGCGGACTGGGCATATCCGACGACACCCCTGTCATCGGGTTTCTGGGCCGTCTGGTGATGGAAAAGGGTCTTGATGTCTTTTCGGACACCATTGACCAACTCAAACGACGTAACGTCCCGCATCAGGTTTTGGTGATAGGAGATGGCCCCGCACGTGCGTGGTTCGAATCGCGGATACCCGATGCCAAATTTGCCGGATTTCAGGTTGGCGCGGATCTCGGACGGGCCGTCGCGAGCATGGATATGTTTTTCAACCCGTCGGTCACGGAAGCATTTGGCAACGTAACGCTGGAATCAATGGCCTGCGGGCTGCCCGTCGTCGCCGCAAAAGCAACGGGCAGCCAAAGCCTGGTCGAAGACAAAGTGTCGGGACGCCTTATAACGCCGGGCGCAATCAACCAGTTTGCTGACGCGCTGCAGGCCTATTGCGTAAATACGGACCTGCGCGCCGAACATGGCAATATAGGCGAGCGCAGATCGCTCGACTACAGCTGGGATGCGATCAACCAGACCGTTGCAGACACGTACCTGCGCCTCATCCGTCAACGGGCTGCGCGTGCTATTGCTGCGCGCTGACGGGATGCGTGTGTTAGGCAGGCTGCTCGGTACCGGATCCCAATACGCATGAGCGACCTTTTTCACGACGAACCCGCACAAACAGAGACGCTGCCAAAAACAGCGCCACTGGCAGATAAGCTTCGTCCTGCGCAGCTGAGTGAGGTCATTGGTCAGGAGCATCTGACAGGACCAGAGGGCGCGATTGGCCGGATGGTGGCCGCGGGCAAATTGTCGTCCATGATCCTCTGGGGCCCGCCAGGCACTGGCAAGACGAGCATTGCGCGTTTGCTGGCGGATGCCGTCAACATGCATTATAAGCCGATCTCCGCCGTCTTCTCCGGCGTTGCGGACCTCAAAAAGGCGTTTGCCGAAGCCGAGACGATGGCACGAACCGGCAAGCAAACCTTATTGTTCGTGGACGAAATCCACCGTTTCAACCGCGCGCAGCAAGACGGATTTTTGCCCTTTGTCGAAAGCGGCCTCGTCACGCTCGTTGGCGCCACCACGGAAAACCCGTCGTTCGAACTAAACGCCGCATTGCTATCGCGTTCGCAGGTCATGGTGCTCCACCGCCTTGATGACGCCGCCTTGGCAACATTGCTCGCGCGCGCAGAAGATATCATGGAGCGCGCCCTGCCCGTCACGGCCGATGCCAAATCTGCGCTGATATCGAGCGCAGATGGCGATGGTCGCTTCCTGCTTAATCAGGCCGAGACGCTGTTTTCCATCACGATCGAAAACCCGCTCGACCCGGCCGCGATGGCCGCGCTGCTGCAGCGGCGGATGCCGGTCTATGACAAAGACCGCGAAGGCCATTACAATCTGATATCCGCGCTGCACAAAAGCTTGCGTGGCTCTGACCCACAAGCTGCGCTCTATTGGATGGCGCGGATGTTGGTGGCGGGCGAAGAGCCCTTATATGTCCTGCGCCGCCTCGTCCGTTTCGCCAGCGAAGATATCGGCCTCGCCGACCCGCAAGCGCTCGTCCAATGTCTCGCGGCAAAGGACGCCTATGAATTTCTGGGTAGCCCCGAAGGCGAAGTCGCCATTGTCCAGGCGTGTCTCTATCTTGCGACCGCTCCAAAATCGAACGCTGCGTATAAAGCGCAAAAATCCGCGTGGAAGCTGGCACGCGACACTGGGTCGTTAATGCCGCCCGCGCACATATTGAACGCACCAACCAAGCTGATGAAAGACATCGGCTATGGCGCAGGATATGCGTATGACCATGACAGCGCAGACGGATTTTCCGGCGCCAATTACTGGCCGGACCAAGTTCCGCCGACGCAGCTCTATCAACCCGTCGAACGTGGCTTTGAACGCAAGATCATAGAACGGCTGCAATATTGGGACCGTCTGCGCGCCCGCAAAGCCGATCCCGACGCAGCATGACCGCAACCCACTGCCCAAACGCCTGATGCGGCCCTTTACGCGTTTTGCCTGTGCCGATTGGTCGGGGGCGAAGGGCAGTCGCCATCCCGGTATCGCCCTTGCCGTCTGCGAAGCCGGCAATGAAGCCCCGCGCCTTATTCCTGCACCTTCCGGCATTTGGTCGCGTCAGGCGGTTGCCGATTGGCTGCTGGCGCAAGATGATGATTTGCTGATTGGTTTCGACTTCAGCTTCGCGCCCCCCATGATTGCGCGCGGCAGCTATTTACCCGGCGATGCATTGCCCACATCTGCCAAGCCTTTTTGGGCCTATGTTGACGACATCTGCGACGATCCCGATTTGGGCGCAGCCTCATTCCTTGAAAAACACCATCGCCGTCATTTTTACTTCGGTGCTGCCGATGGCGTAAAATCGACATTCTTACATTGGCGGCAATGCGAGTTGTTGAACAAGCACAGCAGCGGGAAGATCTCGACCGTGTTCGACGCCATCGGCGCGTCACAAGTCGCAAAGGCCAGCTTTGCCGGCATGCGCTTTCTCAACCATGTCCGCGACCATGTCGCGATATGGCCATTTGACCCTATGCCCGAACGCGGCCCTGTGGTGGTGGAAATATATACAACAATCGCTGCACGCGCTGCAGGTGTTGCCAAAGGCCGCAGCAAGATTCGCGACGCAAAAGGGCTGGACGATGCTCTTAGTGCGTTGGATTCTCTGCCCCACACACCGCTGGAACGCTACACAGACCATGCGACAGATGCCCTGCTCACCGCCGCATGGCTGCGCAAAACCGCGTCAAATCCACAATTTTGGACGCCAGCTGCATTAAATTGCGAAATAGCTGCAACTGAGGGCTGGACCTTTGGTATCATTTGAGGCAATGGGCGCCACAGTGCCGGCTTAGCTCAGTTGGTAGAGCACCTGATTTGTAATCAGGGGGTCACGAGTTCGAACCTTGTAGCCGGCACCACTTTTCCAAAAGACTTAAATGTCGATGCCGGTGCAAGTCCCAGCATATTCAATTTCCAGCAATCACATAGTAATTATCGGGCGACGTTGCGTTGCCTGTTCGCGGGCACCTCGGTCACTCACGGGTCCCGAGCAAATCACGGGCGACGACCCAATTGTGGATCTCGCTGGGTCCATCGTAAATCCGCATCGTGCGTAGCTTGTTTGAAAGCAAATATAGCGGCATTTCACGTGTCATGCCCATACCACCGAACATCTGCATCGCATGATCGACAATGTCATATGCCGCTTCGGTACAATAGGATTTGATCATCGAAATTTCCTGCCGCGTGTCGCGCCCTTCATCGATTTTCCACGCGCAGTCATAGGTCATCAAACGCATGGCATGAATGCGCGTGGCGGCATCGGCGATCCAATTTTGAACCGTCTGGCGTGAAGACAAAGGTTTCCCAAATGTGACGCGCTGTGGCGCATATTCAATCATCATATCCAATGCGCGCTGCGCCATGCCGATCGACCAGGACGCCATTTCAATACGCCGCGTGCCAAGCCGCACCTGCATGGGCAGAAAACCCTGCCCGCGCGTCCCGAGCAATTTCCAGCCCGGAACACGGCAATCGTCAAGCGCGATTTCATAGGTCGCGGTGCCGTCAATCATCGGGATTTTACGTAACACGTTGAACCCGGGCGTATCGCGGTCCACCAAAAATGCCGACATGCCATTGCGTCCATTGGCATTCTTGTCGGTTACCGCCATCAAGATCGTGAAATCGGCTTCATCCGCTTTGGTAATCCAGATTTTGCGGCCGTTAATGACCCAGTCGTCGCCATCGTGGACGGCGGTGGTTTTC
The DNA here is from genome assembly GCF_044338195.1 of Sphingorhabdus sp. GTDB lineage: Bacteria > Pseudomonadota > Alphaproteobacteria > Sphingomonadales > Sphingomonadaceae > Sphingorhabdus_B. Next base: position 30,730 of record NZ_JBIIMC010000011.1, on the reverse strand, counting down.
ATCAATTGCGGGTCAGCACCAGCACCAGGCTCCGAAATGCCAATGGCAGAAATGGTTTCACCACGCACATAAGGCGCAAGATAATGTTCGCGTTGCTTTTCGTCCGCAGCGGCCATCATCATACGCAAATTCGGAGAGTCTGGCGGCAATGTATATGGCGTCGCGGTCCGGCCTAATTCCTCACCGACCCCAACCATCGCCACCATCGGCAAATTCATGCCGCCGACTTCTTCAGGTGCATCCAGCCCCCACAGACCAAGGTCTTTCGAGACGGCATCAACCTTGGCCTGTTCATCCTTGGTCAGATAACTGCCCTTGCCTGCAGTATCGCGCGCCAGAACCTCTCCTTCGAGCGGCACCAGTTGGGAGTCCACAAATTTGCGGACCAGATCCTTTAACATCCGATGTTCTTCGGCGAGTTCAAAATTCATCCATTGGGCCTTTATTGACTAATGCGGCAGCTGTGCTGTTGATTTTCATGTCATACATCATTTCAATCAATAGCTGCGCGGAAGGCCGAGAACATGCTCGGCAAGATAGCTCAGGATCAGGTTGGTGCTGATCGGGGCCACGGTGTAAAGGCGTGCTTCGCGGAACTTACGTTCGACGTCATATTCTTCAGCAAAGCCAAAGCCACCGTGCGTTTGGACGCACATGTCCGCGGCGGCCCAGCTGGCTTCTGACGCCAGAAGTTTGGCCATATTCGCCTCCGCGCCCGGGTTACCGCCAGCGTCAAATACCCGCGCTGCATGATGCACCATCAATTCTGCTGCGCACATTTGGGCGTAGCAGCGCGCGATCGGGAACTGCACGCCTTGGTTCTGGCCAATGGCGCGGCCAAAGACGTTGCGCTCGCTGGCATAATCGCTGGCTTTTTTGATAAACCATTTGGCGTCGCCAATACATTCAGCGGCAATGAGGATACGCTCGGCATTCATGCCTGACAGAATGTAACGGAAACCCTTGCCTTCTTCGCCGACCAAGGCCGACGCGGGGATGCGCATATCGTCAAAGAAGACTTCGGTCGTTGAATGGTTCATCATCGTGCGGATTGGCTTGATGGTCATACCGTTTCCGACCACCTTGCGCATATCGACCAAGAAGATGGAAAGCCCTTCGGTCTTACTTGCGACTTCTTCACGCGGGGTTGTCCGTGCCAGCAACATCATCAGGTCGGAATATTCGGCACGACTGGTCCAAATCTTCTGCCCATTGATGACATATTCGTCACCGTCCCGCACAGCCACCGTCCGCAAGGAAAGCGTGTCGGTGCCGCTGGTCGGTTCAGAAACACCAAAGGCCTGCAGGCGCAGCTCGCCTGTCGCGATACGTGGCAGATATTCCTGCTTCTGTGCTTCGCTGCCATATTTCAGCAGCGTGTTCATGATGTACATCTGGGCATGGGCCGAAGCGCCGTTGCAGCCTGAGGCCTGAATTTCCTCCATGATAATGGCCGCGTCAGAGAGTGTGAGTCCTGACCCACCGTAAGCTTCCGGTATCAACGCCGCGAGGAACCCTGCCTTGGTCAGCGCATCCACAAATTCGCCCGGATAGGCGCGCGCGCTGTCCTTTCCCCGCCAATATGCACCCGGAAAATCGGCGCATAATGCCTGAACGGAGCGGCGGATTTCGGCGGTATTTTCACCCTCTGTCATTTCAAATATGTCCTTGCGCCGAAGCGGCCATGATCTGTCGTCCATCGCCTGCAAAGGCGGCTAGTTCAATATCGTTGCCTGATCCGCGCATCACGAGATGCAAAGCCTCTCCGCAGATCGCGGGAGATACACCCCGAAATGCGAAACTGGCCAATGCGTTGTCCCCCAACGCCCGGCGGGCGAGGTCCAATAGCAAACTCGCTGTCAGCGGACCATGGACCACAAGCCCGCGATAGCGTTCTTCATCGCGGGCATATGGCAGGTCATAATGGATCCGGTGGCTGTTGAACGTGAGCGCGGAGAAGCGGAATAACAACGGCTCATTTGGCACAACATCGCGCTGACCCTCCCAGCCATTTGCGTCAAAGCTGCACGCGCTTTCCACCGGCGGCGATAGCGGCGTTTCTAGCCCTAAGGCTTCGCGATACACGATGCTTTGCACTTCGCGCACAGCCAATCCATGTTCAGTGGAGGTTTCATGCGCGACATCGACAAAAACCAGTTGGCCGGAATTGCCCGACTTTTCGGAGATGGACGATATGCGCGACGTCCGCGTGACGACCGCGCCAACCCGCAAGGGTGCAAGAAATTCTACTTTGCTGGATGCCCACATCCGGCGTGGCAAGGCTATGGGAGGAAGAAAACTCCCCGCGCTATCATCGCGCAACGGATGCCCATCGGGCCCAAGCTTTGCCGTTGGTGCGTCGGGCACACACAGGCACCAGTGCAACCCCTGCGGCACATTGCCATCGCTCGGTGCATCCCGGTCAAGGGTGGAAAGCCATCGTGCCGCCAGCCCACTGTCGACCCTGTCTGTCCGCACCTCCTCACGCCCAATCCATGCGTCCCAAACGCCCATCAGTTTACGCCTCCCATCAAACCCTTGGCGATCACCTGCGCCTGAATTTCTGCGGCACCTTCGAAGATATTCAATATGCGCGCGTCGCACAAAACGCGGCTGATTTCATATTCCAACGCATAGCCATTGCCGCCATGAATTTGTAAGCTCGCATCGGCATTGCTCCATGCCGCACGGGCCGCCAGCAGCTTCGCCATGCCCGCCTCAATATCGCAGCGTTTTCCGGAATCCTTGGCGCGGGCAGCAGCGTAAGTCAGTTCACGGGTCATCACGAAATCGGCCACGCTCATGGCGATTTTGTCGGCGACACGCGGGAACCCGATGATCGCTTTGCCAAACTGCTTGCGGTTGACGGCATAATCGAGGCCAAGCTCTAATGCGCGTTTGGCAACACCCACGGCGCGGGCTGCGGTCTGGATACGTGCGCCTTCAAATGTGCGCATCAACTGCTTGAACCCCTGCCCCTCTTCGCCGCCCAACAAAGCGTCATCAGGGGCAACCATGCCATCGAATTGCAACGCATATTCGCGCATGCCGCGATAACCGAGCACCTCGATCTCGCTGCCGGACATGCCCGTTGCTGGGAACGGGTCGATATCCATTCCGCGCGGTTTGGGGACGAGCAACATCGACAACCCGGCATAGCCTTTCGCATCGGGCACAGTGCGCACCAGCATCGTCATCAGATCGGAACGGCTGCCATGCGTAATCCATGTTTTGGCCCCATCGATCGTCCATCCGTTAGCGGTCCGTTGCGCGCGGGTTTGCAACGCGCCGAGGTCAGACCCTGTGTCAGGCTCCGTAAACACGGCGGTCGGTAAAATTTCTCCGCTGGCAATTTTCGGCAGCCAATGCGCCTTTTGCGTTTCAGTGCCGCCCATGGAAATCAATTCACCGGCGATTTCAGACCGCGTGCTCAGCGAACCCGCGCCAATCCAGCCACGCGACAGCTCTTCGGTTATAACGCACATGACCAGCTTGGATAAACCAAGCCCGCCATATTCGGCAGGAATACACACGCCGAAAGTACCAAGCGCCGCCATTGCCGAAATCGTGTCATCGGGGATCAAATCATTGGCCAGATGCCAGCGATGCGCGTGCGGCAAAATCTCGCTGTTCGTAAAGCGGCGATATTGATCGCGAATGGCATCAAGCTCTGCATCATGCAGGCTTTCGCTCGGCATCGCTCCTGACGCCAGCGCCTGCGCAACATCGGCGCGTAGCGCAGCATGATCTGCACCCAATAGATCTTCGCAACGTGCGGCCAACAGTGCCGCCTGTTGCGACATGCCAAGATCAACGGGACGGAATATTTCATTCTGTCCCATCGGCAATCCGCCGGTCAATTGCCCCAGCGTTTCGGCAAAAATCAGCGTCGCAACCTGTCGATCAAGTTCGGTTCCATTATTATGTAGGCGAAGCCAACCGGCCACTGCCGCGAGCGCAGCCACGCTTGTCGCAATCCACGAAAAGCCGTGTGCCGCACGTTGGTCGGCGTCGATCGACCGCTCTTTTACCCGGTCGGACAGCGCCGCCTTCGCCGCATCGCGGTAGCCCTCAGCAGCTTCGAGAGCAGCCGCAAAACTCATGCGCGCTCAAACACCGCCGCTATGCCTTGACCACCGCCAATGCACATTGTTTCCAGTCCATAGCGCACGTCACGCCGCTGCATTTCGCGCGTCAGGTTCGCCAATATACGGCCGCCGGTTGCGCCGATTGGGTGGCCAAGCGAAATACCGGAACCGTTGACGTTCAGCATGTCATGGCGACTGTCATCATCCGACCAGCCCCAGCCTTTGAGACAGGCGAGCACTTGCGGCGCAAAGGCTTCGTTCAATTCAATCAGACCGATGTCATCCCAAGAAAGGCCATTGCGCGCAAAGAGCCGCTCTGTTGCTGGAACGGGACCAAAGCCCATGCGTGATGGCTCGCAACCGGCTGCGGCCCAGCTGTGGAAATAGGCTATGGGTTCCAAACCAAGCTCTTCAAGCTTGTCCTCTGCAACGACAAGGCATGCGGCTGCAGCGTCATTTTGTTGGCTGGCATTGCCCGCAGTGACCACGCCGCCTTCCAGCGGGCGTAACGCAGCCATTGTCTCAAGCGTCGCGTCGGCGCGATAGCCTTCATCATGATCAAAGACGATTGGATCGCCTTTTCGTTGCGCGATGCTGACGGGCACCAATTCATCGTCAAACAAGCCATTTGCCCATGCCGCCGCTGCGCGCTGGTGCGATCGGGCCGCATATGCGTCACACGCTTCGCGGCTGATATCATGGTCTTTGGCCAGATTTTCGGCGGTTTCAATCATCCCCGAAATCACGCCAAAGCGTTCAACCGGTTGGCTCATCACCCGTCCACGGGTCAACCGGTCATGCAAGGTCAGATTGCCTGCCCGAACACCTTTGCGGATGTCGGTGGTGTAATGTTCGACGTTGGACATGCTTTCACATCCACCCGCGACCACCATGTCGCTCACCCCGGTTTGCACCATCATCGCGGCATTCACAATCGCCTGAAGCCCGGAACCGCAACGACGGTCGATCTGGTAGCCGGGCACTTCAATCGGCAAGCCAGCGGCCAGCCATGACCAATGCCCGATGCATGGGGCCTCTCCGCTGCCATATCCTTGCGCGAACACAACATCGTCCACGCGGGACGGATCAATCTTCGTCCGCTCCACAAGCGCTTTCAAGATGATGCCACCCAACTCACCTGCATTTAAGGACGAGAGCGCACCGCCAAATTTGCCGACGGGCGTGCGAATAGGGGCGACGATGGCTGCACGGCGAAGTTTGGTCATTGGGCAATTCCTACAGTTCCAGAGTCGATAAGGCGGGCAATTTCACCCGAGGATAGGTGAAGCATGCTGCTTAGAATTTCCTCGCTATGCTCCCCATTGCGCGGGGCCGCCTTTGCGTCGCCACGCTGCAATTGGGGAATAGTGCCAAACGCGCCAGCAGCGGGATAATTGAAGCCTGATGGATTGGCGTCAAAGTCGCTAAACATCGGGTTATTGCCGACCAAGCGTGGGTCATGCGCAGCGTCCAACATAGTTCGATAGGCCGAATGCACAATTCCGGCCTCATCAAGCGTTGAAGCCATCATCGCATGATCGAGCGAACCAATTGCCCGTTCAAACAAAGGATAGAGCGCATCGCGGTGCTGAAAGCGAAGACCATCGTCTTTGCCAAAGCTCACGCCGCGCTCGGCCTCTATTGCCTCCACCTGCGCCGTCAAACCAAGCGCACCAACAAGGTTCGCCCATTGGCGGTGGGTCACAACGACCACCATCGTGCGCACATTGTCTTTGGTCACAAAATCGCGCCCAAACAATCCATAGACCGCGTTGCCGAGCCGAGGGCGATTGGCATTATTATGCAACACCTCTGCGACACCGCCCAGATTGGCAACTGTGCCTATGGCGACGTCTGACAGGGGAATGCGAACCTCACTGCCTTCGCCGGTCTGTTCCCGCCTACGAATGGCCGCCAACATTGCAAATGCCGCATAAGCGCCGCTGATGACATCCCAAGCGGGCAACACATGATTGACAGGTTCCGGGCCAGCCCCGGTCATCATGGGATAGCCAACCGCATTATTCACCGTGTAATCCAGCGCAGGCGCTCCGTCGGCCCAGCCCATGACCCGGACCGTCACGAGATCGGCGCGTCCTTCCGCCAATTTTGCGTGCGAAAGAAAACCATCTGCGGGAAAATTGGTGATGAACTGACCGGTGGCCCGCACCAGTTCCTGCAACAACTCGCGCCCCTGCGGGCTGGAGAGATCAAGCGCGACTGATTTTTTCGCGCGGTTTAGATTTTCCCAATAGAGCGAGTCATTCGCCTCAGTCACTGGCCAGCGATGGTAATCCGGGCCGCCACCCACCTGATCGACACGGATCACCTCTGCCCCGAATTGCGCGCAATATAGGCCAGCTGTCGGCGACGCCACAAAGGACGACGCCTCGATAATCTTGAGACCATCGAGCAAATTATACATGCATCAGGCCTGAGCTGCCCATTCACGCAGCATATGCTTGGCAATTTGAAGCTGCAGGATTTGCGTTGTACCTTCATAAATCCGGTAAATGCGTGCGTCACGGTAGAAACGTTCCGCATCATATTCCGCCAAATATCCCGCACCGCCGTAAATCTGCACCACGCGGTCAACCACGCGCCCACACATTTCGGACGCGAACACCTTGGCCGCCGCTGCTTTGCGCAGCACATTCTCACCGGCATCGGCACGGCGGGCAGCGTCATCCAACATGCATTCCGCTGCGTAAATCTCGATCTCACTATCGGCGAGCATTTGTTGGATAAGCTGGAAATTGGCAATCGGTTCGCCAAATGCCTTGCGCTCATTGGCGTAACGCAGCGCGCTGTCGAGTGCACGCCGCGCATAGCCCGTTGCCGCTGCGCCAACCGACATGCGTCCGTTGTCGAGGCTCTTCATGGCAAAGGCAAAGCCCTTGCCCTCTTCACCACCCAATATGGCGTCCGCAGGCAGCTTCACATCTTCCATGATGATATCGGCGATATGGCTACCGGCCTGCCCCATTTTCTTGTCGGACTTACCCACGGTGATGCCAGCGGTGTCCATGGGGACGATAAAAGCAGAGACATGCGCGTTTTTGGGTAAGGCTTCCTTGCTTGTCCGCGCCATGATCAACGCGACATTCGCGAATGGCGCATTGGTGATGTACCGTTTTGTACCGTTCAATACCCAGCCATTGCCTGACTTCACCGCTGTGGTCTGCATCGCCGCAGAGTCGGATCCGGAACCGGGCTCTGTCAGACCAAAGGACGCAATTTCGCCAGCCGCCAAACGCGGCAGCCATTCCGCCTTTTGCGCATCCGTCCCGCCATTTTTGAACGCGGAACACACCATCCCGACATTGATTGACGTCACAGAGCGAAAGCATGGTGCCGCGTAGCTGAATTCACGCATGGTGCGGATATATTGCTGAATATTCATGCCAGCGCCGCCATATTCTTCGGGAACCGTCAACCCGAACAACCCAAGGTCACGCATTTCGGCCATGATCGCTTCAGAAATCATTTCCGTTTCGAGCACTTCCTTTTCCGCGGGGATCAGCCGTTCGCAAATATAACGTCGCAGCTGTTCCGTGAATTGTTCGAAAATGTCGTTATCCATTATGTTCTTCTCCACTCCCATAGAAAATCTGCGCTTCGCCATGGATTACTGTTCGTTTTTGAAATTCAAAACACCCGTTCAACAAAACCGTGACATTGCGTTCAACGCGGCTGCCTCCGTTCGGGCGGAATGGCCTGCGCGCCGGGGCGTCTAGGGTCTGCGGCACCTAAAAATAGACCATTCTCGATCATGATGGATTGCGCACTGCCCATCGTTTCGTCAGAAGTGATGGTGTGCCCTAAGCTCTGCAAAACACGCACCGTATCGGCATTGAAATTTGGTTCAACGCGCAGTTTATCGCTGGTGTCCTGATAAATGCGGGGCTGATGGGTGGCCTCTTCGACATTGAGATTGAAATCGACGACGTTGACGATCACTTGCATGACCGTATTGATGATCGTGCTGCCGCCCGGCGTGCCGGTTATGAGCCAAGGCTTACCATTTTTCATCACAATTGTCGGCATCATCGTCGACAGCATCCGTTTCCCCGGAGCCATGGCATTCAGGGGGGGTGGCAAGCCTTCACGCAGCGCTTTTGCCGCCTGTGCGTGCGAGAAGTTATTCATTTGATTGTTCAGCAGCACGCCCGTTCCGGAGATCATCACGCCCGAACCGAAATCGGCGCCCAAGGTGTAGGTCGTTGACACCACATTGCCTTGCGCGTCCGCAACCGAGAAATGGGTGGTCGACGGGCTTTCATATTTCAATGGATCCCCCACACCCATTTGCGCAACCGGCTTGGCTTTGTCGGGGTCGATGAGCTTGGCGCGTGACAGGGCGTAGCTTTTTGAAATGAAACCCTTGATCGGCGTCGTGACGAAATCGGTATCGCCCAAAACAGCATAGCGATCCGCATATCCCAACTTCATCGCCTCGGCCATGATATGCAGCGACTTGGCTGCACCGACGCCGTTTTGTTTCAGGTCAAAATTCTCAACGATGTTGAGCATATTGAGCAACGTCGCACCGCCTGCGCTGGCTGGTGGCGCCGTTACGATATCAAGGCCACGATATGTCCCGCGCAATGGCTTACGCTCAATCGCGCGATAGGCTGCCAAATCTTCTGTGGTGATCAATCCGCCATTGGCTTTCATGTCGGCGGCAAATCGATCCGCCACCGGACCCTTATAAAAACCGTCCGCCCCGCGCTTTGCAATCTGCGTCAGCGTCCATGCAAGGTCTGGCTGCTTCAGCCTTTCCCCTGCCCGATACAACGCGCCGTCAGGCTTGTAATAAGCGGCCTTGGCAGCCGTGCTGGTCGACAGGCGCTCTTTTCCCCAACCAAACACAAAGGCTTCGTCCGGCGTCAGGATCACGCCGTCGCGGGCCAAAGCGATTGCGGGCGCAACAACGTCTGCCCAGCGCATTTTGCCATATTTTTTATGCGCCATATATAGGCCTGCAACCGTTCCGGGGACCGACGGGGCCAAATAACCACGACTGGCGATTTGCGATTCTTGGCCCTGGTTATCCAAGAACATCGCAAGGGTTGCGGCCTTTGGTGCGACCGAACGGAAATCGAAAAAGACTTGCTCCCCGCTCTTGGCATCATGCACCAGCATGAAGCCATCGCCACCGATATTGCCCGCGCGCGGGAGCGTGACCGCCAGAGCAAAGCCAATGGCAACAGCGGCGTCCACCGCATTACCGCCACCGCGTAATATGTCCGCGCCGACTTCTGACGCGATTGCATTTTGTGACACCACCATGCCCTGTTCGCCAACGACGGGGGAATGGATGCTGGGATATTCGAGCAGCTGTTTCTTCTGCGCAACGACTGGGGATGCCGTCAACGCGACCATGGACAGCAATAGGACGCCCGCACGTGACCATTTTCCGATAAACTTCATCATCAAACTCCTCCCAGCAATCGCGCAGCCCGTTCGGCCGATCCCATCGCATATGTCCAAATCAACATGCCATGTCCTACGTTGATTGTAACCCTTGGCGCAATGGTCCTGATAATGGGAAGCACGTTGGCCGTTATGGGGTGAATACCGGTCCAGCCCTGATATGATGCCGCATAATCAGCGGCGCGGGCAGAACGCCCGCTGCGGTCGATAGCAACGGCACAAGCTGGCGTTGATCGACCCGAGTGTTTCTGACGCCCAATTCGGCAATCCCGGCAACACGGACAGCACCATCAAGCGGGCAGAAAACAATTTTTTGGAGACATCGATGATGTTCATTTTCGGCGACGCTTGGCCGGAAGCGGTGCAATTTCTGCGCCGCTTCCGACCAAGCAGTCAGACCGCTTAATCAAAACTCTTTCGACAGCTCAAAATAGACAAACCGGCCGACGGCATCGTGCAACGATCCCAGGAAGCCATAGTTCGTCGATGCAAGCGGAGGCTGCTTATCGAACAAGTTACGCGCGCCTACGCGGAACCGTGTGCCCGAAAATGCCCCCTGATCCTCACCCGCGCGATATTGCACATAGGTGTTGACCGTGGTCACGCTGTCTAACTTGAAAAACTGATCGGCTACCTTAATCGTTCCCGTGTCGAAAACAGCGCCGACATAATTGACCAAGACGCCCGCACTGACGGGGCCTGATTTCCAGGTCAGGTTTCCGCTCATGCGCCACTCGGGATTACCGTTGACCTGAATCTGGCTTCCGGCTTGCGTAATCGTCACGCCCGTTCCCAATGTTCCGGCCGCGTTTGCCGCGATCAATTGTGCCTGCAGTTCAGATGCGGATTGTTCATATGTCAGCAGCTTGGACGCGTTGAGGTCGATGTTGAAACTGCCCAATAATGTATTGCGCACATCATAGCTGACGCCGAAATCCAGGCCTTCCAACTCGCGCAGTCCAAGGTTGAAATAATCATCCTTAACATAATCGATGGTGCCGATCACTTGCGTACCAACCGGCGCCAGACGCACGACATTCGGGTTGCTGCGCCCGCCCAGCCGTTCGAGAAGATCGAACAAAATCTGGTTTTGCGCGCCTTGCAGGCCGATGACGCCCTTCGAACGCAATGACCAATAATCCGCCGTGAAAGTGAGGTTACGGAAAGGCTGGATAATGATACCCGCCGACAAGGTTTCCCCATTTTCTGGTGTCAGGTTCTGATTGCCTGAACGCACTTCAAGCGTGCTAATACCGCTACAGGTTGTCAACGGGTTCAGGCGGCAAGCAGCAAAGTCAGTACGCGTATTTGCGACCTGTGTTCCAGCGCTATAAAATTGCGCAAGGTTGGGTGCGCGGAAATTTTGTGACCATGCCGAACGGAGTTTGATGCCATCCATCACGGTCCATGCACCGGCAACCTTGGTCTTGAACACATTTCCAAAGTCGGAATAATGTTCATCGCGGGCCGCAACTTGCAGATCAATGGATTGGATCAGCGGTATTTCCATATCGTCCGAAATCAACGGCACGGCGAGTTCGGCATATGCCGACACTACGGTACGACGCGCCTTTACATCGGGCGCAGGGCTGGCGCCCATGATGTCGGTGCCATAGCGAATACCCGAAACGCTGTCTGTGTACGTCGTGGTGCCATCCAGACGGTTATCCCGGTTATCTGAATAGGTTTCGCGCCGCGCTTCGAGACCACTGGCGAAGCCTACGCCACCGGCAGGCAGGCTAAAGATATCGCTGTTGGAAATGCGGAAATCCCATGTGCCAAGCGATGTCGTGCTGATGCGGTGCACATCGACCAAGAAGGACTGAATGGTGGCCGCACTGTTCGGGGTGCCATCACCGATCGAAAAATCGCGTTGATTGCCACCATTGAACGGGTTGTACGCATCGGGGGTCGACCGAGCGAGCGCGGCCTGAAACAGCGTGTTGCTGACCGCATTTTTTGTGTGATCGTCGGTGCGCGCCCAAGAATAAGAGGCCGCCGAATCCCATTTGAAATTGCCCCACTCTCCGCGCACGCCGATCAGCGAGCGGATGCTGTCGTCGGTTACGACGAACGTCCGCGGACCGGTGTCCACTGGGCGATAGTTTGTGATACGCAGTGCAAGCCCAGTCGTTGGCACGCCGACCAATCCGGCCAAACGATTTGGATTGTCTACGCCGTTGAACGTGGTTGGACCAAAGGGATTGTAATAATTGGTGGTCGGGACCGTAATGACTGCACTGGAAATCGGCGCGGATTGTTCACGCTGTCCTTCAAGCTTGGCATTATAATAGCCGAGTTCACCAAAAAGTTCGACCGATCCGATGTCCTGACGGAAGGTGCTGAAAAGATTGATGCGGTCAAGACCGCCGCGGATCGTACGATCGGGGTTTTCATCATAACGCAGCACACGGCTGGTCGCACCGGTAATGCCACCGCTGCGTAGGCAGAGATTGCCGTTGAAAACGGCGCTTGAACAGCCAGCTGCAGTATTTGCGATCGGTTCGATGTGGAAAACGCCCGACGTCGTCAATGCTGTCGTCGATGTGCCTTGACGAATGGTGGGCGACGGAACGGCCGTTACCGTAAACGCGCCCCACGGCGATGACGTTGAACGGTTGTCGAAGCCGGTATCGGCTTCCCAAGGCGTCCCGACCAGCTTTGGCATATGGTTTTCACTTGCCGAAAATGGCCGTTCGCTTGCGAATAAAGGCGTCCGCTTTGTCAGGCTGCCAAAAAATGTAAATCGCCCGCCGGACTTGGTTTTGAAACCAGCCTTGATTGCGCCGGTTTTTTCATTCGTTCCGTCAGCAGAGCCGTAACGCGTGTCAAAACGCAGTCCTTCATATCTATCGTCCGTGACGACGTTGACCACACCGGCCACGGCATCCGCGCCATACACAGCAGCCGCACCGTCGCGCAAAACTTCGATCCGGCGCGTCGCGCCAACGGGAAGCGAGTTCGTGTTGGCCGTCTGTACCGGAACAAAATTCTCGGTCTGCGTGCCCGGCGTCAAAATCATGCGACGTCCGTTGACCAGAACCAACGTGTTGCCGGTGCCGACACTGCGCAGGTTGATCGAGGCATTGTCGCCGCGCGCATCGTTGAGGTTGCCGGTCGTCCGGGCCTCTTGGAACTGGACATCACCTGCTTGCGGAATGGAACGGAAGAGATCGTCACCAGAAACGCTTCCCGTGGCGGCGATGCGGTCTTCGCTCAGCACCGAAACCGGAAGGGTTTCCGCGATTTTTGAGCCTTCGATGCGGCTACCGACGACCACGATTGCTTCGGTCGTTTCGGCTTCTGCTTCCGGTTGGCCCGCAGATTGCGCGAACGATGGTGTGGACACGATGATGGAACAGCCGATCAACAAACCGGCACGCATTGAAATTTTCGACACTGTAAATTGCCTCCCTTTGCCGCCCCCTTGCGGCTTGTGCATTTTTACCCGAATTGCACCAATCGCTTACATTGACAAGCAATAGTCATTACAATTTTGTGAATAATCCATTCCATTATGGTTATGGATTGATCACCAGTTGTTTCTAGGACTGCGCGTGCAGAGGAGAATATGCCGATGACATGCCTATTGCGTTATCAGGTGATTAGCCGTCCAACTGGAGGCTTCCCCCTGACGCGAACCCGCTGGCGATTTTGTGCCGGGCGTAGTGACAACGGGTGGATCGAGGGGAACAACACCCGTTTCTAGGCACGATTGAATAAGCGTTCAATGTTTGATATCTCCTCTTATGCAAGAGATTCGAGCTGATCGTCGCCAACATATCATCGCTTCCGCTATCGGTGTTTTGGCTGAATTTGGAATAGTTGAATTTACGTTCAACAAAGTTGCACGCCATGCCGGTATCTCGGCAGCTTTGATCGTTCATTATTTTGCGAGCAAAGAAGCCTTGCTCGAAGCCGCCTTCCGCGCCGTAGTACGTCAATTGAACAATCAGGCGACCGCGCGTCTCCGGCTCGCTGCTGGGCCCCGTGCGCGGATACAGGCGCTGGTGGACTCCCATCTTGGGCATAACGACTTTTCCGAAGAAACCGCCCGGGTTTGGCTGTCTTTTTGGGGACAGGCGCTCCATGTTCCGCAACTGGCGCGGGTGCAGCGTGCGCATCAACAGCGCATGTTGTCGAATTTGAAGTTTGATCTGCGGCAGATTGTCGACGCGCAGGACGTATCCCCAATGGCGGACACCATCGCCGCGATGATCGACGGTGTTTGGTTGCGTGCCGCGATGAATGGCGGCGTGGCGCTGCAGAACGGGTTGGCACGCGACCTGATTTTTGAATTCATCGCGCGCAACCTGAAGGACACCCTGCCCTCGCATGCCGCCACAAGCTTTGACACAGTCAATCCGGCAACAGGGCAACTGCTCGCGACAATCCGCATCGATGGACAGGCAGAGGTCAATAAGGCTGTGGCCCGCGCGGCCGATGCGCAAAAGCTATGGGCTAAAACACCGGGCGTAGAACGCGGACGCATCCTTCACCGCGCCGCCGCCCTGCTCGTTGAACGCAATGACGTGCTCGCGCGGCTTGAAACGCAAGATACAGGCAAGCCCATTCAAGAAACAATTGCCGTAGACGTCTTATCCGGCGCGGACTGTATCGAATATTATGCTGGCCTTGCGCGCACGATTGCCGGCGAACATCATGATCTTGGTACAGGCGCATTCGGCTATTCCCGGCGCGAGCCTTTAGGCGTCGTTGCGGGCATTGGCGCGTGGAACTATCCCATTCAGATTGCCTGCTGGAAATCCGCACCCGCACTGGCTTGCGGCAACGCGATGATCTTCAAGCCAGCCGAACTAACACCCCTTACCGCGATTGAGTTGGAAAAAACCTATCGCGATGCTGGCCTGCCCGATGGGTTGTTTCAGGTCGTGCAAGGCAAGGCCGACACCGGCCGGTTGCTCAGCCTCCATCCCGATATCGCCAAAGTGTCGCTGACGGGCGAAGTCGGCACGGGCAAAAAGGTTATGGTCGATGCTGCCGGCACACTGAAATACGTCACCTTTGAACTGGGCGGAAAATCGGCGCTGATCGTGTTCGAAGATGCGGATTTGGACGAAGCGGTCTCAGGCGCGTTGCTCGCCAATTTCTATTCAGCGGGCGAGGTTTGTACCAACGGCACGCGCGTTTTTGTGCATAAAAATGTCCGTGATGCGTTTCTGGCAAAATTGAAGGCGCGCACCGAGGCGATGGTGATTGGCGATCCGCTCAATCCGGCGACGCAGATGGGCGCGCTGATTTCACCAGCGCACATGGAAAAGGTGCTGGGCTATATCGCGCTTGGCCAACAACAAGGTGCAAATCTGCTGACCGGCGGAAAGCGTGTGATGACCGGCGGCTTGGCGAAGGGTGCCTTTGTTGAACCAACCATCTTCACCGGCTGCACCGACGATATGGCTATTGTCCGCGAAGAGATTTTCGGCCCCGTCATGGCGGTGCTTGATTTCGAGGATGAGGCAGAGGTCGTCGCGCGGGCGAACAACACGAGCTTCGGCCTCGCCGCGGGTATTTTCACCAACAACCTGACCCGCGCCCACCGCGTAATCGCGGCGCTGGAGGCTGGCACCTGCTGGATCAACACATACAATATCACGCCAATTGAAATGCCGTTTGGCGGCAACAAACAATCCGGTCTGGGCCGCGAAAACGGCAAGGCAGCGATTGAACATTATACCCAACTCAAGAGCGTTTATGTCTCGATGGAGCCCATCGATGCCCCCTATTGAGGCCGCAGACTATATCATCGTCGGCGCAGGGTCGGCTGGATGCGTGCTGGCGGACCGGCTGAGCGCCGATGGCAAGCACAATGTCGTGTTGCTTGAATTTGGTGGCAGTGACCGGTCGATCTTCATTCAGATGCCTGCCGCGCTCGCCTACCCCATGAATACAAAGCGGTGGAACTGGGGCTATGAAAGCGAGCCGGAACCGCATCTGAATGGACGCCGCCTGAACTGCCCGCGTGGCAAGGGTTTGGGCGGATCATCATCGATCAACGGACTTGTCTACGTTCGCGGCAATGCGCTCGATTTTGAACGTTGGAAGGAAGATGAAGGCGCAACCGGCTGGGGCTATGCCGATGTGCTGCCTTATTTCAAACGCGCCGAAGGCCGCGACGAAGGCGGCAACGAATATCGGGGCGGAGATGGTCCGCTGTCGACCAGCTATGGCCCGCTCGACAACCCACTGCATCAGGCATGGCTCGATGCCGCACAGCAGGCAGGCTACAGCCTGACTGAAGACTATAATGGCTATGCCCAAGAAGGCTTTGGCCGGATGGATATGACGGTGCGGAATGGCACGCGCTGTTCGGCGGCCAAGGCCTATCTTTATGAAGCCCGCAAGCGGCCCAATCTGCACGTTATCGAACATGCGCTGGCGACACGCATCCTGTTCGAAGGCACGCGCGCTGTCGGCATGGAATATGAACAAGCGGGCAAAATGCATCAGCTGCGCGCCGCACGCGAAGTCATCCTTTCGGGCGGGCCGATCAATTCGGTCCAGCTGCTTAAGCTTTCCGGCATCGGCCCTGCAGAAGAATTGCAACGCCACGGCATTACAGTGCGCGCAGACCGCCCCGGTGTTGGCGCAAATCTGCAGGATCATCTCGAATTCTATTTCCAGATGGCCTGCACCCAACCGATCACCCTTTACGGCAAGGCAAATCTTCTCGGCAAAGCCATGGTCGGTGCGCAATGGCTATTCGGTCGGTCGGGAACAGGCGCGTCAAACCAGTTTGAAAGCTGCGGCTTCATCCGCAGCCGCGCCGGCATAAAATATCCGGATATCCAATATCATTTCTTCCCTATGGCGATCAATTACGACGGGTCGTCCCTTGCAACAGAACATGGTTTTCAGGCGCATGTCGGCCCGATGCGTTCAAAAAGCCGGGGCACGGTGACGCTCAAAAGTGCCGACCCGCACGATAAGCCCAAAATCTTGTTCAACTATATGAGCCATCCAGACGATTGGGTGGACATGCGGGCATGCGTGCGGCTGACGCGGGAGATTTTCCAGCAAGCGGCTTTCGCCCCCTATCGCGGACGTGAAATTCAGCCCGGCGCAGACTGCGTCACCGATGATCAGATCGACGCCTTCATTGCTGAACATGTTGAAAGTGCGCTCCACCCCAGTTGCACATGCAAAATGGGCAGTCCGCGTGACCCGATGGCCGTAGTCGACCCCGAATTGCGTGTAATCGGTGTCCAAGGGCTGCGCGTCGTCGACAGCGGGGTGATGCCGTCCATCACCACGGGCAACCTGAATGCGCCGACGATCATGATCGGTGAAAAGGGCGCCGATCATATCCTTGGGAAGCCAATGCTCCCACCGTCTAATGCGCCATTTTACGTTGCGCCAAATTGGGAAGTTACCCAGAGATGACACACACTATCCTCGAGCCAGCCCGCCAGATTGATGTGATCCGCCAAACGGACGTTCTCGTCATTGGTTCAGGCCCGGGCGGCCTTGCTGCGGCTTTGGCGTCTGCGCGGGCGGGCGTCGAAACGACTTTGCTTGAACGTTATGGCTGTTTTGGTGGCAATATCACGCAGGTCGGGGTCGAGGGCTTCGCATGGTATCGGCATCCGGCGACGATCGACAGCGAAGGTATCGGGCGTGAATTTGAAGACCGCGCCAAGATGATGGGCGCCGCAATGCCCGAGCCGCAATCGATCAGCCACAGCCTCGATGCCGAAGGGTTCAAGTTCGTTGCAGATACGCTTGTCGAGGAAGCAGGCGTCATACCCATGCTGCACCGATTATGTGTCGCACCCATCATGGATGGTAACATAATCCGTGGCGTCATCGTCGAAAGCAAAGCGGGCCGCGAAGCCATCCTCGCCAAACGTGTGATTGACGCGACAGGGGATGCTGACATTGCCCACCGGGCCGGTGCACCAACGCATATGCACCCCGTAGACGAGATGATGTCCGTCTCGGTCATGTTCTCCATGTGCGGGGTCAACAAGACGCGGTTTATTGACGCCGTAAAGGCCGATCCGCAAACCTATGGCGACTGGGCCGTGGGCGGTGAGTGGGAAGTGATCACCAGTGGCAAAGAGGATGAAATGTTCTCGCCATTCTTGCGCAAGCCGTTCCAAAAGGCGCTGGAGGCTGGCCTAATACCGGACAGCGTGAAAACCATGGCCGGCACATGGGGCACCGTTTCCGATCAAGGAGACCTCACCTATCTCAACATGTGCCACCTGTATCTGGACGGCACCAATCCAGACGCCCTAACCCATGGCGAAATGGCGGGGCGAAAACAGGCGATGCACGCCATTGCGGCGTTGCAGGCCTTCATGCCGGGCTGCGAAGATGCAAAGCTGCGCAATTTCGGCATGACACTGGGCATTCGCGATACGCGCAAGATTGACGCGGTTTACAACATGACCGCAGATGATGTGATGGAACAGGGCCGCTTTGACGATAGCATCGGCATCTTTCCTGAATTCATCGACGGCTATGGCTATCTTATTTTGCCGACGACGGGCCGCTATTTTCACCTTCCCTATCGGTCGATGGTTCCAAAAAATGTGAAGCACCTGATTACCGCCGGTCGTGTCATTGGCGGTGACAAGGTCAGCCATGCCGCCGTCCGCAACATGATGTGTTGTGCGGTTGCGGGGCAAGGTGCGGGCGTTGCTGCGGCTTTGGCGGTCAAGACGGACCGGGACTTTGACGAAATTGATATCAGCGCCGTGCAACGGGAACTGCTTCGCCAAGGCGCCCGCATTTCTTAAGCTGACAGATCAGGGTCCAGCGCAGCTTGCAGGCGTTTGCGGAACAGCAAAATCAGCGTGCCACCCACAAAAGCGATGGCCGCGTCCATCGCCCAAAAAACCGACGGGCTCATTTGGTCAAAATAGCTGCCAACCCACCCCGCAAGCACATGTCCGAAAAAGGGCGACAGAAACGCGACCCCCATCAGGAAAGAGCCCATCCCCGCAGGCGCCGCCCGGCTGACGATGGCCAGCGTCGTTGGCCAATAATACATCCAGGCGAGCCCCATGATGAGCCAACCCGCGATTGCCCAACCCGCGCCCACACTGTCTGGTTCACTCAGTCCTAAATTGCCATAAGCGAAAAGAAGTGCGGCAAAGGCAATGATGGTTGTTCCAATGCCGACCTTCGTCACGCTGGTGGGTTCGCTGCCCCGCTTGGCCTGCCATGCCCAGAACGCGATCAACGCAGGCGCGGCAAGGATGGCACCGATCGAGTCCATCGATGCAAACCAGCTCGATGGCACCTCGCCAAGCGATGTCGCCAAATTCACATATTGGTCGACCCACAATATGCCGATGCTCCACACCATCGGATACGCAATTTCAGCGGGTATGGTGAGCGCAATGACAAGCAAAAGCACCGCCACACGTTTGCGTTCGGCAGCGGTCATGGCCGGGGCCTTTTCCCGTTTGCGCGCCACCGGACGGTCGTCCGGCAGGTGCTTCTGGCCCAGAATATAAGCGACGAGCGCGATCAACATCAAAGCGGCTGCAACCGCAAAACCGGCATGCCAGCCATAAATGGCAGCAACCAGCCCGGTGACAAGCGGCCCGCTCGCCGCCCCAATGCAAATACCTGTCGAAAAAATGGTAAAACCGCGCGACCGCATGGATTCATCCGAGCGAGGGTAAAGCGCCCCGACCTGCGCGGAAATATTGCCCTTGAGAAATCCAGATCCAAGGATCAGCAGCAAGAGCGCAAATAGGAAGCTGGCATAAAAGGACATCGCCAAATGCCCTGCGCTCATGAGGACAACGCCGATCATCACCGTGCGCTTTGCACCCAATATGCGGTCGGCGACCCAGCCACCGACGATGGGCGTGAAATAGACAAGGCCCGCATACCAACCATAAATAATCGCCGAAAATGCGACGTCGCTCATCGGCCCGCGAAATTCGAACATATTGCGGAGCGCGGCTAGCCCAATGACGTGCGCGGCATTTTCAGGCTGCAGCAGCTCTTTGACCATATAGAGCGTGAGCAGCGCCGACATGCCATAAAAGGAAAAGCGCTCCCACATCTCGGTGAAGGATAAATAATACAGACCTTTGGGGTGACCAGACGGCTGGCCATGCGCGGTTTGTGCGATCTTATCCAAGCTTATTCCCCCCCGAAATTCTGTGCGCCGCTAGCGACGATAGTATCTATGCCCGCTTAGGCGACGGGTGCAAGGAAATGGTTAGCGCGCGCGTCGGCAGCGATCCGAACAGAAGCGCACATTTTCCCAATCTTTCGCCCACTTTTTGCGCCAGGCAAACGGCTTTTCACATGCCGCGCATATTTTTGACGGCAGGTCTGCTTTTTTGACCATCTTGGGCATTGCGAATTTCCAGTTGTGAGCGTGTGTTATGTGCGTAACATTTTTATCGCAGTTTCGGCTATATTTCTGCGAATGAAACTAACTATTTGCTGCGCAGCATTTCAAACGTTATCAGCGCAGTACGCCATAAGGCTGCTCAGAGGGATGCTGGGGGCAAATTGAAGCTTTCATCCCCAATAAAAATGGCGCAAAGCCTTAGGAAATTGATCAACAGGAGAGTGAATATGAAATTCGGAAATCATCTGCTGAAGGCTGCAATGCTGTCGACGATCAGCATCGCGTCGCTGAGCGTTGGCTCGGTAGCGTTCGCACAAGACACTGCGCCACAGGCAAGCGACGAAGCTGACGAAAATGTCATCATCGTCACGGCAACGAAGCGCGAACAGACACTTGAAGAAGTGCCAGTCGCCGTTTCGGTAACCTCGGCTGCTGCAATCGAACGCGCGCAAGTTCGCGACCTTAAGGATCTGCAGACACTCGTTCCTTCGCTCCGCGTCAGCCAGCTGCAAAGTTCGGCCAACACCAACTTCATCATTCGCGGCTTCGGCAACGGCGCCAACAACCCCGGCATCGAAGGTTCGGTTGGCGTGTTCATCGACGGTGTTTACCGTTCGCGCTCCGCTGCAGCGATCAGCGATCTTCCAAACCTGCAACGCGTCGAAGTGTTGCGCGGTCCACAATCGACACTGTTCGGCAAAAACGCCTCGGCTGGCGTTATCTCGATTGTGACGGCTGCACCAAGCTATGAATTCGGCGGTTCGGCTGAACTCAGCTATGGCAATCGTAACGCAATCGTCGCGAAGGCCGATGTTACGGGCCCAATCTCTGACAATGTTGCTTTCAGCCTTGCTGGTGGCATCAACAAAGCAGACGGTTACGGCACCAACCTGACCGACGGATCAAAAACAAGCGAGCGTAACCGCTGGTATAGCCGTGCGCAGTTGTTGATCGAACCTTCGGAAAGCTTCAAGCTGCGCTTCATCGGTGACTATGACAAGATCGACGAAAATTGCTGCTTCGTTGGCAATATCTTCGACGGTCCAACTGGCAATGCCATTCGCGCCATCGGTGGACGCGTAAATTCGCGCGGCATCTTCAGCTACAGCGAATATCAGAACTTCAATTCGGAAAACGACATCACCAATGGTGGTATCTCCATGCAGGCCGATTATGAAATGGGTTCGTTGAGCCTGACTTCCATCACCGCTTATCGTGAATCGCACGCAAAAACCAATGCGGACAGCGATTTCACCAGTGCCGATTTGATTGGCCAAAACCGCGGCGATGTCGACATCACTACAAAGACTCAGGAACTGCGTTTGGCGTCGGATTTTGAAGGTCCATTCAACTTCTTGCTGGGTGCCTATTATTTTAATGAAAGCATCAACAACAAGCAGGCACTGACGCTTGGTCGCGATTTCCGCAATTATGCAAACGCCCTCACCGGCGGTGCATATACCGGCAATGAAGCCCTCATCCGCGCCTTGGCAGGCATCCCTTCAACCGCTGGCCAATTTGGCGGCGAAGGTCAGGGGCGTTTTGAAGATTGGGATTATAAGAACAAAGCCTATTCCATCTTCGGTACGGCGGACCTTGAGCTCACCGACGGTCTCGTTCTGACAGGTGGTTTCAACTACACCAAGGACAAGAAGAACATTGCGAGCGACATTCGGATTACCGACGTGTTCTCAAGCATCGATTTGATCCAGGTTGCTGGTGCAGCTGGCGTTCCTGCGGTTCTTCCGGCCGGTGCAGTGGGCAATACAACCACATTGTACCCACGCATCACCGCTTGCCCGAATAGAAACGGCGCGCCAACTGTCTGTAACCCGTTCATTCCTTTTCAGGCACTGCAATTCTTGCCGCCGTTCCTGAACCTTCCAAATGCCGTTGAAGATGGCCGCACCAGCGATGGTAAGTTGACCTATTCGGCACGTGTTGCGTGGGAAGCGACGGACAATATCAACCTGTACGCCAGCTATGGCACTGGGTTTAAGGCAACGTCGTGGAACATGTCGATTGACTCGCGTCCGTTCGTTTCGGATTTTGTCGCAGGCTCACCTGCACAAGGCGCACCGATCACACCGTCGGCCATTCGGACCGCTGGTCTTGCCACAGCCAACCTCACCAGCGGAACGCGTTATGCGCTTCCTGAAGAGGCAACGGTTATGGAACTGGGCCTGAAAGCGAAATGGGACCGTGTTGCATTCAACCTGACCGTTTTTGATCAGTCGATCAAAAACTTCCAGGGCAACAGCTTCATCGGCACGGGCTTCGTTCTGTCCAACGCCGGTAAGCAGTCGGTGAAGGGCATCGAATTTGACAGCAGCTTCAACCCGATCGACGCACTGCAATTGCGCGTCGCTACCGTCTATCTCGACTCGAAATATGACAGCTATGTCGGATCGCAATTTGGTGACATCAGCGGCCGTTCGGTCGGTGGCATTCCAAAGTGGTCGACAACCGTGGGTGCAACCTACACGGCGGACTTGAACGACGGCAAAGCGCTGGTCTTCAATGCCGATTACCACAATGAATCCAACACCGTGATGAACGACAACCCAGCTGACGCCCAATATAAGCGTGAAGTTAACGACCTGAGTGCAGCGGTAACGTTGCGTTTCGACACTGGTCTGCAATTCTCGCTTTGGGGCCGCAACTTGACGGATGCGCAATATCTGTCCGTTATTTTCCCAAGCGTTGTGCAGTCCGGTTCGATTTCTGGCTATCCAAACGCACCACGCACTTACGGTGCATCGGTGAAGTACAAGTTCTAATATCCTGACAACCTCAGGGCAGAATGAGCCGGGGCAGCATAACTGCTCCGGCTTTTTCTTTGCCCGCGGCAGATGCACGGCGCGCAAAAGCCAACGATCGATGAGCGGCATTCTGCAATCTACTCGCACATATTGCGACTGCACCGCGACTTGGCTCTGTTTTAATATATCGTAGTTTACGCATGAGCCTTCTAAGCAACCAAGCCAATGCTCAGAAAAAAGAATGAGCTAGAGGCTCGCTTTGGTAAACATTATGTCACTGCCCCGAACGCGTATGAAGCGATCCAGATAGCTAAGGCTTTATATGGGAAGCTGCTTATCTCTGAGGGTGCGAACCTCGTTTGAATTCAGGCTAGAATGCAGTTTGATGACGGACGTAACGGACATGACCTCCGTCTATCCACTGTTACAATTGGGGCGCCAGCATTGTTGTTACCCATGTGAGCTGGTCACATGAAAGTCTCCTAATCGCAGAAGGTCTCTGTGTAGGTCACGAGGCGCCCAGAAAGGGTCCGCTCGGTAACTTCCTGATTATAGCATCGTGGCGTGTAAGTGCGCTCGGCATAGTAAACCTTGCGCGTGTTGCGCTCTGCACTTTTTGCGATGGCAGCCCCTAAAATCACGCCGCCAATAAGTGCCAGTGCCTTTCCGCTGTTATTACCCCGACGTCTGTGGTCGCGGTAATCAGAGCGCCCGCGATCAGAGTTATATTGGTTTCCATAACTGGAATTATTGCCATTATTATACTCACCCCTGCCGCCAGCTACCGCAGGCGTTGCTATCGATAAGCTCAAAAGGACCAGGAAAATCTTCTTCGTCATATCGTCCACCTTTCCAGAAAATTGATTGTAAAATTTAGCACTGGGGCACAACATAAGACTGGTCTTTGAACCGATTATGAACGGCAAATAATTCAACATTTCCAAAGGAATGAGGCTTAAAAGAATTGAAAAATATCCGGATTGCAGTGCTGATGGGTGCGGGCGTTTCAAAATAAGCTAGGGCTTCTTCTGACACGGAAAGTAGCTGATATTATTTCGCAGCTTTATCGGTCGCCGCTGGCGGCGTGAGAGAAGTTCTGCTGCGGGACCGGCATTGGCATGGCTCCGATGCAGAAAGCGTTGGCTATGCTAACATCGCTATCGCCCCCAGGTTTCGGATACAAAATTCCCGACGGCTGTTAACTTGGCAAGATCATGTCACGCATGTCTGCCATTTGCAGAAGAACGTTCTTTTGCCACCCTTTGCGCCGTAAATTTTGGTACGACGAAAAGGGCAGCAGAAGATTTTTCGATTTCAAACCTAACCGGAATATTTATTCAAGTGATGCCGTCCAGCGGCACGGTTTTAGAAGTTTTTGCATCTACTGGAGGCTTCACTTTCGCTGCCGACATCAATTTTGGCAAATATGGAGCAATTTGTGCTGTGGATTTGACTTGCGATGCTAGCAATCCAGCGGCATTTTTTAACTTTCCGATATTGCCTAATGCAGCTGGATTTGTGCCCAATCCCTTTATAAGATTTGGAGCTTCACTTATGAGCTGGGCTGCCCTTGGAATGGCGATTGCTAAGTTAAAAAGGGCGGCGCCTACTTGAGCCCGTACTGCGGGACTCAGAGCTGCAATATTTTTTTCAATATCTCCAGCAGATTGCTCTGTCATGGCGCTTGATTTATCATCAGCTTTATTAAGCTCGGCGAGCTTTGCGTTCCTATCCTTAGGATTGGGAATGCTTAGATACTCCTTCCTTTTGGCTGCCAAAGCGGCAATGTCTACTTTGCCAGCTTGGGCCTGCTTTACCAGCTCATAAGACCATGTCAGCGTATCTGCATTTTTTTGTGCTCGGTCGAGGTAAGCGTCAATATCAGCTGCGCTGACCGTTGACGCGCTTCCCCCGCCGCCGCCAAGCCCAGGAATTTTAGGTTTAAGTCCGCCCAACTGGGCCTGCGCTGGCGCAGCGGCAGCAGCGATAAGCATTGCTGCTGAAGCTATAAGTAATTTTGAAGATTTCATTTGCTCTTCTCCGTCTGTGGTAAGGGTACTTTAACTGCAATTGTGCTAGCGTTTTTATCGAATTGCGCGGCGAATTCTCGCAGCGTGCTAAATTGTATATCGGAAGATGGCGTCTCGTTCGGGAGGGGGCTGGTTGTTAAATCCATTGCGACCCCATACCCAGTGAGCCTTTCGGCTTTGTCGCTGAGAATATTGAAGCCCATGACCATATTGTGCGTTTCTGCCTGAAGCCCTTTTCCCGCCTTGGCCGGGCCCGAGTAGGTCGACCGAAAAATTGTCTTAATGCATAAATCGGCATTGCGATTTTGGGTGATGCCATAACCCTGACCGCTGTCTTTAAAGCCTCTTAAAAGTTCACTTGCCTGGTTCGGCATATCTTCGATATACAATGGCACGCGGGTGGCTTGATAAAATCTGGATCTGCCAATGGCTCTAAATAACGGATCTGCGGAAAGATCGCTTGCTGGCAACCCCTCCGAAGTTTTGCATAATCCGTACACAGTCCCTGAGCTACTCGGTTTGTCGCCGCCGCTTTCGACTGTGAATACATCTCCGCTGCTTGTCGGGTCATCGAAAGGATCGGAAGTTTTTTGTAGTAAAAAGCGACCGTCTTTCGCGATGGCAATGGATTCATTGACATACCGCCATATGGGGACTTTGATGCTACCAAAACGTCCGGCATTTCGGAGCACACTGCCTGTTGCGCCGTCGGTAAGCGTTCCGCTTGGATCGCTGATCACCAACTGTCCGTCTGCTTTTGAGACAGGAAGGCGGAGGCTATTAAGTTTAAATTCCAATCCAATCTGTGTAACTAACTTGTCGATTGAATTTGTGACCACGGTTTCTTGGCGCTGCTGCTTAGGAAAGCTGATGCCGCTCGTTTCATCCGTAATGCGGTCGTTCGCAACTTGCGCGTGAATTACGCGCCCGGTTCTGTCTGTTACATAGCCAAAACTATATGCTTCATATGTCTTTATCGTCCGATTGGGGATGTTAGTTGGAAACTCCGTGGGTTCGAGGACAAAGCTCTCGAGATAAACAAAATACTCTGGGATTGGACGCGCTTCGCTCGCGGCATTAGTCTCCGCTGCAGTTCCAGCGAGGGTTCGAATATCGGATAAGCTTGGGTTCACTGAAACAACGTTAAAAATATTTGCAGACCCAAGTTTATTTTCAAACGTCAGCTTCAGATAAGCCGGTGACATCCCTTCGGGCGTTTGGCCGATCACGACCATTGCGGGTAACTTCGACAAAAATTGGGCCGGCCGCAAATTTTGTTTGCGGAGGACAGCGTTATCTTCGAGGGGGCTCTCTGGATTAACAAGACGAACTATCGAATAATCGGAACCAGCGAAGTCTACTATGACTTGGTTCGATCCGCTGTCCAAAAGGTTACCAGCGATGATGCCAGCGGTTCTACCTTTGTCTAGGACATAGGATTTGCCTATTCTGCCCTGTGCGGTCGCGCTGACAGGCTCCGGCTTGAAGCGTTTTTTCGCTTGTTGCACTAGCTCCCCGATGGCGTCGGCCATTTGTTTTGGCAGCAGCTCGCGCGCCACCGTCACAACATTTTGGTTCTCGGCTGTGAACGGAGTAATTGTGGTCAACGTATCTGTAAAAACAACTTCGCCCGTTTTTATATTTGTGAGCAACAGGGAGATACTAATCGGTAAGTACCCGACAGTCGTTCCATTATTTCTTGGTACTTTCCATATTCCAAGCTGGCTGAGATGGATTGATGCCGCCAGCGTACCATCGGCACGTCGCGATAAACTTGTAGCCTCAGAGAGGCTCTGCCCAGGCTTCTCCTCAATAAGACCAGCGAAATCTATGGCCATATTCTCTTTGAACTGAGATTCGAAATATGCCTTATTTTGTTGGAAATCTTTGCAAAGGTCCTGATCGATTATGGTCGTCACAGCTCGGGCACGCCCATCCGCGCTTGGCGGTGGGCAGTTGGATTCACCATATCCGGCCATACCCGGCGCCAACCATATTTTTAGGCCGTTAGCTTGCACTGATGTTGCCGTTAATACAACGCCAGCAAGTGCCCAGGTTGCTCTCGGCCAAAGCCTCATTGGCATGAAACCAGGCAGACCGTAACCGTCTGGCCGGACAGGGTTGGTAAAGGGGATTGGCCTAGGGCGGGGTCTTTATCGGCAAGTGCGCCAAGTACCGCCATGCCAAGGTCCTGCCCGTCCGTGCTTTTATACTTAACTCGGTAAACCAATTCCCTTGGGCCACTGCTAACAGTGACAATTGGCTTTTGAATGCTCTCCAAACCATTCAAGGTACTTACGATCAAGCGCGTAGATTGCAGGTTAAAAGCCGGTGATTTAAACGATAAATTATACTCAGCCCCCTCGCTTGCTGCGCGCGACTGAGCGTCGCTGGCGTTAGACGCTTTTAGCGATTGCTGGCGCCATGTGCGCTGTATCTGGGGCCCTATCTTGTCGGCTAGTTGTTTTGCTAACAGGTCGGCTAAATTGCGTTGGCAACCTTGCTCACTGTCGCCTGAGGATTTACCCAGTGCGCTGCCATCGGTTACACCTGGCACACCATCGTTAGTGCCGAAACCTTCGACTGACATTGTTCCTGAGCAGATATGCAGCCGTTGATCGTCGATATAACCTTCTTTTGTAATCTCTAATTTTCCGCCAACTATGTAATTGAATCCGCTGCCGGACGCAAAGCTCCGGAACTGCTCCCACTGTAGCGATGAACCATTTTGCAGCTCGCCGAACTCCTTGACTTGAAATCTGCTCAGCGCACTCGTCGGAGCCTCCATAACAACATCATAAGCTCGCAGTTCTTCCTTAAGCTTGGCAGCCGCCGCATTAGCCGAACCGCTTACCCCAACGCCACCTTGGTAAATCACTTCCTTGCGATAGTAAGTATTGTCACGCTCCTCGGCCTGCACATTGGCTTTGCTGACCGCGCTGATGGAGTTGGAATAAGCTGCAGAACTTTTGCTGGAACTTGCAGCACTTCCGCTGACGCGCGAAGAGCCTGCAGCGGATCCATAACGGTTACTGTAGCCAGCCGCGCTGGAACCCCGCGCGCTCGCGGCGCTCTTCTGGCTTTCGGAAGATGCAGATTTTTCCTTTTCGGAATATGCATCAATGCTTTTATCGGAAAAAGATGACCCTATTTCTCTGCGATACTCGACAACCTCACTTTGTGGTTTGGCAGAGTCGGTCGCGACTTCAATATAGCTATCAAGGACGAGCATGATACGTGCCTGAACCGCTTCTGAGGGAAGCTGAATTTCCATATCCTGCATACGCTTGATAAGCCAGCCGCCATCAATGTCTACTGTGATGGCAAGTATATATTCCTTGCCGATAGGGTTTGGCTCTCGTGTAATTATAGCGCTTGAAGGTATCTGTTGCGCGAGACTTGTAATGTCCTCTTCGGCAACGGCCTTTGCATTTGCCTTGGTTGTTACGGTCAATAGCAGTTTGCGAATGACATCCTTACGTGCTTCAACTTCGGCAAGCGCGCGTGTGGAATTAGCATCCTTGGTCATCGGCGCTCGGCCTTCGCCACGCATCTCGGCTGCGCGAGCCGGAACTGATGTAACCAATGCCAGCGTGGCTATAGCAGTCGCCGCATAAAAAGCCGTAAGTCGCATTAAATTCATTCCTCTATGGTGATGTCGCCGGCCCGGATTCGAACGTTACCGTTTTCATCTTCCTGAATTGAGACATCTCCTGCCTCGATGGTATCAATGCTAGGAGCTTTTGATTTTTGATTGTTCTTGCGAGTTGCCTGGGTGGCGACGGCTTGTGGTTCGGCGGGGTCAGCAATCGGAGATTTTGTCTCTGTCAGGGCCGCGGGGGCCTGGGGGTCGGTGTTTGTAGCACCTGAATTCCAAGGCTTTAGGTATAATGCCGCAGCGATAATTGCGATCAAAACGACCACAACACCGATTATAATGGCCCCAGTAGATGTGCCCGACCGAGGGCTTGTTGGAACAACGCCATTGCTCAATTGATTAAGTGGGGCAGACGGAGCATTCGCGACGCCTACCTGGGTAGTGGGCATGTATGGCTCCGCTGCTGACATCACAGGATCACTTGTTGTCGCGGAACTGGCAGCTGCTGCCTTCGACTTGATCTGCGGCCTTGGAGGTGCGGATTTCAAAGACGCAACTTCTTCTTGTTGCGTTATTGGGATGGGGACCAGAGACGGTTGATCCTCAAGTGTGGCTGGCGGACCATAACTATTTGCAAGCTGGTCGCCTTTCTGCGCCCACCACATGATTAATGGAATTAGTCCGATAATCGTCAACATTAGCAGCACCCACCACGCTGAGCGATTGGTGTCATGCAACCTGCGGGAGCTAGCTGCCAAGAATGGAATAAAGAAAACTAGATTTATTATGAACTGCATCAAGTTCGATAAAATGAGAGCGCCCTCTTGGCCGCCGGTCATATATCCCGTCACAGAAAAAACGAAATTTGCTATCCACACAACAGCGATGTTTGCTAGATAAAACCACCAAAACTCTGATCGCGATGCGCGGCCTTCGAATGTGCCATATTTTCCAAAGCAAGTTTGGACAGCTTCGCTAAATTTCACTACCGGGTCTCCAAAATTGCTTCAACGGCACAGCACGCCTCTGCGAACAGAATGTTTCAATTCATATACAACGCACCTACTGCTAATATAATCAGCGTCGATTAATGAATTGCTTTCAATAATGGGATGAATTACACAGAGGCTATGTTTTTGTATAGAACAAAACTGAGAAAAAACTCCCAATGCGGCTTTAAAAAAAAATAATACAACCATTATGAAAATTTCCTCCACCCTCGCCCGCTTTCTAAATCTAATGAGCGCAATCCGCGACCTGTCACCATTTGAGCTGCTGAATGCAGAAGAAGAGCTGCTTTTGAACGATTTGATTGTTCGCTGGTACGGCTCAGCGACATTGACCGTCGGAGAAGTGATTAATGACCCACGCTACCCTTCATCCACTACAGCATACCGCCGTTTGGTTGCCTTGAAGGACAAGGGTATCATCGCATTAGACGTAGCTCTGAATGATAAGCGAGTAAGACATATTCGACCAACCAAAGCATCATTACTCTATATTCGGAAACTGGAAGATGGCCTAGAGCAAATCATCGCGGATACTCGTTCTGCATGAGCATCTCTGGGGAGAGAATTTTGCGCGTAGTGTTCGCAATCTGCGGCGTGGCATTACTCTGGCTTGCTGTGTTCAACCTAAATATGTGGCTGTTCTCTCATGCCTCTTTTTCTGAACGCGCACATTGGATTTTTTTGCCCGCCGCATTTCGCATGATCGCTGTTTTGGTATTAGGAATGCGCGGAGGCGTAGGGCTGATGCTTGGAGCCTATCTTACGCTACCCCATGCAAGCCCTAACGATTTCAATTACGAGATTCTGCTGTCTATATCGTCAGGGGCTGCACCATTGATTGCAGTCTTGTTCTGCAAGCAGTTGTTCACGATTAGTCATGACCTGAATGGATTGAACGGTTGGCACGTGGTTGCATTGTCTGTTTCCGGCGCTGCAGCAAATTCTGCTGTTCTTAACGCACTGATGTGGGGAATGGGCAAACAGCAGGCAGATATTGAAGCGATTACCGCTATCTTCGTTGGTGATGTGTTGGGCGCGGCCATTGTTCTCGCAGCGATAGTGTTGGCGATGACTGTGGCTGTGCGATTTATACGACGGGCTTGATCTAGGTTAAGCGTTTAGTTGCAAAGCCTAGAACATCACTCCGACTATTGCCTTTGAACGGTAGTCCTAGTGCTGCGTCATTCAGCTTGATTGAAGCAATAATTCACCACCCCTTAAACCAGTAACTCAGTACTGCCTCAGCTGGCTTATTTCTGATGCTCGCTGAAAAATCATAGCAGGTATCATTTACTACGTCTTTTTTTCTAGGGTTATCTAGATAGTGATATCCCCAACTAAATATTCCTTTTACAATTCCGGATCCATCTGAACTTTGTGCATTCACAATTTCAGCAGCAGATTGATACATGTCCGCCTGTGTTTGATAGTTTCGTGTTTCTGATTTGAAATATGAACATGGGA
>NZ_JBIIMC010000053.1:0-6704 GCF_044338195.1 Sphingorhabdus sp. | reverse complement strand
ATGGTCAGCGCCGTAAAGGCAAGCTTTCCGATTATGGTATTCAGCTGCGCGCCAAGCAGAAGCTTAAGGGCTATTATGGCGACGTAACTGAAAAGCAGTTCAAGCGTGCCTATCAGGAAGCCAGCAATATGAAGGGCGATACCTCGCAGAATCTTATCGGTCTGCTCGAGCGTCGTTTGGACATGGTTGTATACCGCGCCAAGTTCGCCCCAACCATTTTCGCCGCACGCCAGATCGTTAGCCATGGCCACATTCGCGTCAACGGCGTGAAGTGCAACATCGCCAGCCGTCAGGTTGCTGTCGGTGACGTCATCAGCCTCGGCAGCAAGGCCAAGGAAATGGCTTTGGTTATCGAAGCACAAGGCCTCGCTGAGCGTGACATTCCAGAATATGTGTCTGTAGACGGCAACGACAAGGTTACCTTCGCGCGTATCCCAACGCTCGACGAAGTGCCCTACCCCGTTAAGATGGAACCAAATTTGGTCGTCGAATTCTATTCGCGTTAATCTTACAAACAATCTTACGAAAAAGGCGGTCCTTGTGGCCGCCTTTTTTGTTTGAGCCTGACCGGCGGGTCTGGCAGAAGGCGCGCAATAATCTTTCCCCCTTAGGAGAATTTCATGCGCCTGCTGTCTCTGGCCCTTGTATCTGTTCTGGCTCTCACGACCGCCTGTCAAAAGGATGCGTCGCTGGACGTCTCCATGGACGCCCTGCCGCAAGTCGAAGTCCCCGCGCTTTCCGAAGCGACGATGAAGGACGTGACACGCGAATTGTCACTCGACAGCTATGAAGGCCGCGCACCGGGTTCCGTTGGCGAAGAGAAGACCGTCGCTTATCTGATATCCAAATATAAAGCGGCAGGACTTGAGCCTGGCAATAATGGCAGCTGGACGCAAGATGTGCCACTGATCGAAATTACCGCGAAAAATGTGTCACCGCTCACGATTTCCGACCGCAGCGGCAAGGCCATGTCATTTGCCTATGGCAACGAATATGTCATTGGCAGTTACCGCGAGACACCCAAAACCGATATCAATCAAAGCGAAATGGTCTTTGTCGGTCACGGCATTGTCGCCCCTGAAAAGGGCTGGAACGATTATGCCGGCGTCGATGTTAAGGGCAAAACCGTCGTCGTCATGGTCAATGACCCCGATTTCGAAAATGAAGGTCTTGATGGCCCATTCGGTGGCAAGGCCATGACCTATTACGGACGCTGGACATATAAATATGAAGAGGCTGCGCGTCAGGGTGCAGCTGCCGTTTTGATCATCCACGACACTGCCCCTGCGGCATATGGCTGGAATGTCGTCAACTCCAGTTGGACAGGCACGCAATTCCTGGCGCAGTCAAAAGATGGGGGAAAGAGCCAGACCCAAGCCAATGGCTGGATCCAGAAATCCGTAGCGAAGCAAATTTTTGCCGCCGCTGGTCAGAATCTCGACAAGCAAATGGCCGCCGCCAAGCAAAAAGGCTTTAAGGCGGTTCCGCTGAACCTGACCGCGTCGATGAACTTTGAAAATGACATCGCGCGCAAGGCGAGCAAGAATGTCGTTGGTGTCATGAAAGGCACCAAGCGCCCTGACGAATATGTGCTGTACACGGCGCATTGGGACCATCTCGGTCGGTGCACGGCCGCGCCCGATGGCGACGACATCTGTAACGGTGCAGTCGACAATGCCACCGGCACTGCGGCACTGGTCGCATTGGCAGAAGGCTTTGCAAAAGCCGGCGCGCCGGAGCGTTCGGTCGTGTTCCTTGCGGTGACTGCGGAAGAAAGCGGCCTGCTTGGTTCGAAATTCTACGCCGAAAACCCCATCTTCCCGCTTTCGCAAACCGTGGGCGGCGTGAACATGGATGCGTTTTCCATGTCGGGCCCCGCGAAAAACCTAACCGTCATCGGCAAAGGCAAATCGCAACTTGATCTCTATCTTGAGGCTGCCGCAAAGTCCGAAGGACGGACGCCGGAAATGGAACCAACACCGGAAAAGGGCTTCTACTATCGCTCTGACCATTTCAGCTTTGCCAAGCTTGGCGTGCCTATGGTGTATTTCGAAGGCGGAGACGATCTTGTCACCGGCGGTAAAGCCGCGGCGATGGCCGCAGCGGAGGATTATGAAAAGAACCGTTACCACGCGCCCGGCGACGAATTTGACGAAAAATGGGATTGGTCGGGCGTCATGTCCGACTTGAAACTATATTATCGTGTTGGCCGGATGCTGGCGATGACCGACGCGTGGCCAAACTGGAACGACGGCGACGAATTCCGCGCTGTCCGCGACAAGAGCCGCAACGGGAAATAAGCCAATGACCTTCCGTATGCCCGCCGAATGGGCGCCCCATGAAGCCGTCTGGATTGGCTTTCCCAGTTCTGCGGAATATTGGGGTGCGCCGCTCCAACGCGCACAGCAGCAGATGGCCGCCTTTGCCAATGCGGTGCACGCATCGGGCAAAGGTGAGCGGGTGCATGTGATTGCCGGCAACGCAGAGGCCATGGCCGTCGCAAAGGGACTAGTTGACGCTGGCGTCCATGTCGAGCTGCGCCACATCGGCGATGTCTGGTTGCGTGACACGGGCTGCATCATCGTGAAAGATGGGGATCGGCGGATTGCCCGTAATTTCGGCTTCAATGGCTGGGGAAACCGGTTCGACTATCCCGGCGATACAAGCATTGGCCATGAATTGGCGGCAGATTTCGGTTTTGAAATTGCACAGGCGGATTGGATATTTGAGGGCGGATCCATTGATGTCGACGGTGAAGGTCTTGCCGCGACGACGGTTGATTGCCTGTTAAACCCCAACCGCAACCCAACACTTGATAAGGCCGCGATTGAAGACCGGCTGCACGCTGACTTGGGGATAGAACGTTTGCTTTGGCTCGGCGACGGCCTCGCCAACGACCATACCGACGGCCATATTGATAATTTGGCACGCTTTGTTGGCCCGAACCATATTGTGGTTCCCAGCAGCGCCGGCCCCGGCGATCCAAACCGCGCCGTCTTTGAAGATGCCCGCGCGCGCGCTGAAGCGTTCGGATGCAAAGTGACACTGATGCCCTCGGTTGGCCGTTTTGAACAAGACGGGGAAATCGTGCCGGCAAGCTATATGAATTTCTACATTGGCAACCGCAGCATCGTCGTACCTATTTATGGCGGCGTGAACGATGATGCCGCAATCGAAGTGTTGGCAAACATCTACCCCGAACGCGACGTTATCGGCGTCATGGCGGATGCGGTATTAACCGGCGGCGGAAGCTTTCACTGTTCCAGCCAACAAGTACCTATTTGACGCTATTGGATATCAACGCGAAACATTGCATATTCCCAAAACAACCAACCAAGAGGACGCCCCCTATGAAAAAGACTTTTCTAATTGCCCTCGCCGCCACAGCGCTTGCAGCACCCGCTTATGCTGACCACCACAGCATGAGCAAAGCCGAGCATCACAAAATGCATAAGGAACATAGCGAGCGGCTTGCAAAAATCCTCGCCGACCCGGCGCGCGGTGCAGATGCCAAGCGCGATCAATATCGCCATCCGGCCGAAACGTTCGAATTCTTCCGGTTGCACCCTGACCACGTCATTGGTGAATATGCGCCGGGTGGCGCATGGGTTTCGCGTATCCTTGGTCGTTATGTGAACGAAAAAGGCAAATATACCGGCCTGTATTTCGGCACAAAAAGCCATTTCAGCGATCAACAGAAAGCCGGCATCGCGGCGAACATTGCAAAGTTTCCTGCCGATGTCGCGGCAGTATCCGGACGTCCGGCGACAGATTTCAACGCGTTTTCGCTCAGCGAAGTTCCAGAGGGCGCAAAGGGGTCGTTTGACCGCATAATTGTGATGCGTATGCTGCACAATATGATGAACTGGAACATCGCAGATTCCGAAATCAAGGCGATGCGCGACCTGTTGAAGGATGATGGCTTGCTGGGAATCGAACAGCATCGCGCCAAGGCAGATGCGCCGTTCAGCTACTCCAATGGCACCAAAGGCTATATGCGTGAGGCCGACATCATCAAGTTCATGGAAGTGAATGGATTTGACTTGGTCGCGAAAAGCGAAATCAACGCTAATCCAAAGGACAGCGCAAATTGGCCCGATGGCGTCTGGACGCTTCCGCCAGCGTTGCGTTTGAAAGACGTCGACCGTGCGAAGTACGAAGCCATCGGTGAAACCGACCGCATGACATTGTTGTTCAAAAAACGGCCCTAATTGTTGCATTAGCGTTGCCCAGCTAGCCGATACCCCTCTTAATGCCGTGAATTTTGCGGTTGGGGCATCGCTTGTGGCGCGTACTGACCGCTGGCATAGCAACGACAATATTATTGTATCTGGTAACAATCATGATTGCAGCGCGTTTCGGCGTCCGGCTATAGACGCCGCATGACCCGAAATATCACCGTTGCCGCGTTGCAACTGCCCCTATCGGCAAGCGAAGCCGAAAACATCGATGCCGTATGTGACCTCGTGTCACAGGCCGCAGAGCAAGGCGCGCATATCATCCTGCCGCCTGAACTGTTTTCAGGCCCCTATTTCTGCAAAACGCAGGAGGAAGAACATTTCGCGCTGGCGCGGCCAACGCTTGAGCATCCGTCCGTCATCGCAATGGCGAAACTTGCCAAGCAACTTGGCGTTGCCATTCCCACAAGCTTTTTCGAACGTGATGGCGCACATTTCTATAACAGCGTCGCGATGATTGGTCCCGATGGCGAAATTATCGGCATCTATCGCAAAAGCCACATTCCCGACGGCCCGGGCTATCAGGAGAAATATTATTTCCGCCCTGGAAACACCGGGTTCAAAGTTTGGGAAGTCTTTGGCACGCAAATCGGCGTCGGCATCTGCTGGGACCAATGGTATCCCGAATGTGCGCGGGCCATGGCATTGATGGGTGCAGAGCTGCTTTTCTATCCCACCGCCATTGGCGCAGAGCCACAGGATGCGACATTAGACACACGGCACATGTGGCGCCGGGCCATGGTGGGCCACGCGGTATCAAACTGCATGCCGGTCATCGCCGCAAACCGCATCGGCGCAGAAGCCGACCATGGCGGTCTGGCACAAAAATTCTATGGCACCAGTTTCATCGCCAACGAATGGGGCGATGTCGTCTGCGATTTAGATGATGCGGAAACCGGCATATTGGTTGCAACATTCGATTTGGATCAAGCCCGCGCCCACCGCGCAAGCATGGGCTTCTTCCGCGATCGGCGCCCGCAATTATACAGCCGGCTTGCAGAGGATATCTAAACTGTCACATCTCTACCTCATCGGCATTGGCTCTAATCAGCCACATGCAATCATTGGCGCGCCAAACAAGATCATCGTGCAAGCGGTCGCCGCGTTGGAAATGGACGATATCGACGTCTTCGCGCATTCGGCGACGATCCAATCCAGCCCTATGGGGCCCTCCTCACGCCAGTTTGCAAATGCGGCGGCGGTTGTGTCCACCGATCTTGAGCCCCCTGCTCTGCTGGCACGCCTGCAAGAGATTGAGCACCATTTCGGTCGCGTCCGGCGCGGCCAAAGCTGGCGGGCACGTGTGCTCGACCTGGATATCCTATTGTGGTCCGGCGGCGCATGGGCGGACAGCAATCCGGCCTTGGCCATTCCCCATCCCGGCCTGCGTTCGCGGGGATTTGTCCTGACCCCTGCGGCCATGATTGCCCCCGATTGGCGTGAGCCGCTGACGGGCCTGACCATCAGGCAGCTACAATCGCGATTTAACCGACCAAAGGCGCTTGACCGCACAAGTTCCCGCCATTAGGGGGAGCGCTCTCGCACGGACCAATTCGCGGTCCGCTAGGGGGCCCTTAGCTCAGTCGGTAGAGCAACTGACTTTTAATCAGTAGGTCGCTGGTTCGAACCCAGCAGGGCTCACCATATATTTCAATGGTTTGACACCTTTGCCTTCGGGGAAATTGAAATGTAGGTCGGACTTTTGACGGACATATCCTGTTATTGGTCTGTGGGTGCGCTACCAACAACTACCCCCACCCCCTTCGAAAAACCCAGCCAACAACACCCCACCGGGGTGGCACCCCCCCTATTCTGAGTTATGGGACCCACAGTTCCTTCTTACATATTATTTTGCTCGGTTGATTGCGCGAAATAGATGTCGATCAGCATGACGTGCCATATGTGTCTTGTTGTGGGCCGGGAGCAGACTGTCGGCTTCTAGACTATCTCCGCCGCGCCACCGTTTCAGGCATGCGCAACCAAATAACTGCCGCAGCGAGAAAGCTGATTGAAGCCAGGCTCATTACGGGTGCACGGCCGAACGCCTCTGCTAGTGGTGCAGTAATGAGCGGAGCGGTCATGCTGATTACACGGCCCCAGTTGAAAATCGATGCGGCAGTTGATCGCAAATGTGGCGGGTATAGCTCTGACAGCCATGGTCCCCAGATCGCGCTACACGACAACATCACACCATAGGTAAAGCCTGTTAGCTCAAGCAGACCAATAGGCATCGGTATGAACAAATAAACAGGTATAATTACCGCTGCAGCAACAAATCCCCAAGCAGCGTTGCGACGACCGAAACGGTCGCTGATGAAGCCCCAGACGAGGCCACCAATGGCTGCCCCAATAAACTGCCAGCCCAGCACATCCCCAACGACCGTATCAGGAATGGCGCGGTCTTCCTTAAGATAGGTTGTCGCCCAGCCAGTGAATGCCTGATACGCAAAAAAATTCAGTCCCGTC
>NZ_JBIIMC010000033.1:0-22139 GCF_044338195.1 Sphingorhabdus sp. | reverse complement strand
ACATGTGAACTTCCATGCGCTTTCGCTCTGCGCACAAAGATCTGGCCTCAACGTTGCGGGGCCGTGCGATCAGGGTGCTTGGTTGTCGGGATTGGGTATCGATCAGCGCGCCATGAGCTTGGCGCAGGCAAATCCTGATCGGGCCACGGAGATTTCCGCCGCGCGCAGCAGGCTTGTGGCCCGTGAATCCATGGGCGCGTTATTCAAAGTGATGGCGACATACGCAAAGGGCTGGCCAGAACCAGAGGGCTTTGCGCGTTAGGTCAAGCTGAAGCGCTCAGTTCGCCCATTCGGCAATTTGCAACGCCACGTCATTTGCCGCTTCGTTCAACGCAGCGCCAACAGGCGCAGCTTCAACAGCAGCGACGGGTCGACGGGCTTCAAATCTGCGTTTTTCGGTGGGGTTGCCGCGCGTGATGTTTACCGCGTCAAAGACGACCACCGCTTCATTGGTTGCGGCGTCCACACCAAATTCCAATAGGCTGCCCGAGATAAATTGCGCTGCTTTGCCGCCGGCATCGACTTCACGGAGCACCAGATGACCGGTTTTTGCGGAAACCGTTTCGGATAACAGCTGCTGCATCAGCCGGGCCGGCTTGTCGGCCCAAAACGCATCCTTAACATATGCAATGCTGCTGGCGTCGATCTGGACAGGCACGCGGTTCGTGTCGAGCTTGCGTGGCACCTCCGGCGTTTGGATGACCAAGGCGTCCGTCGCCGATGCCGTTCGGGCTGCACCTGCAGCCACGCTGTTGTCGGCTGTCAGCACGAGCATGGACGGCGGCGCTTTCGTCTCGAAGCTTACACAAGCACCGAGGCTGAGAATGACGGGTAAGGCCAATAAGCGTGCGCTGGATAATTTGCTGAACATCATTTTTGTTTCCTGCTGCCAGGTTGATAATCGGGTAATGCCGGTGCATTGACGACGCTGCCAATACCACCTTGATCAACCTTGTCGGTGACGGACTTCAATGAAACAGACAGTTCGCGTAAGTCGCGCGCCAATTGCGTAACCTCTGGCAATGTCTGCGTGTTTAGCGTTTCAATTGCCGGGTTGGCATTGTTCAACGTCGTTTCCAGCGCAGCCAGACTGCCATTGGCGGAGCGAAGCGTTTTACGCAGTTCAACCAACATGGGACGGCCATCGCTATCCAGCAGCTTATTGGTGGTGCCCGCCATTTTGGTGATTTCATCTGCGGCAAGGCCTGCCTTTTGTAACGCGATCCGCGATTCCTGAATTGTAGCACGCAAATCAGGTGCTTGTGTAGCAAGCGTGCCCGACAGATTTTCGACATTGTCCAATATCTGCTCAATGGATTGCTGGTTCTTGTCCGACAGAATGTTTGTCAACCGCTCGGTCAACGCTGAAAGCCGCTCCAACAATAACGGCGCATTGTTCAACAATTCCCCCAAGGCCCCTGGCTTTGTAGGGATGACGGGAACGCCGGTCGGGCATGCTGATTTCGGGTTGGCTTCTGGACATACCAAAGCAGGTGCGCCCTTGACCGCGCCGTCCAGTTGAATTTCAGAAACGCCCGTAAAGCCGACGCCGTTGATCGTCGCAGTGGTGCCCAGAAGCACGGGTACGCTGTCCTTAATGGTGATGCGAACGCGAACAAATTCTGGATCGGGTTCCCACAATTCAATGCTTTGGATTTCGCCGACAGGCACGCCGGAGAAGGAAACGCCTGAGCCCTTGGCAAGACCGTTCACTGACTGTTGGAAGAATATGTCATATTCTTTCTTGCCGCCTTCGCCAGCGCGTGACAGCCAAACGGTGAATGCCGCGAGCAAGGCCACAAGAAGAAGCGTGATAGCGCCCACCATCACATAGTTGGATTTGGTCTCCATCTTACTGTCCTATGACCTTCCTGGCTGATGCAATTGCGGTTGTGGGTTGTTGTGTTTGTCATGGCCACGACGTGCTGCCCGCCCGCGTGGTCCGCTGAAATATTCGTTAATCCATGGGTGATCGATGGCCAACAACTCCTCAATCGCACCGACCGCAATCACCTTCTGATCCGCGAGTACGGCTACCCGGTCACAAATGGCGTAGAGCGTGTCGAGATCGTGGGTAATCAGGAATACGGTGAGGCCAAGGGTTTCTTTCAAATCCCGCGTCAGATTATCGAAGTTTGCAGCGCCGATGGGATCGAGCCCGGCCGTTGGTTCATCCAAAAACAGCAGCTCGGGGTCCATCGCCAAAGCCCGCGCGAGGCCAGCGCGTTTGCGCATACCGCCGGATAGCTCGGATGGAAATTTATGGGCTGCATCGGCGGGAAGCCCGCTGAGGTAAATTTTGTAATGCGCGATTTCGTCCAGCAACGCCTTGCTGAAATCGGGATAGAATTCGCGCAGCGGGACCTGCACATTTTCAGCCACGGTCAAAGTCGAAAACAACGCACCGCCTTGAAACAATACGCCCCACCGGCGCCGAACGTCGCTGGCCTCGTCCTCTTCCTTGCCAATCATGCCTTCGTCGAAAACGCGGATTTTACCGGCGACGGGCTCTTGAAGCCCAATGATCGACCGCATCAACACCGACTTGCCCGTACCCGACCCACCCACAACACCCAGAATCTCGCCGCGGCGGACCTCGAGATTTAAATCCTGGTGAATGACCTGCTCGCCAAAGCTGTTGCAAAGGCCTTGCACGGAAATGATGTTGGGCTGGTCCATGGTTTAGTTCCAGCCAATTTCGCTAAAGAATATGGCGAAAAATGCATCGAGAACGATGACAAGGAATATAGCCTGCACCACTGCAGCAGTGGTTTTTAGTCCGACCTGCTCCGCATTGCCATGCACTTGCATCCCTTGGAAACAGCCTGCCATGGCGATGATTGCACCGAACACGGGCGCCTTAATCATGCCAATCCAGAAATCGGTCATCGGCGTTACTTCACGTAGGCGCTGCACAAAGGTTGCGGGTGGAATTTCCAAAACGACCCAGCACAAAAGTCCGCCGCCGATAATGGCCATCAGCGATGCGAATATACCCAATAAGGGCATCATCATGACCGCTGCAATGACCCGTGGAACAACCAAGGCTTCGGCTGGCACGACACCTATGGTGCGCATCGCATCAATTTCTTCGGTGATTTTCATCGTGCCGATTTGCGCGGCAAAGGCGGAGCCCGACCGACCAGCGACCATGATCGCGGTCATCAAGATTCCCAGTTCGCGAAATGTGAGCCGGCCAATCAGGTTGATGGTGAATACCTCCGCACCAAATTGCCGCAACTGGACAGCACCTTGCTGCGCAATGACGATACCGATCAGAAAGCTCATCAGGCCAATGATACCCAACGCACGCACACCGACCATGTCAAAATGCTGGACCACCGCATGCCAACGGAAACGGCTGGGGTTCATCGCAAGTATGAAAGAT
Organism: Sphingorhabdus sp.; assembly: GCF_044338195.1. Lineage (GTDB taxonomy): Bacteria > Pseudomonadota > Alphaproteobacteria > Sphingomonadales > Sphingomonadaceae > Sphingorhabdus_B. The sequence goes on along the minus strand of NZ_JBIIMC010000033.1, from coordinate 18,751 downwards.
GCCTTCACAACCTGCCCAACAAAGCCCAGAAACTGCAAAAGCGTTGTAAAGCTGATGATGACACTATGGCCCACTTCGGCCAGGAACCGCTCAAACGATGGAGGATGCGGTCGCGGCGGTATATCTGTCTGGTCCGCGCCACTCACAGCCTGCAGCAGACGATTGGCGTCTTTACCTGCACCTACGATTTTGGCGCCCGACTCTTTTGCGGTGCGGTGCACAAGCCACGCGCCAACCGTATCCATATGTTCAACCGCGCTGAGATCGATTTTCTGCACATTGGCCGACAAAGCGCGCAAGCGGCCGTCGACATCGCCGATCAAAGCTATGGTAAAGCTGCCCGATAAGCGGAGGATTTGCCCGCCATCGGTCAGGTCTTCTTGCAAGAACTCTGCAGCGTTAGCCATAGCCATATAACTGGCGTATAAAGGGAACTATCACAAGCCTCTAGACTTCTTCCATTATATTATGCCTGTAGCAGACCGATGACTGACGCCAAACCAACGCTGCTTGCCATATATGATATGGACAAGACCGTCACGCGACGTGCCACCTATAATGGGTTCCTCCTGCATATGGCGTTTAACAAGTCGCCGTGGCGATTGTTCCTTGCGCCGCTATTACCGATTGGGCTGGCATTATATGCGCTGAAGCTATGGGACCGGGCCCGGTTAAAGCAGTTTTCGCAGACATTGCTGATCGGCCACCGCGTTCCAAGGGCCAGTTTTGCCAAATATCTGGAAAGCCATGCTGACATTGTGGTGGGCAAAAATGTCTATCCGCAGCTGCTTGCGCGTGTGGCGGAGGAAAAGGCAGCGGGCTATCGCCACGTCATGGCAACGGCGTCGTACCGGCTATATGTCGACGCGATTGCAAAGCGGCTTGGCTTTGATGATGTTATCGCGACTGACCTTGCCACAGACAGCACTGGCCATGTTCTCGCCCGCATTGACGGGCATAATTGTTACGATGCGGCGAAGCTTGAACGGGTCAAAGGCTGGATGGACACCCATGGTCTGTCACGCGAAAACTGCCACATCCGTGCCTATTCCGACCATGTGTCCGATGCCCCGTTGCTCAGCTATGCCGATGAACCTTTTGCCACCAATCCGCACGGACCGCTGGCGCGCCTTGCTGCCTCCGAAGGTTGGCCCATATTGGATTGGCGTGATCCTAAAGCCTGAGCGAAGGCCTGTTTGAAGTCGGCGATGAGCTTGGCTTAATCTTCCTCGATTAAGCTCGTGTCGCGCGTTTCAGGAAGCATCAGATAGGCAATAACGGTCGCACCGACGCAGATCGCGACATACCAGAAAAACCCCGTTTCGTTGCCCGTACTTTTGAACCACAAAGCGACATATTCCAGCGTTCCGGCAAATAGCGTGTTCCCGACCGCATAAGGAAATGCAACGCCCAGTGCGCGGATATGGGCGGGAAACATCTCAGCTTTTACCATTGCATTGTTGGCGGTATATCCGCCGTGCAGTGTAATCGGGATCAGAATCAGCGCTAACGCGACGATGGGCGAGGTCGCTTGGCCAACCAATGTATAGATTGGCACTGCGACCAACGCGACCCCTACGCCTGCGATGAGCAGCAGCGGTTTTCGCCCAAAGCGGTCGGCCAGCATCCCTGCGATTGGCTGCAGACAGAAGGACCAAATCAACACGCCGGCGATGATCAACGTCGCAGTTTGCTTTTCGAAACCTGCGGTGTTGATCAGATATTTCAGCATATAGGTAGTGAAAGCATAAGAGGCGAGGCCGCCACCACCCGACATCACCGCGACCAATATGCAGGAGCGTTTGTGGTCACGCCAAAGCAACTTCAGCGATGAATGTTCGCGTTTCTGGTCAATGTTGGTGAACGATTTTGTTTCAGACATCGTCCGGCGCAAAAGATAAACCCACAAGGCCAGAATTGACCCAATCACGAACGGTATGCGCCATCCCCAATCGCCCATTTGCGCCTCGCTCAATATCGCTTGCAAGACCAGAGCGACCAAAATGGCCAGCAACTGCCCGCCGCTCAGCGTTGCATATTGGAAACTCGACCAAAAACCGCGCCGCGCCGCCGGGGCCATTTCCGACAGATAGGTTGCACTTGACCCATATTCCCCACCCACGGACAGCCCTTGGACCATCCGTGCGATGACCAAGATGGTCGGCGCTACAACCCCAGCCTGCGCATAGGTGGGCGCAAAGGCAATGGCGAGCGAACCGCCCGCCATTAACAACACGGACAAAGTAAGCCCAGCCTTTCGGCCATGCTTGTCGCCATAGATACCCATCACCCAGGCACCGATTGGACGCATCAGAAAACCAGCCGCAAAGATTGCCGCTGTGTTGAGCAACTGGGCTGTCAAATCGCCTTCAGGGAAAAATAAAGGCGCGAAATAAATGCTGAATGTCGCGTACGCGAACCAGTCATACCATTCGACCAGATTCCCCGCGGAACCGCCCATTATCGATTTAAAGCGTTGCCGCGTTATGCCCGATTCAGCCACGATCATTGCTCCATATTCCAATCAACGACATTTGTCCGCCATAGCCCGGTTCACTGCGGTGGCAGCTGCGCCGATAGCTAAAAAACCGTTCCGGCTGGCTGTAGGTATCCTGTCCCGCGCATTCGACCCTTGTGATACCGGCGGCGGCAAGTCGCGCGGCAACATAACCTTCGATATCAAACTGATAATGACCCGCTTTGCCATCACGGAAAAACCGCGCATTTTCGGGGTTGGCGTCGGCAAAACGTTCAAAGAAAGCTGAATCAACCTCATAGCTTTTTTGCGCGATGCATGGGCCGATCGCGCAGGCTATCCGCTCGCGCTGTGCGCCCAATGCTTCCATCGCCAATATCGTGTTTTCATTGATGCCTGTGAATGCGCCCTTCCATCCCGAATGCGCTGCGCCAACGACACCGGCTTGCCTGTCTGCAAATAACACCGGCACGCAATCCGCGGTCTGGACCGCAAGCACGATATTCGGCCTATCCGTCACCAGCGCATCGGCCTTGGGCGGGTCGTCTTGGTCAATGGGGCCAGTGACGGTGACCACATCAGGCGAATGGATTTGGTACACCCGCGCAAGTGCGGCGCCGGGCATAACGGCAGCAACCGCACGCCGCCGGTTTTCGATGACGTCGTCGCGCACATCGTCCGAACCAAGGCTGCAGTTCAGCCCTGCATAAATACCCGTCGAAACACCGCCGACGCGGCCAAGGAACCCGTGCGCAATATCACCCAGTAATTTTGACTTGATAACTTCGACGGTCACGTGGCTTGGTTTCTCCCTTTGCGCTTAATTGCAACTGCGGCGCTTGACGGCAAGCCATTAGATTGCGAACCCATGCCGATGCACCGTCACATGCTCATATTTGGAATGGGGTACACCGCCTCGCGTATCGCCGACAGCCTTCGTGAAAGCGGCTGGCAGGTCACCGGAACGCGGCGGATGAGTGGCGGCGACGCGATTGCCTTTGACGATGAAGCTGCCGTCTGTGCTGCAATCGAAAACGCCACACATATCCTGTCGAGCGTTCCACCTATGGGCGAGGGCGGCGACCCCGTGCTTTTGAAATATGGCGACCGGATTGCACGTGGTGACGTTGCTTGGCTCGGCTATTTGTCCTCAACCGGTGTATATGGCGACACCGGCGGTGCGTGGGTCGACGAAAGCGCGGCGATTGGCGAAGGGCGCCGAACCGCGCGCGCCGATGCTGACCTTGCGTGGCAGGCCTTGCGCAAGGACGTCGCTGTCTTTCGCTTGCCCGGCATTTACGGCCCCGGTCGATCGGCGTTGGAACGGGTCGAAGATGGCAAGGCGCACCGTATCGATATGCCCGCACAAATTTTCAGCCGTGTGCATGTTGATGACATTGTTAGCGCCGTCATTGCCGCATTCGACGGGCCAGCTGGCGTGTATAATATTGCAGACGATGTTCCCGCGTCGCAAAATGACGTCATCGAATATGCGTGCGATCTTTTGGGGCAGGAATGGCCGCCCCTGATGACTTTGGATGGGGCAGGGCTGTCGCCTATGGCCCGCGGATTTTATGCCGAGAACCGGCGTGTTTCAAATATGAAGGCGAAACGGCTGCTCGGGTGGACGCCGAAATATGCGGATTACCGGCAGGGCCTCAGCGCATTATTGGCCGCACGCCAGCAATAGCATAAAAGTGCGGGATTGGTTTGCATTGCCTGAAAACGTCAGCGCCCTAAGCCTTACGCGTCTGCATTGCGACGACGAGGCCCACCACCACCAGCGCTCCACCAGCCATCGCCAATGTCGACCAGACATAGCCTTCGAATATCGTCGATAGGATCATCGCAAAGACCGGAATGACCACGCCTGTATAAGCAGCCTTGCCGGGTCCAATGTCATGGATGAGGCGAAAATAAAGCGGGAAGGTTACGACCGAGCCGATGATGCTCAGATACAGCACACCGCCGATATATCCGGGACGCATGTCGATGACGGGCGGACCATCCATGACGAACGCAAAAGCCGCATTGGCCAAGCTGGCCCAGAACATTGACCACGCCAATATCGTGATCGTTGGGTATCGCGCAACCTTTGGCGTCACCTGAAGCACATTGGAGACCGATGCCGTAGCGACGGCACATATCACCAGCAATAGCCCAAGCAGTGCATCGGTCCCGCCCATAGGGGCCGCACGGTATTCCTGCAGCATCAACAACCCGACCCCGACGCAGGCAATTGCTGAGCCTAATATGAACGCTCCGCCGATTGACCGTCCAAGCCAATATTTGGCGAGCACCGCATTGGGCACAATCAGCAGCGCGAATACCACTGCGACCAATCCCGAGGTGATATAATGTTCAGCGGCATAGACAAAATTGTAGTTCATCCCGAATTGCATCACGCCAAGCAGGATTGTCCAACCGACCATTGGCCGATCTATCTTCAGCGGCTGGCGCATCACGATGGCAAGGATGAACATAGCGATGGCGGCCACAATCATGCGATAGGCCACAGACCAGGTCTGCGGCACTGTGCCCAATTGATCGCGGATGACCAGCCAAGTAGATCCCCAGATGAGCGACGTCACCATAAAGGGTATCCATACCCGCGGCGTCAGAAAACCTGGTTCTACGACGCTCTCCCCCCCGGTCGCGCTCATAATGTGGCTATCGCGCGTGCCAGCGGGGTGACGTCCGCCTCGGTATGTTGCCAACTGGTGACGAGCCGCGCTGCGCCCCAGTTTTCGTCGACAACACCCCAGTCGTAAAAGTCAAAACCTTGCGCCCGTAACGCGGCCGCTTCAGCGGGCGTGAGGCGCAAGAATATCTCATTGGCTTGCACCGGATAGAGCAATCGTCCGGCTGCTGCGCCCGCAATGATCTGCGCCGCTGCGTTGGCGGAACGCGCATTGGACAACCACATATCATTTTCCAGCATCGCCAACAATTGCGCTGCAAGGAAGCGGCCCTTTGACTGCAAATGCCCAGCCCGTTTACGCCGATAGCGCGCAGCGTCGGCCATCGCCGGGTCGAAATAGACCAACGCCTCTGCCCCCAAGCCGCCATTTTTGACGAAGCCGAAACTCAACACGTCAACGCCGGCGTTCACCGTCACGTCGGCTGGCGCACAGCCCAATGTTGCCACTGCATTGGCAAAACGTGCGCCATCCATATGCAGGCTAAGGCCGCGATCATGGCACAATGCGCCAAGTGCCGCGACTTCGGCAGGGGTGTAGACCATGCCATATTCGGTTGCGTTGGTGATCGACAATGCCGCCGCCTGCACCTGATGCACATCGTTGCGAATGCCGTTCAGACACGCCTCGACCGTTTCAGGCGTCACCTTGGCGCCTTCACCTTCGACCAGCATCAGCTTCGCACCAGCGGTGTAGAAACCCGGCGCGCCGCATTCATCAACCTCAATATGGGCTTCACGATGGCAAATGACGCCCTGATGTGGCTGAACAAGCGACGCAAGCGCGAGGCAATTGGCACTTGTGCCCGTTGCCACCCACAGCACCGCGACATCGCGGCCGAACACAGCGGAGAATGCGGCATCGAGCCGCGCGCTCCATTGGTCACCATCATATGCGGTATCGATATGGTTGGCATCGGCCATGGCTTGCATGACAGCGGGGTGCACCGGGGCGGCATTGTCAGAGAAGAAACGCATGAGCATCCGCATGGCGGGAAACCCCGCCTGTCGTCAAGCGCTTAGCGGACTTGCATCGCGCCAATATACAGGTTCAACATGCCGTGGGGTACATCTCTTCAGGGCATATCCCGGCTTTCTTCGTGCCCAAGCCTATCCCGGATATCGCCTGCTTCCACATCGAATGACACGTCGGGCTTGATCCTTGCACCGCGGCCAGCCAATGTCGGTGCGGAATATGATTGGGGGAAGCATGATGGCAAAGCGCGTGATATCTGGACTGGCTCTGCTTGCGGCCATGATTGGGCCAGCCACTGCAGCAATGTCCGCGCCGATCGTCATGAGCGAGACGGAGGTGCAGGCACCGGCGCTTCCGCCGATATTGAACGCACGCGAAAGGGCCGCGACCGAAAACCGCATTTTAGCCGCGCGGCTGGATACGATCATTCCGGCCATCATGCGCGAACAGGGTGTTGATTTGTGGCTGATGGTGGCGCGCGAATATTTTGAAGAGCCCGTGGTCGCGTCGATGCTGGATGCAGAGAATATGCACGCACGGCGCCGCACAATCCTAATTTTCCACGATCCGGGTAATGGAGAGCCGATCGAGCGTCTGACGGTTAGCCGCTATGGACTGGGCGGTCTGTTCGCGCCAGCGTGGGACCCAAGCAAGCAGCCTGATCAGTGGCAGGCGGTCGCGGACATAATCGCTGCGCGCGATCCGGCCAAAATTGCGATCAACACGTCGGACCTGTATCAATTCGCCGACGGCATGACGCTCAGCCAATATGAAAAATTCACGGGCGCGTTACCCGCACCGTTGCGGTCGCGGATCGTCAGCGGCGAAACGCTCGCTATCCGCTGGCTTGAGACGCGCACGCCCGCCGAGATGGAAATTTACCCCAGCGTCCTGCGCACCGCCCATGCGATCATTGCTGAGGCGTTTTCGCGTGCCGTGATCACCCCCGGGGTAACAACGGTGGAGCAGGTGCAATGGTGGTATCGTGACCGGCTGCTTCAGCTTGGTCTTGAGCCATGGTTCCATCCTTCGGTGGCAATCCAGCGGGCAGGGGTAAAAGGCATGTTGGAAGGCGCCGAAGTCATTCAGCCGGGTGACCTGCTGTGGACAGATTTTGGCATCAATTATCTGCGGCTAAACACCGACACGCAGCATCTTGCCTATGTCCTGAAACCCGGCGAGCGCGATGCGCCCGCTGGTCTTAGACAGGGGCTAGCGAACAGCAACCGGGTGCAGGATATCCTGAGACGCCAGTTTGCGGTTGGACGCAGCGGAAATGCCGCCTTGGCATCGGCGCGGGCAGAAGCCGTGGCAGCGGGGCTTGATCCGTCGATTTACACGCACCCTATTGGCTTGCATGGTCATGGCGCCGGGCCGTCCATTGGCTTTTGGGATAATCAAAACGCCGACCCGCGCGGAAGCGGCGTGATCAACGCCAACACAGCATGGTCCATCGAGCTTACAACTTATGCCGCCGTTCCCGAATGGGGCGGACAACGCGTGGATTTCCGCAGCGAAGAGAATGCTTTTTTTGATGGCAAGACTGTGCGTTTTATCGATGGGCGCCAAACTGAAATCACCCTTATCCCCTCAGGGAAGTGATTTTGTCGTAACGTTCCTGCGGGGCTAGAAATCAAGGGCAATCTCGGCATGGTCTATTGCCATCAAAGCCGACCGCTCTGACATAGCCAGAAACATTGCGTCGCCCCGGTCGGTCTGTTCCACGACCATCGACGCCGTTACGCCCATGAGCATTCCCGAAAAAGACGCAAGCCGATAGGCATCCCACTGGTGGGCAAGGTCTGCGAAGGGTATATTGTACCTATCTAATTCCGTTCGATAACGCGCCAGAAGGCCGTGCTCTTCTGCTTTACGGGTAGCCGGGTCCATCGATGTGCCCAGGTAATAGGCTATGTCGCTTGCACCTTCGCCGACACCAACCGTTTGCCAGTCGACGATAACGATGGGCTGGTCTTTGTCGTCGGCGCAGTACAGCATGTTATCTGGACGAAAATCATTGTGCGTGAGACAGCGTGGGCCGGAACGTGAGTCTAACCATCGTTGGATATTGCCCAAATAGCGCTCACCAACGATTTTGATCTCTTTGGTGATCCGGTCGCCATATCGGTCACAAAATGCGGGCCAAAGCATCGCATATAACGTTTCGCTGTCTATCTGGGGCGGAACAGCTTTCGTGCCGCTGAGCCAGTCAAGCGTGTCGAGCGATGGGTCACCCCACCAGGCCGCGTGAATGCCAGCCGCCGCATCCATTGCCCATTCGGCTTCTGCCCGTGTTGGAACCAACAATTGATTGCCCGGTGCATGTGATGGAAGATCGTGCATCAGCAAAGCAAAATCGTGGCTGTCGTCATCAAAGGCGATAAAGAGATGATTGGGTATCGCCATCGGTTTCTTACCCGCAAAAAGCGTATAAAAACGGCTTTCGCGCATATATGTCATATAGGATCGACCGGCAGCTTTGCTGACTGGATCATTGGACGGCAATTTTGCAACGATCGTCGGAGGCGCGCCGTTCGCAGGGCCATCATAGGTCAGTTTGAGGCGGTACGTCGCGCCAACCTGTCCTGTGCCTATGGCATGCGATTCAACCGACATAACCTTGGCATCATAGCCATTTTTATGCAGCTGCGCCGTCAACCAAGCGGGGGTCATATCGGCCAGACTGGGGATTGCATCAATCATTGAAAATGCTCTTCAGACCTAGCGGTTCATAAGCGCCAAGGATCAACTGTTCCAGAATGCCTGTACCTGTCTGGCTTTCACTGCCCAGCGTCATGGTGACGCGAGAGACGGCCTGTATGTGGAGATGATCAGCGCGGCCTGCCTCAACGGTCGTCAGGTCGATATCTTCACGCGCTACAGATAATGCACCCTTCCAACCACCATGCGGCCATTCCGGGTGGCCGTAGCCGATGCCCCGCATGAGAAAAGCTGTCCCCGGTTCAAAGACGGCCGTGACATGTCGTCCATCTGCGAATTCTGCTTTCAGGACGGCCTGTTCCGCGTGACGCCAGCCGGGCTTCAGCGTGACCGCCATTTCGCACACGTCGCTTTCCAACATTTCATACGCAGCTGCGCCGTCCGGGCACCATACCGCGCGGATATTCCAGTGTCTGCCCTGCGCATCATCATTCACATGAAAATAGAGTGCACCATCGTGAAAATTCACGGGGCTCCACAGCCAATAGAATTGGGGGATAGTTTGCGGGACGGTGGGCTGCGGGTCGCTGGCGCCAATGGGGCGGATACCCCAACTGCGATCACGCGTACCAACAGCACCGTCGATATCCCGCCGAATGCCATCTACCTCAATCCAGCCCTGCCAACGCCCGTTTTGCGTCATGCGGGTATAATCCATAAAGGTCCGCGGCCCGATCCTTCGGGTGAAGCGCGGCTCTTCAACCGGGAATGCCCGGCCAACAAAGGTCAGATTGGCGGATATTCCTTCATGGTTGTCGACGATAACGCGCAGCGATTTAAGTGGTTCGACTATCTCAATGGTGATGGGCCCGACGGTGAGATCCATCCTTTCCATATCCAATAAGCGGGAGGCATGGACACAATGTTGGACATCGCCTCTGATGCAGGAAAAATGCGCATCGGCAACGTTCAGGTGCGGATAAACGCCAAAGGCGATCGCGAAAAAATCGCTGCCATCTGCCTGATAGCCGTTAAAGAAATAACGGTCGTAAAAGTTCCTGTCTGTCCCGGAATATGCGATGGGCTCAGCCGTCTGGTGGATCGGATATTCATCGCCTTTGGTTAGCATCAGCCTGCATCCTCCTATAATCTTTTGGCGTTTCTTATGCACCGCTCTCAGGCTGCAATTGTGCGATCAAATACACCCTGATTCCCGTTCACGACGCGTTAGGCATGATCGCCTTTATGCATTTCCTTTATCCTGATCGGTGTAGCGGCGTCCTTCCTTTGTGATTTTCTATCATGGGCCCTATCACTAGGCAAACCATTGGAATAATTTGTACCCTCAAACGAAGCTGCTCCGATACGCGCGCGTTTATGCACCTTTAAACCACGGTATGTGCTGGACAATGCACTGAAATATTCGCCGCCACAGCGCCCGATCCAATTTTGCATCGTCCAGCGGGAAGATTTATTGGGCACTTCGTTCACGGTGACAAGCCAACTCGCTGGGACTGACTTTCTGGACGAAACGATCTTCGTCCGTGGTGAGCGTGGGGCGGGTGCCGAAGGAGTTGGCTTGGGCCTCGGCCTGTATCTCGTACAAAAAAGTGGCAGAGGCCCATGGCGGCGCGGTATCTTTTTTGGTGTACGATGACGCGAAGGTCACATTTGAGCTTTTTCTTCCGGACTAAAAACGCGTGCGCGCCTTATGTCATCATGCAGCTTGGATCTCGCCTGAATGAACTACATAATAATATCCATTATATAAGTGTTATAATTTATATCCCCCACGGTGCACCACTTTTTCAATGACTTGCAGAAAATATGGCTGTGGGGTCATTGAGTGCTTGATGTTCCCTGAACTCGGATGCTCCCTCGCCTGGGGCAGCTTCTGGACGGGAAGCAGACCGTCCGGTTTTGGCTGCGCGGCACCATGATGACGCTTGATTTCTCCCACCGTTGCTGTCATCAAATCCTGATAACGTTCACAACGAAGTTCTGGAGTGGGTTTGATGCGGTTAAGGGGATCGATGGCACTGATAGCCTTCGTGTCGGCGGGATGTGTTTCGGCGGTAACGTACCCACAGACTGCGACGCCGGCGGCGCCTTCTGCTGCGACGACTGCAAATATTGCCAACTGGCCAGCGGCCCAAAGTCCTGCGGCGATTACCGATAAGAAAACCGAAGACGCGATAACGGCGTTGATTTCAAAAATGACGTTGGAGCAGAAGGTCGGTCAAATCATACAGGCTGACATCAGCGCGATCACGCCTGAGGATCTAAAGCAATATCCGCTGGGCTCCATCCTTGCGGGCGGTAATTCCGGACCTTATGGCGACGAGCGCGCTGACGCTGCAAAATGGGCGCAGCTGGTGGGTGCGTTTCGGGATGCATCACTTACATCAGGCGCTGGCGTGCCCATATTATTTGGTGTCGATGCGGTGCACGGGCATTCAAACCTGCCGCAGGCAACCATTTTTCCGCATAATATCGGACTGGGCGCGGCGCGCGATGTCGACTTAATTCAAAGCATTGGCAAAGCCACTGCAGCCGAGATTTCAGGCAGCGGGATTGAATGGACCTTTGCGCCAACGCTGGCTGTCCCGCAAGATTTGCGCTGGGGCAGAACCTATGAAGGCTATTCCTCCGACCCTGCGCTGATTGCGGCCTATGCCGGTGCGATGACCATAGGCTTGCAAGGTAATCTTGTTGCAGGTGCGCCGCTGGACGCCACGCATGTTGCCGCAACTGCAAAACATTTCCTTGCGGACGGTGGCACCATGGACGGCCGCGACCAAGGCGATGCCCAGATCAGCGAAGCCGAACTGGTCGCAAAACATGCGCAGGGCTATCCCGCATCTATTAACGCAGGCGCGCTGACCGTTATGGCGAGCTTCTCAAGCTGGAACGGGGTGAAGCATCATGGCAATGCCTCTCTGCTGACCGATGTCTTGAAGAACCGGATGGGTTTTGCCGGGCTGGTTGTTGGCGATTGGAATGGACATGGACAAGTCGCGGGCTGTTCCGCGACAGATTGTGCTGCGGCCATTAATGCCGGGCTTGACCTGTTCATGGCGCCTGACAGCTGGAAGGGATTGTTCGCGTCGACGCTGGCAGCGGCGCGGGATGGCCGGATCCCCGCCGCACGGTTGGACGATGCCGTGCGGCGAATCGTGCGCGTGAAATACAAACTTGGCCTCATGGGCGATGCGCCGACTGTGCGGGGGCAAACATCTTTGGTTGGCAAGCAAGAGCATCTCGATCTTGCGCGTGAGGCGGTATCCAAATCACTGGTGCTGCTCAAAAATGATGACGGCGTTCTGCCCATCCGCAGTGGTAGCAATGTTCTGATCGCCGGTTCCGGCGCGGACAATATGGCGATGCAGGCCGGCGGCTGGACGATTAGCTGGCAAGGCACGGACACAACTGCCGCCGATTTCACCAACGGCCAGACGATTGGCCGTGCGATTTCGGAAGCGGTTAAAACAGGCGGCGGTACGGCCAATATTTCGGCATCGGGCATGTTTGAAACAAAGCCCGATGTGGCGATCATCGTCCTCGGCGAAAAACCTTATGCCGAGTTTGAAGGCGATGTGCCAAACCTTGCATTCCGGCCCCAGCCTGCCGAAGAGGAAATGATCGCGCGATTGAAGGCGCAGAATATTCCTGTTGTGGTCCTGTTCCTATCTGGCCGGCCCATGTTTACCGGCAAGCTTATCAACCAAGCCGACGCTTTTGTGGCTGCATGGTTGCCGGGCACACAAGGCCGGGGTGTGGCCGATGTGTTGGTTGCTGGCGCAAACGGAAAGCCGGTGCGCGACTTCACTGGACGCCTGCCTTTCAGTTGGCCTGCGGATGCGCGGTCACCGGTTGATACGCCGCTTTTCCCGCTCGGCTATGGCCTTGATTACACGCAATCGAACAAGCTTGCTCCGGTGAACGAAGACCCGCGCGTCGATTTGTCATCGCTGACCATCGCCACGCAATATTTTGTCCGTGGCAAGGTGCCTGCACCTTGGAATTTGCAGATGGACGGTTCGATTAGCGCGCGGGCTGTCGACATGTCCGCGCAGGAAGACGCGCGCCAATTCACGTGGAACGCTGATGGTGCTTTCGTTGTCAACGGGCCTGCTGTCGATTTGAGCAAGCCGTTGAAGGAAGACTGGTCGCTGCTCATCGACTGGCGCATTGATCAGCCCGCGACCGGGCCAGTCATGCTGTCCTTTGGTGGCGCTGCGCTTGATATAAAAACCACGATGCGCGCATTGCCAACGGGAACGCCCACACAAACCCGCATTCCGCTGCGCTGCTTTGCCGCGGCTGGTGCGAAGTTGGACGCGGTCGGTTCCCCGATACGTATGCAGGCGGCGAAAGGCCTTGTTGCGACAATTCGCAACGTTCATATCGAAACGACAAAAAAAGGCGCGTCCTGCCCCGGCAAAATGCGCTAAAACCAAGGGAGAGAGAAGATGGCATTGGCACCCGGCGCATCTGCGTCAGCAGATAATGGTGATACCCATATCGACGCACCGCAATTGCAATTGTTCGTGATGGGGCTGTTCTTCATCTTCGGCGGCATCACAAGCCTCAACGATGTTATCATCCCGAAGTTAAAAGAGCTGTTTACGCTCAATTATACGCAAGCGATGCTTGTGCAGTTCTGTTTCTTTGCCGCTTATGCGGTCATCGGCATTCCCGGCGCGCGGCTCGTTAAGAAAATCGGCTATATGCGCGGCGCGGTTGCCGGCCTTTTGACGATGATGGCTGGCTGTCTGTTGTTCATTCCAGCGAGCCAGACCGCGACCTATGGCGTATTCCTGTTGGCATTGTTTGTGTTGGCAAGCGGTGTGGTCATTGTCCAAGTGGTTTCCAACCCCTTGATCTCCATGCTTGGTAAGCCTGCCACGGCGCACAGCCGTCTGACCTTTGCTCAAGCGTTCAATTCGCTTGGCACCACGGTTTTTCCTATCGTTGGCTCGATCCTTATTCTCGGTAGCCTCGCGACGGTAACCGCTGACCAACTATCCGGTGTAGAACTAGACGCCTATCGCACTGCAGAGAGCCAAGCCATTGTGAACGGCTATTTGGGTATTGCGGTGGCACTGGCGATTGTTGCCGCAGTCGTATGGCTGTTTCGCGATGCGCTGAAGGGCGAAAAGCATGAGGCGAGTGAGGGCTTGGCTGGCCTCGACTTGTTGAAGCGGCCTCGTTTCGGTTTCGGCGCTTTGTGCATTTTCTTATATGTCGGTGCCGAAGTCGCGATTGGCTCGCTCATCGTCAATTATTTGATGCAAGATCATGTCATGGCGCTAGCTGAACAGGACGCTGGCAAGCTTATCGGTCTATATTGGGGTGGCGCCATGGTGGGCCGGTTCATCGGCTCTGTGGTGCTGCGTGTGCTGAGCCCGGGTAAGGTGCTGGCGTCTGTATCGGTGGCTGCAATTGCACTGCTGATCTTTTCCACACAAAGCACGGGCGAAGTTGCTGGCTATGCCTTGCTGGCCGTGGGCTTGACCAATGCAATCATGTTCCCGACGATATTCACGCTCGCCTGTGAAAAGCTCGGGTCACGCGCGGCCGACGGTTCGGGCATCATCAACGTCGCCATCGTCGGCGGCGCTGTTGTTCCGCTGCTCACGGGCATCATCGCTGACGTGACCGGAAGTCTGGCGATAGCGTTCACGTTGCCGATGCTTTGCTATGCGATCATCGCGGCATTCGGTATCTATGCGCGTAAGCCTGCCTAATCGCGCGCATGCTGGCGCGGCATTGTTGCCAATAACAGGCACGCGATGAGCGCCAGCAACGCTAGCAACAGAAACAGGCTGCCAAAGCCATAAGCGGGCACCAAAGCCAGCGTCAGCCATGGCATGATGAGCGATGGCACGGTGTTCGTGAGGTTGAAAATGCCCAAATCCCGTCCACGCGTTTGTGGACGGGGGAGCACCCTCAACGTCTGGCTTGAGTGCAGCGCCAGAAAAAGGCTGCTCGCCAAGCCAAAGACCACATAGCCGGCAATGGCGACCGGTAAAGATGACGAAACTGACATGATGATCAATCCGGCCGACGCTGCCGCTGCCCCACATATGAGCGGCAGAATGGGACGGTTTGCACGGTCGGACCAGCGGCCGGCAGCTAATGTTAAAAACACAGCCATACCCAGAACAAGCGCAAAGATATTCGCGGCATCATTTTCGCCGAAATCAGGATCGACGCTGCGGAACCATAAAAGGAGAAACGCAAATAATGACGCTTCTGCAATTTGTACCAATAAGCGCGCAATCCACATTTTAACGGCGGCGTTCCGTGTTACGGCGCTCTGTTCCCCATCGGTTGATTGCTCCGTCGGCGCGGTGTTCAACCCAGGCATCGATATCGGTCTGCCAAAGATCAGCACCGGACTGACCATGGCTATCACCAAAACCGCGATGATGATTTCACGCTGCTCCGATGGAAAAGCATCGTTCATCGTTACAAACGCGCCTGAAAGCGCGCCCATACCGGGCGCTAGCGCCAATAGACCGCCAAGGAAGCCCTTTTGGGAATCGGGAATGGTGTCGCCGGCCCACGCGCTTAACGGCGCCAGCATCATGTTTAGGCCAATTTGCCAGAGGATGATGACGGCTATCAACACTGCCGGGCTCTTTGCATATGCCGTGGTTAGCAGCAAAGCCGTTGATACGGCTAATCCAGCGCATATCCACGGGCGTCGTGCGCCGGTTTTGTCACTGGCCCATCCAAAGGCGATATTGGCCACGCTTGCGGCAATTGCGCCCACAAAGGCCGCGATCGCCAACATGCCAAGGGCGCCATTGCCGGAGATGTCTGTCGCGCGCAGCGGCAGCAATATCGTCAGAAACGGCATATAGGCGACAGCACCGCCAGATACGGCGAGCGCGTACAAATACATGAACGTTGCCGACTGCCGGCTGCTGTCCGCAGATTTAGGCGCGACCATGTGCAGACGGCGGCGCAGTGCTGCTTCGTTCTATAAGGCTGCCCTCAATAACAACAGGTTGATGCGGCACGGGCGCGTCACCATTGGTAATCAATAGTTCCACCGCCTTCGAAAAGGTTGCGGCAATCGGCTGATCAACCGCAGTCAGTTCGGGCACCGTAAAACGCACAACGGGCGTATTGTCGAAACTGATGAGGGATAAATCGCCGGGAATGTGTAAACCCCGCGCCTTGGCTGCATCCAAAGCGGCAAGCGTCATTTGGTCGTTGCTGCCAATGATCGCCGTGGGCGGGTTTTCCAAATCGAGCAGCGCGTTGGCGGCCAGCACACCGCTATCATATCCAAAATCGCCTCTGACGCATAACGCATCGCAGGAAAGCCCGGCAGTGGTCATCGCCTCGCGCCACCCGTCGATACGCCAATTGGACAGGTCATATTCCTGAGGGCCAGCAATGAAACCAATCCTGCTATGGCCAAGCGCGATGAGATGTTCGGTTGCACGTCGGGCCGAGCCCTCATCATCCATCGTCATCGCAATGCCCGGCCCCGATGTGACCGATCCGATGCGGGCGAAGGGGATTTTGCGTTTGGCAAGAAATCCGGTGATGAGCGGGTTTTCAGAGTGTGGTGGCGTCAGGATGACGCCGTCTGGCTGCAGCGCCGCAATGGCTGCACCCAATTCACGCTCGACATGGTCATTATGGGTATCGACCAATTCAAAGATCATCCGGTATCCATGTTCGGCACATTTCAACATGCCGCCCAATAGCATTTGGTCTACCCAGTCAGACCCTTGGCGGTTCCGCCAATCGGCAATCGTGCGTTCCCGGTCGTTGATGGCAAGGATCAGGTACGAACGTGATCCGCTCATTCGTTGCGCCGCGATGGACGGGACATAGCCAAGCTTATCAATGGACGCTTGCACACGTTCCTGCATGGCAGGCCGGACGTTAGGCTCATTGTTTATGACACGGCTGACCGTTTGCAGGGAAACCCCCGCATCGGCTGCGACATGTTTAATTGTGACGGCTTGGCGGCGTCTCGCCATAACTTACTTACTTTCTTTGTCGCCCTGCATGCAGGCCAGACCTTTTTCCTTGTCGCTGCTGCATTGGTAGATGCGGATCCAGTCGATCAAAAACGCAGCTGGTGTTACATTTGATGCAACGCCTTTATCGTTATTCTTCTCTGACAGGCCACCCCCAATGGCGAGGTTGGCCATGATGTAGAAGGGCTGGTCAAAAGGCGCAACGGGATTTGCTTTCGCCAACGGAGAAGCTGTTTCCCAATCAGGGCTCGTGCGCTCCCAATATTTGCGGCCATCGAGATAGAAACGCATCACGCCTTCGCCCCATTCGAGCGTCCAGATGTGAAATTCATCAGAAGGTAAAGCATTTGATGGCAGCGCCACGCGCGTATCGTGAAGTTTGTTTTTCGGTGCGTAATCGCCAAAATGGATCGCGCTGATCATCCGGTTCTCGCCAACACCGCCCGTGCATGTGTCGCACGTGGCGCCGAGGTTAACACCCTCCAAAATATCAATTTCGCCCGAAAGCGGCCAGCCGCCGTAGATGCTGTTGGCGGGCATCATCCATACGGCAGGCCAGGTGCCTTGGCCCTTGGGCGGCTTCGCACGAAATTCGACCTTTCCGTATTTCCAGCTGGAAATACCGAGCGTCCGGATTTTGCCGGAGGTATATTCCTGCGTTTTTTGCGGATAGGGCTTATTCGAAAATTCGGGAGGCAGATCGGGACCTGTAAATGTCTCTTTATGCGCAATTAAATGCAGATTTCCGTCGGCGACCTTAATGTTTTTGGGCCTATCGGTGTAGCATTGCCGTTCCTGATTGCCGCCGCCCCAGCACGATTTTTCAGGCTTCCATTTTTTGCGGTCCAATTTGCTACCATCAAACTCGTCGGCCCACAAAAGTGTCCAGCCCTTGTCTGAAGCGTGTGCTGTGGCCGCCGTTGTCCAGCAAGCCGTCAAACCGATTATAGCACCGAGCAAGGCAATTCTGGGCGGCATAGCTTTCTCCTGAAACGCGGGCTGAAAGAAAAACGGACCCAAGTCATATGACCAAGGTCCGCTTTTCCGCAACACTGATGCTACCTATTAGAATTCAAATCGAGCAAGGAAAGTGAAGCGTCGATCGTTCCGGAACGCCGAGCGCGTTGCGCGGGTGCCGTCAAAATCGATCACTTGTGATGTCTGTGTGACTTCATCAAGCAAGTTCACGCCCTGAATGCCGAGTTTCAATTGCTTGGTCACAGAGACAAAGATTGATCCGTCAAGCTGCCCTGTCGCTTCGCCGTAAATGGGCGAGAACGGGAAGATGACGTCGCGCGGTGTCTGCACAAATTCAGACCGCCAGTTATACGCCAAGCGGAATGATAACGGACCTTTTTCGTAAAATCCGACGGCATTGACCGTGTGCTTCGAGACGCCAGCCAACGGCAGACCGCCCGAAAGCGGGCTCTGTTCAGAGCCAAGCGAAGCGTTGTTGAAATCGCCCGCATCAACATAGGTATATGTCATACCGGCGCCCAAACCGCTTAATAGGCCAGGCAGGAAATCGTAAGTTTGCTGATAAGCAACTTCAACGCCCTTCAATGTTCCACCGTCGCTATTCACCGGTGTGTTGAACAGAATATCGGTGTTGACGCCCTTCGGCGTGACAAATGGACGCACTATGGCGCCGCTGTTCACGATATTGCTGATGTCCTTTACAAAACCGGATACCGTCAACGAACCAATGTCTGCCCAATACCATTCGACAGAAAGGTCATAGTTTATGGACTCAACTGGGCGCAGGAAACGATTGCCCGTGTTGATGGCAAGCAACGGACCCGTGGCCAAAAGCCCACCGGCACGCAGATTGTTGGTGTTGTCATATGCACCGCCACCCGATGTGAACGCGGATAGATCTGGCCGGGAAATACCCTTTGAGATTGCACCACGCACCAAGACACCGTTGCCGA
>NZ_JBIIMC010000010.1:0-70605 GCF_044338195.1 Sphingorhabdus sp. | reverse complement strand
AACCCAACACGAAACCGGCCCGCCGAGGCGGGCCGAACGATTGTGTTACTTGCGAAGGCCGAGCTTCGCGATGAGTGCCGCGTAACGGTCACCATCGATTTTTTTCAGGTAATCCAAAAGCGAACGACGCTTGTTGACCATCTGAAGAAGACCACGACGCGAATGATTGTCCTTGTGGTGGTCTTTAAAGTGGCTGGTCAGCGTATTGATACGGTCAGTCAGGATTGCAACCTGCACTTCTGGTGATCCGGTATCATTTGGCTCGCGTGCGTGCTCTTTGATGACCTGTGCTTTACGTTCTGCAGTAATTGACATATTTTTCCTTCGAACATCATAGAGTTAGGTTAAAGCCACGGACGGTTTTCAAAGCACCGTCGATGTTCTCCACCAGTGCAATAGGCCGCAAATCTGCGTCCCTCGCCCAATGTAGCCCATCTTTCATGGCAATCCCGGTCAAGACGCGACCCTGTTGGATCGCCCTTGCCTGTTCCGGGGAGAGATCAAGAGCCGGGATGTCGACCAGCCCTGCCTCTATCGGCAAGATAATGTCTTCTTGGGCTGCCCCTTGGCCGAATGCATTGAGTTTGTCCAGCGAAATCGCGCCATTCAGGGCGAACGGCCCCGCACGCACGCGGCGCAGCATAGAGACATGGCCGACGGTCCCCAAAGCATAGGCAATATCGCGCGCCAAGCTGCGGATGTACGTGCCTTTGGAAACGTCGGCAGTCAGGGTGACCGATCCCAAAAGCGCGTCACCCTGAACTGGATTTGAAACAGGTTCAGCATGACAGATGGTGAGTTGATAGACCGTCACGGCCCGCGACTTCATCTCGACCACTTCCCCTGCCCGCGCCAGATCATAAGCGCGTTTGCCATCGATTTTGATCGCGGAATAAGCCGGCGGAATCTGCTCAATCGGCCCTGTGAACTGCGCCACGGCTTGCTGCACCAGTTCCAACGTGGGCCGCACGTCCGAAGTTGCAACGATCTCGCCCTCGGCATCTAGGCCGCTGGTCTCTGTCCCAAAGCAGATGGTAAAATCATAGGTCTTGGACGCGTCGAGCATCCGGCCACATAATTTGGTCGCTTCACCCAATGCGATGGGGAGAACACCGGTGGCAAGCGGATCAAGCGTACCGCCGTGCCCAACCTTGACCTTGCCAAAGCCGGCAGAGCGCAAGTTGCGCTTTACGGCTGCAACGGCCTGCGTTGAACCCAGCCCAAGCGGTTTATCAAGGATGATCCAGCCATGCATGCCCGCCCTTTAGGGCGCGGTGTAGCATCAAGTCAATTTGAAGGCGCCGCAGCATCCTTGCCTGCGGCCAACAATGAGAGCATGGTTTTTTTCATCATAGGCCAGACGATATGCCTTTCTGGATGAACGGCACATAAAAAGTCAGCCTAGGCCACGCGCCTCGTTAAAATGCTTTCGGCACATCGCGACGTAACGATCATCACCGCCGATTTCGGTTTGTGCGCCATCGACAACGGCTTTGCCGGTCTCATCAACGCGCAAATTCATCGTCGCTTTGCGACCGCAGTCACACACGCCTTTTAATTCAACCAAGCTGTCGGCGATGCCGAGCAATGCAGCGGAGCCGGGGAAAAGCTCGCCCTGAAAATCCGTGCGCAAGCCATAGCAAACGACCGGAATACCGGCCTTGTCGGCCAAACTTGCTGCCTGCCAAACCTGCTGCTTGGTCAAAAACTGCGCTTCATCGATCAACACGCACGCAAGCGGCGTCTCTGCGTGCTTGGAGAGGACTGCGTTTTCGATGTCCGTGTCGCTTTCAAAGCGGCTTGCATCGCCAGCGAGACCAATGCGCGAGCTGATAGCGCCAAAACCCGGGCGATCATCAATAGCGGCGGTCCAAAGCATCACCTGCATGCCGCGCTCGCCATAATTGAATGCAGCCTGCAGCAATGTAGTCGATTTGCCCGCGTTCATCGACGCGTAATAGAAATATAGCTTGGCCATTATTCTGCGTCGTCGGTCAAATCTTGTTGCACCTTGGGCTGCGCCAACAAGCCTTCGATATGCGTGGCTTGGTCGAAGCTATCATCGGCCAGAAATTTCAGCTTTGCCGCATATTTCATGCTCACGCGCGAGGCGACTTCCTTTTGAAAGAACGCCGTATTGGTGCGCAGTGCCTTCAGCACCTTTTCTTCATTTGCGCCCAACAGCGGCTTAATGAATGCCGTTGCATGGCGCAAATCCGGGGACATGCGCACTTCGGTCACGCTGACGCTGTGGCTGTTGAGCACATCATCATGCACTTCGCCGCGCGCGAGCAGTTCCGACAATATGTGCCGGAATTGTTCGCCTACGCGCAGCAACCGCACGGAACGGCCCTCGGTACCAGTATCGTTATGTTTGGCCATACAGCTCCCCTTTCAGGTTCGAGCTAAGCTCACAACGTCCGTTCACGTTCCTCGACTTCAAAGACCTCGAGCATATCGCCTGCCTTGACGTCGTTGGTATCCGCCAACACGACACCACATTCGAGACCAGCACGCACTTCGTCGATATTGTCTTTGAACCGGCGAAGCGAAGCAATCGTGGTTTTCGACACGATGACGTCCTCGCGGGTAAGACGTGCATGAAGGCCCTTTTTGATGATGCCTTCGGTGACCAGCAAACCAGCGGCCTTGTCGCGCTTGCCGGACTTGAACACGTCCTTGACCTCTGCACGTCCGACGACGGTTTCGATGATTTCCGGACCAAGCTCGCCCGCCATTTCCTTGGCGATGTCTGCCGTCAGATGATAAATCACATCGAAATATTTCAACCGTACCCGGTCACGCTTCGCAAGCGCCGCAGCCTTGCTGTTCGGACGCACGTTAAAGCCAATCAGCGGCGCATTGGACGCGGCAGCAAGCAGCATATCCGATTCCGTGATACCGCCAACGCCAGCCAACAGAACGCGAACCTTGATCTCGTCTGTGGAGATATTGTTGAGCGCAGTGACAATTGCTTCGACCGAACCCTGAACATCGCCCTTGATAACGACAGGATATTCCTTCGCCCGCGTCGCGGACAAATTGTCGAACAGGTTTTCAAGATTTGGCGTGACTTGCGCCGTACGCACCTTCGTTGACTGTTCCTTGCGGTACAGGGCAACTTCGCGGGCACGCGCTTCGTTTTCCACGACGGTCAGAACGTCACCAGCAGATGGCACACCCGTCAGGCCGAGCACTTCGACCGGCGTAGCCGGGCCTGCTTCGGGCACCTGCTGCCCCTTGTCATTAATCAACGCGCGGACCTTGCCGCTTTCTGCGCCAACAACAAAGATATCGCCACGCTTCAACGTGCCGCGCTTCACCAGCACGGTCGCAACAGCGCCGCGGCCCTTATCCAACTGTGCCTCAACCACCACGGCTTCCGCCGCACGATCAGGGTTGGACTTGAGCTCCATAACTTCAGCCTGAAGCGCCAACTTGTCGAGCAAATCGTCCAAGCCGGTTTTCTTAAGCGCGGAGACTTCCACGTCCTGAACATCGCCGCCCATCGCTTCGACAATGACTTCATGTTCAAGCAGACGTTCACGCACCTTCTGTGGGTTGGCGCCTTCCTTGTCGATCTTGTTGATCGCAACAATCATCGGCACATTGGCTGCCTTGGCATGCTTAATGGCTTCAATCGTCTGCGGCATCAGGCCGTCGTCTGCTGCAACCACCAGAATGACGATATCGGTAACCGAAGCACCGCGCTGGCGCATTTGCGTGAACGCTTCATGGCCCGGTGTATCGAGGAAAGTGATGAGCGAGCCATCCTTTGTCTTCACCTGATATGCACCGATATGCTGCGTAATACCGCCGGCTTCACCCGAAACGACATTTGCGCCGCGCAAGGCGTCGAGCAGCGATGTCTTACCATGGTCGACATGGCCCATGACCGTCACGACAGGCGGACGCGCCTTCAACGTTTCTGGGGCATCAACATCTTCGTCATGAACGATGTCAACGTCAGCGTCGGAAACGCGGGTGATGTTGTGGCCAAACTCTTCGACGAGCAATTCCGCCGTATCTTGGTCGATAGTCTCGTTGATGGTGACGGGCATGCCCATTTTGAACAGTGCCTTGACCAGGTCGCTGCCCTTTTCCGCCATACGGTTGGCCAATTCCTGAACGGTGATTGTTTCAGGGACGACCACGTCACGGGTCTGCTTGACCTGTGCCTGACGGTTACCGCCGCCATGCAAACGCTTTTCCTTTTCACGCGCACGTTTCAGCGCAGCGAGGGAACGGGCACGCGCACCATCATCGCCCTCAAGCGCGCGGGTAACGGTGAGCTTGCCCGACTGACGGCGATCATCCGCTGCGCCGCGCGTTGGGCGGTGCGGCGCTTTTTTGATCTCTTCACGCTCGCGCTCTGGGCGCTTAGGCGCTTCAACGGGTGTAAAGCGACGCGGCGCAGGTGCTGCGCCATCGTTGTTGATTTCTTCCGCAACAGGTTCAAATATTTCAGGCTCAACAGGCGCTACAGCGGCTGGCGGCGGTGGTGGAGCGGCGGCTTCCTCACGATTGGCTTGCGCGCGTTGGCGCTCCTCTTCGGTGCGCTGTGCACGCTGCTCGGCTTCACGGCGGCTGCTTTCTTCCAGCATGGCCAAACGCGCTTCTTCAGCTTCGCGAAGCAGCTTCGCCTGACGTTCCTGACGGCTCAGCATGTCATTGCCCGTCGGACGCGGCGCTGGTGCAGCCGGAGCCGGCGCAGGTGCGGCCGCGACAGGCGCAGCGGGTGGTGGCGAAGGAGGAGGTGGCGCAGCGACTTCAGCCTCAGGCGCGTAACCGGGCTTACCGACAAGCTTCTTGCGCTTAACCTCGACAACAACTTTGTTTGTGCGGCCATGGCTAAAGGTCTGTTTGACTTCACCGGACTCGAGCGAGCGGCTCAAAGTGAGCGGCTTGCGCGTTAATGTCGGTTTATTGTTGGTATCATCACTCATCGAAACAGAACCCGTCCTTACTCAGTCAATTGCGGAGACGTCAGAAATATGGCCCCGCACGTCCGCAACCGAAGCTGCGGAATCGAGGGGCGCATTACTGCATCCTTTGAAATTTAGCCAGCGTCCAAGATGATACATCACCCTCTCCGCTGCTTTTTGGTCAATCAATGCGACATGGACGGCGTTTGACCGTCCAAGCGCTGCAGACAATGCGTCACGGTCAACAGGCAGTTTCAAACCACCCTTGCCGGTGCCTTCGGCATCCTCTCCAACGCGCCACGCCTGGTCGCGCTTGCCACTGCCGTCGGCGCTGGCATCGGCAGCATGCAAAAGCAACCGAACCTGCCCGCTGCGTGATGCAGCATCGATCTTCTCGGCACCCAAGATAAGGTGCCCTGCACGCGCTTCCAAGCCAAGCCGGTCGAGAAAAGCCTTTTCAAGGCCGCGGTCAATGCGCCCGCTCAGGTCATCAATGATGTCAATCTTGTCGGTTTTGAAGGCACGGCGTAGCAAGCCGGCAAGCTTGCCCTTTTCCTGCGCCTTTGTCAGTTCTTCGCCAGATACGCCAATCCACGCGCCACGGCCCGGGGCCTTGGCAAACAGATCAGGCGCGATGCTTCCATCGGGGCCGAGGGCAAGCCGGATGAGCTGGGCACGAGTCCCATGCTCACCTGACAATATGCACTTCCTTATTGGGGAGTGTCGGTTCTCATTGGGAGTCGTCCGCTGCAACCGCGTCCTCCTCTATGATATCCGAAGCTGGCGCGCTGTCTTCGTCGTCGAACCAGTGTGCGCGTGCGGCCATGATGATTTCATTGCCTTGTTCTTCAGACAATCCGAACACCGCCAAGACGCCAGCCTTATCTTCCGTACGATTGCGGCGCATTTCGCGGTCGTTCCGTTCGTTACGGCGCGGCTCACGTGCCTTTTGGATCAGCTCGTCCGTCGCCAAGTCAGCGAGATCATCCAGCGTCTTGATGCCGGCCTTACCCAATACGACGAGCATCGCTTCGGTCAGAATGGGCAGTTCCGCCAGTGCGTCTTCAACACCCAGTTCACGACGCTCAGTCCGGTTGGCTTCCTCGCGGCGATCAAGCGCTTCTTGTGCGCGGCTCTGCAGCTCTTCCGCCAGACCTTCGTCAAAGCCTTCGATGGCAGCGATTTCGGACGGATCGACATAAGCAACTTCTTCAAGTTCGCTAAAGCCTTCAGCAACCAGAAGCTGCGCCAAGGTTTCGTCCACATCCAGCTCTTGCTGGAACATTTCGGAGCGCTCAACGAATTCTTTCTGACGCTTTTCGTTCGATTCTGCTTCGGTCATGATGTCGATGCCACGGCCGGTCAGCTGCGAAGCCAAACGGACGTTCTGGCCACGACGGCCAATGGCAAGACTCAACTGATCGTCAGGAACGACAACTTCGATGCGGCCTTCTTCTTCGTCGATGACAACGCGGCTCACGGTCGCAGGCTGCAGCGCGTTTACGATGAACGTCGCTGTATCTTCCGACCATGGAATGATGTCGATTTTCTCGCCCTGCATTTCCTGAACGACGGCCTGAACGCGGCTGCCCTTCATACCGACGCATGCGCCGACGGGATCGATGCTGCTATCGTGGCTGATAACACCAATTTTGGCGCGGCTGCCGGGGTCACGCGCAGCGGCCTTGATTTCGATGACGCCGTCGTAAATTTCAGGAACTTCCTGTGCAAAAAGCTTCTTCATGAAGTCAGGATGCGCACGGCTCAAAAGGATCTGCGGGCCACGATTTTCGCGCTGCACCTTCATGATCAGCGCCCGGACGCGGTCGCCACCACGGACAACTTCGCGCGGAATTTGCTGGTCACGGCGGATGACGCCCTCGGCGCGACCGAGGTCGACAACAACATGGCCGAACTCAACCGACTTTACGACGCCAGTGATAATTTCACCGGTGCGGTCCTTAAACTCTTCAAACTGACGCTCGCGCTCTGCATCGCGCACCTTTTGGAAGATAACCTGTTTTGCGGACTGCGCATCGATACGGCCCAGATCAACAGCTGGCAGCGGGTCAACGATAAAGTCGCCAACAACGGCGCCCTTTTGCAACTTGTCTGCCTGCTTCAGGTCAACCTGCTTGAAGTAATCTTCGACATTTTCAACAACTTCCACGACGCGCCACAGGCGAAGATCGCCGGTCTGCGTATCCAATTTCGCGCGAATGTCATTTTCCGCGCCGTAACGTGCACGGGCAGCGCGCTGGATGGCTTCTTCCAACGCCTCAATGACAATAGCCTTGTCGATCATCTTTTCGGCAGCAACCGCATTGGCAATTGCAAGCAATTCAGCCTTGTTCGCGGCAATCGTGTTAGCCATGTTCTTAGTCTTCCTGTGCTTCGTCGTGAATGGGATCTGCCTCAACTTCGTCGGCCCCATCGCTGTTGATGGGGGCAGTCGACGCAATCAGGCGGTCTGTCAAGAGCAGCTTGGCGCTGCCCATATTGGAAAAGGCGAATGTCAGCCGTCCGGATTTGCGGTCATCGACATGAATATTGTCACCGTCGACGCCAACAATATCGCCACGGATATTCTTGCGTCCATCCATTGGCTCGGCCAGCTCCACCTTCACCTCATGGCCTGCCCAGTCGGTAAAATCGGCCAGGCGGGTTAAAGGCCGGTCAATGCCGGGCGAGCTAACTTCAAGTCTGTACGCTTCGACAATTGGGTCAAGCTCGTCGAATTTGTCGGATATACGATGCGACAACGCCGCGCAGTCATCGATGCCAAGCTGCCGCGTATCGGGGCGCTCGGCCATCACCTGCAAGGTTGGCTCGTCGCTGCCCTGCCCGCCGGTTTCAAACCACGCGACACGCACCAGCGCAAAGCCGAGCGCTTCTGCTTCGGGTGCGATCAACGCGGTCAGTGTATTGAGGTCAGGCAAATTCAGTCTTTCTTGTACGGCATGCAAAGCTTCTGGCTGCCAGCACCGAGTGGCGCTAGCCCTTCCAAGTTCTCACAATGTAAGGATGACAGCCGTATAGCGCGGAACTCTCTTATATGCAAGCCTCTTGCATATCCACCGGTCAGTACCCAATTGCATTAAGCGGATATTTGAGGAGCACGTATACATGTCGAAATTATCATTCCTAATTGGCGCGTCTTTTTTGGCAGCGGCCTGCCAGCCATCCGTAAGTGATGCAGCGCCCACCGATAATACATCCCAACCGTTCGATGTCACGGTGATGGCGGACTTTGAAGAGCCTTGGGCGATGACATTCGTTCCCGG
Source organism: Sphingorhabdus sp. (assembly GCF_044338195.1). Lineage (GTDB taxonomy): Bacteria > Pseudomonadota > Alphaproteobacteria > Sphingomonadales > Sphingomonadaceae > Sphingorhabdus_B. The sequence continues at coordinate 62,396 of NZ_JBIIMC010000010.1, read as the reverse complement.
CACGCCATATGCGCTAGTGACGGAGAAGAAGGGTAAGCTGAAGCTTTGGAAAAAGGACAGCGCAGCTGTCGACGTCACGGGCGTGCCCGCAGTCGCCTATGGCGGGCAAGGCGGACTTGGTGATGTCATTCTCCATCCCGACTTTGCGAATAACAAGTTCGTTTATATCAGCTTTGCCGAAGCAGGCGAAGGCGGGTTTGGCGCAGCTGTCGCGCGCGGCAAGCTCGATCTTTCAGGTAACGCGCCGACATTATCCGACGTTCAGGTGATCTGGCGTCAGGAACCAAAGGTTTCGGGCCAAGGCCACTTTGGACACCGTTTGGCATTTGGACCTGACGGCATGCTGTACATCAGCAGCGGTGACCGCCAGAAATTCGATCCTGCCCAAGATCTCAACCAAAATCTCGGCAAAATCGTCCGTCTGACCGATGGCGGTATGGTGCCATCGGACAATCCCTTTTACGACCAAGGCCGCGTGAAATCGCAAATTTGGTCCTATGGACACCGCAATCCGCTGGGCATCGCCTTTGATGCGCAGGGACGTTTGTGGAACCAGGAAATGGGACCTGCAGGTGGCGACGAGCTAAACCTTGTCAGGAAAGCCGCCAATTATGGCTATCCCACCGTGTCCAACGGCAATCATTATGACGGCCGTGACATACCCGACCATTCTGCGGGCGATGGTTTTGAAGCGCCGAAGCTATCCTGGAACCCTGCGATTTCGCCCGGCGGCCTGATGATTTATTCGGGCAATATGTTCAAGGATTGGAAGGGCAGCGCATTTATAGGCGGCCTTGGCGCAAAAGCGTTGGTCCGCGTAAAACTGGATGGCGAGAACGCGACCAAGGCTGACCAATGGAATATGGACGCCCGCATTCGTGAAGTCGAACAGGGTCCAGACGGCGCCATCTGGCTGCTTGAGGACGAGCGTGCCGGATCGCAGGGCCGTCTGTTGAAGCTAACCCCAAAGAAGTAAACCGTGCGGCGGCGCTTAAGGCGCCGCCGTTACTGTTCCTGTAAGGTCCGCAAGAAACGAGCGGACGCGCTTCGCATTCATACCCAGATCGCTTATCCCGACCCGGCTGACCGATCGCATATCGACAATGCTGCCCTCGCCGGTTTCAGAGGGACGAACGCGCAGCACCACATCATCCTTAAACCGAAAGAACGCGCTGGTCTCGGTTGCCTCAAGGTGCCCTTCCTCAAGTAACGATATAGCAATGTCCCAACCGCGCGCTTTGGCAAGACGTTCCGCCTTGGCGATAACCACGGGAACCGGGTCATTACTGCGTACCGAGCGAATATCGCCATAAGCTTTTTGGTGCACCAGTGCCCAACGTTGCAGAGGTGTGAGGCCCCTCATATCTTTATCATCAGCGCCGGGAATATTGTCGAGGTTGTCGGCGCGCAAGGTCAAGGTCTGAAATGCCGGGGGGTCTGCCAAATCCGTCGAGACATCGTGGATCGCAGGCACGGTCAATGCCTTCATCAAAAACGTTCCAACCCATCCCACATATAGGAGCGCAACAAGCATACCAATCCATCGACGCGCACGCGGTGGCGGGTTGATAGCTTTACGCACGCGCCAGCCTTGCACTGCGCCGATCAATATCGCGCCAAGGCCCAGCAAAAACGCCCCGGCCACGCCCTTCAATCCAGATGTATATTCCCAATAACCCCAACCGGTTCCAACGGCCGACACAAGCCCCCACAAGAGCGCGCCAACGCCAGCGGCTAGGACAACATAACCCCAATAGTCGATCTTCTTAAGAACGGGCTCGCCGGGCTGCGGGGAGGCCGGAGATGCTTGCGCATTATTGGTATCCTGAGGGATTTCTTGATCGTTCACCATTTTCTCTCCTGCGCAGCATATTGCGACTGGTGCAGGCTAAACGATGTTCCAACCAAACGCAATTTGCCAAGATGATATGTTAACATCATCGATAATCGATTGGACAAATGCTGGCTGCAATGACAGGGGGCCGCATATGTTTCGTCCAACATCCCTCTTGTCTGATTAATCATGCACGCAACGGCCCTCTCGAACCTTGCCGATGGCGTTGTAGACGCACTGCTGGATGATGCCTTTGGCCTCGACCGCCATCAACGCACCGCTTATCTGCTGCGTAAGGGCATGCAGGCCATTGACCATTTGTCGCTCGGCATCTTGGACGGCGATGAACTGGTGGGAAGCGTTCAATGTTGGCCGATACGTGTCGGCGACGCTGCGTTAGTTTTGGTCGGCCCGGTCGCGGTCGCCAGTCACCGTCAGAATGCCGGCATTGGGACACGGCTCATGCAGCTGATGCTCGACGCCATGCAGGCCAACGATGCACCGTTGGTGATGATTGGCGACCCTGAATATTATGGGCGATTTGGATTTACCGCTGAACGCACATCGGGTTGGACTTTGCCCGGCCCGTGGGAGCCACGCCGACTTTTGCTACGCAACCCGGCAATGCTGGCCTTGCCTGAACATGGCGCACTTGGTCCAGCCGACTAAGCTTTGACGACCGTCCGCTTTCGCCGTATCGCCAGTCCATGCCTTATGAAGCCCCTGATCTCGCGAAACTAAGCCTTTCGGATATTGCCGAACTTGTGGCGGCGCGAAAACTGCCGCCGGTCGAAAGCTGGACGCCTGAACAAACAGGCGACAGCGAAATACGCATCGCTGCCGATGGCAAATGGTATCATCAGGGCGGTGAGATCAAGCGCCCAGCAATGGTCCGGGCTTTTTCGAGTTTGTTATTATGTGACGCCGACGGAAAGCACTGGCTTGTCACCCCACAACAAAAGCTGTCCATTGCGGTCGATGATGCGCCCTTCATTGCGGTTGAGCTGCAAAGTGAAGGCGAAGGCAAAGGTCGGACCCTCGCGTTCCGATTGAACAGCGACGATCTAGTCTTCGCAGATGCCGGCCACGCCATCGAAATGCGCAATGGCCTGCCCTATTTGCATGTGCGCGGCGGGCTTTGGGCAAAGCTCGCTCGGCCCGTCTACTACGAACTTGCCAACCTTGCGCTTGCCGATGACCCCGAAGGTATCACGATCTGCAGCAAAGGTGCGCAATTCAGCTTGATGGCGCCTGCATGAGTTGGCGGCACCGCATTCATAAGGCGCTCGACCCCGCGCTGGATATCGAGATTGAGGATGAGCGCTATTTGGGTGACACGGTGCAACACCGTGCCGCTGCGGTGCTTATCCCGATAACAGACCGCGCAGAACCGGGCGTTATTCTCACCCAGCGCCCGACATGGCTGCGCAGCCACGCAGGCCAAGTCGCATTTCCCGGCGGCAAGGTGGACGATACCGACGAAAATTCAATCTTTGCCGCATTGCGTGAGGCGGAAGAGGAACTGAACATACCACCAGCCCGTGTCGAGGTGATCGGCGTGGCCGACACCTATTATTCAGGCAGCGGGTACAGCATTGCCCCTGTTGTTGGCATCATTCCGCCCGACCTTGAGCTTCAGCCCAATCCGCAAGAGGTTGAAGAATGGTTTGAAGTCCCGCTTGCGTTTCTGCTTGATCCTGCCAATTCCATCAAGAAAGAGGCAAACTGGAATGGGCAGCAGCGTAGCTATTACGACATGCAATGGGGCGAACGGCGGATATGGGGCGTAACGGCGGGGATAATCGCCAATCTGGTACGGCGGCTGACATGATTGTGGCACAGCTTCCTCACGCGGAATGGCAACAGGCACCGGGCCTGAAAAAGGTGCTGGCGCTGCTGGCCGATACCCATGGTGGCCCGCGATATGTTGGCGGCGCCGTGCGTGACACATTGTTGGGTCTACCCGTTTCGGACGTTGATATTGCAACCGCATTGTTGCCCGAAACGGTCATGGACCGATTGGAAGCTGGCGGCGTCAAAGCCGTTCCGACGGGGCTGGACCATGGCACGATTACTGCGGTCGTGGACGGCAAGAATTACGAAATCACCACCTTACGCCGCGATGTCTCCACCGATGGCCGGCGTGCGACGGTGGCTTTCGCAACCGATTGGCGGGAGGATGCCGCACGGCGGGATTTCACGATCAACGCGCTCTATGCTGATCCCCAAACAAGAGAGGTTTTCGATTATTTCGGCGGTTTACGCGATCTCGAAAATGGCTGCCTGCGCTTCATCGGCGACGCGACGCAGCGGATCGCCGAGGATTTCCTGCGGATATTGCGGTATTTCCGGTTTCTTGCCCGATTTGGCAGCGGTCCGGTGGATGCGGACGCAATCCATGCCTGCGCGCAAGGTGCGCACGGGCTGACGGCGCTGTCACGCGAGCGCATTGCGCAGGAACTTGCCCGGTTGCTGTCGCTCAAAAACCCAGCCGCGTCTGTCGGTCTCATGATCGACAATGGCATTTTCGCGCCATTTCTTCCCGAACTGTGCAGCGATGCCCACGATCGATTGCAACGGCTCGTGCGCAGGGAGCAGTTGCTCAATCAACCGCTCTCGCTCCCTGCCCGGCTGCTCAGCATATTGGTGACGGACCCTGTCGCGGTCGACAAAGTGGCAGCACGGCTCAAGCTGTCGAACAAAATGCGCGAAAATCTCGCCAACCGTTTGAACGCTGGCGCGCCGACGCAAGGCAATATCCGCGCCATCGCCTATCGTTTTGATAATGACGCCGCGCGCGATGTCGCCATGTTGTTTGCCGACGACAATGCGCTGCCGCTTTGCCTGGCCCGCTTGGACAATTGGGATAGCCCCATCATGCACATCAAAGGCGGCGATCTAATCAAAATGGGATTGCCCGCTGGCCCACTCGTGGCAAAAACCCTGCAAGAGCTGGAAGCCAACTGGGTTGCCGAGGATTTCCCGCTTTCGGACCGCCAGTCCGAATTGGCGCTTCAGCTTGTCGAGGCAGCCATGTCAGCGGCCAAAAAGGCATAAGCAGCATCTTCAGGCAAAGGGCGCGCATAATAATAGCCCTGCCCAACGGAACAGCCAAGGCGGCGTCCACCTGCTCTTCAAAACCGATGCGGCTGCAAAAGCCGGCAGGCTATCGCTCAGCATTACGCGGCGTTAAGCACAGTGATTGTAAATGATGTTCACGCCGTGCGTGGTTAATTTTCGTTAAACCTAATCGAAGCGGTTATTCCTTGGGAAGCCTTGCGGCGGAAGGCGACCCGCTGCGCCCCGCGCCACGCGCCACAACGACATATCGTTTTCCGTGCGCATCCGGCCGCTATCGCCGCCCATTGCCCAGCTGAGCCCTTCGCTCATCTTAAAGCAGACCGCGTCTGCAAGGCCGCCGTCCTTATAACGCTGCAAGGTAACGCCCTGCCCCTTGGCCATTTCGGGAATTTCACTCAATGGGAAGACCACCAATTTGCGGTTGTCGCCGACTACGGCAACATATTGGTCCTTCAACGTCGCTTCGTCTGTGGACTCTGCCGGAGCAAGGCGAACGACCGAAAGTTTCGCACCCGGTTTCAATGTGACGACGCCGCGTCCCTTGCGGGTTTCGGCGATAATGTCGCTCATCCGCGCAATGAAGCCCTTGCCGGTGGAAGCAGCGAGCAACATCCGCCCATCTGGCAAGGCAGGAAACGCTGCAACGATGTCGTTTCCGGTTTCGATGTCGATCATTGTGCCGACAGGTTCACCGAAACCGCGGGCACCGGGCAATTTGTCAGCACCCAAGGTGTAAAAACGGCCATTCGCTGTTGCGATCAGGATTTTGTCGGTCGTCTGCGCATGGAATGCAAAGGCGGGGCCATCCCCTTCCTTAAATTTGAAATCAGCGCGCGCAGACAAGTCAGCGTGCCCCTTCATGGCTTTAATCCAACCACGTTTTGACATGATAACCGTGACGGGTTCGCGTTCGACAAATGCCTCGAGCGAAATCTCGCGCGCTTGCCCTGCTTCCTCCAAGCTTGTGCGGCGGCGGCCAAGTTCGGTATCTTCACCGTAATTTTTGCGCAGCGCAGTCAGGTCTTTTTTCAAACGCGTCTTCTGCCGCGCCGGGCTTTCGATAAGCTTCACCAGTTCTTCGCGTTCCGCTTCCAAGCCCTCAAGCTCACGCCGAAGCTCCATTTCTTCCAATCGGCGGAGCGAACGCAAACGCATGTTGAGGATCGCTTCGGCCTGCCGGTCATTCAACTGGAACTCAGCCATCATAACGGGCTTTGGTTCATCTTCGTTACGGATGATTTCAATGATGCGATCAAGGTTCAGGAACGCAATGATATAACCTTGAAGCAATTCAAGGCGGCTATCGATCTTTTCCAGCCGGTGTTGCGATTTGCGCACCAGCACTTCGATCTGGTGTTTCAACCACCGCAACAGAACTTCACCCAAGCCCATGACCTTTGGTGTGCGGTCGGCATCGAGCACGTTCATGTTTAATGAAAAGCGCGTTTCAAGGTCCGTGAGGCGGAACAAAGCGTTTTTCAGATCTTCGGGATCGACATTGCGGCTTTTGGGCACAAGCACGATACGAACGCGTTCGTCACTTTCGTCGCGGATATCATCCAAAATCGGCAGTTTCTTATCGGCAATCAGTTGCGCGATTTGCTCAATCAACTTGCCTTTTTGCACCTGATACGGAATTTCCGACACAACAAGCTGCCATGTGCCACCGGGCAGTTTTTCGACGCCTGTGGGCTCCCAGCATTTCTCGCTGTCCTGCCAGCCGTTTGAAAAGCGGGCACGCACGCGCATGGCACCGCGACCGCTCGCATAGGCTGCACTTATGACCGCGGGGCTGTCTACCAGCACGCCACCGGTTGCAAAATCTGGTCCCTTGACGATTTCCATCAGCTGCTCGTGACGCGCCTGTGGCTCATCAATGAGGAGCATGGCGGCGTCGATAATTTCGGCCGCATTATGCGACGGGATGCTGGTCGCCATGCCGACGGCGATGCCGCTTGCACCATTTGCCAACAAATTGGGGAACAGACCGGGCATAACCTCGGGCTCTTCGTCTTCACCATTGTAGGTTGGGCGAAAATCTGTCGCATTCTCATCAAGCCCGTTCATGAGCTCAATGGCCGTGCGCGTCAGACGCGCTTCGGTATATCGGTAAGCAGCCGCGTTATCGCCGTCGATATTGCCAAAGTTGCCCTGCCCGTCCACCAGCGGATAACGCAGCGAAAAGGTCTGCGCGAGCCGGACCATTGCGTCATACACGGACTGGTCGCCATGCGGGTGGTATTTACCGATGACATCACCGACAACACGGGCACATTTCTTATATCCGCTCGCCGGGTCAAGCTTGAGCAAGCGCATTGCCCATAACAAACGCCGGTGCACAGGCTTCAACCCATCGCGCAGATCAGGAAGCGACCGCGCGGTGATCGTTGACATGGCGTAGATCAGATAGCGTTCCGACAAAGCCGCATCAAACGGCGCGTCGACAATCGCGTCAAATGGATCTTCTGCTGGAGCATCAACTATGTCAGACATATCTGCCCCGATAGCGAGCGAACCCGCCGTCGCAAAGCAACGATTTCAGCAATCCACAGCTTAATGCGCTCGGCACATATGTTGCGTTGCAATAAAGACACATTTTAGGAACAAAATTGTAATAAATCACAAGTTTGCTAGAATTGGGCGTAACAAAGTGCCAGATTCATCTGCGTTAGTAGAAATATACCTACAAAACTGGGGATGATCATGAAAACATATAAGTTAATTTCTGCACTTGCAGTGACGGTTTCGTCCACCGCGCTCTTCGTGGCAGCAGCCAATCCAGCATTTGCACAGCAAGATACTTCCGCGCAGGCAGCCGAAGCTGAAGAGGCAACTGGTATAAATGCCATTATCGTGACCGGCACACGCCGGACCGACCGCACCGTTGCCGATAGCACGGTGCCCGTCGATGTCATCTCCGGCGAAGCGCTGCTGAACAGCGGCACAACCGAAACCAACAAGTTGCTGAACCAACTCGTTCCATCATTCAACTTCCCGCAGCCGTCTTTGACCGATGGCACCGACTCGCTTCGTCCGGCGACCTTGCGCGGACTTGCGCCAGACCAAGTGCTCGTGCTCGTCAACGGCAAGCGTCGCCACCAGTCTGCGTTGGTCAACCTAAACGGTTCCGTAGGTCGCGGATCAACCGCGGTTGATTTGAACACAATTCCGCCGCTCGCAATTGAACGCCTCGAAGTCCTTCGTGACGGCGCGGCATCACAATATGGTTCCGATGCCATTGCGGGTGTGATCAACATTCAGCTGAAAAAGAGCATTGGCGGACGTGCGCAGGCAACGTTCGGCAAATATGTTACCGAAATGGAAGATGTCGGTCAGGTTGATACCGTTTCGTTGACCACTGGTCTGACGGACAACCCAGTCATCACATACACCGGCGAAGACCGCAAACGCCGCGATGGTGACACATACACCTTAGCGTCAAACTTTGGCCTACCCTTGGGCGACAACGGCTATGTGAACCTCACGGCTGAATATAAGGACCGTTCACCCACCAACCGTTCGGGCCCGGACATCCGCCGCAATTATTTCAACGCAGGTGATCCGCGCGAAGCAACCTTCAACCGTTACGCACACCGTTACGGTGACGGCGTGTCGAAGGATCTGAACTTCTTTGTTAACGGCGGCATTGAATTCTCTGACTCAGCAGAGTTCTACACCTTCGGCAGCTATGGCATCCGTGAAGGTAATGGCGCTGGTTTCTATCGCCGTTCCGCGGACGTGCGCAACCGCGATTGGTCCGCGTCTACGACGACCTTTGTGCCCATTTATGCAGATGGCTTCCTTCCCCTGATTGCCAGCGAAATCGTTGACATCTCTGCGGCGGCCGGTCTTCGTGGCGCCATGAGCGGATGGGATTACGACCTGTCCGTGGTCTATGGGTCCAACCGTCTGGATTATAACATCGAAAATACGGTCAACACGTCCTTGGGCGGCACCGTAAGTGCGCGGGAATTTGACGCTGGCGGCCTACGTTCAGGCCAGACGTCGATCAACCTTGATATGCGCCGCGATTTGGACATCGGTATTGGCCAAAGCGTTTCGCTTGCCGTCGGTGGCGAATATCGCAACGAAAACTACAAAATCGTCCCCGGAGAACTTCAAAGCTACGTGAACGGGCCTTTCTCGGCTGCGCCGTTTAATGCCGCCGGTGGTGCGCAGGTGTTCCCGGGCTTCCGCCCTGCCAACGCAACAGACGTCTCGCGCGATAGCTTTGCGGGCTACGTCGAACTCGATGCCGATCTCTCCGAAAGCTTAACGATGCAATTGGCGGGTCGCTACGAACATTTTAGTGACTTTGGCGATACCATCAATGGTAAAGCCGCCGCACGATATGAAATCGTTGATGGCGTGGCTTTGCGCGGATCAATTTCAACCGGCTTCCGCGCGCCAAGCCTCGCCCAGCAATCATTCGCAACCACATCGACCAACAACGTAGGCGGCGTGCTCATCGAAATCGGGACATTCCCGGTTTCATCGCCTGTGGCCGTTGCGCTGGGTGCACAGCCGCTCACGCCAGAAAAATCGGTTAACATTGGCGGTGGCGTTACGTTCACGCCGATTAGCGGGCTCAGCATCACTGCGGATTACTACAATATAAAAATCAACGACCGCATCACCTTGACCGAAAACCTTCAAGGTACAGACGTTCTCGCGTTGCTGACGTCAGCCGGTGTGACGGGCGTAAGCTCGGCACGCTTTTTCATCAACGGTATCGATACCCGCACAACAGGTCTTGATATCGTTGCCAGCTACCGCGTGCCAGAATTTGGCCTCGGCAAATTCCGCGTCAGCGTCGGGTATAATTTGAACAATACCAAAATTACCGACCGCCGCGTATTTTCGGGCTTCACAGCACAGCGCTTGTTCGCACGGCAGGAAAGCTATCGCCTGACCGACGGACAGCCCAAAAACAAGCTGAACGCAACGCTCGATTGGGATTACAACAATCTTGGCATGACGCTGCGCACGAACCGTTACGGCGAAGTATTCTTGCCAAGCGGCTTCTCGACAGCGGCAAACAATAGCAACATCGCAATCGGCCCTGGTATCGTCCCAGGCGATATATTCCTGTCGCCAAAATGGATTACTGACCTTGAGTTCCGCTTCAAACCAGTTGAGTCCGTCTCAATTGCATTTGGCGCGAACAACGTGTTGGATGTGTATCCAGATCGCCTTCCATTCGGAACGGTTGATGGTGTGAGCTATGGCTTGAACAACTCATTCCTGCCTTACAGCTCGCAGTCGCCATTCGGTTTCAGCGGACGGTTTTTGTACGGTCGTGTCTCTATCGACTTCTAAACTTATCGCTTTTTCATGAGCAAGGGCGCGGCGTAAAACCCGCGCCCTTCTTTTTTGTGCGCTTCAGGCGCGTCATTTTTGACGCCTTGCGGTGCGCCTGCTAACGGGGCGACGACTCCCGATAGCAGCAGAAAGCGAACAATATGATCCCACGTTATTCCCGCCCCGACATGGTGAAGATTTGGGAACCTGAAAACCGCTTTCGCATTTGGTTCGAAATTGAAGCACATGCCACCGATGCGCTGGCCGAACGCGGTGTTGTTCCTGCCTCTGCCGCGCAAGCGCTTTGGAAATGGTGGGACACCAATCCAGCTATTGATGTTGCTGCCATTGACGCGATTGAGGCTGTCACAAAGCATGATGTTATCGCGTTCCTGACATGGGTAGCAGAGCAAGTGGGCGACGAAGCCCGCTTCATGCATCAGGGGATGACATCTTCCGATGTGCTCGACACCTGCCTTGCAGTACAGCTCACGCAAGCGACCGATCTTTTGCTCGCGGACATGGATGCTTTGCTCGCTGCGATTAAGACGCGCGCCATGGAGCACAAATTTACGCCAACGATTGGCCGCAGCCACGGTATCCACGCTGAACCCGTCACCTTCGGCATGAAGCTTGCGCAAGCCTATGCGGAATTCGCACGTGGCCGTGAACGCCTTGTGGCCGCCCGCGCCGAAATCGCGACATGCGCCATTTCAGGCGCAGTCGGCACCTTTGCCAATATCGACCCGGGCGTTGAAGCGCATGTTGCGGCAAAGCTTGGCCTCGCGATTGAACCTGTATCAACGCAGGTCATTCCGCGTGACCGCCACGCCATGTATTTCGCAACGCTGGGCGTCATCGCTTCGTCGATCGAGCGCCTCGCAACCGAAGTGCGCCATTTGCAACGCACCGAGGTTCTTGAGGCTGAAGAGTATTTCTCGCCGGGTCAAAAGGGCAGCTCCGCCATGCCGCACAAGCGCAACCCAGTGCTGACGGAAAACCTGACTGGCCTTGCCCGTATGGTGCGCGGCTATGTGACACCTGCCCTGGAAAATGTCGCTTTGTGGCATGAACGCGACATCAGTCACTCAAGCGTCGAACGCTATATCGGGCCGGACGCAACCATCACACTCGATTTCGCCCTTGGCCGACTGACGGGCGTCATTGATAAGCTGTTGATCTATCCTGAACGCATGCAGAAGAATCTCGACCGCATGGGCGGCCTTGTCCATTCACAGCGCGTGCTGCTGGCGCTCACGCAGGCTGGCATCAGCCGTGAGGACAGCTACCGCATCGTTCAACGCAACGCGATGAAGGTTTGGGAATCCGACGGCGCAGAATCGCTCATGGAGCTTTTGAAGGCCGATGCAGATGTTTCTGCGAAAATGTCTGCCGAAGAAATCGAAGACCGGTTCAATCTTGATTACCACTTCAAACATATCGACACCATTTTCGAACGCGTATTTGGCTAAGCCTTAGCCGCTGCCAAAATGCGCGGCGGCAAAGCTAGTGGATAGCGCTACCCAAAGGGTTAAACTTGCCATAAGGTAGTGAGATAAGAAGGAGCTGCGGACCGATGCGATTTTTGAAGATGCTCATTTGGGTAACGATCATTATCGGGCTTATCGTGTTTGCGACCAATAACTGGGTGCCGGTGTCGGTCAGCCTATGGGGTGGCCTTCGCCTTGATACCAAATTGCCCGCGTTGGTCATTGCGGCATTTCTCATTGGTTTTTTGCCGCTGTATTTCGTGCACCTTACGCAGATGTGGCGCCTGAAAAAGCGCATAATGACGCTTGAGGCGAACCAACGCGGCTCGGCCCTGCCGCCTCCGCCGCCAGCCTCTCCTCCCCCTGCCTATGCCGCTGTGGATACGATATGACCAACCCGATTTTCGTCGCAATCGACACCCCTTATTTGGATGACGCGCTAGAACTGACGCGGCGCATTAAAGACCAAGTCGGCGGGATTAAACTTGGCCTCGAATTTTTCTGTGCCAACGGACATCACGGCGTGCACGAAGTGCAAAAGCTCGGCCTCCCGATATTCCTTGATCTGAAACTGCACGACATTCCCAATACAGTTGCCAAGGCGATGCAGGCTATTAACACGTTGGAGCCAGCCATCGTCACGATCCACGCCACCGGTGGCCGCGCGATGATGGAAGATGCCAAGGCAGCGGCCGGCGCCCATACTAAAGTCGTCGCCGTCACGGTTTTGACCAGCCTCGACGACCATGACCTTAACCGCGTCGGCGTGTCCGACAGCGCAGACCTTCAGGTCGCTCGACTGGCGGCATTGGCGCAGGAAGCCGGACTGGATGGCATCGTATGCTCGGGCCATGAAGTGAAGGCGGTTAAAAAGAATTGGAAGGACGGGTTTTTCGTTGTTCCGGGTCTTCGTCCCGCGGGCGGCACCAGCGCAGATCAAAAACGCACAGTTACCCCGCGTCAGGCACGCGACGACGGCGCTAGCATATTGGTTATCGGACGGCCCATTACCAAGGCCGAAAGCCCGGAAGATGCTGCACGGGCCATTATGGGTACGTTGTAACGCAAGGCGCTGGCATAAAATCACCAGCGGTCGGCGAAGTTCAGCATGACGGAAGCCTTCGGCTTCGCTAGTTAGCTGCCATGCAAACGCAAATCAAAATCTGTGGCCTGAAAGACGAGGCAAGCATTGATGCGGCAGCAAAAGCTGGCGCCACGCATGTTGGACTTGTCCATTTCGAAAAAAGCCCGCGACATGTCGCGCTTGACCAAGCCGCCGCATTGCGGATGCGCGCGCCCGCCGGTGTAAAGGTCGTCCTGCTGCTCGTAAATGCCGAGCCGGGCTGCACTGCCAAGGCAATCGAAGTGGTTAAGCCCGATATCGTGCAATTTCACGGATCGGAAACGCATCAATATTTGCGCGTTTTAAAAAGCGCAGTCGACATTGAAATCTGGAAAGCCTTTGGCGTGAAGGATGCGGCAACGCTTAAAGATGCGGACCAATATGAAGGCGCAGCGGACCTCATCCTGTTTGATGCGCCGGCCCAAGCATTGCCCGGCGGCACGGGCACGCGGTTCGACTGGTCCTTACTTACAGAACACAAACACAAGCTGCCTTGGGGCCTTGCCGGGGGCCTGAACCCGGACAATGTCGGTGAAGCCCTGCGGCAAACACGTGCGATATTGGTCGATACCTCGTCTGGCGTTGAATCCGCGCCAGGCATCAAGGATATGGACAAGATTGCGGCCTTCTGCCAAGCGGTCCGCAACCATGACCACAGCTGAACTCACTCCAAACTCATTCCGCAACCAACCCGACGATCGCGGCCATTTCGGCCAGTTCGGTGGGCGCTATGTCGCCGAAACGCTTATGCCGCTCGTGCTCGACCTTGAACGCGAATATCGCGCGGCGAAACAAGACCCTGCATTTGCAGCGCAATTCGACGACTTGCTTGAGCATTATGTCGGCCGCCCGTCGCCATTATATTATGCCGAGCGCCTGACGGAGGAAGTCCGCAAGAACGCACCCGAAGGCAAAGGCGCGCAAATTTGGTTCAAACGCGACGAGCTGAACCACACCGGCGCGCACAAGATCAACAATTGCATTGGCCAGATACTGCTCGCCATCCGCATGGGTAAGACGCGAATTATTGCAGAAACCGGCGCTGGCCAGCATGGCGTTGCCACGGCAACCGTCTGCGCACGTTTTGGCCTGCCCTGCTTCATCTATATGGGCGCAAAGGACATTGAACGGCAGCAGCCCAATGTATTCCGCATGCGCCTGCTGGGCGCGGAGGTCATTCCGGTCACCAGCGGCGCAGGTACGTTGAAAGACGCTATGAACGAAGGTCTTCGCGACTGGGTCGCCAATGTCCACGACACATTCTACATCATTGGCACGGCCGCTGGCCCGCATCCTTATCCCGAACTGGTCCGCGATTTCCAAAGCGTGATCGGCAAGGAAGCGCGCGCACAAATGCTGTCGCGCATCAATCGCCTGCCCGATTTGTTGGTCGCAGCCATTGGCGGCGGATCAAACGCCATTGGCCTGTTCCACCCATTTTTGGACGACAAAGACGTGGAAATGCTTGGTATTGAGGCGGCGGGTCATGGGCTTGAGAAGGAACATGCCGCGAGCCTTGCGGGCGGCCGCCCCGGCATCTTGCACGGCAACAAAACCTACCTTCTGCAAGACGAAGATGGCCAGATCGCCGAAGCGCATTCGATTTCGGCTGGTCTCGATTATCCCGGCATTGGCCCGGAACATAGCTGGCTCAAGGAAATTGGCCGTGTTCGTTACGACAGTGTGACCGACACTGAGGCGCTTGCCGCATTCCAATTGCTCTGCCGAACAGAAGGTATCATTCCCGCGCTGGAGCCAGCCCACGCCATTGCAGCGGTTGAACGCGAAGCCAAGAAAATGGACCGTGACCAGATCATCCTCGCCAACCTCTGTGGCCGCGGTGACAAGGATATTTTCACCGTCGCTGAGGCTTTGGGGACGTCGATATGAACGGCTCGACTTTCGTCATCCTGAACTTGTTTCAGGATAACAAAAGGTTGGTTGCATGACCCGCCTCTCCACCGCCTTTTCCAAGCCACACCCCGCGCTCGTCGCTTTCATCACCGCAGGTGACGGTGACACTGCCGCCAATCTCGATGCACTCGTCGCAGGTGGCGCGGATGTCATTGAACTTGGCATGCCGTTTACGGACCCGATGGCCGACGGCCCTGTTATTCAGGAAGCGAACATCCGCAGCCTGGACGCTGGCACCACGACGGCGGATATCTTCGCCCTCGCCTCAGCCTTCCGCAAACGCCATCCAGACACGCCATTGGTGCTGATGGGTTATGCCAATCCGATGACGATCCGTGGCGGTGACTGGTTCGCATCCGAATGCAATAAAGCCGGCGTTGATGGCGTCATCTGCGTCGACATTCCGCCTGAGGAAGACCCGGAGCTTGGCCCTGACTTGCGCAGCGCGGGTATTGACCTCATCCGCCTCGCAACACCCACCACAGACACCGCGCGATTGCCCGCCGTCCTGAATGGCGCATCTGGCTTTCTATATTATGTGTCGGTCGCCGGCATCACCGGCCTGCAAGTCGCGGCGCAGACCAGCATTGATGAGGCCGTGGCCCGGCTAAAGGCGCACACCGACCTGCCCATCGCGGTTGGCTTTGGCGTCCGCACCCCTGAACAAGCCGCCAACATCGCGCGCGTTGCCGATGGCGTTGTCGTTGGTTCCGCAATCGTCGAACTCGTCGCCACACATGGCGTCAACGCCGCTGGTCCCGTCCGCGATTATGTGGCTTCGTTGAAATCGGCTATCATTTCGGCGCGTGGCTGATTACAAAACCGAAGCCCTGAGCAGCGGTCGCCCAGCGACTGCGTCCGTCGATGGGCGCCTCTCGGGTGTAGCTTTTGCCTGGGAAGCGTGCTTCGACAGGCTCAGCACTACGGTATATTTTACACTGCGTATTTTACAGGGACAGAAAACATGAACTGGGTCACCCGCGTCCGCAACGCCATCCCCTTCATCGCCAAGCGCGAAACGGCAGAAACACTTTGGCACAAGTGCAAGGGCTGTCAGGCGATGATCTTCCTCAAGGAATTTGAGGAAAACCAGTCTGTCTGCCCAAAATGTGACCATCATGGCCGCATTGGCCCCGCCGAACGCTTTGCTGCTTTGTTCGATGACGACAGCTACGATGTGCTTAAGCCACCCGTTGTCGGCGAAGACCCGTTGAAGTTCAAAGATACCAAGAGATATATCGACCGGATTAAAGCCGCCCGCCACGCAACGGGTGAGCAAGACGCGATGATGAGCGCGCGTGGCAAAATCGACGGCCAAGCGGTTGTTGTCAGTGTTCAGGATTTTGCCTTCATGGGCGGTTCCATGGGCATGGCGGTTGGTGAGGCGTTCATCGACGCTGTAAAGGCCGCGATCCGCGACAAATGCCCTTACATCATCTTTACCGCCGCAGGCGGCGCACGCATGCAAGAGGGCATATTGAGCCTGATGCAGATGCCTCGCTCGACTGTCGCCATTCAAATGCTGCATGATGCCGGACTGCCCTACATCGTGGTGCTTACGGACCCCACCACCGGCGGTGTTACTGCGTCTTACGCGATGCTGGGCGATGTCCAAATTGCCGAACCCGGCGCGCTCATCGGTTTTGCCGGACAGCGGGTAATCGAGCAGACAATTCGGGAAAAACTGCCCGAAGGATTCCAGCGCGCCGAATATCTGTTGGAACATGGCATGATCGACATGGTCACCCACCGCCACGACCTGCGCGGCGTATTGTCGCAGCTCGTCGGCTACCTCGCGCCAGAGAAGAAGGCGGCTTAATTAGACGACAACCAATCTCAGTCTTGTCATTCCCGCGAACGCGGGGATGACAAAGGGATAAAAGATGCCTGACCACGCCATTTCCTCTGACCCTGCTGTTCAGGCGCAATTGGACCGGCTGACCATGTTGTCACCCGGTAAGGATGTCTTGGGACTGACGCGTATTGTGGCATTGCTGGAGCGCCTCGGTAATCCGCACCTCAATCTTCCGCCGGTGTTCCATGTCTCTGGCACCAACGGCAAAGGTTCGACCTGCGCGTTTTTGCGCGGGGCGATTGAGGCGGCGGGTATGACGACGCATGTCTATTCAAGTCCGCATCTGGTGCGTTTCAACGAACGGATACGCGTTGCTGGCAAGCTGATCGATGACGTGAGCTTATCTGCACTTCTGTCGGAGGTTTTGGACCATGCCGAGGGGCTGGAAGCGAGCTTCTTTGAAGTCACCACCGCAGTCGCCTTTTGCGCCTTTGCGCGGACGCCAGCCGATGCCTGCATCGTCGAAGTTGGCCTGGGTGGCAGGCTGGACGCGACCAATGTGCTCACGCAGCCGGTAGCGTGCGGAATTGCATCCTTGGGATTGGATCATGAAGGCTTCTTGTTGGCGGCGGAGGACGGTGTTCCCGATATGCCGCCGCTTGACCGCATTGCCTTTGAAAAGGCGGGAATTGCAAAGTCCGGGTCACCTCTGCTCACGCAAAAATATACAGCATCAATGGCCAACACCGTTGCCACGCAAGCCGGCTTGCACAACGCACCGCTGCACGCCCGCGGCGAAAGCTGGGATGCGGCGGTGTATGATGGTCGCTTGCATTATCGCGACGCCAGCGGAAAGCTCA
Organism: Sphingorhabdus sp.; assembly: GCF_044338195.1. GTDB lineage: Bacteria > Pseudomonadota > Alphaproteobacteria > Sphingomonadales > Sphingomonadaceae > Sphingorhabdus_B. The sequence goes on along the minus strand of NZ_JBIIMC010000010.1, from coordinate 44,998 downwards.
ACCTGCCACTTCCCCGCATGATAGGCGCACATCAGGCCGACAATGCGGCTTTGGCCATTGCAATGCTGCGGCATCAAAACGCCATCCATATTCCGGAGGCGGCGCTGGCCGCCGCGATGGAATGGACACGCTGGCCGGCACGGATGCAAACATTGTCTGCAGGGCCGCTGACTGACCAACTGCCGACGGGTTCAACCGTGTGGCTCGATGGCGGCCACAATCCCGATGCCGGAGCGGCAATTGCCAAAACGCTTGAGGACGGCCCGCCCGTTCACGTCATCATTGGTATGTTGATGAACAAGGATGCGCTGGGTTTCCTGACGCCGTTCGCACACAAAATTGGATCGTTATACGCGGTGCCGATATCGGGCCATGAGCATCATGATCCGTTGGAACTGTGCCGGTTAGCGAAAGACCATCTTGGCATCGCAGTGGCCGCGCCTGTGGCCGACATTGACACAGCGATGGAACGGATTGCGGGCAATGGGCTGCCATCCAATGTGTTAATCTGCGGTTCGCTCTATCTTGCTGGTGAAGTGTTGCGCGCGAACGATCAGGCGCCGGATTAAATCCTTATAATTTAAAGGCTTACCTCAGAATTCAAGTTGTCAGTTTTGGTTAGTCTATGTTTCGGGAGTAGCAGGCTTGCCGTCAAAGGTCGCAGCCGTGCCAATTGAGCTATCCGCAAGTCCGCTTCGCATCATTAACCAGAATATTATGATGCCCGGCAGCGCCGCAACGGTGGTTAATATGTAGAAGTTGAAGAAACCCATGCCTTCAACCATTGCTCCCGCTGTCGTACCCGTCAAAAAGCGGCCTACAATACTAGCAGCCGACGAAATCAAAGCATAATGGGCCGCTGTGAAGCGAAGATCGCACAACGCTGCAAAATAGGCGACCAAAACTGTTCCCGCAACGCCGCTGGCAAAGTTCTCGAAACCGATGGTTGCCGCCAAGCCCAAGTTAGTATGTCCTGCGTTTGCCAAAAGCGCAAAACTAACGTTAGAGATCATCATTAGAAACAAGCTGAGAATTACGGATCGTTTCAATCCCATTTTCGCATACAGAATACCGCCAACAAAAATACCGACAAGGAATGCCCAGAATCCCACACCAACATCGTAAATCGCGATTTCGTCGTTGGAAAAGCCCAGATCTTCCAAAAGCAACCGAAGGGTCAAATTTGCAAGCGTATCTCCGATTTTGTGTAAAAGTATAAACAACAGGACAAGCCAAGCTCCATGACGGCTAAAGAACTCTCTGAACGGTCCAATGATAGACTCGCCGATGTTAATATCTTTCCGAGCCACTGCCTCTCGATGTCGCGCAGGCTCTCCACCCCATAGCACTGCAATTACGGCTGGAATGGCAAACGCCGCACACACAATATATGCAGCTTCCCAGCCCATTCGTGCGGCTACAACAAGTGCCAGTGCGCCAGCGCCAGCAGACCCAAGCCGCCAACCATACTGGCTCATGCCGGCACCGATGCCTTGTTGATCGGGTCGAAGCACCTCGATCCGATACGCGTCGATTACGATGTCAAAGGTAGCACCTGCAAAGCCCAAAAGAACGGCCGAGTATGCGGTATACAATAATCCGGCGTTTGGATTGGAAAAACCAAGATTTGCAACCGCAATTGCAACAAAACCTGCCGACACGATCATCCAAGAAACACGCTGCCCCATTCGGCCCAAGATAGGCAGCCGGACGCCGTCTACTATCCACGCCCAAGCCCATTTGAAATTATACACGAGAAACGCAAGTGCGAACGCGGTTACAGCTTTTTTATCGATACCGTCCTGCGCAAGACGCGTGGAAAGAGTGGCACCAATCATCGCGTAAGGAAAACCCGAAGATATACCCAATAAAAGTGCAATGAGGGCTTCTTTCTCCATGTAAGGCTTAATAGAATCAAGCCAACTGGGCTGCACGCTTTTGGTCTGCACAAAATTCTCCCTGACCCGCAATATGATGCAATGCGGCGACCCTAGATGGATTTTCCTGAATGGCCAGTGACTTTTGAAGCAACATGCGTCAAAGGCGCTTGATGGTAAAACCTCCTTCAAAAGCACCTGCCCGTCCAGCAAAGCCACCGCGCCTGCGTTGGGACAGCAAACCCGTCCGTAAGCCCAACCCGAACGCCGCGCCGAGCAAGGGTGCATTGGAGCGCAAGGATGGCGAAGAACGTATCGCAAAGCTGCTCGCGCGGGCGGGTGTCGCGTCGCGTCGTGAAATCGAACGCATGATTGCCGATGGCCGTGTGACGTTAAATGATGAGAAGGTCGAAACCCCTGCAACATTGCTGAAATCGCTGCGCGGTGTGGCTGTTGATGGCAAGGCGGTGGGCCAACCTGCGCCGACGCAATTGTACATGTTCCATAAGCCCGAGGGCTGCCTGACCGCCGAGCGCGATTTTAGCGGGCGTAAGACGATTTACGATGTTCTGCCAAAAGACCTGCCGCGCCTCATGCCCATCGGCCGTTTGGATTTGAACACCGAAGGCTTGTTGCTGCTCACCAATGATGGCGAGTTTAAGCGGCAGATGGAATTGCCGTCGACTGGCGTGGAGCGGACATATCGCGCACGCTGCTTTGGTGACGTCAGTCAGGAACAGCTCGAAGAGCTGATCCACGGCATTGAAATTGAAGGCGTCAAATATGGCAAAATCGACGCCAATCTGGAGCGTCGGACTGGCCGCAATGGTTGGGTTGAAATGACCCTGACCGAGGGCAAGAATCGCGAAGTGCGCCGTGTCCTTGAACATCTTGGGCTCGAAGTCAGCCGCCTGATCCGCACGCGTTATGGACCGTTTATATTGGGCGAGCTTGCACCGGGCACTGTCGGCGAAGTGCGCCGGGTCGACCTCATCGAATTTCGAAAGACATTGAAATAATGCGGATCATTTCGGGGGAGTGGCGCTCACGTCCGTTGGTGGCGCCAAAGGGTGATACGACGCGGCCAACGGCCGATCGTACGCGTGAGACATTGTTTTCCATGCTCACCAGTCGGCTTGGTTCATTCGAAGATTTGCGGGTGCTCGACCTGTTTGCAGGCTCAGGCGCGCTCGGGCTTGAGGCTTTGTCGCGCGGCGCCGCGCATTGCACCTTTGTCGAGCAGGACCATCTGGCACTCGACGCGCTGGAAAAGAATATCGCAAAGCTCGGCGGCAAAGACCGATGCGATGTCCGAAAATCGTCTGTCCTGTCTATGGGCAGCGCTTTGAAGCCTGCGGACATCATCCTGATGGACCCACCCTATTTGAGCGGCGCTGGATCTGTCGCGCTCGACAAGCTTGGCCGCTTTGGATGGTTTGCACCGTCGGCATGGATTAGCGTCGAGACCAGCATCAAAGAAGATGTCGAGGTCAAGGGCTTCACCGTTGATACCGTGCGCAACGTCGGCAAAGCACGGATCACATTGCTGCGTCCGGATCATGATTAGGAATGAAAGCCGCGCCAAGCCGGCGGCGGCGTGTTGATTGCCGCCGGCCTTGTAATCCTGGACCAGCGGCTATTTTTCCGGGCGTAGCATCCAAAGCCCCGCAAAGCTGAACAGCGCAATAGCAGCAAGATAATAGCCGACATATTCGAGGCCCGATTCCGATAGTTTCAAAGCGATGTTAGGGGCCAGCGCGCCACCCAATATCCCAGCTGCGTTGAAGCAGATCGATGCACCCGTATAGCGCACCCGCGCAGCGAACAGCCCCGGCAGCCATGCGCCAAGTGGTCCATAAACCAGCCCCATCACAAACAGCAGCAGCGAAAGATACATACCGGTGAGCATCAGGTCACCGCTGCCCAACCATGGCCCGGTTGTGAAACTTGCACCAACCAGCGCCGCGCATCCAATCGCTAGCACGCGGGCCGGGCTGGTCCGGTCGGCCCAGTAACCCGAAACAATGATACCAGCGGCCATGAACAGGATCGAGATGAGCTGGATGCCCAGAAAGGCCTCGCGCGCGATGCCCAATTTGGTTGTGCCATAGCCGAGCGCAAAAGCGGTCGAGAGATAGAAGATCGCAAAGCAGGCGATCGCCGCAAATGTGCCGCCGAACAGCTGGCGTGGGTGGGTGCGCACAACCTCTGCCATGGGAACGCGCGGCGGCGGAGCCTCTTCCAGTGCCGCGGCAAACGCTGGCGTTTCAGTCAAACGAAGACGGACCCACAAACCAATGCCGACCAGAAGTGCGCTCAACAAAAACGGAATGCGCCAGCCCCATTCCCGGAAATCGGAATCGCTGAGTATGATGCCAAGTATCAGGAACAGGCCGTTCGAAAGGATGAAACCCACGGGCGCGCCGAGTTGCGGGAACATTCCATAGCGCGCGACCTTGCCCTTCGGTGCATTTTCAACCGCAAGCAACGCTGCTCCGCCCCATTCGCCGCCAAGTCCGAAGCCCTGACCGAAACGCAAAAGGCATAGCAGCGCCGGCGCGATCCAACCGGCAACGGCGTAGGTCGGCAGCAGCGCAATCAGAAAAGTTGATACGCCCATGATCATCAACGACCAGACAAGCGTTGCCTTGCGCCCGATGCGGTCGCCATAATGACCAAATACCAGCGCGCCAACCGGCCGGGCGATAAAGGCCAACGCAAAGGTCAGCCAGCTTTGCAGCAACTGAGCCTCGGGACTCGATTGCGGAAAGAATAGCGGGCCGAACACCAGCGAAGCGGCCGTTGCGAAAATATAAAAATCATAAAATTCGACGGCCGTTCCGGCCATGGCCGCGCCGAGAATCCGACTATGCGACGGTGCAGGCGCGGTTGCGGCTTCACCTGCGTTGGTGGTTGTCATTGTGCGTCCCTCCTGTCTCGCATTTCTGCTGGCACCGACGGCGGCGAAAGGAAAGCGGAAAAGTGCATTGCCCTTCGACCATCTGTTCCCTAATCGTTCGCACGTGAATCATCCCTCCCCCACCCCGATGCCGCCTTGGTTGGACGGCTTGAACGCGCCGCAACGCGAAGCCGTTTTAACCACTGAAGGCCCCGTGCTTCTGCTGGCCGGGGCGGGCACAGGGAAAACTGCCGCATTAACGGCGCGAATGGCGCAAATATTGTACACGCGCCTTGCATGGCCGTCCGAAATTCTCGCCGTGACGTTCACCAACAAAGCTGCGCGTGAAATGCGGGAGCGTATTGGCGCGATGGTCGGTTCCGCGGTGGAAGGCATGCCATGGCTCGGCACGTTCCACAGCATTGGGGCAAAGCTGCTGCGCCGCCACGCCGAAATAATCGGATTGCAAAGCAATTTCACGATTATCGATACCGATGACCAGATCAGATTGCTCAAGCAGCTCATTCAGTCAGAAGATTTGGACGAGAAACGATTTCCAGCGCGCGGGCTTGCTGCATTGTTGGACAAATGGAAAAACGCGGGCAAGTCACCGGCAGATCTCGACGCTGGTGACAATGAAGCTTTCGCCAATGGTAAGGGCCAAAGGATGTACGCGCTATATCAGGCGCGTCTGCTGGCACTGAACGCGTGCGACTTTGGCGATTTGCTGTTGCACGGGCTGAACCTGTTGAAGAACAACCGCGATATCCTCGAAAAATATCAGGCCCAGTTTAAATATATTCTCGTCGACGAATATCAGGACACGAACGCCGTCCAATATCTCTGGCTGCGCTTGCTCGCCCAGAAGCGCAAAAATATATGCTGCGTCGGTGACGATGACCAAAGCATTTATTCGTGGCGCGGTGCAGAGGTTGCCAACATTCTGCGCTTTGAAAAAGACTTTCCCGGCGCGAAGACGATTAAGCTCGAACAGAATTATCGCAGCACGCCGCATATTTTGGCTGCCGCCTCTGGCCTGATCGACGCCAACAGCACGCGGCTCGGCAAGACATTGTGGACGGAACTCGACGATGGCGAAAAGGTCCGCATCATCGGTGTGTGGGACGGTCCCGAAGAAGCCCGCCGCGTCGGCGAAGAAATTGAAGCGTTGCAATATAAAGGCGAGAGCCTCGACAGCGTCGCTATACTCGTGCGCGCGCAGCATCAGACTCGTGAATTCGAAGACCGCTTCATACAAATCGGCGTTAACTATCGGATTGTCGGCGGTTTCCGCTTTTACGAACGCGCCGAAATTCGCGATGCCATTGCCTATTTGCGGATCGTAAATCAGCCGGCCGACGACTTGGCCTTTGAACGTATCGTCAACGTGCCAAAACGCGGCATCGGCGACAAAGCGGTCGAAAAAATCCACATCGTTGCCCGCGCCGAGCGTGCCCCACTCTCGGTCGCCGCCGCGCGATTGGTTGGCACTGATGAGCTAACCGGCAAGGCACGCAAGTCGCTCGCCGATCTGGTGGTCGACATCGCCCGCTGGCGCGACGAAGCTGCGCATATGTCGCCAGCGAACCTGACGCGGCTGATCATGGACGAATGCGGCTATACGGCTGTATTGCAGGCAGAACGCAGCACCGAAGCATCGGCCCGCCTCGAAAACCTGAGCGAACTTGCGCGCGCCATGGAAGAATATGAAACGCTGGGCGAGTTTCTGGAACATGTCAGCCTGGTTATGGACAATGACCGCGGCGATACCGGCGCAAGCGTCACGATCATGACCATTCACGCCGCCAAGGGCCTTGAATATGACAATGTCTTCCTCGTCGGATGGGAGGAAGGGATATTCCCATCACAACGTGCGCTTGATGAAGGTGGCCTTGCTTCTTTGGAAGAAGAACGCCGACTGGCCTATGTCGCGATAACCCGCGCGAAACGCCGGTGCACCATCATCCATGCCGCAAACCGCCGCATTTACGGCCAATGGACCAGCAGCATTCCAAGCCGTTTCATTGAGGAACTGCCGCTTGACCATATCGAGGCCGAGCAGACGATGACCGGCGGCGCATCACTTTGGCGTGCCAACTGGAGCGAACAAACCGACCCATTCGCGCATCTGGCGGCGGCCAACCAAGGCCGCAGCAATGCGCGTGGTCCGGGCTGGCAACGGGCAGCGACATCCGGCGGATTTAACCCGCGCCCGCAACGCATACCGGAAAACACCCGCAGCGCGGTCAGCCTTGGCAATAAAGGTCGCAGCGACTTGAGCATCGGTCTGCGCGTTTTTCACGAGAAATTCGGTTATGGCGAAATCGCGGAGATCGAAGGCAATAAGCTTGAGATCGAATTCGAACAGGCGGGCCGCAAACGGGTGATGGACAGCTTTGTAACGATCAGCTGACGTATCTGCTCTGGTAATGCCTATCGCTTTGCGGTTATGGAAAGCCATGACTGCGGGGGCTGCACACATCATATCGGACGCAAGAGCGGCGCTTGGTCGCCGCGACGCTGCTTCTGCAATACGCTTGCTGTCGGAATTGCCGGATGCCCAGATGCCATGGCTCATGATGGCGCAGGCCTGCAGCCTATCCGGAGATGCCAAAGCCGAGGAAGCTGCGTTGCAGCGCCAACTGGAAATCGACCCGCGCCATTTGCCAGCATTGATTTTGTCGGGCGAGTTAAAGGCACGCTTGGGCGATGACAGGGCAGCAAACGCATTCTTTCAAGCAGCGCTCAACCAAGCCGCGACGATGCAAGACGTGCCGACATCCCTGCACCCCATGTTGAACCGCGCGCGCGATTTCATCGTGCGTGTTCAAGCGAAATTCGAGCAACATTTGGTTGATGGACTTACCCAAGCGGGTTTGCATCGCGACGGACGGGTTGGCACAGCAATCGACATGTTGCTCGGCAAAAAGCAGCTATATGTGCAGCAGCCTTCAAGCTTTTACTTTCCCGAGCTCCCGCAGCGGCAATTTTATGAGCGTTCGGAATTTCCGTGGATCGCAGACGTCGAAAATGCAGTACCGGCGATGCAAGAGGAATTGCGCGCAGTGTTGGCCGATGGGCAAGACTTCGCACCTTATGTCGAGGCGAGCAGCGATCGACCAAGGGCGGCGAACCCGCTGATCAACGATCCGAGCTGGGGCGCGTTTTATTTCTGGCGCAACGGCGAAAAAGTTGAACCCAACGCGTCGCGTTGTCCGGCGACGATGGCTGCGCTGGAATTGGCACCGATGCCGCGCATCGATAAACGTTCACCCATTGCCTTGTGGTCATTGCTAAAACCCGGCACGCATATTCAACCGCATCATGGGCTTTTGAACACAAGGTTGATTTGCCATGTTCCGCTCATCGTTCCCGACGACTGCGCCATTCGTGTCGGCAACGAGACGCGTGCATGGCGCACCGGCGAGGCGCTGATTTTTGACGACAGCTTCGAACATGAGGCGTGGAATAACAGCGCGGATACCCGCGTTATCTTGTTATTCGAAATCTGGAGACCAGAGATTTCTGCCGAGGAACAGGCTGCGCTCACCACCATATTCGAGACGATCAACGACTATCAGGGCATGCCCGAAGATGCTGGATAATGGCTGGGATCATGAAATGGCAACCAGCGGCGTCATCAAAAATCCCTTCATTGCCTTGGGCAACGCCAGCCGATAGGCAAATGCTTCATGTCTGACACCAACCCCAACATCCACCCACTCAGCATAGCTGACTTTCGCTATTATTGGCTCGCACGCTTTATGGCGGTGCTGGCAACAATGGGGATGGTCGTGGTCATCGGGTACCAAGCCTATGACATCGCGCGCAGTGATTATGGCATGTCCATTCGCGAAGCGTCGCTGCAGCTTGGCTTACTTGGCCTTGTGCAATTCGTACCGCTTGCGTTGTTGACCCCTGTGGCCGGATGGGCCGCAGACCGGTGGGAACGCCGCACGGTTGCGCGGCTGGCCAACAGCATCGACATGATCGTGGCGCTGGCGCTTGGCTGGTTCACTTATATCGATGGGCTTACCCTGCCCCTGCTTTTCCTGTTTGCCGCACTGCATGGCGTTGCCCGCGTATTTGTCGGACCTTCGATGTCGGCGATCGCGCCCAATATTGTTCCACCGGCGTCATTGCCGCGCGCCATCGCGCTGAGTTCAATCGCGTGGCAAGTCGGGTCCGTTTTTGGTCCAGCTGCAGGTGGGCTGATGTTCGCCGAGAGTGCATCGCTGCCTTATTGGGTTTCGGCCGGTTTGATGTTGGCCGCGACAATCAGTTTGAGCTTTGTGAAGCCAGTCCATCCGCCCCGCATGGAAAGAAAAATCCACCCCATAAGGCAAATGATCGATGGCCTGCGGTATACATGGTCCGAACGATTTTTGCTGGGTGCCATTACCCTTGACCTGTTTGCCGTCCTACTTGCAGGTGCCACCGCGATGCTGCCCGTTTATGCGCGCGATATTCTGATGGTCGGTCCAGACGGCCTTGGCCAGTTACGCGCGGCGCCGGCGGTTGGAGCGTCCGTCGTTGCGCTTATACTCGCGATCAGGCCATTACGCCACAATGTTGGTGCCAAAATGCTCTGGGCGGTGGTGGTCTTTGGCGCGGCAACCATCGGATTTGGCCTAAGCCATGAAATCGGCAGCCATGTTTTTGGCGACGCACGCATCGGGTTCCTAAACATGGGCGCTGGCATGGCGGTCGCGTTGATCTCGCTCATTATCCTTGGCGCGTCAGACATGCTGTCGGTTTATGTCCGGTCGTCCTTGGTGCAGCTCAACACCCCAGATGAAATGCGCGGACGCGTCAGCTCTGTATCGGGGCTTGCCATTTCTGCCTCCAATGAATTGGGGGAACTGCAGTCCGGTGTGGCGGCGGCGGCACTTGGACCTGTTGGCGCAGTTGTATTCGGCGGCGTTGGTGCCATATTGATTACTGGAATGTGGGCGCGGCTATTCCCCGAGCTTAAAAACGCCCGCACATTTGAACCGCAATATAGAGGAAGCAATCCATGAAAGCACAATCGATCCTCGAAACCATCGGCAACACCCCGCACATCCGGATGGGGCGCATGTTCCCCAGTGCCGAAGTCTGGATCAAATCCGAACGGTCGAACCCCGGTGGTTCAATCAAGGACCGCATTGGTCTTGCGATGATTGAGGCAGCCGAGAAAGACGGCAGCTTGAAACCCGGCGGCACGATCATTGAACCGACGTCCGGAAACACCGGCGTTGGCCTTGCCATGGTTGCGGCGGTCAAGGGGTATAAGCTCATCCTCGTCATGCCAGAGTCCATGTCGCTGGAACGCCGGCGGCTTATGCTCGCTTATGGCGCTACCTTCGACCTGACCCCACGCGAAAAGGGCATGAAGGGTGCGATTGAACGTGCTTTGGAACTCGTGTCACACACGCCGGGTTCTTGGATGCCGCAGCAGTTCGAAAACCCGGCGAATATTGACGTCCATGTGCGCACGACATCGCAGGAAATATTGGCGGACTTCGCCGATAAACCGATTGACGCCCTGATTACCGGCGTTGGCACAGGTGGCCACATCACGGGATGCGCAGAAGTTTTGAAGAAGGCCTGGCCCAATTTGAAGGTCTTTGCGGTGGAACCCACGTTGTCGCCAGTGATCAGCGGTGGCCAGCCTGGACCGCATGCCATTCAAGGGATTGGCGCAGGGTTTATTCCCGCCAACCTGCACACCGCGTTATTGGACGGCGTCATTCAGGTCGACCCTGAAGTTGCCAAGGAAACCGCACGACGCGCCGCGCGTGAGGAAGGCATGCTGGTTGGCATTTCATCCGGCGCAACACTTGCCGCCATCGCGCAGAAGCTGCCCGAATTGCCAGCGGGATCACGTGTTCTTGGTTTCAGCTATGACACAGGCGAACGCTATTTATCGGTCCCCGACTTTTTGCCCGTCGACTAAACGCAAAATGCCGGGACATAATATCCCGGCATTTTTGTATCTAAGCATGAAACGGCTGAGCGGTTACGCTGCGGCGAACATCTCCGGCGACAAGGCCATTAACGCCTCACTGCCCGCTTCAATCTTGCGACGAAGCGCGCCGCAATCCGGCAGATACCGCTCCGCAAAATAGCGCGCGGTTACCAATTTGGTTTCGTAAAACGCCGCATTGCCTGTGCCGGCATCAAGCGCACGTTGCGCCGATTCCGCCATCCGCAGCCATTGTAGTCCAAGCGCCACGATGCCCATGATATGCATGTAATGATGCGCACCCGCACCGATGTTGTTCGGATTGGCCATGCCATTTTGCATGAACCACATGGTCGATGCCTTCAAATCGCCACTGGCTTTTTCAAGACGGGTTGCGAAATCCGCGAGTGCCCCGCCCTTTGCGGCAGCACATTCCTCGTCGACAATCTTGAAAAGCGCCTGAATTGCCCGGCCGCCATTTTGCGCGAGCTTCCGGCCAACAAGGTCCATCGCCTGAACACCGTTGGTGCCTTCGTAAATCATCGCGATACGGGCATCGCGCACATATTGTTCCATGCCCCATTCGGCGATGTAGCCATGGCCGCCATAGACTTGCTGCGCATTTGTGGCGACTTCATAGCCCTTGTCCGTGCCATAACCCTTGATGACGGGCGTCAGCAGCGACAACAGGTCGTCCGCCATCTGCCGCTCTTCCTCGGTTTGCGCATGGTGCAGCAAATCGGCTTGCAACGCGCCCCATAGGCACAAGGCACGCATACCTTCTGTAAACGCCTTGGCATCCATCAGCATGCGGCGCACATCCGGGTGCACGAACAACGTGTCGGCTTTTTGCTCCAGATCCTGCGGACCGGTCAGCGCACGGCCCTGACGGCGATCCTGCGCATAATGCACGGCATTTTGGTAAGCGACTTCGGCAATGCCAAGGCCTTGCTGGCCAACGCCCAGACGCGCGATGTTCATCATGATGAACATAGCCGCGAGGCCCTTATTCTCTTCGCCGACAAGATAACCCGTCGCGCCGTCATAATTCATGACGCACGTCGCATTGCCGTGAATACCCATTTTATGTTCGATCGAACCACAGGACAAACTGTTCCACGCGCCGAGCGAGCCGTCATCATTCACCAAGAACTTGGGCACGATGAACAGCGAAATGCCTTTGACGCTGTCCGGTGCGCCCGGTGTTTTGGCCAAGACGAGGTGAATGATATTCTCGGTCAGGTCATGGTCGCCCGACGAAATGAAAATCTTGGTTCCTGAAACTGCGTAGCTGCCATCATCATTGGGCACAGCCTTAGTGCGGATAAGACCAAGATCGGTTCCGCAATGCGGCTCGGTCAGGTTCATTGTCCCGCCCCATTTTCCCGAAATCATATTCGGCGCATATTTGGCTTTCTGTTCGTCACTGCCCTTCACCAAAATCGCCGATACCGCGCCTTGGGTAAGGCCGGGATACATCGCGAACGCCATGTTCGAACTTGCCATAAGCTCTTCAAACGCCATCGAGACGATGTGCGGCATGCCTTGGCCGCCAAACTCCACGGGCGCTGACAATGTGCCCCAGCCGCCTTCACAGTAAAGCTTATAGGCTTCCTTGAAGCCATCAGGCGTGGTGACGCTGCCATCTTCATGGCGCGTGCAGCCTTGCAAGTCGCCGACTTGGTTCAACGGGAAAAGAACGCCCTCTACAAATTTGGCGCCTTCCGTCAGGATCGCGTCGACCATATCCGCGCTGGCATTTTCAAAGCCGGGCAGATTGGCGAAACGCTCAACAGCCAATACTTCGTTGAGAATGAACTGCATATCGCGAACGGGGGCGGTGTAGCTTGGCATTTTCGATCCTTAATTGGCTGGAAATATCAAATTAGGCTGCGGAGGATTTATCTGCCGCCTCTGCCTTTTCGACGGTTGAAACAAATTCGGTAAGCTCGTGAATAGCGCTTTCGATATCGTCACGCTGCGCCTTCAACAGATTGATCCTGTCACGGCATTTTTCAATGGTCACACGGCGCTGAATATTGCGGCCATCGTTCAGGTCATAAAGGTCAATCATTTCCCGGATTTCAGCAAGGCTGAAACCAACGCGCTTGGCACGCAATATCCACGCAAGCCGCGCGCGGTCGCGCTTGGAATAAATGCGGGCAAGCCCCAAACGTTCCGGTGAAATCAAGCCTTGGTCTTCGTAAAAGCGCAAGGCCCGCGCGGTTACATCAAACTCGCTCGAAAGATCGGAGATTGTGAATGAATCGCGGTTAAATGCGTCTGGCGTATCGATGGTGGCATCGGCCCGCCTTTCGTCGCGCGTAATTGATTCCATGGCGCCTTTCCTCTTGTGTGCACTAGCGTCACTACTTTACGTTAGCGTAAACGTCAATTGGCGAAGTTACCCCTGCCGCGACGTAACATAGCCTGCGTTTAAGTGCGCGTGTCGGGTTTTGGCGGCGAAGAAGGCGGGGTGGCGGACGGGTCGGTCAATGTATCGCCAGTCAAGGGTGCAGGCGCAGGGTCAACCGTTGGCTCTGGCTTGGGCGGAGTCCGTTTTACCGGCGTCGATGTATCCTTCAATACCACCACTTCCTGATCCAATTTCGTGATCGCAAACAATGCCTTCGCAAATGGCAGTGGCAAGCGAATGCAGCCATGCGACGCCGGATATCCGGGCAGATGGCCGCCATGTATGGCAATCCCGTCCCATGTCAGCCGCTGCATATAAGGCATTGGGGCATTACTATAGAGGTTGGATTTGTGATCGATATTTTTTTGCAGAATATTGAAAGCACCAATGGGTGTTTCTTTGCCTTTTTTACCGGACGAAATCGTGCTGAAGCCAATCAGCTTGTCATTTTGGAATACATAGACCCGCTGCGTATCCAGCACGACGACGATTTTCATCGGCCCCTCATAGCGGTCTTGCGGAATCCACACATATTGCCCGGGCTTCAGCCTATCCACTGGTCCCTTTTTGGGGGCGGGCTTTGGCGCTGGCGCGACGACAGGTGGTTTAATGACAGGTGGGACAACAACCGGCGGCGTCACCGGGCTTTCAGGAACGACAGCAGGGTTAGCCGGTGTGTCCGAGGGCACAGCTGGAACAATGCTCTGCGCGGTGACCGCGCCGGGCGCACTGGCAAGCAGCGCAAACGCACACATGACGTGCAATATCCGGATACCCACGTTCACCTTCATTGAATTGCCTTTGACCCCCCAATGTACAGTAACACACTGTAACAGAACTTCTATAGCAAAGGGTGGAGATAGATTCGACGTTAATTTCGCTGCAATCCGTAAAAACAGCTTCGGCAGCAATGAGGTTAACTGTCCTAGTTTTGCGTCGAAACGCCTGTGGGCCACTGTTGCTCGCAAGCGTTCATCCCTATCTCTTTGTCATGATCATTGGTCGCAGACATTTTATCCAATCCGCCATTGCCGGTGCCGGCTTGCTTGCTGCGCCATCGACGGCGACAGATATCGTTTTCGCTCCGGGAACAGGCAGCAACAGCGCCGGGGCTCCCTCGCCTTTATTGCTCAGCCGCGCCAAAGCCGCGCTGGACATGCATAAAAACCGCATTCGCAATCACGACCTCATCGCACTTGCCGATTTTTCGAAACCGTCACGCGACCCGCGCTTTTACATCGTTGATTTACGGAACGGTTCATCCGCGCATTATCTGGTGGCCCATGGAAAAGGTTCCGACCCGAGCCATAGCGGATGGGTGCAGAATTTCTCCAACGTTCATGGGTCCGAAGCGACATCGGCTGGCAGTTACCTCGTCAGCGATACCTATATCGGCCAATATGGCGAGTCTCGCCGGCTCATTGGCTTGGATCCGCAGAATGACCAAGCCGAAGCGCGCGCTATTGTTATTCATCCGGCATGGTATGTGAACCAGTCTCTGATCCAAGATCAGGGCAAGATTGGCCGCAGCCAAGGTTGCTTTGCCTTTGCCAAAAATGACATCAACGTCATTCTCGAGCGCGTTGCCCCCGGCTGCCTTTTATATGCGGATAAAGTTTAGCTTCAACCGCCGTTACCGGATTTAAAAACACCACAAATGATACGCTTGCCGCTGTTCCCGCTGGGGTCTGTTTTATAGTCATCTGCTTTTTCGTGGATAACGAGCGCACCACCGTCGGCATCGAGCAGCCCGGTGGGCCCTGAAATCACAAAATCCGGCAATTTATATTCCAATGTTATTTTGCGGTCAGCGCCGGCCGTTACATTTGGCAAATCGCCATGATGCGCGCCCATTGGATTATCCAGGCCATGTTGTTTCATCTCGGGGTTCCAATGCGGTCCGGCAGACGTAAAATCTGGTCCTTGGCATGTCCCCACCGCGTGAAGGTGCATGCCAAATGTTCCCTCTGCAGGCGCTTCGGCAGAAAGGCTCAGGAACAGGCCGTCCCCGCGCCGCGATATGGTTGCAACGCCTGCCCGGCTGCCATCCCCGCGCGCGAGCTCCGCCGTGACGACTTCCGACGATTCACCAGACTTTGTTGGCATAAGCGTCGCACAGCTCGCGAGGGCCGGGATGAGTAGAACAGGTAGAAATGCACGCATATTATGCTCCTATGGAATAACGGAATGGGGCATCATAACATCAACCCTGCGCCGCTCAATGTGTTTCACTTGCTCAATGCGCCCATGCGTCGGGTTTAATCCCCTGTGCAAAAAGCAGTGCGGTCAAATCATTGTGGCGCACCGCAAAATTGGCGGCGGCGGCAAGTTGCGGTCGTGGATGATAGCCGACACCAAGGCCTTCGGCGGATACGGCCTCTGCGATCATCGGCATGTCATTGGCGCCGTCGCCGACCGCAAGCGCGGATTTCAGGTTTAATCCAAGTGTCCCTGCCGCGGATTGAAGCACCTCCCTCTTTGTCGCCGCGTCCACAATATCGGCAGCAAGCCGTCCTGTCAGACGTCCCTGTTCAATCTCAAGGACATTGGCATGCACCTCTGCAAAGCCCAGCATGGCCGCAACGGGACCGGTAAAACTGGTAAAGCCTCCCGATACCAGCACGGCATGCGCGCCCCATGCGGTCATGGTGCGCACCAAAGTCTCCGCCCCGGGCATGGGACGGACGCGTTCATGCAAGCATTGTTCGATCATGTCGGCATCAAGCCCAGCCAGCAACGCAACACGCGCCTTTAACGCTTCTGCAAAGTCCAACTCGCCTGCCATTGCCCGCTCGGTAATTGCAGCGATTTCGGGCTTTATTCCGGCAAAGTCGGCCAGCTCATCGATACATTCAACCGTAATCATCGTGCTGTCCATGTCGGACACCAACAGCATTTTGCGCCGCTGCTCTTCATATTGGACGACGATATCGACGCGATCTTCAAGGGTAGCAACCGCAGTGCGCGCATGCGTTAGAGCGCCGTCAAAAAATATGTCCACGGCCCTGCCCTCCGCAAGCCAGTCCGTTGTTGCCGGAACGCATGTATGTGTAGCCAATCGGTCGCAGGCTTCTGAAATTATGCCGCTTTCCAAAGAATCTGCTGCTATCAGGGTTAAGATGGGCATTTCGAATCCTAAAAAGATGGTCGCGCTTATTGCGGGTCCAACCGCAAGCGGCAAGACAGCATTAGCGCTGCAATTGGCGAAGTCGCGCAATGTCGTGATTATCAACGCCGATAGCGCGCAAGTTTATTCCGACCTGCCGATACTCAGCGCCCAACCTACCGAAAGCGAACAACGCAGCGCCCCGCACCGTTTATTCGGATATCTGGACGGCCAAACGCATTGTTCGGCGGCGCGCTGGGCCAATGATGCGAAAGACGCCATTGACGAAGCGCATGATGCAGGCGCGCTGCCTGTACTGGTCGGTGGCAGCGGCCTATATATCCAGACATTACTCGATGGTATCGCGCCCATACCCGACATCGATCCGGAATTGCGCGCCCGCATTCGGGCAATGCCCGTCGCACACGCTTATGCGGCGCTCCAAAAACTCGACCCTGCGGTAGCCGCAACCTTAGGCCCCGCGGATATCATCCGTATCACCCGCGCGCTTGAGGTTATTGAGGGCACTGGCCGCAGCATAAGCGATTGGCGCAAAATTAAGACGGGCGGCATCGCGCAAGACATTTCGCTGCACCCCCTCCTCCTCTTGCCACCACGTGAATGGCTGTATCAGCGGTGCGACATGCGGTTCGAACAGATGATACAAAGCGGCGCTATTCAGGAAGTTGAAGCCTTGTTGGCGCAGAAAATGCCTCACGATGCACCAATCATGCGCGCCATCGGCGTTCCAGAGATCGCTGCGCTTCTTGGCGGCACTATGTCAGAGGCAGAAGCCATCGAACGCGGCCAAATTGCGACCCGTCAATATGCAAAGCGGCAGTTTACCTGGTTCAGGAACCAAGCCCCCGCCGCATGGCCCCGCATAGTTGATGAAATAAATGATTCAAATAGAGGTTATTTTGAAACAATATTTCAATGATTATCGTTGACATGTCATTTTCTAATCTTTAGCTAGCCCGCTCTTGCCTACTCTGTTGCGCTGCAACATAGGGCCGTTTGATAATGAGTGAGGACTTTACAGTGCCCGAAAAATCCGGCGCAGAAATTTTGATCGATACCTTGATCGAACAGGGTGTGGACACCGTATTCGGGTATCCCGGCGGCGCAGTTCTGCCGATTTATGACGCGCTCTTTCAGCATAAGAAAATCCGTCACGTCCTCGTCCGTCACGAAGCCGGCGCTGCGCATGCGGCAGAAGGTTACGCGCGGTCGACGGGGAAGCCGGGCGTCGTGCTCGTCACCTCAGGCCCTGGCGCGACCAATGCCGTCACCGGCATTGCGGATGCCTTCATGGATTCCATTCCGCTGATTGTTCTAACTGGCCAAGTTGCCACCAACTTAATCGGCTCAGACGCGTTTCAGGAAGCGGACACCGTCGGCATCACACGCCACTGTTCAAAGCACAATTATCTTGTGAAAGATCCTGCGGACCTCGCGTCCACCGTACGTGAGGCATTTGCCATCGCAACCAAGGGACGCCCCGGCCCCGTTGTCATCGACATTCCGAAAAATGTTCAGGTTGCGACGACATCCACCGACGTAAAGCGCGCAACGTCGTCGCGGTTTAACCCTGCGGGCGAAGCCGATTACGCCGAAATCAACCGCGCGGTTGAGCTGTTGGCCAATGCGAAGGCGCCAATCCTTTATACCGGCGGTGGCATCATCAATTCTGGCCCCGATGCAAGTGCGGCGCTGCGCGAGCTCGCCGAACTATGCGGCGCGCCTGTCACATCAACGCTGATGGGCCTTGGCGCATATCCTGCCTCCGGCGACGCATGGCTGGGTATGCTTGGCATGCATGGCACATATGAAGCCAATATGGCGATGAACCAATGCGACGTGATGTTATGCCTAGGGGCGCGTTTCGACGACCGTGTCACAGGTCGCCTCGATGCCTTTTCACCCGACAGCATCAAAATCCACATCGATATAGACCGCAGTTCGATTAACAAAACGGTACGCGTTGATCTGCCCATCGTGGCCGATGTTGGCGCGGCGATCCGGCAAATGATCGAAGTGTGGAAAGGCCGTAAATACAAGGCTGCGGCGTTGGATGACTGGTGGGCACGTATCAAAGGCTGGCGCGCAGTCGACTGCCTCAGCTACGCTGGCAGCACGCAGGAAATCATGCCGCAATATGCGATTGAACGTTTGTTCGCGGCCACCAAAGACAAAGCGCCGATCATCACGACGGAAGTGGGGCAGCACCAAATGTGGGCCGCACAGCATTTCCATTTTGATGCCCCCAACAAATGGCTCACCAGCGGCGGCTTGGGCACCATGGGCTATGGCCTGCCCGCAGCGGTCGGTGCACAAATGGGTAATCCGGACGCGCTGGTTATCGATATCGCTGGCGAAGCATCGATCCAGATGAATATTCAGGAAATGGCAACCGCGACCCAATATCGTTTGCCGGTCAAAGTCTTCATCCTGAACAATGAATGGATGGGCATGGTGCGCCAGTGGCAAGAGCTGACTTATGAAAGCCGTTTCTCGGAGAGCTATTCAGACAGCTTGCCCGATTTTGTGGCGCTGGCCGAAGCTTATGGATGGAAAGGCATACGTTGCAGTGACCCGGCCAAGCTGGATGAGGCCATAGCCGAAATGCTTGCCTATGACGGCCCGGTAATGTTCGACTGCCGCGTGCACAAAACCTCAAATTGCTTCCCGATGATACCGTCAGGCGCAGCCCATACGGACATGATCCTGCATTCCGATGAAGTATCAGGGACGATGGACGACGAAGCAAAGGCGCTCGTATAATGCATATCAAACAGGAACTCACCGAACGGCATGTGCTTACGCTGACCGTCGACAACGAAGCCGGCACCCTTGCGCGGATCGCGGGCATGTTTACCTCGCGCGGTTACAACATCGACAGTTTGACCGTTGCCGATATCAGCGAAGACCATGCCACGAGCCGGATTACCATCGTCACCCGCGGGCCACCACCGGTCATCGACCAGATCATTGCGCAATGTGAACGCCTTATCCCGGTGCACAAAGTCACTGACCTGACCGAAGCCGGCCCCCATGTGGAGCGCGAACTTGCGTTGGTTAAGGTGCGGGGCACCGGTGACCAACGGGTTGAGGCCATGCGCCTTGCCGACATTTATCGTGCCCGCGTGATCGACGCGACTGTCAACAGCTTCATTTTTGAGATAACCGGCGGCCCGGACAAGATCGACACGTTCGTCGCGTTGATGCGCGAAGTCGGCCTGGTTGAAGTCGGCAGAACCGGAATTGTCGGCCTGATGCGCGGAGCCGAAGGCAGCTAAATTTCATCGTCAAAATATTACGCCGTTAAAGGTAGACCCTGAAACACATTCCGGGTGACGGCAAAGCAGAAGGACTAAAACATGAAAGTATTTTACGACGCAGATTGCGATCTGGGCCTGATCAAGGACAAGAAAGTCGCGATTGTTGGTTATGGTAGCCAAGGCCATGCACATGCCCAGAACCTGCGCGACAGCGGCGTTGCGGACGTAGCCATTGCGTTGCGTGCTGGATCGGCCACCGCGAAAAAGGCTGAGGCCGCTGGCTTTAAGGTATTGGCGAATGCCGATGCCGCCGCGTGGGCGGATATCTTGATGGTGCTTGCACCTGACGAGCATCAGGCCGCCATTTACGCAGATGACTTGCATGCAAATATGAAGCCCGGTGCGGCGCTTGCCTTTGCCCATGGCCTGAACGTCCATTTCGGCCTTATCGAACCACGCGCGGACATTGACGTCATCATGATCGCGCCAAAGGGCCCCGGCCATACCGTACGTAGCGAATATCAAAAAGGCGGCGGCGTGCCTTGCCTTATCGCCGTGGCACAAAATTCAAGCGGTAATGCCCATGACATCGCGCTTGCTTATGCAAGCGGCGTTGGCGGCGGACGCAGCGGCATCATCGAAACCAATTTCCGCGAAGAGTGCGAAACCGATCTGTTTGGTGAACAGGCCGTATTGTGCGGCGGTATCACCCACCTGATCCAAGCCGGCTTCGAAACGCTGACTGAGGCGGGCTACGCCCCTGAAATGGCCTATTTCGAATGCTTGCACGAAACGAAGCTGATCGTTGACCTTCTATATGAAGGCGGCATCGCCAACATGCGCTATTCCATCTCCAACACCGCGGAATATGGTGATATCACGACCGGTCCGCGCATCATTACCGATGAAACCAAAGCGGAAATGAAGCGCGTTCTTGCGGACATTCAGTCCGGCCGTTTTGTGAAGAACTTCGTTCTGGACAACCGTGCAGGACAACCCGAACTCAAGGCCGCGCGCAAGGCTGCGGCTGCGCATCCAATCGAAGCAACTGGCGCAAAGCTGCGCGCTATGATGCCTTGGATCGCCAAGAATAAGCTGGTTGATCAAGCCAAAAACTGATCATCTTCGCATCTTGACAGTTTAAGGGGAGGCATCGACACTGATGCCTCCCCTTTTTGTTGTCTGGAGCAATACTATGCGCAAATTTTTATGTGCCCTTCCCCTCTTCGCTGCCGTCCCCCTCATCGCCCAAAGCGCACCACAAACCCCCGGCGCGGTGGATGTCACGCGGGTTACCGCAGGAACGTACAACACCGATCCCGCACACACGCTGATCGGCTGGCGCGTAAGCCATTTCGGCTTCAACGATTATTTTGGCATCTTCGGCGATGCGACGGGGACATTAGTTTTGGACCCAGCAAAGCCAAATGCATCAACGGTTGATATCACTATTCCAGTTGGCAAAGTCACAACCGCGAGCGCAGGCCTCACTGGCCATTTGCTTCGCGCGGGCAAAGATGGCGGCAAAGCGGACTTTTTCGGTCCAGCGCCTGCGGATGCAAAATTTGTGTCCACCAGCGTGGTCGCCAAGGGCACGACAGCCAAAATCACAGGCAATCTGACACTGAACGGCGTCACCAAGCCAGTCGTGCTCGACACGACCTTTTCAGGTGCTGGCAACAACCCGTTCAACAAGAAAGCCACCGTCGGCTTTCATGCCACCGCTGTCATCAAACGCAGCGAATTTGGCATTAGCTATGCCGTTCCGATGATTTCGGATGACGTTACCTTGGATATCAGCGTCGCCTTTGAAAAGGCGAACTAAGGATCAAAAATAAAACGCCGCAAAAGCACAAAGGGGAGAATCTTTCCTCGCTTTGTGCCTTTGCGGCGTCGATTACTATTTTGCTGGCTATGCCATATCGGGGATATAATTAGCCCCGGAAAGCCGCATCCAATGCAACCTTGGCTGCGCGATACTCTGCCTCTAGCTGATCAACAAATTGTGCCACGGTTTGCACTTCCTTGATCGCGCCGATACCCTGGCCTGAACCCCAGATATCCTTCCAAGCCTTGGCTTCGCTATTGCCGCCCGAGCCAAAGTTCATCGTGGAAATATCGCCCTTTGGAAGATTGTTGGGGTCCATCCCTGCGCGCTCGATCGACTGGCGCAGATAATTGCCGCTGACGCCGGTAAACAGGTCCGAGTAAACAATGTCGGAAGCTTTTGCTTCGACGATATTGTCTTTGTAGCCGTCAACGGCATTGGCTTCCTTCGTCGCGATAAACGCGCTGCCGATATAGCCAAAGTCTGCACCCATGGCTTGCGCCGCCAATATCGACGCGCCATGCGCAATCGATCCGGACAATGCCACTGGGCCGTCGAACCACTCACGAATTTCACGCATCAGTGCGAAAGGCGAAGTAACGCCAGCATGTCCGCCAGCGCCTGCAGCCACCGGAATAAGACCATCTGCGCCCTTCTCGATTGCCTTGTGCGCGAAACGGTCATTGATGACGTCATGAAACGCAATGCCGCCCCAGCTGTGTACGGCTTGGTTCAGTTCTTCCTGCGCGCCCAGCGACGTGATCGTGATCGGAACTTGCCATTTCGCGCAGACGGCCAAATCTTCCTGCAACCGGTTGTTTGATTTATGCACGATCTGGTTCACGGCATAAGGCGCGGCAGGACGTGTGGGATTGTCGCGGTTATGTGCGGCGAGTTCCTCAGTGATCTGGTGCAACCATTCGTCCAACTGGCTGGCTGGACGTGCATTGAGCGCCGGGAATGAACCAACAACACCGGCCTTGCATTGTGCAATAACCAGCTCTGGGCCTGAAACGATAAAAAGCGGCGATCCAATCACCGGAAGACGAAGATTGTCGAAAATTGCCGGAAGTGCCATGCGCCGAATCCCTTGTTAATTGAGCATTTAACTGAGGGTTAGCGCCTGCACATTGCGGCTGTCAAATGGGTGGTATGGAACAAGCCATTACGTAAGGTTAGGTGGGCGTGATTTTTCATGCACGCCCGCCTTTGATCGACTTACGCGCCGTTAGCGGCGCTCAAAATCGCCCGAACGGACGCCGTCGCGACATCCCTGCTGATCCCGACACCGAACAAAATCGGCCCATCGCCAACACGACACTCAACATAGGCAGCAGCGCGTGCGTCGGTACCGTGGCCGATTGCGTGCTCGCTATAGTCAATGATGTCCAGCGCCCCCCCAAGAGCCTCCTCAAGGGCATTGGCAAGGCTTGAGATAAGTCCATTGCCGCGACCGCTCACGCTTTGTTCGACGCCATCGATGCGGATGTTGCCTGCGAAGATACGTTCATCCAGTTGACGCTGGCTTTGGCTTTCGCGGAAGTCGAGCAACCGGAAGCGCCCTTCACCTTTCAGATGATAGCGCTTTTCAAACGCTTCCCAGATGTCGGCACCGGTCAACTCCCGGCCAGTCGTGTCGGACAATTCCTGCACCGTCGTGGAAAAATTGGCCTGCATACGCTTCGGCAATTTAAGGCCGTGGTCCTGTTCGATAACCCAAGCAACACCGCCCTTGCCGCTTTGCGAATTTACGCGGATGACAGCCTCGTATGACCGACCCAAGTCGGCTGGATCGATTGGCAGATAGGGCACACGCCAGATTTCGTCATTTTGCCTCTCATGCGCGGCAAAACCTTTTTTAATGGCGTCCTGATGCGATCCGGAAAAGGCCGTGAACACCAATTCACCGGCATATGGGTGACGCGGATGGACCGGCAGTTGATTGCAATATTCAACGGTCTGAATAACTTCATCGATATTGCTGAAATCAAGACCTGGGTTCAGCCCTTGCGTATACATGTTCAGCGCCAGCGTGACGAGGTCGACATTGCCCGTGCGTTCACCATTGCCGAACAAGCAACCTTCGATCCGGTCGCCGCCCGCCAACAGGCCAAGTTCCGCCGCGGCGATGCCGCTGCCGCGGTCATTATGCGGATGCAGGCTGATGACAACCGCGTCACGCGCGCTGATATGTTTGCACATCCATTCGATCTGGTCGGCATATACATTGGGCATCGCGGCTTCGATGGTGGCTGGCAAGTTCAGAATCAGTGGCTTGGCAGCGGTCGGTTTCAAAACCTCCATCACAGCCTCGCTTACCTCAAGACTGAATTCGAGCTCGGCAGTGGAAAAGGTTTCGGGGCTATATTCGAAATGCCAGTCGGTTTCTGGGAAGCGCGCGGCTTGCTCCATCAACATATGCGCGCCTTCAACCGCGATGGCCTTCACGCCCGCTTTGTCGAGGTTAAAGACAATGTCCCGCCACGCGGGGCTAACGGCATTATACAGATGCACAATCGCACGCGGTGCGCCCGCCATGCTTTCGAACGTTTTCTCTATCAGGTCGCGCCGCGACTGCGTCAGGCTCTGAATGGTCACATCGTCGGGGATGCTTCCGCTATCGACCAAACCACGGATAAAATCGAAATCTGTCGCACCGGAGCTTGGAAAACCAACTTCGATTTCCTTCACGCCGACTTTCAGGAGAAGATCAAAAAACCGGCGCTTTTTCTCGGCGCCCATCGGGTCGATCAGCGCCTGATTACCGTCGCGCAGGTCGGTCGAAAGCCAACGTGGCGGTGCGTCTATTGTACGATTTGGCCATTGACGGTCAGGCAGGTCAACTTGCGGGAATGCGCGGTATTTACGAGATGGATCGGATAACATCATGTTTTGTGCAACTTCGCTATTGCGCCCATTATGTGGGCATTAAGACTTGGCGGGGTTTCATGAAGCCCTTAGGCGGCCTGCCGAACGATGCCGACATCAAGCGCACGCCTAAGGGCGTGTAAGTCGTAGAAGAAGCAAGGTCGCGTTGTGCAAAGACATTATGTTGCGGCGATAGCCATTCAAAGCAACATTCGTCCAGTATAAAATTTGTACGCATTCATTTAGTTGCCAACCAAATGGCGCGACTTATCTGCTATTGGGCGGAGTTTATGGCCTCTTTACCGGTAACCAAGCGTGCATTGACTGTGCCCTGATCGGGGCTGGGCGTCACGACAACAACTTCATCTGCATGCAAGCCGGGCAACTCAAGTGCGCGATCATATGCCCCTTGCGTAGCAAGGTCGTGCACAAGGCGCACCACATAACGCATAGCTTCATGCGCGGGCAGCTGCGCATGCGCGAAGGTCAGTTCCTGATCGCATAGCCACGCCAATCCTGTTGTTTGCAAAATACCGATCGTCGACATATCAAAGCCAACGCACAGCAATGCCGGAAATGCCGCACCTTCGGCATATTGCGCTACAGCCTCCGCGTAATAATCATATCCGGAAACGACCGCCGCCGGAGACCAAAACACGGCCTTGATACCCAATTTGCGTCCCAAAACCTCGCCAAGCTCCAGCATAGCCTGAACAATTGCGGGAACAGTACGGCCAGATGCGACCGCTGGGCCCAAATCGATGTGCACGGCGGAATGAATATCGGAGAGATCGGCGTTACAAAAAATGTGGTGCGTTGCGGCTGGTGCAGGGCACGCCTGCAACGCATAGCTAAAAGAAACACCGCTAAATAGCAGACTGCCCGATACGCTCGCTATGTTGCTGCCGTCATTAAAGGTGATGCCAAGCCGATCGAAATCGACGGATTGCCACATTTCCTTCAAATCGGCGAAGCTGGCCGCCGAAAGCAATGACATAACCGACATACGATTTTCCAATCGAAGTTCCTTTTTTGTTCGTATTGTTCGAAACAAAAAGGTTCAAGCGATTTTGCGACAACGCACGCGCGCCGCAACGTAGCGTTTAAATTTCGACTTGGCTTCCCAGTTCAACCACCCGATTGCTGGGCAGCTTAAAGAATTCCATGGCGTTTGCGGCATTGCGCAACATCCATGCGAAAATCTTTTCGCGCCAGATCGCCATGCCGGGGATTTTCGACGCAATAAGCGTCTGCCGCGAAAGGAAGAAGCTGGTGTGCATCATATCAAACTTTGGACCGCACAGATCGACCAAATCGAGCGTAGCGGGGACATTGGTTTCTTCCAAAAAGCCAAAGCGCATTTTGACGCGATAGAAACCTTCACCCAGGTCTTTGCAGATAATCCGATCGCCGGTTTCGACAAAGGGGACATCTTCGATTTGCACCGTGAGAATGATGACGCGTTCATGCAATATGCGGTTGTGCTTGATGTTATGCAGCAAAGCCGAAGGAACCCCGCTCGCGGCCGACGCCATGAAAATCGCCGTACCCGGAACCCGCGTCGCGCTGTTTGCAGCCGATTTGATGAAGATTTCCATTGGCATGGTGCTTTCGGCCATACGCTCGCGCATCAACGCGCGTCCACGTGACCATGTCGTCAGCAACGTAAAGATAACGAGGCCAATAACGAGCGGCACCCAGCCACCCGACGGAACCTTGAGCAGGTTTGCGCCGAAATAGGCAAAGTCGACGATGAAGAACAACGCCAAGATCGGAATGGCTTTCCACTTTGGCCATTTCCAAAGCGACAAGAGCACGACCGCGATCAGGCAGGTATCGATAAACATCGCACCCGTCACCGCGATACCATAAGCAGCGGCAAGGTTTGACGAAGACTGGAAGAAAAGCACGAGCAAGAGGACCATCACCGCCAGCCCCCAGTTGATTGCCGGAATGTAAATCTGGCCTGCGGCTTTTTCACTGGTGTGCAAAATGCTCAAGCGCGGAATGAAGCCCAATTGAATGGCTTGCTGGGTCAGCGAGAAAGCACCCGAAATCACGGCTTGGCTGGCGATAATCGCGGCCAAGATCGTCAATATGATAACGGGCGTGCTTATGATGTCCGGCACCATCAGGAAGAACGGGTCGCGAATGGCCATCTGGGCTTCCTCAGGCGTCATCGACAGGATCATTGCCCCCTGCCCCATGTAATTCAGCATCAACGCGGGCAGAACAAAGAACAGCCAGCTGAACTTGATTGGGCGCCGTCCAAAATGCCCCATATCGGCATAGAGCGCCTCGGCCCCGGTAACGGCAAGAACTACAGTACCCATCGCGACAAACGCGCGGAAGCCATCAACGTAGAAAAAGTAAAAGGCGTTCAGCGGGTTCAGAACATCGAGAATGATCAACGGCATCTTTGTTAGATGCATAATGCCAAGGCCGGAAAGCGTTGCGAAGTAGACCAGCATGATCGGCCCAAACCATGCGCCAACCTTGGCCGTACCACGCGACTGAAACGCAAAAAGTGCACCGATAATCACGACGGATATGGGCAGGATCCAGTCGCTAAAGTCCTGGTTGACATATTTCAGGCCTTCCGCCGCGGACAGGATGGACATCGCCGGCGTAATCATGGAGTCACCATAGAAAAGAGCGGTGGCGAAAACGCCCAGCATCACGAAAGGCGCGGTCCATTTTGCGCCCGCAGTCTGCCGGTTAATCAGCGCGAGAAGGGCAAGACTCCCGCCCTCGCCCTTATTGTCGGCCTTCATAATCGTGAAGACATATTTGAATGTCACAACGATCATCATCGACCAGAAAACGAGACTTAGCACACCATTGATGTGCATAGGATCGGGGGTGATGGGATGATGTCCGGCGAATGTTTCGCGGAAGGCATAAATCGGGCTCGTCCCGATGTCGCCAAACACGACGCCAACTGTGCCAACGCACAGGGCGAGCAACGACCCCTTCGGGGCATGACTTTCATGATGATCTTGCTCGCTATGACCAAAATCGTCTGCGGCTTGCGGTCCAACCATTTCGTTTCCCCGGCGTTTGCCCCGATTGCCGTAGAAGCATTCGGGACGCGCGCATTAGCATGGCCACCAACCCATCACAACAAAGCAATAAAGCCCGCCATCATGGATAAAAGATATTTTTATCAGTTACTTAGATGCACTCGCCGCTTGGGCATCAGCGGCCTGCGCCTGCAATGCCTTCGCCGCTTGCAGTTGCGACTCAATACGTGCCTTCCACTTGGCTTGCGGTGTTGCGAGCGATACGGTCTTTTCCCAGAGCAAAATGGCCCCGTCGAGGTCACCGGCAAAGAGCTGCGCTAACCCTGCAAAATAATATGGTGCAGGATAATTGGGCCGGATTGCCCGCGCCTTATCAAATGCCAACTGCGCCGGTGGCGACATTTGGCCTTCGCTTGCGAGCATCAGCTGCAAACCCAATGCGGACCACAAATCCGGATTGTTGGGGTCTTGGCGCAAGCCAGCCTGAATATAAGATGCCGACAACGGGTAATCGCCCTGCTTGGCAAATGAGTCCGCGGTAACAAGCCAGCGTTTTGCGCTGCCAAAGCTTTGGTCCATATCCGCCCGTATGTCGACCAACTGGATCGCGGCGACTTCGCTTGCCGCCAGTGACTTGGCAGGCGACGATGGTGTCGAGGGCAGCCCCTGAAGCGCATATCCCGTCATGCCCAATAGAATGACAGCTGCGGCAATCTGCCACAGGCCTTTCGACGATCGGACATTCCAGACGAGAACGGCTAGGCTGAGTATCGCCAAAATGCCAAGTGCAAACCAACCGTTCATGCGCCCCTCCGGAATAGTCCGCGGGCGAGCCATATGCCCGCGATCAGGACCAATAAGGGCGTCAGCCAAAGCAACAGGCCTGCCCCCTTCATATCAGGTTCGAAGCTGACCCACTCACCGTAGCGCGCGATCATCCAGCCCCGAATGGCCTCCGGTTTCTGCCCGGCTGCAATTTGTTGCCGCACCTCGGCCCGCATCGTACCCGCCATGTGCGCGTCACTATCGGCGATCGATTGGCCCTGGCATTGAATGCAGCGTAAGCTGTGCATCAACTTGGTTGCCGCCGCTTCCTGTGCGGGATCGGGCAACTGACGGTTTGCTAATGCAGGCGTGGGACCGCTGCCTTGCGCAAACATAGGTGTTGCAAGCATCAGGCATATGAGCGCGAGCATTCTCATTTCGCCGCGTTCACTTTTTCAATCAGTATCGGGACATGTTCAGCCCGGATATCGCCGATATGCTGATACAATATCGTGCCGTCACCGCCGATGACGTAAGTTTCCGGAACACCCGACGAACCAAGCTTAAGCTGAACAGCCATTTCGCTGTCCGATCCAATGCGCCGGAACGGGTTGCCGAATTCGCTTAAGAATGCTGCGACGTCTTCGGGTCTGTCGCGAATGGCGATGGCGTCAATTTCGATACCTGCCTTTTTCAAGGCTTCAAGATAGGGCGCTTCCGCCTTGCACGGGATGCACCAGCTGGCAAAAATGTTCAGCAAACGGGGCTTTCCGTCGGCCATATCGGCGCTGCCCAAGCCTTCGACACCCGCCGTTGCCGCAGGCAATGAAAATGCAGGCAGCTTTTGGCCAATCATCGCCGAATGCACCTGTTCGTCTTTGGGGACGGCCAGGCCGTAAATGGCCAAACCGCCAATAAAAGCAACCACCGCAAGCGGGATCCACAAAAGCCAAGACCGGTTCATGTTGTCTGCCACTTGTTCTTCGCAGGCTTTTTCGCGCGCCGGAACATGCGGCCAAGCAGCGCAATGATGCCACCGACAGCGATCAGCAGTCCACCATACCAGATAAACGGCACAAAGGGTTTCCACCACAAGCGCACTTGCCAGCGGCCATCGCCCTCTTGGTCCGGCTGCGCAATGACGGCATAAAGTTGGCCATTCCAACGCGTCAGCAATGCCGCCTCGCTCGTTTGCATTTCAGGTTTGAAAAACTGCCGTGATTGCGGACGAAGCACAAAGGCATTGCCATTTTTCACCGCCTGCAATTCGCCTTCGATGGCAACCCAATTGTCACCAACAACAGGATTGACGTCGTCGAGCTTCACTTGCCAGCCCGCGATTTCCGCGCTTTCGCCCGGGGCAAGCGCAGTTAATGTTTCTGATGAAAAGCCAGACTCTGCCGCCATGCCGAAAACGCTCACCGCAATGCCGAAGTGGGCAATGACCATCCCGAATATAGGCAATGGTGTGCGCAGCAATTTGCGGCCGCGCAAGGGCAGCCAAGCGGCGACAGCCAGTGCCAATGACAAGGCAATCCCAAGCAGCGGGAACAGCCCAACGTCCGGCGCGAATTTCCAAACGGCGATGCCGCTGCACAACAAAATTGCAGCGCCCCCGATAAGCCAATATTTCAAGCGTTTGAGATCATCGCGGCGCCAGCGCAGTATCGGTCCAATCAAAAGGGCAAGAATCAACAGAACAGCGATAGGCACCGTTGCTCTGTTAAAATAGGGCGGGCCAACCGAAATCTTGTCGCCCATCGCTTCAGCCGCAAGCGGGTACAGCGTGCCGATGAGTACCACGGCAAGAATGACGCTGAGGAAGATATTGTTCGCCACAATGCCGCCTTCGCGGCTGATGAGCTGAAACGGCTCGCCCTGCTTGACCGAACCAATGCGCAAAGCAAAAATCACAAACGCAAGGCTGGTGTATATCAACATCAAGGCAAGAATGAACGCGCCGCGTTCCGGATCGACAGCAAATGCGTGGACGCTGGTCAAAATACCCGACCGCACCAAAAAGGTGCCAGCCATCGACATTGCAAATGCAACGAGCGCCAGCATGATCGTCCATGCGCGCAAAGCGTTACGGGTCGCAAGGACGCTGACCGAATGGAGGAGCGCGGTCGCCGCCAGCCATGGCAGCAACGATGCGTTTTCAACGGGGTCCCAGAACCACCAGCCACCCCAGCCAAGCTCATAATACGCCCAATAACTGCCGGCGGTGATGCCGATGGTCAGGAATATCCACGCCGCCAACACCCAAGGCCGCATAGCGCGTGCAAAGGCTGGCCCAACCTGATTGGTCAACAGTGCGCCCACGGCAAAGGAAAAGGCGATCGAAAGCCCGACATAGCCAAAATATAATGTAGGCGGATGGAACGCGAGACCGACATCCTGAAGCAATGGATTCAGTCCATTCCCTTCAACAGGCGCAGGCACCAGGCGTTCAAACGGGTTTGACGCGAACAAAAGGAACGCAAAAAAGCCAAGGGCAATGAATGCCTGCACCGCCAACGTGGCATTCAGCGTTTTGGACTCAATCCGCTTTTCCAGCAGCGCAATCGCAGCGCCGGACACCGACAAAACCGATACCCACAGGAGCATCGATCCTTCATGGTTGCCCCATGTGCCCGCCAGCTTGAAAATCAGGGGTTTATCAATGTGGCTGTTGCTGGCGACCAACAACACCGACAGGTCGGTGACGTAAAACAGCCACATCAGCGCGAGAAACGCGAAGGCGCATAAAGCACCTTGGGCATAGGCGGCAGGCTTGATGAGCGGCACAAGCTGCCCAGCGCCGCCGCGCAACAATGTCATGCCGCCTACAAGTTGGAGCAGCGCCATTGCGGCGGCCAGCCACAATGCGGCAAGTCCTGCCTCTGCCATCATGTCAAAGCCTTCATTTTGAAAGCGTGTCCTTTGTGTGTTCGGCGGAAGTCATGTCGATATCCGCCAGTTCTTTGGGCACATAATTTTCGTCATGCTTGGCCAGCAAGCTGTCCGCTATAAAGATGCCGTCGGCGCCAAGCCGGCCATCTGCAACCACGCCGGATCCTTCAACGAACAGATCAGGCGTAATGCCGCGAAAGGCGACCTTTTGCGTTTTATCTTTGTCCTGCACCGTGAAGGTAATCGAAACGCCATCGGTCGCACGGACGATTGAACCCTTTTGCACCATCCCGCCAAGGCGGATGGCCTTACCCGGCGCAACATTGGCGCTCGCTAAGGTGGTGGGCGTGTAAAAATATGAGGCTTCTTCGCGCAAAGCCGCCGCCGCGATCAGGCCAGCCCCAATCAAGGCGAAAACCGCGACCACCGCGAGCAGCAGGCGTTGATGCTTGGGTTTCATGGCTGTTGCCTCAATTCATCTGCAGATGCCTCTGCGCGACGCATGGCAAGATAGCTGGAAATCAACAGCCAGCTCATGCCAATGCCTGTAACGGCGAACGACGCGATAATGAACGGTGCGTGCGGCATCAATAGTCCGCCATCCGGCGCATGCGCGCTTCAATCCGCATTTCAGCCAGCGCAGTGCGCATCCGCATCAGCACCAACGCGCCGAACAACAGGCTAAAGCCCGCAACCGAAACAAAAAGCGGCACCAAATAAGCTTGATCGATGGACGAGCCACCCAAGGTGATGCTCGCCTTTTGGTGTTGGCTTTCCCACCAGACGACGGATCGGTTGATGATGGGAATGTTGACGGCACCGATGATGCCGAAAACAGCAGCAACGCGGCTGGTATCGCCCTTCTCGCTCGATGCGTTCGAAAGCGCGATATATCCAAGATAGAGGAAGAACAGCACCAGCATGGATGTCAGGCGTCCATCCCAGACCCACCATGTTCCCCATGTTGGCCGGCCCCAAATCGACCCGGTGATCAGGCAAATCGCCGCAAAGGTCGCGCCAGGGACCGCAATTGCGCGCGCCGACACGCCAGCAAGTGGATGACGCCAGACCAGCTGAATGATGCTGGCAATGGCAATGCCGGTCCAGCCACCCATACCCAGCCAAGCCGCGGGCACATGCACAAATATAATCTTTACGGTGTCACCCATGAGGCGCTCAGTCGGCGTGAAGAACGCACCCCAAAGGCAAGCCCCAAGCGTCAAAGCGATGCCCATCCACAACAGCCAAGGCGTGAGTGGCTTTGCGATTCGCAAAAAGCGGGCAGGATTGGCGAAACGGTGCATAACTCGGCGACGCATCTAGCACCGCAAAAGCGTTACGCCAATGGATTTGGCATCAACGACCAATAAGCTTTTGTGCCATATTGTCGGCGACTTCAGCCGGTGTCTTGCCGGTCGAATCACTTTCAATCCAGATTGCCTCCAATCGGCCCGCAATGCCATCGACGCGCCGGTTAATCTCGGCATCATCGGCATTTTCGATCTGGCGCAGCACGTTGATAATGCCGCCTGCGTTAATGACATAATCAGGCGCATATAAAATGCCGCGGTCGGCGAGCATCCGGCCTTCCGCGCCAGTTGCCAACTGGTTATTCGCTCCACCAGCCACAGCCCGCACTTTCAGTGCCGCTACACTGGCTTCGGTCAGCACGGCACCAAGCGCGCAAGGGCTAAACACAT
Source organism: Sphingorhabdus sp. (assembly GCF_044338195.1). GTDB lineage: Bacteria > Pseudomonadota > Alphaproteobacteria > Sphingomonadales > Sphingomonadaceae > Sphingorhabdus_B. The sequence goes on along the minus strand of NZ_JBIIMC010000010.1, from coordinate 12,396 downwards.
CGGCTTCCAATGCCATAATGGCATCGGCCGCAACATTTTGCGCACCAAGTTCATGTGCAAGGTCTGCAGCACGCTGCGCATCAACATCTGCGAGAGTGAGCTTGGCGCCCTCTGCCGCCAGATAACGGGCGAGCCCACAACCGACGCTGCCGACGCCCTGAATGGCCACATGGACACCCTTTAGGTCGTCGGTGCCAAGCGCATGCTTGACCGCTGCCTTGACGCCGAGAAACACGCCACGCGCTGTATAGGGCCCAGGATCACCACCTTGGCCCGGAAGTCCGGCCACATGCGGGGTAACCTTGGAAACCGCGACCATATCCGCTTCGGAAATGCCCACATCCTGCGCAGTGATGTATTTGCCACCGAGCGAATCGACCGCACGTCCAAACGCTTCAAGCAATTCCTGCGGCTTTGCCCGCTGCGGATTCGCCAAAATGACGGCTTTGCCACCACCGGCCGAAAGCCCTGCCATGGCGTTTTTATAGCTCATCCCGCGCGATAAACGGAGCGCGTCGGTGATCGCCGCCTGTGAGCCGGCATAATGCCAGAAACGCGTTCCGCCCGCCGCAGGCCCCAAATGGGTAGAGTGCACCGCAATAACGGCCTTAAGGCCTGTCGCACGGTCGTCAAACACATGGACAGCTTCATGCGAGTCAAAGTCTGGCAAATCCCAAATAGCGGGCATCTCGTCACTCCCAAATGCGGACGAATTCATTTCAACAACGTCGGAATCAAATTACACACTGACGTAATAATATTACGCAATGCGAAAGTCACTCGGATTATGCGGGGGGAATAAATGGGGCGACCGAGGGGTCTTGAACCCCCGACCTCTGGTACCACAAACCAGCGCTCTAACCAACTGAGCTACGGTCGCCATAGCGCCACTAAGGCAGGCGCGTTCCTATATTTTGGCCTTAAGATTATCACATGCCGGGCGTCAACCCGGCACGCTGATTATCTTATTTCTTGAGGCTAAGGCCACCAAAGCGCTTGTTGAACTGCGCAACGCGGCCGCCAGTGTCGAGCATACGGCCCGAACCACCGGTCCATGCTGGGTGCGAAGTCGGGTCAATATCCAGAGCCAATGTGTCGCCTTCCTTGCCCCAGGTGGAGCGTGTTTCGAAGACGGTGCCATCGGTCATCTGCACCTTGATCATATGATAATCGGGGTGAATGTCGGCTTTCATATATAATTCCTTTGTTCAGCGACCGGTTTCCGACCGGAAGCCCTAAATTCGGAAGCGCCGCGCATAGCGGCGGACGCCAGTTATAGCAAGTTTCAATTATCCGCGAATATCATCACGCGGGAGGATCCGCGATCATGGCCATAAACTCTGCCTCAGCCGCGACCTGATCCCCCATCATCGCACGACCGGCAAATTTGCAAACCCGCGGACGCTTTTGCACAAATTCCACATTCAGATGCAGCAAGCAGCCGGGCTCGACAGGTGCACGGAACTTGGCATTGTCGATGGACATGAAATATACGAGCTTACCCGAACCAATCAACCCAAGGCTCTCCATTGCCAAAACGCCAGCCGCTTGGGCCAGCGCTTCGACAATCAGCACGCCGGGCATGATAGGCCGTCCAGGGAAATGTCCCTGAAAGAACCCTTCATTGATCGTTACGGCTTTAATCGCGCTGATGCGCTCATCAGGGATAAGCTGTTCAACGCGGTCAACCAGCAACATCGGGTATCGATGCGGTAGCACCGACATAACCCGGCGGACGTCATAGTTGCTAAAATCAGCCTCGCTCATTCCGCTTAGCGGCTTTCAGGCTGTGCTGCAGGGCTTGCTGGCGCGGCAGCACGTGGCTGAGCCGCAGCGGCTTGAGCGGCTTGCATCTGCGCAGCGTTGTTAAACAGCTGCTGAATTTGCTGATACAAAGCACCAATCTGACGCGACGGACGATAGCCCGCAGGGGGCGTGATTGATGCTGTTGGAATAGCCTTATCCAGCTCAGCAGTAATCGCAGATGTTACGTCAACAGCTTCAGGTGCCCACACAAATGCGTCCGGCGCCAAAATGACGCTAATTTTCTTTGCAGCAACAACCGCCTGCTGCGCCGCTTCATACTTCACAGCGATCTGTTCGACGGCATATAATTGCGCCAAGATGATCGGCTCTTGAAGCGTATTGATTTCCTTTTGCTTTTCATCAAGCTGCGTCAGCAAAGGGTTTTTCGCCTTAATTGCTGCGTCGAGCTCAGCCTGCGTCAGCTCTTTATCCTTATTGGTATCAAGCTGCACATTGATGTTGTTGATTTCCTGACGCTTGGTCTGCATCTGCTGAACAACGCCTGCATATTGCGTGCCGATCTGCTGATACGCTGTGCCGAGTGCCTTTGTACGGGCAATTGCGACCGATGTTTCGGCGGTTGCAATGCCGGATACCTGAGCCGTTGCGGGAACAGCAATGGCTGTTGCGGACAAAAGAGCTGCCACGATGGCGGTGTTACGAATTTTCATTAGAATTGAGTTCCTACGTTGAATGTAAATAATTTGGTGTCGTCGCCGGGCTCTTTTAGCAGCGCACGGGCAATATCAAGCCGGAACGGACCAAAGGGCGAGTTCCAGTTTACGCCAAAACCAACCGACATACGCGGCTTCCATGTGTCACCATAGAACCGCTCTTCGAAACGCAGCGCAGATATGCGCGCCGATCCATCGGCATTGGTCGCAGTGGTTGACGTCTGAAGCGTTCCTGTTGTGTCCACAAAGTAATATAACGGCGCACCCTGCTCATCGCGTTGCTGAACCGTCTGCAATATAGGACGGGTCACGTCAAAAACCGAACCAACATCGAGGAATAAAGATGGGCGCAGACCCAGTTCTCTGGCGCCACTGCCCAACGGAATCTGAAGCTCCGCACGGCCCATATAATAGGCCCGACCGCCGATGGCATCGTCTTGAATCTGGTTCCGGTCCGTCAATGCCGTGTTCACGGCTACGCCGTTGACGACTCCGCCTTGAAAGAACACGCGCTGTACCCGTGGACCAACGCCGCGAATATCAAACCCGCGCATCTGTGGTTCACCGAGGTAGAAACGATCGGTCAAACGGACGTCATCAACGCCCACTGACTCAAGGCCGCGGCTTTCGAGCGGGTGAATATATCCGCTCTCAAGTGACAGGCCGAACACAAAGTTTCCAAATGGCTTCCAGAATTTGTCTGCGTTAATGCGCGTCTTGACATATTTAACGCTGCCGCCAAGCCCTGCAAAATCTTGGCTAATACCAATACTCTGGCCACGCGTTGGACGGATCCGGTTGTCGCGATCATCATATAACAAGGTATAACCCAGCGATGACGTCAGGCGTTTGCCCGTGGCATCACACAGGAACCGGCCAGCAACGATTGGGTCGCAAGATGCAGGCAGCGGCCCCGTACCATCTGGGTCAGTGAAAAACGTGTTTTCATCCAACGAGATGTTGTCCTGGCTAAGGCCATAGCGTGCCTGGAAATAAATATATTCGTTCACCGGCACACCAACGCGCAGTTGGAACCCGGTGGTTGCCTGCTCATAGGTTGTGTTGCGTTGATTGTTGAAGAAGTTGAAGCTGTTCAAATCGCGACGGAAGATATCGCCGGACACCGCAATTGAACGGTCAAACAGATAGGGTTCCGTGAACCCAATTTCAGCGGACTTTGAATAGGATGAATAAGAGATATTCGTCCGCAATTCCTGGCCAACACCGCGGAAGTTCCGCTGCCTTACGGAACCTTGGAAAATGAAGTTCTCGATGGACGAGAAACCAGCCGAAAGCGACAATTCGCCCGTTGCCTTTTCCTCGACATTGGTCGTCAGTACGATGCGGTCGGGCGCAGTGCCCTGTGTTTGTTCGACTTCAAGCTCTTCCTGAAAATAACCAAGTGACTTGATGCGTTCTGCGGTGCGCTTCACCTGAATGCTGTTAAACGCGTCGCCTTCGTTCAAACGGAACTCACGGCGAACCACCTTGTCTTGGGTCAGCGTATTGCCGTTAATGTCGATACGCTCAACGAACACACGCGGCGATTCCGCCACGTTGAATGTGATACCCATCGTCAGCGTTTCTTTGTCGCGCTGGAAATCGGGGTTCACGTCGGCAAACGCATAACCAAATAGACCAGCGGTTTCCGAGAGGCTTTCGACCGTATCTTCGACCATCTTGGCGTTGTACCAATCGCCCTTTTTCATACGCAATGTCGCCGTAAGACGTTCGGAATCGAAATCGCGGATTTGGCTTTCAACCTTCACATCGCCGAATTTGTAGCGATCGCCTTCTTCCACCACATAAGTGATGATGAAATCCTGCTTATCGGGTGTTAGTTCCGCAATAGCGGATACCACGCGGAAATCGGCATAACCTTGCGTCAGATAAAATTGGCGCAATTTTTGTTGGTCGAATGCCAAACGATCAGGGTCATAGCTGGTGCCTGAGCTGAAGAAGCGGTAAAACCGAGCCTGCTTCGTCACCATTTCGCCACGCAGGTCGCCATCGGAAAACTTTTCGTTACCGATGATGTTGATCTGCTGGACCTTTGATTTTGGGCCTTCAGTGATTTCGAAGACGATATCGACGCGGTTCTGATCCAACTGGACCAGCTTAGGTTCGACCACCGCAGCAAAGCGCCCTTGACGCTTGTAGAGTTCAACGATGCGCGCAACGTCCGCGCGGACTTTCGAACGCGAATAAATCTGGCGCGGTGCCAATTTGATTTCAGGTTCGATCTTGTCGTTCTTGATGCGCTTGTTGCCTTCAAGAATGATGCGGTTCACCACCGGGTTTTCGCGCACTTCAATGACAACCGCGCCCGAATTGTTGCGCACGGCGACGTCCGCAAATAATTCAGTCGCGTATAAATCTTTCAACGCTTGGTCGGCAGAAACCTGCGTCCAAAGCTGCCCCGTGCGCAAGCGGATGTAGGACCGGACCGTTTCGGCCTCGAGTCGCTGGGTGCCAACGACGGTGATGGAATTGATTTGATCGACCACAGCTGGTGCAGTCGCCTCAGCGGCAGGCGCCGGCGGCGTTGCTTGCGCAAACGCGGGCGTCATCGTGCCTGACGCCGCAAGGGCCGTCGAACCCATCAAAAAAATGCCAACGCTTTTGAGGTTGCCGAAAGGTCTACTTTTCATTGTCATCCGATCTGATGTCCGGGCCCCACCGGGAGTTGGCTTATTGCCGCTAAAACGGTTTTGCGTCCCTGCCCCATGCAGCGTCCGCAATCAAGTCTGCAATACCTTCAGCCGCTTTCAAAAAGCCCGAAAGACGCAAGGTCATTAAATGTCACCATAAGCATGAACGCCGCTAGCATCGCAAAACCTGCACGAAAAGCCCACTCCTGCACCTGCGGCGTTGCGGGCCGTCTGCGTATCGCCTCAATTCCGTAGAGCAAAAGATGTCCTCCATCGAGCATTGGGATTGGCAGCAAATTGATGAACCCCAAGTTAATCGAGATGAGGGCGGCCAAGCTTATGAACGTCAATATGCCAAGGCTCATCGCTTCGCCGGACACTTTTGCGATTTTCAACGGCCCACCAAGTTCGGAAAGCGGACGCCGGCCCGAAATTATCTGCCCAAGGCCAATCATCTGCTGACGCAGGACATTGCCTGTTTGCAGGACAGCGGCCCACGGCGCCTCCAATATCCCGACTTCACGGACTTCCACCTTGCTGGCGCCAACGCCAATACGGCCGATACGGTATTCGTTTCCGAAACGGTCGGTTTCTTTGACTTCGGCCACGACGGCTTCTTTTGCCAACCGCTCGCCATTGCGTTCGATTTCGATGGTAACGCGCTCACCGGGGATCATGATGGTCTCGTTGGCCATCTGGTTAAAGGTTTCGATGCTGCGTCCATTGAATTTTAGTACGCGGTCGCCTGGCATCAGACCGGCGAGGGCAGCAGGGCTTCCGGGTTGAACCACGTCAAATACGGGCGGTGTAACCGACTTCCCGAATGCCAGCAGAAAGCCCATGAAGATGAGTATCGCGAGCAGGAAGTTTACCGCGGGGCCCGCAAACACGATCAACGCGCGCTGCCACAGCGTTTTGGACTGAAAAGTCTGGTTGCGTTCGGCCTCGGGCAGTTGCCGCCAGCTGTCATCGGCTTGGCTGGACGGGTTCATGTCACCTGCGAATTGAACAAATCCGCCCAATGGCAGCAGTCCAACGCGCCACAATGTGCCGCGCTTGTCGACCCTGCCCCAAATTTGCGGGCCAAATCCGATGGAGAATTTGTCGGCCTTCACGCCGAACCAACGGCCAACGAGATAATGCCCAAGTTCATGCACAACGACCAAAGACCCGATCAGCGCAATGAACGCGATCAGGGTCAAAAAGATATTGGGTGATTCAGTTGCCACGCGTCAATGTCTCCAATTCGTGCCGCGCATAGATGCGGGCATCTGCATCTATGCTGAACAGATCGTCCAGATGTGTGGGCGCAGCCGGTGCATAGGCAGTCAATGTCGCTTCCACCAAGTTGGCGATATCCAGAAAGCCAATCTGGCCGTTCAAAAACGCTTCGACGGCCACTTCATTGGCGGCGTTCAGAATGGCCGGCTGCGCGCCACCTTCGGTAATCGCCGCACGGGCCAAGCGGAGCGCGGGAAAGCGCACAATGTCGGGCTGCTCAAACGTCAGCTGGCCGATGGTCGCGAGATCCAGCGGCTTGCAGTTCGTGGCCATACGTTCCGGCCATGCCAGCGCGCTGGCGATGGGTATGCGCATGTCTGGCGAACCAAGCTGCGCCAGCGTTGAACAATCGTCATACTCCACCATCGAATGGATGACCGATTGCGGATGAACCAAAATGTCGAGCTTATCGAGCCCGACGGGAAACAGATGATATGCCTCAATCAGCTCAAGGCCCTTGTTCATCATCGTCGCGGAATCGACGCTTATCTTTGCGCCCATGTCCCAATTGGGATGCGCGACAGCCTGCGCGGGTGTGACGCTACGCATCTGGTCAAGCGAGAACGACCGGAACGGGCCGCCGCTTGCCGTCAGCGTGATTTTGCGCACATGTTCCAGCTTGCTACCCGCGAGGCACTGGAAAATGGCATTATGCTCACTGTCGACCGGCAGTAACGATGCGCCGGACTGCCGCACCGCGGCCATCATCAGCGCGCCGGCCGAAACCAGTGCTTCTTTATTGGCAAGCGCGACCGTTTTGCCCGCCTGTATCGCAGCCATGGTGGGCGGCAGTCCAGCACAGCCCACGATTGATGCCATGGTCCAGTCGACGTCACGCTGAGCGGCCTCAATGAGCGCCTGTGCGCCCGCAGCCGCTTCGATGCCCGTGCCTTGCAGCGCATCTTTAAGCGCCGGATAGGCAGCCTCTTCAGCGACCACCGCCAGCTCTGCACCAAATTCAATAGCAAGCTTTGCAAGCGCTGCGGCATTGCCATTGGCGGTCAGGGCTACGACGCGATAGACGTCGCGATGCTGACGCACGAGATCGAGGGTGGAGAGCCCCACAGAGCCGGTGGCCCCGAATATCGAAACACTGCGTGTCATCGCTAACCGCCCATTACGCTTTGCGAAACGGTGATCAGCCCGGCAACAAATGCGACCGCAATCAGACCGTCGGTACGGTCAAACAAGCCACCATGCCCGGGAATAAGCCCTCCGGAGTCCTTCACCCCTGCCCGTCGCTTCATCCAGCTTTCGAAAAAATCACCGATTTGTGCAACCACTGCGAGCGCAGCGCCGGTTAAGGCAAGTCGCTGCCAACCATAAGTCAGATAAACGTCGCCATCACCCGCGTTGCCGCCCCTGAATGCATAAATCGCGGCCTGAATAGCAATCATCGTCAAGCCAGCGCCCACCATGCCACCCAGCAAACCAGACCATGTTTTGGATGGGCTGATGCGCGGCGCGATTTTTGGCCCGCCGAGTGTCCGCCCCGCGAAATATGCGCCGACATCGGTTCCGATAACGCCTGCAATCAGCATGATCGTGGGCGTCATTCCAAAAAACGGTGCGCTAAACAGCAACAAAGTGAAGCAAGCCAGTCCAACGTACAAAAGCCCGCCGACAAGCCAGATGATACGCGCGGGCATATTGCGGGCAAACGCAAGCGTGAGCTTTGCAAATTCCCAATATACGCCCAATCCGACGAGAACGATCAGCGCCATAAACGCATAGCCGCCCAGCCAGATCGCGCCGATAGCCACCGACATCATGGCAACGCTCGACAATGTCCGCACACCTAAGTCGGAACGCGGCTTCGTTAACGGAACGATCTTATCGTTCATCGACCACCATAACGTCGCTCACGCGTCGAAAACTCGGTCAAAGCCTGTGCGAGTTCATCCTTGCTGAAATCGGGCCACAGCGTGTCTGTAAACCAGAATTCGGCATAGGCCGCTTGCCACAGCATGAAATTCGATAAGCGTTGTTCGCCCGACGTCCGGATCAAAAGGTCTAACGGGGGCAGCCCTGCGGTGTCCAAATTGGCTTCGATAGATTCTACGGTAATCTCACCCTGCGCAGCGGCGGAACGGGCCGCGCGCGCAAGCTCGTCCTGCGCGCCATAATTCAGTGCAACGGCCAGCGTCGTACGTGTATTCTGTGACGTTCGCGCAATGGACTCTTCAAGCATGTCCACAATATCGGGCGCTAATGCTTTGTAATTACCTATTATCTTTAAACGGACATCATTGGCTGCGAATTCATCGAGGTCCGATTTGATGAATTCGCGCATCAACCCCATCAGGTCGTTGATTTCATCTTCGGGACGTTTCCAGTTTTCGCTCGAAAACGCATAAAGGCTGAGCGCTTCCAAGCCCAGCTCTCCGGCTGCGCGCACGATATTGCGAACGGTCTCAACGCCTTTTTTGTGCCCCATCGCGCGCGGCAACATGCGCTTTTTCGCCCAGCGCCCGTTGCCATCCATAATGATGGCCACATGCCGCGGCATTTTTCCAGTGCCGGCCTCAATGCGCTCAGTTTGGGAACCGGTGGTCAACACACTAGCCCGCCCGTTCGTATCGAGCACAATCGAGACACTGCGCAGAACCGACTGGCCTCTCTTCTTCGCGCGAGGCGAACGGGCAAGAGGGTGATACAGCGATCACTGGCTAAGGATTTCCTTTTCCTTATGCGCAGCGGCATCATCAACGGCCTTGATCATCTCGTCGGTCATCTTTTGAACTTCCGTCTCAAGCCGCTTGCGATCGTCCTCGCTGATTTCCTTCTTATTCTCGTCGGTCTTCAGCCCGTCATTCGCATCGCGGCGCACGTTGCGGATCGCGATTTTCGCCTTCTCCGCATATTGGCCTGCAAGCTTAGCCAGCTCTTTGCGGCGCTCTTCGGTCAAATCGGGGATAGGCAGACGCAGTGTCTGGCCATCGGTAATTGGGTTCAGGCCAAGCCCCGCCGAACGAATAGCTTTTTCAACGGGCGTCACGTTTGAACGGTCCCAGACCTGTACCGACAACAACCGCGGCTCAGGCGCGCTGACCGTTGCAACTTGGCTCAACGGCATGTGTGAGCCATATACTTCGACCACTACGGGGTCGAGCAAGGTCACGTTCGCACGGCCCGTACGCAAACCGGAAAGGTCGCTCTTAAAAGAATCAACAGCGCCTTTCATGCGGCGCTCGACATCAGTCTTGTCATATTGCGGCATGATTCAATTTCCTTCGCTTTTTACCACAGTAGAAGTGCCGCTTCCGTCCAGCACTTTCAAAATATTGCCCTGTTCGCGGATCGAAAACACCACGATTGGAATGTTGTTGTCACGGCACAGCGATACGGCGCTTGCGTCCATAACTTTCAGATTATCTGCCAACACCCGGTCGTAACTCAATGTTTCATAACGGGTTGCTGTCGCGACCTTCTTCGGATCGGCGTCATATACACCATCGACCGAAGTGCCTTTGAACAAGGCATCGCACTGCATTTCGGCAGCACGTAATGCGGCACCACTGTCCGTCGTGAAGAACGGCGCACCAACGCCGGCGGCGAAAATGACGATCCGGCCTTTTTCAAGGTGACGCTCAGCGCGGCGACGAATGACGGGCTCGCACACTTTGTCCATTTCGATGGCCGACTGAACCCGTGTGGGAACGCCAAGCTGTTCAAGCGCATTCTGCATGGCCAAAGCATTCATGACCGTTGCCAGCATGCCCATATAGTCCGCCTGTGCGCGATCCATACCCTTGGCAGCACCGGCCATTCCGCGGAAGATGTTACCACCACCGATAACGAGGCACAGTTGAAGCCCGGTATCCTGGGCCGCCTTTACTTCTTCGGCCACGCGCGCGACGGTATCTGGGTCAATGCCATAGGCCTGATCCCCCATCAGCACTTCGCCCGAAAGCTTAAGCAATATACGACGATAGCCGTGCGCGCTCATAATGTCCCTCGTCCCGATACAATAATGGCGCCCAGCTATAGGAGCCGCGCGCCACATCGCCAAGGCTTTATCCCCGTCATGTGACGGGGAAGCCCAGAATTTTTATCCGCCGACCGCAGCAGCGACTTCAGCTGCAAAGTCAGACACTTCCTTTTCGATGCCTTCGCCAAGCTGGAAGCGGACATAGTCCTTCAGCACGATTGGCTTGCCAGCTTCTTTACCAGCTGCGGCAACAACGTCGGAAATCGGTGTCTTGCCGTCCATAACAAATGGCTGGCTCAACAAAGCATTTTCCTTTGCGAACTTCTTAACAGCGCCTTCAACCATCTTTTCGACGATATCCGCAGGCTTACCGCTTTCCGAAGCCTTCTCACGGGCAATGCCACGCTCGCGCTCAAGTGTTTCCGCGTCCAAACCGGTTTCGTCGAGCGAAAGCGGGAATGCAGCCGCGATGTGCATCGCCAATTGCTTGCCGAGGCCGTCGAGCGTTGCAGCATCTGCTTCGCTTTCGAGCGCAACGAGAACGCCGATGCCACCCATGCCAGGCGCAGCAGCGTTGTGGACGTAAGACACGACGCGGCCATTGCTGACCGACAGCGACTTAACGCGGCGGATAACCTGGTTTTCACCGATGGTTGCAATATTGTTGGTCAAACGGTCCTGAACGGTTTCGCCATTGCCATAAGGCGCAGCCAAAACAGCTTCAGCGTCGTTTGCGCTCAGGCTCAATGCAACATTGCTGACAGCAGCAACGAATTCTTGGAACTGCTCGTTCTTCGCAACGAAGTCCGTCTGGCTGTTGACTTCGATGGCGGTACCCTTGGTACCTTCAACGGCAACGCCAACAAGACCTTCTGCAGCCGTACGGCTCGATTTCTTGGCAGCAGTGGCAAGACCCTTGGCGCGCAGCAAATCTACTGCGGCTTCGATATCGCCATTGGTTTCTTCAAGCGCCTTTTTGGCGTCCATCATGCCGGCGCCGGAAAGCTCACGCAGTTCCTTGACGGCTGAAGCTGTAATTGCAGACATATTTTGTCCTTTCGAATGAATGCAGCGGCATCCATGGCCGCCAATTTTGTCATTCCCGTGAAAGCGGGAATATATGATCCAAAAACGATGTTTACACCGATATTTCAGACCATGCCCCCCCCCGAACAGGTCGGGGGGTGACAAGGTTTATTAAGCGTCGGCAGCTGGTGCTTCTTCTGCAGCGATTTCGGCTACAGGTGCAGCTTCTTCGGCCAATGCAGGTTCAGCAGCTGGTTCAACTTCGGCACCAAGGTCTACGCCCTTGGCAACCTTAGCATTTACGTTGCCCTTGGTTGCCGCAGTGGCAACCGCGTCGCAATACAAACGAATGGCGCGCGCTGCGTCATCATTTGCAGGAACCGGGAACGCGATGCCGTCTGGCGATACGTTCGAATCGAGGATCGCGATGACAGGAATACCAAGAACATTGGCTTCTTTGATGGCGAGTTCTTCCTTGTTGGCGTCGATGACGAACATGACGTCAGGAATGCCACCCATATCGCGGATACCGCCAAGGCTCATTTCAAGCTTGTCGCGCTCACGGGTCATCTGAAGAATTTCCTTCTTCGTGAAACCGTGCGTGTCGCCCGAAAGCTGCTCTTCGAGGGTCTTGAGCTTCTTGATCGAGTTCGAAATGGTCTTCCAGTTGGTGAGCATGCCGCCCAACCAACGGTGGTTGACGAAATGCTGACCCGATGCGCGTGCTGCATCAGCGATTGGGCCCTGTGCCTGGCGCTTTGTGCCAACGAACAGAACCTTGCCGCCCGACGAAACGCTCTGGGCAACGAAATCAAGCGCACGTGCGAACAATGGCACGGACTGCGAGAGATCGAGAATGTGGATGCCGTTGCGCGCGCCGAAGATATACGGCTTCATACGCGGGTTCCAACGGTGTGTTTGGTGGCCGAAATGGGCCCCAGCTTCAAGCAATTGCTGCATGGTTACGACAGGTGCCGCCATGGTACTTCTCCTTCCGGTTGAGCCTCTGGGAAACTAGAACGTCACT
>NZ_JBIIMC010000032.1:0-23109 GCF_044338195.1 Sphingorhabdus sp. | reverse complement strand
CCTTCGGATTTGACCCATATTGTCCATTGCTGCGTTGGCAAGCTTGGACTTAGAACCACTAAGTCCGGCGCTTACCGCCTTGCACTGAACAATATGGCCTCAAACCGCGATGGTGAATTTAATAGGTCCTGACCCTAGATTAACTTTCCCCTTCTAACGCCGGGCATTCCATGCTTGAGTGGGACATGACTTTAGAAACAGCGCCCGAACCCATCGCCACCCCCGCCGCCACTATGGTGATTTTTCGCCAAAACCCCGATGGCGGTGCACCATTGTTGCTGATGGTCGAACGTATCAAGGCCATGGCTTTTGCGGGCGGTGCGGCGGTTTTCCCGGGTGGGAAGGTCGATCCGGCGGATTTTGATTATGCTGAAATGCTGGGCGGCCCTTTGCCGTTGGACGAGGCCGCGGCGCGGCTGGCGGCGATCCGCGAGACGATTGAGGAGGCTGGACTTGCCCTTGGACTAAAGGGTGTTGATGACCCCGCCGATTGCGATGCGCCGCGCGCGGCGTTGCATGATGGGGAAAGCCTGCAAGCCATATGCAACCGCTTTGGCTGGGAACCCGATTTCGACCAACTCGTGCCATGGTCACGCTGGCGGCCACCAGCGTTTGAGCGGGCATCGCGGGTTTTTGATACGCGCTTCTATTTGGTGGATGCAGGCAACACGACGCCGCTGGCGACGGTTGACCACACCGAAAACCGGGCGCTGTTTTGGGCCAGCGCGGCGGAAGTTTTGGAAAAAGCCGACAAGGGCGAGGTGAAGATCATCTTCCCGACGCGCCGCAATCTGGAACGGCTGGCGATGTTTGGCACCTTTGACGCTGCTGCGGCGCACGCGGCGGCGCATCCGGTTTCCACCGTCCTGACCTATATCGACAAGCGCGAAGACGGAAACTGGCTCTGCATCCCCGACGGCCATGGCTATCCCGTGCTTCAGGAGTCGCTCGATCAGGCAATGCGCGGTTAATGGCGATGCTCGCGCAAATGCAGGGGTTGATCGGGATCGCGGTCATATTGTTGATGGCGTGGGGATTTTCCGAACAGCGCAAAGCATTTCCGGGCTGGCGCTGGGTCGGTGGCGCGTTGCTGCTGCAAATATTGATCGCTTTGGTGATCGTGCGGGTCCCCGTTGTGTGGGACGTTATCATGCTCGCCAATTATGCGGTCATGGCGATCGAACAGGCGACTTTGGTCGGTTCAAGCTATATGTTCGGCTATACCGGCGGCGGGGAATTGCCGTTCGTGCTGAAGGAAGGTGCAAGCCCACCGCTGATTATTGCCTTCCAGATATTGCCTTTGGTCATCGTTTTCTCGGCGCTTTCTGCATTATTGTGGCACTGGAAAATCCTGTCGATCATCGTGCGGGGGTTAAGCTGGGCGATGCAAAAGACAATGGGGGTGAGCGGCGTCGTTGGTTTAAGCGCCGGCGCCAATATCTTCTTGGGCGTCGTCGAAGCGCCTCTGGTCGTCCGCGCCTATTTTGAGAAAATGAGCCGCAGCGAATTGTTCATGGTCATGGTGCTGGCGATGTCGACAATTTCCGGCGCGATCCTGATCCTTTATGCGCAGACGCTGTCCAAAACACTTCCTGACGCTGTTGGTCATATGATTTCGGCATCTTTAATTGTGCTGCCCGCGTCGATCCTGATCGCCCGGCTGATGGTGCCGGGCGCGGGGGATACGCAGATGGACCCTGATGACACCAGCTTGAAATATGAAAGCAGCATTGACGCGGTCATCACCGGGACGATGGACGGGGTTCAGCTGTTCCTTGCGGTTATTGGTATCATCATCGTGGTGTTTGCGCTGGTTGCTTTGGTTGACCAGATGCTGACCGTGTTGCCTTTCGTCGATGGGACGGCGTTAACGCTGCGGCGGATGTTCGGCTGGCTGTTTGCGCCGTTGATGTGGGCAATCGGCGTGCCGTGGGACGAGGCAGGAACTGCAGGCGGGTTGATGGGAACCAAGGCGATATTGAACGAATATGTCGCCTATCTCGACATGGCGGCGTTGGCCGATGGCACCTTGGGTCCGCGCAGCAAGCTGATTGTCACTTATGCCTTATGCGGATTTGCGAACTTGGCCAGCATCGGACTGCTTGTGTCGACGATCGGCACCTTATGCCCTGCACGTCGCACCGAAGCGGCGTCATTGGGTATGAAAAGCTGGGTCGCAGGCAATCTCGCCTCTGCGATGACAGGGGCGATGATTGGCCTCGTTACGGCAGTTTGAATTTAGCAAAATAGGCGTCATCCCGAACTTGTTTCGGGATAACAAATCACCGTCGCGCGTTATCCTGAAACAAGTTCAGGATGACGATATGAAGTTCTATTTGGCGACGTCGCTCTAAATCAATCTTCAGGCGCGATGGTGACGATCAGGCCGTCAAGCGCATCGGTCACAGGAACCTGACACGACAGGCGTGAGGTTTCGTTGCGGTGGTCGGTGCTGTCGAGCAAGTCGTTTTCGTCTTCGCTCATCTTGGGCAGGCGATCGGCAAAGGCGGGATCGACATGGATGTGGCAGGTCGCGCATGAGCAGCAACCGCCGCACAATGCCAACAATTCGTCAAAGCCATTGTCGCGGATGACTTCCATCAGGCTCAGGCCATTTTCAGCCTCAACTTCGCGGCCTTGGCCATCGCGAGAAATTACTGTGATTTTAGCCATGAAAATGCTCCCTAAACCCGTGTTTCGGCCCGCCTGATAAGTTGCCGACGTCATAATGTGAAGCGCTAATTTAATGGGGATAAGTCGGGCGGCGCACTTGGCCAAAGCGGTGGCGGCGCTTATGTCCGGACCGAACAGAATCAGAAAGACCGTCCATGACCGAAAATCGCCACGCCCCAGTTATCATTATCGGTTCCGGTCCAGCCGGATACACCGCGGCGGTCTATGCCGCGCGCGCCAATCTGACGCCCATGATGATCACCGGCGTTGAAATTGGCGGGCAGTTGATGACCACGACCGAAGTCGACAACTGGCCCGGTGATGATGCGGGCGTCATGGGCCCCGAGTTGATGGAACGGATGCGCAAGCACGCGGAACGTTTCGGCACGCGGATTGAAAATGACTATATTGAAAAGGTCGATTTTTCGAAGCGGCCCTTTGTCCTGACGGGCGGCGCGGGTGATTATACCGCCGACGCGGTCATCATCGCAACCGGCGCAAGCGCGCAATATCTCGGCCTGCCCAGCGAAACTGCGTTCATGGGCAAGGGCGTATCGGCCTGCGCAACCTGCGACGGATTTTTCTACCGCAACAAGCCTGTCGCCGTCATCGGCGGCGGCAACACCGCGGTCGAAGAAGCTTTATACCTCGCCAACATCGCAAGCCATGTGACCTTGGTCCATCGCCGCGACAAGTTGAAGGCGGAAAAGATATTACAAGACCGCCTGTTCGCGCGCGAAGCCGAAGGCAAAATCACCATCAAATGGAACCACACATTGGATGAGGTTTTGGGCGACGCGATGGGTGTCACGGGCATGCGCATCGCCGCGACCGACGGCAGCGGCACCGAAGATATCGAATTACACGGTGTGTTCATCGCAATCGGGCACAAGCCCAACACCGGCATTTTCGAAGGGCATCTCGATATGGCCGGCGGCTATATCAAGGTGCGTGGCGGTTCAGAGGGTCAGGCAACGGAAACCAGCATCCCCGGCGTATTTGCCTGCGGCGATGTGATGGACCACATCTATCGCCAAGCATGCACCAGCGCAGGCACGGGCTGTATGGCTGCATTGGATGCGGAGCGGTTTATCGACGCTGTTGCGTAAACCACCCCGAGCGTAAAACCCCATATGCCGCCCGTCCGCAAGATGCGGTTGCATGTCCATGCTGTGTGAGATAGCTAACACAGCATATCGGAGGGAAGATCTATGGCATTTGATCCAGCGGCAGAGACCGCGCGTTATATTGACAGTCTGGGGCCAGAGGCGCTGCAAAAGGCCGAAAGCTATACCATCGCCACGCATTGGATGTTGTTGGCGGGGTTGGTTGTCACAGCGATTGTAACGTGGATTGTTGTGCGTTCGGGGTTGCTCGACCGCCTGTCGGCGAAATTGCAAAATCGCGGCTGGGCATTGCGCACATGGACAATCTGCGTCGCTTTCTTTGTCATTTCGGCGGTGATCAGCCTGCCATGGGGCATTTATGAGCAATGGGGTTTTGAACGATCCTATGGCCGGACGGACCAGCCATTGTCTGACTTCCTCGCGCAAAATGCCATTGGCATCACGATTTCGAGCATATTGGGCGGGCTGTTTTTCCTCGGCGTCTATGCGCTCATCCGCCGTGCGGGCAAAACATGGTGGATATGGTCCGGCGGCCTTGCGGCCTTTGCCGCGGCGGCGACGATATTGCTCGCGCCTGTGGTGATTGAACCGATGTTCAACGAATATAAGCCGGTGCCTGCGGGTCCAGTGCGGACGGCGTTGCTTGAAATGGCGGACGAAGCCAATATTCCGCATGACCGTGTGCTGATGTTTGATGGCTCGCGCCAGTCGAACAACTTCACCGCCAATGTCTCGGGCGTTTTTGGTTCGGCGCGGATTGCGATTTCCGACGTTGCGCTCAAGCAGGCGTCATTGGACGAGGTGAAGGCGGTAACGGGGCATGAGATTGGGCATTATGTTCTTGGCCATGTGTGGCGGATGGTCTTCGCCATTGTGTTCATTGCGATGCTTGGCTTCTTTTTGGCCGACCGATTATTTAATCGCGTCGCGGCCTTATTTGGCAGCAAAGCCAGCATCGGCGACCCCGAAGGATTGCCGATATTGTTGCTGATCGTCTCGGTTCTGGGCCTGTTTGCGCAGCCCGTGGTCAACAGCGTGACGCGCGTTGGCGAGAGCGAGGCTGACGCTTATTCGCTCCGCACCGCGAATTTGCCCGATGCGCTTGCTGGCGCGTTGGTCAAGACCGCCGAATATCGCTACCCGCGGCCATCGGCGTTGCAAGAATTGATATTCTACTCACACCCATCGGTCGAAAACCGCGTGCGCCGGGCGATGGACTGGAAAGCGGAGCAGCTTAAAAAAGCGGCGCCGCGTTAGGCCGCCGCTTTCTTCTCCTGCCGGAATTTGTGCAGCAATGGCTCAGTATAGCCATTGGGCTGCGTTACGCCTTCAAAGATGAGCGCACGGGCGGCCTTCAATGCGATGCTGCCCGCTATGAGCTTTTCGTAAAGCGGATCGCTGGCATTTTGCGCGTCGACCTTCGCCGCCATCTTGGTCAGCGCGGCGTCCACCTGCGCCTCGGTCGCAATGCCGTGCAGCAGCCAGTTGGCGATATGCTGCGACGAAATACGCAATGTGGCGCGGTCTTCCATCAGGCCGATGTCGTGAATGTCGGGCACTTTTGAACAGCCGACGCCTTGGTCAATCCAGCGGACGACATAGCCCAAGATGCCTTGCGCGTTGTTCTCAAGCTCTTGCGTGACCTCTTCATCGGACCAATTATGGCCGACGGGCGCAACGGGAATATTCAGCAAGGGATCAAGGCCCGGCGTGGGTTCTTGGGCCAATTCCGCCTGCCGCGCAAAGACGTCAAACTGGTGGTAATGCATGGCGTGCAAAGTCGCTGCGGTGGGGGAGGGGACCCATGCGGTGTTGGCGCCAGCCTTGGGATGGCCGATTTTCTGCACCATCATGTCGGCCATCATGTCGGGCGCGGCCCACATGCCTTTGCCGATTTGCGCTTTGCCAGAAAGGCCGCAGGCAAGGCCGATTTGGACGTTGCGCGCCTCATAGGCTTGGATCCAGCTGCTCGCTTTCATCTCCGCCTTGCGGATCATGGGGCCAGCCTGCATCGCGGTGTGCATTTCGTCGCCGGTGCGATCAAGGAAGCCGGTGTTGATGAAGACGATGCGGTCTTTCACCGCGTGAATACATGCGGCTAGGTTGGCGCTGGTGCGGCGTTCTTCGTCCATCACGCCGACCTTGATGGTGTGGCGCGGCAGGCCAAGCACATCTTCAACCGCATCGAACAATGCGTTGGTCAGCGCGGCTTCTTCGGGGCCGTGCATCTTGGGCTTCACGATGTAGATTGAACCTGCCCGGCTATTGCGATGCATGCCAAGACCTTTCAGGTCATGCAGCGCGCACAGCGAAGTGAACAATGCGTCGAGAATGCCTTCGGGCGCTTCGCTGCCATCGGGCAACCGCACCGCAGGATTGGTCATCAGATGCCCAACATTGCGCACGAACATCAGGCTGCGGCCAGCGAGGGTGAGGCCGTCATAATTGCGGTCCGGCTCAAGCGCGCGCGTCATTGTCCGTCCGCCCTTGTCAAACGACGCGACCAGATCACCGCGCATCAGGCCAAGCCAGTTGGTGTAGGCCGCAACCTTGTCTTGCGCGTCGACGGCAGCAACCGAATCTTCCAGATCGATAATCGTCGTCAGCGCAGCTTCAAGGATGACATCGGCGATATGCAGATCGTCGGTCGCACCAATGGCGTGCCCGGGATCGACCAATATCTCGATATGCAGGCCATTTTGTTTGAACAGATAGCGTTTCGTGTCACCCGATGCGGTTTGCGTAACGAAGAAATCGGATGTCCCGCCCGACAGGACGGCTTCCCAACCGGGGATGCTGTGGTTCAGGAAATTGCGCGCATAGGCAATGACGGCTGCACCGCGTGTCGCATCATAGCCGCCTGCGCGGGCAGGCGGCGCATCGAGCGCGTCAGTGCCATATAACGCATCATATAGGCTGCCCCAACGGGCATTGGCGGCGTTCAAAACGAAGCGGTCGTTCAGGCTCGGCACGACCAACTGCGGCCCCGCCATCGTCGCGATTTCCGCATCGACATTTTGCGTGCCTATGGCGAACGCGGCTGGCTCGGCAACGAGATAGCCAATATCGCGCAAAAATGCCTGATAGGCGGGCATATCGCTGATCGGTCCGGGGTTTGCCTTGTGCCAGGCATCGATTTGGGTTTGCAGCGCGTCGCGCTTGGCGAGCAGTGCGCGGTTCACCGGCACAAACTGTGCGAGAATATCGGATAGGCCCGACCATAAAGCGTCGGCGGCTATGCCCGTGCCCGACAGCGCGCGGCTTTCAACGAAAAGCGCGAGTTCATCGGCGACCTGCAGGTTTGCGCGGGTTACATATTCAGTCATGACTTTGGCTCCAGTGGGACATGGTGCCTGGGGAGAAATTTTGTTGTTGCCGTCTCCCTAGCGATAGTTTGGACGGTGCAAAAGCGTTTAATTGCCGGTAACGGCGCGCCGGACACTGGGCAAATGCTGCTGATTAGCAGCAAGTTTGAAGCCATAGGATCGCCGCGTAAACGCCGTTCCTTCCGCTAGGGAGCAGCCAGCCGTTCGGTTCATTCGGGATATTTACTATCCATATATCTCAACGACGCGGCGCATAATTGTTCAAGGACAGCTTCATCAACGTCGCTGAGCCGTTTAATATAGAGGCAAGATTTTCCCGTCTTATATTTTCCTAATTCTGCCATCAGTTCGGCATGCCCTGCAAAACCGTCGGTAATGTAGAGCACAGTTTGGCCCTTGCGCGGGCTAAAGCCGATGCGCGCCATGTCGCCTTCACGACCGCTGTCATATTTGTAATGATACTGGCCAAAACCGATGATGCTTGGCCCCCACATTTTGGGTGCGTGGCCCGTCAGCCGTGTCATCATTTGGGCGAGTTTATGCGCATCCGCGCGTTGCTTTTCATCGGCAACCGCGTCGATGAAAGCTGTTACATCAACTGCGGTCGGCTTGGTCTTGATTTCAGCCTTTGTCACCTTGCTTCTTCCTTGATCGCAGCCTAGAGAATATCGCGTCATCTGGGGAGTAGCCAGCCATTTTCTTGATGAAAATGGGACATGCATCAACATATTTGGCCGAGAGGTCATGGTGCATGTGGGGCCGCAAATGCGGTTCAAGGCGAGACCAATGGCATCTGCAATCCGTTCCGGTCGGGCGGGGTTGTGGGTGGCATTGCGTTTTTTAACTGCCTGATCCGGAAAGCATTATGGAAATTTTCTTCGCGTCTACCTTGCTTGTTGCCGTTGCCGAAATCGGCGACAAGACAATGCTGCTCGCCATATTGCTGGCGACACGGTTTAAAAAGCCGCTGCCTATCATTGCCGGCATTTTTGCTGCCACAATGGCCAATCATGCACTCGCGGCTTGGGCGGGCAGTGCGCTCGCCACTGTCTTCACGAGCGACATATTTCGCATCGCGGTGGCCATTGGCTTCATCCTGATGGCGGCGTGGACGCTTATTCCCGACAAGGTCGATGACGATATCAAAGTCGCGTCGCAGCGCGGGGCATTTGTGGCGACGACAATCGCGTTTTTCCTCGTCGAGATGGGCGATAAGACGCAAGTCGCAACAATCGCACTTGGCGCGCAATATCATGCGGTGCTGGTGGTCGCGGCCGGAACAACATTGGGCATGATGATCGCCAATGTCCCTGCGGTCTATCTGGGTGAGAAGCTGGTGGAAAAGGTTTCGCTGCGCATCGTGCACAGGATTGCGGCGGCGATGTTCCTCTTTCTGGGGCTTTGGCAGTTGTGGGAGTTGTCGAACCCCGCCTAAACTGTTAGGCGCGCGGCGGATATTCAGCTTCGGAAAATGATATGACCAAAGACAGCGTTAAAAAAGTCGTCCTCGCATATTCGGGCGGGCTCGACACCAGCGTCATCCTGAAATGGCTACAGGTGGAATATGGCTGCGAAGTCGTCACCTTCACCGCCGATTTGGGGCAGGGCGAAGAGCTTGGGCCAGCACGCGAAAAGGCTGTGCTGATGGGCGTGCCTGATCACCATATCTACATCGATGATCTGCGCGAAGAATTTGTGCGCGATTTCGTTTTCCCGATGATGCGCGCCAACGCGCGTTATGAAGGCGACTATTTGTTGGGCACATCGATTGCCCGTCCGCTCATTTCCAAGCGGTTGATCGAGATTGCTGCCGAAACTGGCGCGGATGCGATTGCGCATGGCGCAACGGGCAAGGGCAATGATCAGGTGCGGTTCGAACTTTCGGCTTATGCGCTGAACCCCGACATTAAGGTGATTGCGCCATGGCGTGAGTGGGACCTGACGAGCCGGACACGGTTGATCGAATGGGCCGAACAACACCAGATTCCAGTGCCCAAGGATAAGCGCGGCGAAAGCCCGTTTTCGACCGACGCCAATCTGCTGCACACCTCGTCCGAAGGCAAAGTGCTTGAGGACCCGTGGGATGAGACACCCGATTATGTGTACTCGCGCACCGTGAATCCAGAGGATGCGCCCGACACGCCCGAATATATAACCATCGATTTTGAAAAGGGCGACGGCGTCGCGCTGAACGGCGAAGCGATGTCGCCTGCGACCTTGCTTGCCGCGCTGAATGAACTTGGCCGCAAGCATGGCATTGGCCGCCTTGACCTGGTCGAAAACCGCTTCGTCGGCATGAAATCGCGCGGCATGTATGAAACCCCCGGTGGTGAGATTTATGCCCGTGCCCATCGCGGCATTGAAAGCATCACGCTCGACCGCGGCGCAGCGCATCTGAAAGATGAGCTGATGCCGAAATATGCCGAGCTTATCTATAATGGCTTCTGGTTCTCGCCCGAGCGCGAGATGCTGCAAGCCGCGATTGACCATTCACAGACGTTGGTGTCCGGCACCGTTCGGCTGAAGCTGTATAAGGGTCTGGCGAGTGTCGTTGGCCGCAAATCGCCCAACAGCCTGTACAGCGAAAAAGTTGTGACGTTTGAGGATGACGCTGGCGCTTATGACCAAAAGGACGCGGCGGGTTTCATCAAACTGAACGCACTTCGCCTGCGCTTGCTGGGGCAGCGTAAAGCGTAATATCATAGAGAAAACGTCATCCTGAACTTGTTTCAGGATAACATGCAACGGTGACGCGTTATCCTGAACCAAGTTCAGGATGACGATTATTGGTTATTTCGCCGTCAACGCGACCCCACTTTAACCGCCCGATTAAGTCTGATAGGCTAGCCTTTAGGAAGAGGAGAGTCGATATGCATGATTTGGTCATTCGCGGTGGAACCGTGGTGGATGGCACGGGCGCACCGCGCTTTGTCGCTGACGTTGCGGTGGATGGCGGCATCATTACCGCTATGGGCCAAATCAGCGCTTCGGGTCGCGAAGAGATTGATGCGTCGGGTAAAATCGTCGCGCCAGGTTTTGTCGATATCCACACCCATTATGACGGCCAAGCAACGTGGGACAGCGAGATGGGGCCGTCGAGCTGGCATGGCGTCACCACGGTCGTCATGGGCAATTGTGGCGTTGGCTTTGCGCCCGCGAAAAAGGACAAGCATGATTGGTTGATCGGCCTGATGGAGGGTGTCGAGGATATTCCCGGCACCGCATTGGCCGAGGGGATGAAATGGGATTGGGAGAGCTTTCCCGATTATCTCGATGCGCTCGAACGCCTGCCGCGCACCATCGATATTGGCACGCAAGTTCCGCACGGCGCGCTGCGCGCCTTTGTCATGGGACAGCGCGGCGCGGATAATGAGGAGCCAACCGAAGCCGACATCGCCGAAATGGCGCGGCTGGTGGAGGAAGGCTTGCGCGCAGGGGCTTTGGGCTTTTCGACCTCCCGCACGGTATTGCATAAATCGATTGATGGCGAACTTGTCCCCGGGACCACCGCGACCGAACCCGAATTGGTTGGTATTGGCCGCGCCATGGGCAAGGTCGGGCACGGGGTATTTGAGCTGACCACCGATTTCTTGGAGGAATGGGACGAGTTTGGCTGGATGGGCCGGTTAAGCCGCGAAACGGGGCTGCCCATCGCCTTCACCATGTTGCAATCGCCTATCAAGCAAATGCCGTGGACCGAGCAAATGGCGGGGATGTGCCACGCCAATGATAATGGCGCGAACCTCGTCGCGGCGATTGGCCTGCGCGGTATCGGCGTCATCATGAACTGGCGCGGCACGGTGCACCCATTTATGCGCAAGCCCAGCTGGCAGAAAATTGCCGGACTGTCGTGGGACGAACAAAAGGCAAAACTGTCCGATCCGGCGTTTAAGGCAGCGATGTTGGCGGAGGATAATTTGCCGCCGCCTTCGGTTGATATGGCCCCATTCTTCATGCTGGTGACGGCCGCATGGGCCATGCAATTCCCGCTCGGCGATGGCTTTAGCTATGAACCCACACGCGAAGAAAGCGTCTTCGGCTTTGCGCAAGCCGCAGGCAAAGACGCGGCCGAATATGCCTATGACCAACTGATGGCCGACGACGGTAACGGCATGATTTACCTGCCGATACTGAATTATATGGATGGCAATTTGGACTTCACCAAAGAGCTGCTCCAGCGTGACGATATCGTCGCATCGCTGTCCGACGGCGGCGCCCATTGCGGAACCATTTGCGACGCGGCGTCACCGACATTTCTGCTCAGTTACTGGGCGCGTGATCGTAAGGCCGGGACAATACCGCTCGAACTGGCCGTCAAACGCCAATGCCACGACACGGCGCGGCTTTATGGGCTGAATGACCGCGGTGTGCTGAAACCCGGCTATCTGGCCGATATCAACGTCATCGATTTTGACGCGTTGAAATTGTTGAAGCCTTGGCTGGCGTTCGACCTGCCCGCCGGTGGCAAGCGGCTCCTGCAAAAGGCTGAAGGCTATGCGGCGACGATTAAATCGGGCGTGGTCACGTTCCGTGATGGCGCGATGACAGGCGCTTTGCCCGGTATCGTGGTGCGCGGTCCGCAGAGCATCGATATGGCGGAAGCCGCGGAATAATAAGGGAGGACTTCCAGCGCGGAAGCCACTCCATTTATTAGACGCGCATTGGCATCAAAACGTACAGCGCCGCTGACTTGTCATTCTCGCGAATGAGCGTTGGGGCGCTGGCGTCGGCCAAGTGAAGCTCGACGACGTCGCCTTCGATTTCGCCCAATATGTCCATCAAATAACGCGCGTTGAAGCCGATTTCGAAGCTGTCGCTGCTATATTGGCCGGACACTTCTTCTGCCGCCGTGCCGTTTTCAGGGCTGGTGACCGACAACGTGATCTTGTCTTTATCAAGCGCCATTTTGACCGCGCGGGTTTTTTCGGTGGCGATGGTCGCAACGCGATCAACGCCTTGGCTGAATGCCTTGGGGTCGATGCGCAGCAGCTTGTCATTCGCGGTTGGAATGACGCGGCTGTAATCGGGGAATGTGCCGTCGATCAGCTTTGATGTCAGGATGACGCTGTCAAAGGTGAAGCGGATTTTGCTCGCCGACAGATCGATCTGGATGACATTGCCGCCGCTTTCGTCAAGCAGCTTGCGGATTTCGGCGACGCATTTGCGCGGCACGATGATGTCGGGCATATTTTCTGCGCCCGCTGGACGCGGCAGCGTGACGCGGGCGAGGCGGTGGCCGTCGGTGGCCGCTGCTTTCAACACAGGATCGGCATCGTCGGTGACGTGCAGGAAAATACCGTTGAGATAATAACGCGTTTCTTCGGTCGAAATCGCAAAGCGCGTCTTGTCGATAATCTGGATCAACGAGCTTGCGGGAATTTCGAACGATGTGGGCAATTCGCCCTCTGCAATCGTTGGGAAATCTTCACGCGGCAATGTTGCGAGCGAGAAGCGGGCGCGGCCAGCGTTCACCGCCATACGGCCATCCGCGGCGTGCAGCTGAACTTGCGAACCTTCGGGAAGCTTACGCGCGATTTCGAACAAGGTGTGCGCCGAAACGGTGGTTGCACCGGGGGTTTCAACGTCGGCGGCAAAGGTTTCAACAACCTGTAGATCAAGGTCCGTCGCGGTCAGCTTGATCTTGCCGCCTTCGCTGGCTTCGATCAGGACGTTCGACAAAATGGGGATAGTGTTGCGCCGTTCCACAACGGATTGGACGTGGCTCAGGCTTTTCAGCAGGGTCGCGCGTTCGATCGTGGCTCTCATTCAAATTCCCCTTATCGGGCATGGCAGGCACAAAGCAGCCAAAAATCCCTATTCTATGGCGATTCTTCCATAACCGCTTTGGCCAGCAGGGCAAGCCGATAGGTTTTGCGTCGAAGAATATCCTGTGGAATAAGGCGATTATGGGTATTTCAACAAACGGTAGACGGCTTTTCATCGCACGGCATGGGGAGACGGTGTTTAACAAAATTGCGCGGATGCAGGGCCAGGCGGAGCTGCATACCCCGCTGACATGGGACGGCTGTGTGCAAGCGCGCGCCATGGGGCGTGCGTTGGCAAACTATCTGGGGGGTGACCCCACGCCGCAGCTTTGGTCGTCCACCGCCGGGCGCGCGCTGCAGACGCTTGCATTGGTCGCAGAGGAAATCGACGCCGACTGGCACCAAACGATGCGCGACGACCGGCTGCTGGAGATTGACGTCGGCCTTTGGTCAAGCCGTACCTATGCCGACATATCTGCGGAAATCGGCCCAATCGTCGATATGGAGCACAAGCTGTTTTCCGTGCGTCCCGAGGGCGGCGAATTTTACGACGATGTCGCGCAGCGGCTGCGTCATTGGATAGCGGACCAAAGTTTTGAACAGGACATGCTTATCATCTGCCATGGGATGACCGCGCGCGTGCTGCGCGGGGTTTTGCTGGGCTTGGAACCCATGGAACGCTTTGGCGCGCCCATTGCCCACAGCCTTGCGCAGGGCAGCATGGTGATGATCCGCGATGGTATCGAAACGCTGGTGATTGACGGCGATGGCGCTGGGGAGCGTGCTTGAGGTTTGTCACCCCACATGATGTGTGCTCCTGCGAAGGCAGGAGCCCAGAACAGACCGGCGCCGCGCCGCGCTGGGTTCCGGCCTCCGCCGGAAAACGCATGCTTTTGATGTTTGCGTTGACGCTTGCGGCCGCCGCGCCGCTGTCTGCCAAAGACCGGCTTGGCGTGTATCAGGGGTGGGCGGCGTTTCGTGACCCGGAAACCCCCCGCTGCTATGCGATTTCGGAACCCGACGAGACGATAGGACCACCAACGCGGGCGGCTTATGTCTCCATCGGTTTTTGGCCAAAGCGCAGTGTTACGCACCAGATTTACGTGCGGCTGTCGCGCGATCGGGCGGCCAATAGCGGCGTGACGTTGACCGCGGGCGGAAGGCGCTTTCGTTTAAAGGCCAATAGCAACGCGGCATGGGCGGCGGACCGGCGGACGGACTTGGCGATTATCGCCGCCATCCGCTCGGCAACGTCGCTCAGCACCGAAACGATCGGGCGCGATGGCCGGTCGATTGTCGATGCCTACGCATTGCGCGGTGCGCCCAGTGCAATCGATGCTGCGGCGTTGGGATGCGCTGTGCGATAGCATAGCTGGCATTTCGGCGATTGATTGCGTATAGGCGCGGCCATCATGCAGATTCCCGGCCATATAGACCCCGTTGTCACCCCACGCGCGATTACGCAGCGTGCGGATGGCCGAATTGACCTTTTGGGCTTGAACCATCTCCAAATCCGTCAGCTTTTTGAAGAATCGCAGTTGGATGAAAAGGCGGCAAAGCTCCGGTCAAAGCAGGTGTTTCACTGGATATACCATCGCGGCGTGACCGATTTTGAAGCGATGACCGACATCGCCAAAACCATGCGCCCATGGCTCGCCGACCGCTTTGTCATTGGCCGGCCAGAGGTGGTCGAGGCGCAGGTTTCGACCGATGGCACGCGCAAATGGCTTTTGCGCACCGATGATGCGCAAGATTATGAAATGGTGTTCATTCCCGATGCGGATCGCGGCACCTTGTGCATTTCTTCGCAAGTGGGTTGCACGCTCAACTGCCGTTTCTGTCATACGGGCACGATGCGGCTGGTGCGCAACCTGACACCGGGCGAAATTGTCGGGCAGGTCATGCTGGCGCGTGATGCGCTTGGCGAATGGCCAAAGGGCAATATGGCGTCGGTTGCCGACGATGATGAAGATGATGATGTCGGCCATTACACCGCCGATGGCCGTATGCTCACGAACATCGTGTTGATGGGCATGGGCGAGCCTTTGTATAATTTCGACAACGTCCGTGATGCGATGAAGATCGTGATGCATGGCGATGGCCTTGGCCTGTCGCGCCGCCGCATTACGCTGTCGACGTCGGGCGTTGTGCCGATGATGGCCCGTGCGGGCGAAGAGATTAACGTAAATCTCGCGGTCTCGCTCCATGCGGTGACCAAGGAAATTCGCGACGAAATCGTCCCCATCAACCGCAAATATGGCATTGATGAACTTTTGCGTGCCTGCGCCGAATATCCCGGCGTCAGCAACGCACGGCGCATCACATTTGAATATGTGATGCTGAAGGACAAGAACGACAGCGACGAAGACGCGCGCGAGCTCGTGAGCCTCATCCGCCAGTATAAACTGTCGGCAAAGGTCAATCTGATACCGTTCAACCCATGGCCCGGCGCGATTTACGAATGTTCGGATCCAGAACGCATCAAGCGTTTTTCCAGCATCATTTTTGAAGCGGGCATCAGCGCGCCCGTGCGCACACCGCGCGGCCGCGATATCATGGCGGCGTGCGGCCAGCTGAAATCCTCCAGCGAAAAGAAAAGCCGCGCCGAACTGGACCGCCTCGCTGAGGAAAAACAGGCGGCGTTAGGGTAAGGCCATGGCCGCGCAAGGAACAGACGTGAATGGCGGCGTATTTGCGCGCCACAACCGCTTGCCATTTGCCATTGATATCATCACGGGCCTGCTGTTCTACTTCGTTGCAAAGTTCACCGATTTGCAGACTGCGGCGATGGTAGGCGTGGTCGTCGGGTTCGGGCTTGTCCTGTTCCAGCGCATAACGAAAATTGATGTCACCGGCGGGCTTGCGCTCTTCGGTATCTTGATGCTGTGCATTTCAGCCGGCCTCGCAGTCTGGCTGAACGATGATGAATGGATCAAGCAGCGCGGCACAATTACTGGATTAATCGCCGCCAGTTTCTTCATTATCGATGGCGTGCGCGGCGGGCCATATATCGGCAAAGGTTTAGCGCGGTATATGCCTTATTCGGATATCCATGCGGGCCGCTTTGCTATCGTCATGGGCGTTATCGGCCTGATCATGGCGGCGTTGAATTATGGCGCTGCAAAATTGCTGACGACGGACAACTGGTTGTTTTATAAAACATTCGTCGACAATTTCATTGTCTTCGGACTGGTGATCTTTGCCATGCGCTTTGTCCGCGCAAAGCCAGCGGTTTAAGCGAAAATTGCCACCGACTGCATGCCGGTAAGCACGGCTTCACCGCGGCTGTTCCATGTGGTCATATATTGGCTGCTCGCGCCGTTGGCGGCATGATGCGTTTCGCTGGAGAGATACCACCATCCATCGTCGGTCGTTGGCGTATCTGTCAGCATGTTGATCTGCCAGTTCATGGAGCTCACCATGCCCTTTTCGGTCATCAAGCCCATCGCAGATGGCGGCAATGCGTCTCCAATGCAGATAAGTTCGGCAATATGGTCAAGCCCGTCATGCTCGGTGAAGCGGTGCCAGCTGGCGAGCCGATTGGTGGCTAAGCCCAGTTCGAGCCGCTTGTCCGGATATTGCATATGGCCCGTGAAAAATTCCGGCGGGCCGCTGCGTACATTGTCCGCGGTCGGAAGTGGCGGGAATTCGGGCTGGGCGATGTTGATATAGTCCAAATGGCTCTGCCGCCGGTTCATGAAAATGAACGTGCAGGTCAGGCCGATGCCATCTGCGCCGACAATGTCCGCCTTGATAAATGCTGTGTTCTTACCGCGGCGCAGGATGTTGGCCTGCACCTCAACATCGCCCGCCAAGGGGCCCACAAATGCGATTTGTGCGGACTGGAGCGGCGGCAAATCCTCCGCCGTCATCTTCGCCGCTTGATAGGCCAGTGCCGAGCTTAAGCCGCCATAAGAGGTGCGCCCCTGATGCCAAGTGGCAGGGATGGATATCTTGTGCGACGCGGCGCCCGGCTCGAACTGGGCGAGAAGTGATGCAAGGTTCATGGCATTGACTTAGCGAGAGAAATTTGCCGCCGCAAGGCGCGGCATAAAAATCCAAAGCCAATCATTCCATTGGCTTTTGCAGTAAGTCTATTTTGCAGCGCCTTGTAAATGCAGGTTTTTTTTATATGAAATTGAAATAAAATTACGGTTTCAAAGGATGTTTACTTGAATCTGTAATTTTACTGGCTTCATCAAGTGTAATTCCTGCACTTTTAGGTACGCCTAGCATGTTGAAAGAGTGCGTATTGCCAAAGATATTATATGGCGTTTTTGCGTTATTTTCATTTCGAAAAAGTGGAACAATGTGCCAGTATAAATCATAGCCTATGGCCCAGGCATATTCGATTAAAGATTGAGATTTATCAACTCTATCATTTTCTAAATATAAAATCGGATTATCTCGAGAAATAATTTGTGATCCACCACGTAAAACATCTTCTTCAAAGCCCTCTACGTCAGCTTTGATCAATGCAATTTTTTGGAATTGTTCTAAATAAGCGTCAAGTGGCTCCACATTAATGTGTTCGCCAACTCCGTCTATGCTGCCTAAATCAAATGCGCCGTGGTTTACCAGTCCATCTTGCGGGATTGGGCCTTCAAATATTATCTCAAAATCTAATCCGAGTGCTTTTTGGAATGCATAAACATTGCTGATTTCATTTATACATAAATTAGCGCATAGATTTTGAAAAATTATGCGCCGTGGTTCAAATGCGTAAACATTCCCTTCTGGGCAAATTTCTTTTGCAATGAAAACAGTATGGGCGCCAATATTTGAGCCAACTTCAAGAATATTTGCGTTTTTTGGAACGAGAGATGATATGATGTTTAGTTCTCCATGAGACCATTCACCATAAATTTCCAAAGATTTGCCAACATAAACATCGCATGGATTAGTTAAAAACTTGTAACTTCCAGTTGTTGTTAAACGCATTTCTGACATAAGTTTTGCATCTCAGCTAAATTTTCATAATTTAGATAACATGATAAATAATATATCTATTCCTGATATAGATCAGAAATATTTTTGGCATATGCATCGATAATTTCGGGTGCATCCGGGTTCATTTTGGCTAAAAACATATTTGCTTGTTTTTTATATTCAGCCAAGTTTTTATCATGCTCTCTAAAGGCTTGAAGAAATGACAATCCGCCATCAACGCAATCGAACGTATTGTAGCGATAGCCACAATCGCCAAGAAAATCTGAATTGTGGATGAGAGGGAAACCGCCGTATAACGCCTCATAATATAAGTTATTTTCGTCGTTCAGCCATTGGTGTGTGACCACTGCATCAACAATCTGGCCGAGGATCATATATATATTTAACCGGCCTTCGAAGGTCGCAATACCTTGATGCACAACGTCTAAACTTTTCGCAAAATTTATAAAGCTGTCATGGTCTTTGACCGCCATAGTGTTAAAAACCAAAATATTTTCAATCATGGTGCCATCTTTTCTGTGTGCATGGTCTGCAATCAACAGGGGCAAGTGACAGGTTTTTGTAGAACACAGATTTGGCTCAAGTATTCCGACGTTCCAGCGCTTCGCACCAGGCTTATACTCAAATTTTGTTGATGATTCTTCCGAATATTTATCAATGAGTAGAGGGCTCCAGATGGAAGGTGCGCTCGCAAATGTGGCTTTGAAGCCGTGTGTGTAGTAAGATTTGCAGACATCCTCATAAGATGGGGGCGCCCATATGGCGTGATATTTAGCGCCTAAAAAC
The DNA here is from genome assembly GCF_044338195.1 of Sphingorhabdus sp. Lineage (GTDB taxonomy): Bacteria > Pseudomonadota > Alphaproteobacteria > Sphingomonadales > Sphingomonadaceae > Sphingorhabdus_B. Next base: position 4,482 of record NZ_JBIIMC010000032.1, on the reverse strand, counting down.
GTCAATGATGGGGGAAGCGCGAACGCCATTCTTTCAAAATCGATAACAAGATCGTTTGTAAGTCTGTTGGCTACGACCTTACCGCCGCGGGCGCCAAAGTTTTCGATCCAGTCGACGGGCAGCTGCGCGCCCACTTCAATGACCAGATCTAGGGTCTCATGCGCCTTGTTGAGATCAATTATCTCTGCCTTAGTGAACTTTAAAATAGTTGAATTCGGAGACTGGTAATCTCCGCAGTTCACAAACACGACCTTCTTTACAAACGGAATATTCCGCAGGGCCATTGAAAGAAATATGGCTGTTTGATGGACGCTATTTTCCCAAACCGATTGATGCTCATCTCTGGCATGAATCGTGATACCAACTTTCAAGGCATCTTTTTTTCCAATGTTCATTTTCAGAATATCCCGACCACAGCAGAAATCATATCAACGACAGTAGCGCCCTGGCATAATCATCAATATTTTTTCTATTTTTTGGACTAAATTTGCTAATAAACTTGTCGCTTTTGGCAGCGTAACTTTCAAGATTAGCATCATGCGTCTGAATGGCTTCGACAAGCGCCGCCGATCCACTGTCTATGTCACATCCGTGATAATAATAGCCCACTTCAGAGAAGCTTGGGGAGTTATGTACCAGCGGATAATGTCCGTACAGGGCATCCAGATATGCATAATTGTCCGTACATTCCAGTTGATGTGCAACAACGAGATTTGAACCCTTTGACATGGTGTGCGAAAACACCTCACGTTGCGTGATAGTCATCTTTTGGTTCTGATATAGGTTCGATGTATTGACGAGATGAAAAAATGTCTGATGTGACGCCATCGCTATCCCATTCAGAAAATTGACATGCTGAATGAGGTCAGGGCTGTTGGAATACGTGTTTTCGCAGATCATTAATGGAATAACGCCCATCTTAATCGCGGAAATATTGGGTTCAAATATGCTGACTGTGGCGCCCGTTGCGAGTGAATCTTTTTTGTAGCCAAACTTCAATACATCGCTTTGCAGATCTCTAATGGACTGATCAATGAAGATTGGGTCCCAAAGATAGGGCACTGTCACCACAGGGCATCGGTGAATGACCGACATCATGCTATTGAAGATCGCATCTTTGGGAAGTTGCCAGACGACATCACATCTATCGGTTTCACCAAAGAATGACGGCTTATCAAATATGGTAGGTTCTACCAATGATGCATGCGGTTGACCGCAATTGTGATACACGACCTTGCCACCAGCCGCACGAAGCCTCTTGAGCCATGGCACCTCCAACGCACCCGAAAGTTCGATAGCGACATCGATGCATTCTTTTGCTTCGGCTAGTGAGAGGAGGGGATATTCATTGGCTATGTCGCCCGCACCATGCGGATGATAATCTTCATTGCCCGCATTTATCAGAAATACGCGCTCTACAAATGGTATCTGGGCCAGGGTACTGGCCAAATGATACACATTTTGCCCAATTCCGTTGTTCCAAATATTATGATCTGGAACGGTTATGATTGAAATGCCAATACGCATATCTTAATTTTCCGACTTTACATTATGACTGTAAAAAGATGTTGCCAATGTTCGCGCGCCCGCTTTGATGCTGGGCGGTTAGCGACTTTGATCTGTATCCTTTTTACTACTTGGTGTTGCGGCATTCAAGCTTGTCATTTCGGCAGCTGATAAAATGCCATCCTTATCCGCGTCCAATCGATCAAAATTTGCCAGTGTTGTGGTGCGATATTCAACGAGCGTAATAATCTGATCGCGATTTTTATCAAAGCGGATCATTTCGGCAGACACATCTACAAATTGGGGCGCAGGAACCAGGGCCGCAAACTCTGCGGGTGAGATTAGGCCATTCTTGTCGACATCAAGACGACTGAATAACTCCTGATTCTTCTGCTTGGCTTCCGCGGTTGCAGCGCGCTTGGTATATTCTTCTACTTCCGCCCGGGTTGCCTTTCCGTTTCCATCTAAGTCGCGCTTTTTAAATTCAGCGTCCATAAGTTGTATGAAGCTGGATCTGGCCAGATCTTGCGAAACTGATGGTTTTTGGGGCTGCGCAGCTTGTACTTGGTTTTTAGGGGCAGCCGCCTTTGTTGCGGCGCCCTGCATAACATATCCATTCGCAGACTGCGCAAAGGCGACCGCCGCTATAAACGCGCAGCTGCGGACCAGGTGCAGCTTGAACACGGGGCGGGCAATGTAAATGTTTGGGGATGTCATAATGTGCTGCCGTATCCCAATAGCTTGTCAAAGCGCAAATAAAAAAGGCCGGCAATGTCATGTGACATTGCCGGCCCGTTTTTAGCTAGTTTGGAGTTTTAGTTAGAAACCAAAAACCACTCCAACGCGTCCGCCAAGCTTTCCGCCCTTGTTCAGACCACCACCAACGGCAGCGGTGACATAGACCTTCTCGCTTACGCGGCCAGCAGCGTTAAGAGCCACTGCAGATGCGCCTTCATACATGCCGACATTGCCGGAGAGTGTGAAGTTCGTATCTGGCAAGATCGTGCTTCCACCCATGGCGATTGCAGTTGCTGTTGAGCTTGCAATCTTGTCACGCAGTGTGTTGTCCAAGTCAGTGATACGAGCACCAAGCGCGTTATCAGCTGCTACACGTGCGCTGTTTTCTGCAGTGATACGTGCACCAAGTGCTGTATCTGCAGCTGCACGTGCTGTTTCTTCTGCAGCGATACGTGTCGTAAGCGCTGTATCTGCTGCTGCACGGGTCGTTGCTTCAGCTGTATCAGCTGCTGCACGGATCGTTGCTTCAGCTGCTACTGCCGACGTTGTGAACGAATTCGCAGTCGTCAACGTTGCAGCATCACCAGCGATACGCAATGCAGCTTCTGCTGCTACTGCATCGTCGGTGTATTCATTTGCAGATGCCAAAGTTTCAGCATCGCCAGCGATGCGCGCTTCAGCTTCCGCTGCTACTGCTTCGTCGGTGTAAGCTACTGCTGCTTCCAACGTTGCAACGTCGCCAGCTGCTACTGCTTCGTCGGTGTAAGCTACTGCTGCTTCCAACGTTGCAACGTCGCCAGCTTCCAGAGCTGCCAAGTTGTCCGCATCGCCAGCAGCCACTACGTCTTCAAGAGTGGTCAAGCGATCTTCGTGACCTGATAGAGCACCAAGCACTTCGGTGTCGAAGTTCTTGCCGTTATCAGCTGATGATGTCAGCGTACCTGCTGCAGCAGCGATGTTAGTGTTTGAGCTTGCAGCTGCAGTTGCCAAGATTGCGCGAGTTGCAGTGAAGTTTGCTTCAGTCGAAACGGCTGTTGCTGCGGCTGCAGTGTTGGCGGTCGCTGTCGAAGCATTTGCAACGAGCGTGGACTGCACTGCAACAAGATCAGTAACAGCGTTACCCGAAGTAGACACGCCTGTGACTGCTAGAGTTGAAGTCAACGCGCTGGTAGCCGATGTGTTGGCAGCCAACGATGTTGCAAGTGAAGCAGACGCGGAGGTTGCTGCTGCGGTTGCTGTCGACGCAGTAGTCACAGCAGTTGTGTAGTTGTTATTGCGAAGTGCAACGTTGGCGTTCGCTGTTGCGAGCGCAGTCGAAGTGGTCGCGACCACCGTTGCGTTCGATGTTACAGCAGAAGTTGCGGATGCCAAAGTCGATTGCGCTGCCAACAAGGTCGATTGCGCTGCAGATACGCCAGTGTTCGTTGCCTGAGCAGCGACCAATGCCGACTGAGCCGATGTTACGGTTGCTGTTGCCGACGTTGCAGTGCTGACCAGACCCGAAGTGAGCGCAGTCGCGGAGTTCGCAGACGACAAAGCAGTCGATTGCGTTGTCGATGCTACAACCAAAAGGCTCGAAGCCACGGTCGTTGCGGAGTTTGCTGTGGTTACAGCAGTTGCCAATACCGATTGGTTTGCCAAGGCAGTTGCCTCTGCAGTCGACAATGTCGCAAGCAAGGCAGTGTTTGCTGCCGAGTTACGTGCAAGAACCGACGCCGATGTTGACGCTGTCGCTGCAGTTGCCGTTACAGCAGATGCGTTGGTCGACGCCTGCGTGCTCACCTTTGTAGTGGTATATTGTGTTTCGCCACCCGTTGTAGCAACCTGTGCCTGGGCATTATCAACAAAGGCGGATGTTGCTGCTGCAGCAACGCCAGTTAAAAGAACAATTTTTTTGTTCAACATTTTACAATTCCTCAATTACGCCATCTAGATAGCTGTCAGTGTGTCGAGAGCCTTTTTGAGTTGACCCTAGAGCTCGTGTATTGCCAACTGCAAAAGTGAGCTGCCCCCGAACCACCGGCAGAGTTAGCTTTTCTGGAATGGTTAAAAAACCAAATTCGAGCGTAGAAAAATGCATGCATAATAAATATGATAACTTTTCTTTATCTATATGACAGAGGGAAGCTACGCCTTAAGCTGGCTTTCTGAAGTTAGCAAAGTGATGGGCAGTTGGGGCAATGATCATGTTTGATGGTGTTCGTTTATAACGAAAACGCTTCAACGCATGTTTTAAGG
>NZ_JBIIMC010000031.1:0-23236 GCF_044338195.1 Sphingorhabdus sp. | reverse complement strand
GCCAAAGAAGGGATACGGAACAGCGGGCGCTCAAGCTCAAGCGCGCGAATAACCAACGCCACGCCGCCACTTAAGCTGGCCAAAATCAGAAGCACCCGCAATATAGTGCCAACCACGCCCTGAATTTGACCAACAAGAGCAACGGCGGCATTTGCCAACAGCAAATTAAGCGCCCCGCCCCATCCAGCGGGCAAGCCGATGTCGCTGCCGTGCTGCCAATAGGCCATGCCAAAGCCGATCAGCAGCATGCCGCACAGGCATAATGTAAGCTGCCGTTTCCATTGCGGCTGCGGGACGGCCCGCCATAAGCGTCGTGCAAAAACCAGCATCATCGGGAGCAGGAAAATGGCGGGAACGCCAAATAGAAACAGCATGATGTCGGAAACATAGGCGCCGCTTTGGCCCATCCAGTTGTGCTGCACATCTGCAGCCGCACTATTGAATGCCGCATCGCCAGCCGAATAGCTCAGCACCGCCAAGCCGTAAAATACCCCAAACAGGCCAAGCACAGCCGCGCCAAACAAGGTGCTGCTGCGGATCAGTGAGGCGCGCATCATATTCCGCCAATTGGCCATGTTCGTTTTTGACGTAAATTTAGAAATGCGCGAGGCCATGAGTATAATGCCATATATGGGTGGCCGCGAACGGCCGAACGCCCCCTTTTCGCCTTCGCTGGACTCGCCGTCAAGTATTACAGGTTGAAGATTGCTGCCAACGCGGATGGGCTACGGTCAAAATCCTCCTTTGAGTCCGCCCATCTGTTGCGGCATAGGGGCAATATGAATCACAAAGCAGACGTCATCATTATCGGCGGCGGGCTCATCGGGCTTACGCAAGCACTGGCATTGGCTGCACATGGCATCACCAGCCATGTCATTGACCGCGCCGATCAAGCGAGCATGCTGCAAGCAGGCTTTGACGGCCGCACATTTGCTATATCAAGCTCTAGCTATAAGCTGTTTGAGGCCATTGGATTGGGCGACGCATTGGCCGGAAAAGGCTGCCCGATTGAAAAGATTTGGGTGAGCGATAGCCTCAAGCCCGGATCGCTGGATTTCGCACCCGCCGAAGATGATGGCTTTCTGGGGCAAATGTTTGAAAGCCGCTTCTTGCGCGGCGTTTTCTACAATGCGGCGCTGGAGAGCGATGCGATCCAGTTGCACATGCCCGCCAACATCACCCACAAATCACAGGATTCAGGTCGCGCCTCCGTGCATCTCGATGACGGGAAAGTTTTGACCGCTGATCTGATGATTGTCGCCGAAGGGCGGCAAAGCCAGACGCGCGAGGAAATGGGAATCAATATTGCGCACTGGCAATATGACCACAGCGCCATGGTCGGTGCGATCTTCCACGAACATTCGCACAACAACATTGCCTATGAGATTTTTTATCCGTCAGGCCCATTTGCCGTCTTGCCCATGTTGGATGCGGACGACGGCCGGCACCGTTCCGCGATTGTCTGGTCGGTCGATGCCGCAGATGCGCCGGGATATATGAAATTGTCACCGCGTGGATATGCGGCGGAGCTGGAAAAGGCGATGGGCGGGATATTGGGTGCCGTTGAGATCGCCGCGCCTTTGTCTTCTTACAAGCTTGGGTTCCACCATGCGGCCAACATCACGGCGGAACGGCTGGTGCTGATTGGCGACAGCGCACATGGCATTCACCCCATCGCGGGTCAGGGGCTCAACCTTGGTCTGCGCGATGTTGCGGCGTTAACCGAAGTATTGGTCGACGGGATGCGGCTTGGTCTTGATTTTGGCGATGCGCAATTGCTCGATCGCTATAGCCGGTGGCGTAGCATTGATACGTTGTTGATCGCGGTATCGACCGATGGCTTGAACCGCCTTTTTTCCATTCCCGGCAAAACCGCGTCTGCGGTCCGGCGTTTCGGAATGGCAATGGTGCAACGCGCTGCCCCGGCCAAGGCATTTTTCATGGCCGAGGCGCGGGGCGAAAGCGGCGCGCTGCCCAAATTGCTTCAGGGTGTTGCCGTCTAAATCCGAATTATCCCTGGGTCACGGGAACAAGACGAATTTCGACACGGCGGTTCGCCGCGCGACCGGCTTCATCCAGATTGCTCGCCTTTGGCTGGCTCTCACCATAGCCACGCGTTGCAAGACGCGCGGACTGCACGCCGCGCGACGTTAGATAGCTTGCAACAGCCGACGCACGGCGTTCCGATAATGACTGGTTATAGGCATCGGACCCGGTGGAATCGGTATGACCCATGACGTCGACATAAGTTTTTTCATATTGCGTTAGCGTGGATGCAACCTGATCCAGCGTATTGCGGAAACCCGCATCGATGTTCGCGCTATCGAGGCCAAAAGTCACTTCAGAAGGCATATCGAGGACGAGATTGTCGCCATCGCGAATAACGTTGATGCCCGTGCCCGCGGTTTGCTGACGAAGTTTTCTTTCTTGTTCGTCCATATAATAGCCAACGCCCGCACCAGCCAATGCGCCAATACCTGCGCCGACAATCTTTTCCGTGCGATCGCGGCGGCCGCCAATAAGGTCGCCAAGCAAATATCCACCCAATGCGCCGCCAACGCCACCCAGTGCCGCCTTCGAAATCGTGCGCTGGCCGGTTTCCGGATCGGTCACACATGCCGATAGCGGGAGCGTGGCAGCCATCAGTGACAGCGTGATCAATTGATTTTTCTTCATCATTTTCCCTTTCAGCTAGGATACCCCATAGACGGCACCCATGATGAACCTGCGATTATCATTGGATAGGTTTCATCTTTTGACGGTAACAGTTTTGTCGGCATTTTGTTGCCAAAGCGCTGGCGTTGGCCCTATGGGAATTGTGTCCCTATGGAACCTCTTCAATCTTTCCCGTGGTTTGATGCCGCGACGATATTGGCTCTCATTGCCCTGAACGGGGTGTTTGCCATGTCCGAACTCGCCATCGTTTCGGCACGCACAGCGAAACTAAAGGCGATGGCGGAAGACGGAAAGCGCGGCGCGGCGGCAGCCCTTCGGTTAGGGAGAGACCCGGGCAAATTTCTGTCCACCGTACAAATTGGCATCACACTCATTGGTATTATCGCGGGTGCTTATTCCGGATCGACGCTGGGCGGGCCGGTTGCCGAACGCATTGCTCTTTTGGGCATAGACACAGAATGGGCCGAAACTTTGGGTTTCGGAATTGTCATCAGCATCACGACCTATGCATCCTTGGTGGTCGGCGAACTGGTTCCCAAGCAGTTTGCGCTCATTGCGCCCGAAAGAATCGCCGTCACCATGGCGGGCCCTATGGAGATGCTGGCACGCGTGACCGCGCCGATTGTCTGGACCCTTGATAAATCCAGCGCGACTATATTCCGCGCACTTGGGCTTCGCCGCGATACCCGTGACGCACTGAGCGCCGAAGAACTGCGTATGGTTTTTGCCGAAGCAACCCACGCCGGAATCATCGAAGAGCATGAACATAAGGTCATTGCAGGCGTGGTGCGGCTGGCCGACCGTCCGGTGCGTGAAGTCATGACGCCACGGACCGACGTTGACCGTATTGCAGCCGACGCATCTGAAGATGATGTCCGCGATTCGCTGTTGAACTCTCTGCACACCCGCCTGCCGGTCACCGGCGAAGATGGTGACGATATCATCGGTGTTGTCCAATCACGCGATATCGTTGCCGCGCAGATTCGCGGGGAAAGTCTGGATATCCGCAGCCTGATGCGTCGCGCCGAAATCATCCCCGATCAACTTGACGCCATGGACGCACTTGAAATCCTGCGTTCGTCCGATGTCCCGATGTTGCTGGTCCATGATGAATATGGGCATTTTGAAGGGATCGTAACGCCGAACGACCTTTTGGCGGCAATTGCCGGCGAGTTTGCGTCGGATCAGGCGCAAGGTAGCGCGCCGAACATCATCACATTGGACGATGGCTCCATGCTCGTCTCGGGCGCTATGTCCGCCGACGCAATGGCAGACGCGCTGTCGATTGATCTGCCTGAAGACCGCGATTACGCGACCGCTGCGGGCCATGTCCTACACATCTTGCGACACTTGCCCGTAGAGGGCGAATCCTTCCGCGACCAAGGTTGGCATTTTGAAGTTGTGGATATGGATGGCCGCAAAATCGACAAGCTCCGCGTCCGACTTGCAGAAAAAGCAACTCGAACGGACGCAGTTGAGGGCTTGTGATTGCACAAACGCTTGGTTAGGGCGTTCGGCAGATATGGAATTACACGTCACGACGACAACAGGATATTGATATGGCCGATTTCTTCCTCCCAAAGAACAGTAAGGTCCAAAAGGGCACTGTTCACGCCGCGAAAACCGACGGGAAAGTCAAGAAATTCAAGGTATATCGTTACGATCCTGACAGTGGCGAAAACCCGCGTTACGACACTTTTGAAGTCGATACCGAAACCTGCGGCCCAATGGTCCTCGATGCGTTGATCAAAATGAAAAGCGAGCAGGATTCGTCGCTGACATTCCGCCGTTCATGCCGCGAAGGCATTTGCGGTTCATGTTCGATGAACATCGACGGCAAGAACGGCCTCGCGTGCACCACGGCCATTGAAGATTGCAAAAGCGAAGTCACACTGACCCCGCTGCCGCATATGGAAGTTATCAAGGACCTCGTTCCTGACTTCACCCATTTTTATGCACAATATGCCTCGATCAAGCCATGGCTGCAGACGGTTACGCCAGAACCATCGGGCAAAGAGCGCCTTCAGTCGCCGGAAGACCGAGCGAAGCTGGATGGCCTGTATGAGTGCATCTTGTGCGCATGCTGCTCGACAAGCTGCCCATCTTATTGGTGGAACAGCGACAAGTTTTTGGGCCCCGCCATCTTGCTTCAGGCCTATCGCTGGTTGGCGGACAGCCGTGATGAAATGACCGGTGAGCGTTTGGATGAGTTGGAAGATCCATTCCGTCTGTATCGCTGCCACACGATCATGAACTGCGCAAACGCATGCCCCAAGGGTCTGAACCCTGCAAAGGCCATTGCCGAAACCAAGAAGATGGTTGCCGAACGCCACCTTTAATTGAAGGGACGGCCGTTGGACACACCCGCTTTTGATAGCAGTCCGGATCCGGACAATCCCGGTTGGCTAAACTGGCAGATGACCGATGGCACGCGCTATAATGGCACGGTGCTGGGTAAAATGCTGGTACGCAGTGAAGGCCATCATAAAGCACGCCTGCGCATGTTTCCCGAACACCGGCACAGCAACTTGCGCGATGCGGTACATGGCGGCGTCACGCTCGGTTTTATCGACGTCGCGATGTTTGGCGCATCTCGGATGTTTGGCCTGATTGAGGCGGGCGCCGCCGTTACGCTTGACCTATCGGTGCAGTTCATTGGCGCTGGCGTCATCGGCGAACCGCTTGAGGCCGAGGTTGAGCTTTTGAAAGAAACGGGTCGCCTGCTGTTCATGCGCGGCATTGTCTCGCAAGGCGAGTCCCGCGTCGCTGCATTTTCCGGGACGATTCGAAAACCCAGTAAGAAATGATGCCCGCCTCGGTCACAGATCGGCACGCAGCCCTCGTCAGTGCAGGCGAACTGAAGCCTGATGCTGATCAAGCCAAAGCCGTTTTGGCGCTGGCGAAAGTGCAAGCAGAGCTTGAGGCCGTGCCACCCCGCGGAAGCACAATGTGGCGTTTCTTGGGACGCAAGCCCGACCCTGCGCGCGGATTGTATTTATGGGGCGGTGTTGGGCGCGGGAAATCCATGCTCATGGACCTGTTTTTTGACAGCGTTCAGATACAGCGGAAACGTCGCGCGCATTTCCACGAGTTCATGTTGGATATTCACGCGCGGCTAAAGGTTGAGCGCGAGAAGGAAAAAGGCGATCCCATTCCGCCCGTGGTCGCGGCGCTGGCGGATGAAGCCCGGTTGCTCTGCTTTGACGAAATGGTCGTCAACAACATGGCCGATGCAGCAATTATGTCGCGGCTGTTCACAGGATTGATTGCCGCAGGCGTCACGGTTGTCACAACATCAAACCGGCAACCCGATGACCTGTATAAGGATGGCCTCAACCGCCAACTGTTTTTGCCGTTCATCGCGTTGATAAAAGACAGCCTTGATATTTTTGCGCTCGATGGCCCGACAGACTATCGGCGCGACCGTTTGGGCAATGCTAAAACCTGGCTCGTACCCAATGGCGCCGAGGCGACGGCCGCATTGTCGGAAACATTCTTCCGCATGACAGATTATCCGCCCGAGGACCGCGCACATGTTCCATCGTTGGAGCTGGACGTCGGCGGCGGTCGGATGCTGCACGTTCCAAAGGCGCTAAAGGGCGTTGCCGTTTTCTCGTTCAAGCGTCTGTGCGCGGAGGCGCGCGGTGCGTCTGACTATCTGGCGATTGCGCGGCGTTTCCATACGGTGTTGATGGTGGGCATTCCCGTGCTTGGGCCGCACAACCGCAATGAAGCGGCGCGATTTGTGACGCTGATCGATGCGTTGTACGAATATCGCGTAAAGTTTTTGGCGAGTGCAGATGCCGGCCCTGACCAGCTTTACCCGATAGGCGACGGGCGTTTTGAGTTTGACCGCACGGTATCGCGGCTGATGGAAATGCAGTCGGAAGATTATCTGGCGGAAGGCCACGGCGCGCGCTAGCATTGCATAAAGGAGAGAAAAGATGATCGGACGGAACATGTTTTTGTTGGCAGGCATGTTGGCCCTGACAACCGCTGCACATGCGCAAACACCTGCATCGAAAATAGCAGCGGAACGCGCGCTCTTTGCAAAGATCGTCGAAATTCCCACCGTTGAGGGGCAGCCTGCCGAATTCAAGAAGCTGACTACATTATTGACGGCGGAGTTCCGCAAGGCTGGTATCACGAACGTGATCGTCAAGGATCATGACAATACCCAGACAATGATTGTCCGTTGGCCCGCAGCCAAACCGTCGGGCAAAAAGCCTATTTTGCTGATGGCGCACATGGATGTCGTCGCCGCCAAAGCAAGCGATTGGAAATATCCGCCATTTAAGTTTCGCGAAGAGGGCGGCTATTATCTGGGCCGCGGTTCAAACGACAATAAGGCTGCGTTGACCGGTATCGTCCTTGCCCTGCAATATTTGCGTGCAGAAAAGTTTGAACCGACGCGCGATATCATTGTGCTGTTTACCGGCGATGAAGAGACGATCGGCAACGGTGCACGACGCGCGGCAACCGAGTGGCGCGAGCTGATTGACGCAGAATATGCGCTCAATGGTGACGCTGGCGGCGGCTCGGTTTTCCCTGATGGGCGGGTCGAGGGCTTCGGCATTCAGATTGCCGAAAAAACCTACGCCGATTTCCGGCTGACCGCTTTGAACCGTGGCGGGCACAGCAGCGTGCCGCGTCCGGACAATGCGATATATGCGTTGGCCAATGCACTCACCGCAGTGGAGCGTCATCGCTTTCCCGCCATGATTAACGATGCCACACGCGCGAGCTTCGAGATGCTGGCAAAAGGCGATAGTGGCCAATTTGGTGAGCTGTTGCGCAGATATCTTGCCGACCCCCAAGATCGCGAAACCGCCGATCTGTTAGAAGCGATGGACCCCGGAAGCACGCGCACGCGCTGTGTCGCAACGATGTTGTCTGGCGGTCACGCACCCAATGCCTTGCCCCAAAAAGCCGAAGCCAATGTGAACTGCCGCATTTTTCCCGGCGTCAGAACAGAGGATGTCCGGCAGCAACTGCAAACCCTTTCAGGACCCGATGTCACGGTATCGGCCGTTGAAGGATCGCAAACACCCGAAACCGCACCATCACCGATGCGCGATGACATCGTCCAAGCCTATCGGGCCGCTGTCGCAACCCGCTTTCCCAACGCGCCCGTTCTGCCATTCCAGTCGGCGGGCGCTACCGACGGGGCGTTTTTACGGTCCGCCGGCATTCCCGTATATGGATTTGGTGGCCTTTGGAGCATCGTCGGACAGAAAGAGGGCGCGCATGGCCTAGATGAACGCGTCTGGGCCGAAGGATTCCATGGCCAAGTCCCCATTTGGATGGAAATGTTGCGACGGGTGGCTGGTAACTGACAGGGAGCATTTCATGCACTATTGCTATTGCGAACTGTTATCAGAAAAAGCCTTAACTTTGGACCTTTATTGGGTTGTTATCCACAGCGATTCGGCGTAACGACGCCGCAATTCCGCTAAAAAGCCCTAAGGGAAGGACAGTTTTGTATGGCTCGCAAAAAAATTGCGCTTATTGGCGCCGGTAATATCGGCGGCACGCTTGCTCACCTCGCAGCATTGAAAGGCCTCGGCGACATCGTCTTGTTCGACGTTGTTGAAGGCGTTCCCCAGGGTAAGGCGCTTGACCTGTCGCAATGCGGTCCTGTCGAAGGTTTTGATGCCAAGATTACCGGCACCAACGATTATGCAGACATTGCTGGCGCTGACGTGATCATCGTCACCGCCGGTGTCGCGCGCAAGCCCGGCATGAGCCGCGACGATTTGCTTGGCATCAACCTAAAGGTCATGAAGGCCGTGGGCGAAGGCATTGCTGCGAACGCGCCAAACGCATTCGTTATCTGCATCACCAACCCGCTCGACGCGATGGTATGGGCGCTGCGCGAATTCTCCGGTCTGCCGCATCACATGGTTGTTGGCATGGCAGGCGTTCTCGATTCGGCACGCTTCAGCCACTTCCTTGCGGACGAATTCAATGTGTCGGTAAAAGACGTCACAAGCTTCGTGCTTGGCGGCCATGGCGACACAATGGTGCCCGTCATTCAATATTCGACCGTATCGGGTATTCCTGTTCCAGACCTTATCAAAATGGGCTTTTCGACTCAGGAACGCATTGACGCAATCGTTCAGCGCACGCGCAGCGGCGGTGGTGAAATCGTTGGTCTGCTTAAAACGGGCTCTGCTTTCTACGCGCCGGCAACAAGCGGTATCGCGATGGCCGAAGCCTATTTGAACGACCAAAAGCGCGTTCTTCCAGCCGCGGTGCATCTGACCGGCCAATATGGCGTCGACAATCTATATGTCGGCGTACCCGTTGTCATTGGCGCCGGCGGCGTTGAAAAGGTCGTTGAAATCGCGCTTGATGATGAAGCCAAGGGCAACCTCGCGGTCAGCGTCGATGCGGTCAAAGAACTGCTTGTCGCATGTAAGGCAATTGATTCCTCGCTGAACTAAGCGAACCCCCGAATTCAGGAGACGTATGTGAGCATCCTTATCAACAAAAACACCAAGGTCATCACACAAGGTATGACAGGTGCCACTGGCACATTCCATACCGAGCAGGCGCTTGCTTATGGCACGCAGATGGTCGGCGGTGTGACCCCCGGCAAGGGCGGAACAACGCATATTGGCCTGCCGATGTTTGACACGGTGCTTGAAGCCAAGCAAACAACGGGCGCGGATGCGTCGGTTGTGTATGTGCCACCGCCCTTTGCGGCCGATTCAATCCTTGAAGCCATCGACGCGGAAATCCCGTTGATCGTTTGCATCACTGAAGGCATTCCTGTGCTCGACATGGTGAAGGTAAAGCGCGCACTGTCGGGTTCGAAGTCGCGCCTGATTGGCCCAAACTGCCCTGGCGTTCTGACACCCAATGAATGCAAAATCGGCATCATGCCCGGCAGCATCTTCTCCGCAGGCTCGGTCGGCGTGGTCTCACGTTCAGGCACGCTCACCTATGAAGCCGTGTTCCAGACCACAGCAGAAGGCCTTGGCCAGACCACTGCGGTTGGCATTGGCGGTGACCCTGTCAACGGCACCAACTTCATCGATTGCCTTGAGCTGTTCCTTGCCGATGATGCGACCAAGTCCATCATCATGATCGGTGAAATCGGCGGCAGCGCAGAAGAAGAAGCTGCACAGTTCCTGATCGACGAAGCCAAAAAGGGCCGCAAAAAGCCAATGGCAGGTTTCATCGCCGGACGCACTGCACCTCCCGGACGCCGCATGGGCCATGCCGGCGCCATCGTATCGGGCGGCAAGGGCGACGCAGAAAGCAAGATCGCAGCAATGGAAGCAGCCGGCATCCGCGTATCGCCGTCACCATCATTGCTCGGCAAGACATTGGTCGAGGTGCTGAAGGGTTGATTTTGATCCTCCCCGTTCGCGGGGAGGTGGCAACTGGTGCGTAAGTACCGGGTGACGGAGGGGCCTTCCGTCTGACGCTGGGTTAGAGCGGCAACTCCCCTCCACCATCCTGCGGATGGTTCCCCTCCCCACATATGGGGCGGATTTGGAGAAGTAACATGGGTCTTGAAAACCAAGATTTTGAAACTGAGCAAGGTCCAAGTTGGGCGCGTTCGAATTGGCCTTTGTCCATCACCGATGACCTGACGGCTTCGCTTGATCCGACGCAGATGGCTGTCGAAGTGAAGGCTGCGGCGAAGGCCGCTGGCAAGCCCATGGCAGAAGCCGACGCCGTTGCCGCAGCGAGCGATTCTATTCGCGCAATGATGCTGGTCCGCACCTATCGTGTGCGCGGGCATCTGGCGGCGAACCTTGATCCGCTTGGGCTTTCCAAGCAGGACATTCCCGCCGACCTTACCCCCGAATATCATGGCTTTTCTGGCGCAGACCTCGACAAGCGGGTCTATGTCGGCGGCACGCTTGGCCTCGAATGGACCACGGTTCGTGAACTCGTCGATACGCTGCGCGCGAATTATTGTGGCCCAGTTGGCCTCGAATATATGCACATTTCCGACGTCGAAGAGCGCCGGTTCCTGCAAGAGCGGATGGAGGGCAAAGATGCCGCCATCCAATTCACGCCCGAAGGCAAAAAGGCCATTCTCGGTAAAGTCATCGAGGCGGAGCAATATGAAAAATTCCTTGGCCGCAAATATGTAGGCACGAAGCGCTTCGGCCTTGATGGTGGCGAGTCAATGATTCCCGCACTCGAAGCCGTCATCAAATATGGCGGCCAGCTGGGCGTGCGCGAAATCGTTTACGGCATGCCACATCGCGGCCGTCTCAACGTTTTGGCCAATGTGATGGCAAAGCCATACCGCATCATCTTCCACGAATTTTCGGGCGGAAGCGCGAACCCTGACGATGTCGGCGGTTCGGGCGATGTGAAATATCACCTCGGCACCAGCACCGACCGCGAATTTGACGGCATCAAGGTGCATATGAGCCTTGTGCCAAACCCCTCGCACCTTGAAGCGGTGAACCCAGTGGTGCTCGGTAAGGTACGCGCGAACCAAACCGCCCGCGACGACCTTGGCAAGCATGAACAAGTGCTACCCGTGCTGTTGCATGGTGACGCGGCCTTTGCTGGGCAGGGCATCGTTTGGGAGTGCCTCGGCTTTTCCGGCATTCGTGGGTATAATACCGGCGGTTGCTTGCACTTTATCGTGAACAACCAAGTTGGTTTCACGACCAGCCCGCAATATGCGCGGTCTTCGCCTTATCCATCCGACGTAGCCAAGGGCGTGCAGGCGCCGATTTTCCACGTCAATGGTGATGACCCCGAAGCGGTAACCTTCGCATGTAAAATTGCTATCGAATTCCGCCAGACATTCCACCGCGACATCGTGATCGACATGTGGTGCTACCGCCGCTTTGGCCATAATGAAGGCGACGAACCCGGTTTCACGCAGCCATTGATGTACAAGGTCATCAAGGGCCACCCCGGAGTTAGCAGCTTGTACGCCAAACGGCTTGAGGCCGAGGGTGTGATCGATGCGAACTGGGCGGACGAGCACGCCATGCGCTTTGTGCAGACGCTCGAGCAGGAATTTACCAGCGCCGCCGACTATAAACCCAATGCCGCTGACTGGTTTGGCGGACGTTGGTCGGGCCTTTCCAAGCCCGCCGATCCCGAAACCGCCCGCCGGAATGTGCAAACAGGTATTTCCAAAAAGCTGTTTGACAGCATGGGCCGCACGCTGACCACTGTGCCCGAAGGTCACAATATTCACCCGACACTCAACCGTGTGCTCGATGCCAAAAAAGCCATGTTCAGCACAGGCGCGAACTTTGACTGGGCAACAGGCGAAGCGCTCGCGTTCGGGTCTTTGCTCTCCGAAGGCTATGGCGTGCGCTTATCGGGCCAAGATTCGGGCCGCGGTACGTTCAGCCAACGCCACGGCGTTTGGGTCGACCAAACGACTGAGGAAAAATATATCCCGCTGGCAACATTGCCACATGGCCGCTTTGAAATTCTCGACAGTCCATTGTCGGAATTCGGCGTACTCGGTTTTGAATATGGCTATGCGGGTGCCGAACCCAAGACACTGGTGCTTTGGGAAGCGCAATTTGGCGACTTCGTGAATGGTGCGCAAACCATGATCGATCAGTTTATTGCCGCCGGTGAAGCGAAATGGCTGCGCGCCAATGGCCTCGTGATGCTGTTGCCGCATGGTTATGAAGGACAAGGTCCGGAGCACAGCTCGGCGCGGCTTGAACGCTTCCTGCAATTGTGCGCCGAAGATAATATTCAGGTCGCAAACTGCACGACGCCTGCAAATTATTTCCATTTGCTGCGCAGGCAAATGGCACGTCCATTCCGCAAACCGCTTATCGTCATGACGCCAAAATCCTTGTTACGGCACAAGCTTGCGGTGTCCAAGGCAGAGGATTTCCAAGGCGAAAGCCACTTCATGCGGATCCTGTCGGACATGAACGCGCCTGCGGACAAGGATGTCAAACGACTGGTCCTATGTTCGGGCAAGGTTGCGTATGACCTGATGGAAGCGCGCGATGCATCGGGTGACACAAACACCGCGATTGTCCGCATCGAGCAGCTATATCCCTTCCCGGCCGAACCATTGATTGTCCGGTTGAAGCGTATGACCAATTTGGAAGAGGTCGTTTGGGCCCAGGAAGAGCCGCGCAACGCCGGCAGCTGGAGCTTCGTCGACCCCTATCTGGAAGAATGCCTTGCAGAAGCCAATGTCGGCCCGGCACGCGCACGTTATGCCGGGCGCAAAGCCGCAGCCGCCACAGCCACGGGTCTTGCCAAGCGCCACCAAGCCGAACAGGCCGCATTGGTTGCAGAAGCATTGGGCCACAATGTCCGCGAAGAAATCCGCCGCCAACGCACCGGGGGAACCAAGCCGGTTACCCCTCCATCCTCCTGAGGATTGAATTATGAGCACTGAAGTTAAAGTCCCCGTATTGGGCGAGTCCATCACTGAAGCCACCCTTGGCCAATGGCTAAAGAAACCGGGTGAACCGGTTGCGGTCGATGAACCGATAGCCAGCCTTGAAACCGACAAGGTCGCGGTCGAAGTGCCGTCGCCTGTTGCCGGCATCATGGGCGCCTATGCCGTTGAGGAAGGCGCGACCGTTAATGTCGGCGCGGTCATTGGTTCGATCGATGCTGGCACCGGAGCCGCCGCAGCACCTGCTGCTGCCGCTGCCGCTGTAGCCCCAGCTGTTACGAGCACCGCTGCGCCTGCGCCGGCCGCTGCTTCAGAAAATAGCGATCTGCCCTTGTCGCCTGCGGTTCGCCGTTTGGTGCTTGAGCTGGGCATTGACCCAAGCAAAATCAAAGGCACTGGCAAGGACGGCCGCCTGACCAAGGAAGATGTTGTCGCTGCTGCAAAGGGTGCGCCTGCGCCTGCAGCCACTTCGGCATCAACGGCAACGCCAGCCGCGTCTGCACCGACAGGTGCGCGTCAGGAAGAGCGCGTGAAGATGACGCGTCTGCGCCAGACAATCGCAAAGCGTTTGAAGTCTGCACAAGACACAGCGGCTTTGCTGACGACATTTAACGATGTCGATATGTCCGCCGTGATCGAAGCGCGCGCGACCTATAAAGACCTGTTTGAAAAGAAGCACGGCGTGCGCCTCGGCTTCATGGGCTTCTTTACCAAGGCTGTTGCTTTGGCGGCGCGTGATGTTCCTGCCGTAAATGCGCAGATTGATGGCGACGAAATCGTCTATCACAATTATCTCGACGTCTCGGTCGCGGTTAGCGCGCCAAATGGCCTCGTTGTTCCTGTCGTGCGCAACGCCGACGCCATGAGCTTTGCCCAGATTGAAAAGGCGATTGGTGATTTTGGTGCAAAGGCAAAGGCCGGCGCGCTCACCATGGAAGATATGTCGGGCGGAACCTTCACCATTTCCAACGGCGGCGTGTTCGGCAGCCTGATGTCGACCCCGATCATCAACCCGCCACAGTCCGCCGTGCTTGGTCTTCACCGTATCGAAGACCGCGCCGTAGTCCGCGACGGACAGGTTGTTGTTCGCCCAATGATGTATTTGGCGCTAAGCTATGACCACCGTCTCATCGACGGCCGCGAAGCAGTGACTTTCCTGAAAATCGTCAAAGAGGCGATTGAAGACCCGACCCGGTTGTTGATCGACCTTTAAGGAGCTGAGCAATGGCAGAACATGATTATGACCTGATCGTTATCGGTGCAGGTCCGGGCGGTTATGTTGCCGCCATCCGTGCCGCACAACTCGGCCTGAAAACAGCCTGCGTCGAAAGCCGCGAGACATTGGGCGGCACGTGCCTCAACGTCGGCTGCATTCCGTCGAAAGCATTGCTGCATGCGTCCGAAATGTACCATGAGGCACAATCGGGTTCGCTGGCGAAATTCGGTATCGATTTTAAGGGCGTCTCGCTCAACCTCGACCAAATGCACGCCGAAAAAGCGAAGGCTGTGTCCGAATTGACCGGCGGCATCGAGTTTCTGTTTAAAAAGAACAAGGTTGATTGGCTCAAGGGCCGCGCCGCATTTACCTCAGCGAACAGCATTGATGTGGCGGGCAAAAATTACACCGCCAAAAACATCATGGTCGCGACAGGATCATCGGTAACGCCATTGCCCGGTGTCGAAATAGACCAAAAAATTATCGTCGATTCCACCGGCGCGCTGGCTTTGCCAAAGGTTCCAAAGCACATGGTCGTCATCGGCGGCGGTGTTATTGGGCTTGAGCTTGGAAGCGTGTGGTTACGTCTTGGCGCGCAGGTGACTGTGGTCGAATATCTTGACCAGATCCTGCCCGGCATGGACGGCGAAGTCCGCAAGGAAGCCGCCAAGATCTTCAAAAAACAGGGCTTTAACCTGCGCATGAGCACCAAGGTTACCGGCGCAACGGTAAAGGGCGGCATGGCCACGCTGACGGTTGAACCATCGGCAGGCGGTGCAAGCGAAACGATTGAGGCAGATTGCGTCCTCGTGGCGATCGGCCGCCGACCAAATACCGATGGCCTTGCAATGGAAAAGGCAGGTCTCACGGTCAACACGCGCGGACAGATTGAAATCGGCCATTATTTCCAGACCAATGTCCCCGGCATCTACGCGATCGGCGACGTTTGCCCCGGTCCCATGCTGGCGCATAAGGCCGAAGACGAAGGCATTGCCGCGGCTGAATTTGTTGCGGGCCTGACGGGCATCGTCAACCATGACGTCATCCCGGGCGTGGTCTACACCTACCCTGAAATCGCCAGCGTTGGCCTGACCGAAGAAGAAGCGAAGGCACATGCTGCGGCTTCGGGTAGCGAGATCAAGGTCGGCAAATTCCCGATGATGGCCAACAGCCGTGCGAAAACAAATCGCACCACCGACGGTTTCGTCAAAGTCATTGCCGATGCAAAAACCAACCGCGTGCTTGGCGTGCATATCATCGCATCCATCGCCGGAAGCATGATCGCTGAAGCAGCCGTCGCCATGGAATTCGGTGCGACTTCGGAAGACATCGCATATACCTGCCATGCCCACCCGACCCATGCCGAAGCCTTGAAAGAAGCGGCCATGGCCGTGACCGGCAAACCGATCCACATGTGATGATTACCCAAGCGGCCCAAATAGCCCCGGCCATGATTTCATGGCTGGACCTATTTGGGATCGCTGTATTTGCCGCATCGGGCGCTCTCGCCGCGGCGCAACGCAAACAGACGCTTGTCACCTTCTCCTTCTTTGCGCTGGTTACCGGCGTGGGTGGCGGCACTGTGCGTGATCTGCTCATCGGTGCGCCGGTTTTCTGGGTGCAGGATTGGCGTGTTGCAGCAACCTGCCTTGTGACCGCGGGGCTGGTATGGGTAACGCCGCAGCATCTTTGGAAGCCGCGTGCGCTCGACTGGTTCGATGCTGTGGGCATTGCCATTTATGCGGTGTTCGGCACGTGGAAGTCGCTAACGCTTGGTGTTCCCTTGTTACCGGCCATGATGATGGGCGTCATCACGGCATGCGTCGGCGGTATCATTCGTGATGTGCTGGCGGGTGAGCCGTCGATCCTGCTGAAACCCGAAATCTATGTAACAGCTGCGGCGCTGGCATCAGGGCTATTTGGCCTATCATTATTTATCGGCCTACCCGTTCTGCCTGCCGCTATTTTCAGCGCGGCTGCCGGATTCGCATTGCGCGCGATGGCGATTTGGAAAGGCTGGGCAATCCCCGCCTATCGGGGTTAGTTACCGCACGCGGCTCGGGAAAAGCTTCTTTAAATTCGCAATTTTTGGTTTGTCCCATTGCACAATATACCGGTGATTGGGGTTCTTCGCCATGAAGTCCTGATGATGGCTTTCGGCCGGAAAGAAGCTGATGGGCTCAATCGTCGTAACAATGGGTTTCTTCCAATATCCCGCCTTGTCCAGTTGCGCCACATAGGCACGCGCCGCCTTTTGCTGTGCTGCGTTCGCGGGGAATATCGCGGATCGATATTGCTTGCCGCGGTCGGGGCCTTGGCGGTTCAACTGCGTCGGATCATGCGCCACCGAAAAGAATATGTGGAGTAGTTCGCCATAGCTCACCACGGCAGGGTTATATTGAATCCGAACAGATTCGGCATGCCGCGTGGTCCCGGAACTGACGAGATCATAGTCAGCTGTTGACCGCGTCCCACCGGAATAGCCCGACTCCACGCGCGTCACGCCTTTCACGCGTTCAAACACAGCCTCCACACCCCAGAAGCAACCACCGGCAAAAACCGCCGTCTGCAGGCCCTTTGGTTCAACGATTTTCGCAAGTGGCGCGGCGATCCGAATGCCCTCTTCGGCATGCGCAGTGCCGACAGCGGATCCAAAGTCGGATCCGCACCCTGTCACCAAGCCAAACAGCAGCGCAGCATTTACCGCGCGGATAACGCATTTAGGGGTTCGGGGCAGCCGCTTCATAGGATGGACCTCCAACGGACACAGACCGCGTGGCTTCTGCATTATGATCATTCGCGCTGGCCGGTTTGATGATTGCCAGCCCAGCCAAACCTAGCGCAAATCCGCCGGCCAGACTGAGGAAAAGATCCGAACGCACAAAGTTATAAAGACGGTCCATATTTTATCTCTGACATATTGCACAGATGGGCGCCGAAACAGCTATGTGCGTCGGCTTCGGAAGGCTTCACCAGAAAACACATTAAACGTGCATGAACGCCGTTGAGCGTGACGCACATGTTGCGGTCATGTGAGCGCTGCGCACGCTGCTTGGATACGGGTGCACGCTTCCTTGAGGATATCCGACGATGTTGCATAAGAAATCCGGAAGCCTGGTGACAGACCGAAGGCCCCGCCATGCACCGCAGCCACACGATAATCATCAAGGAAATAATCGATGAGGTCCGCATCGGTTTCAATCTTCTTACCCTTGGGCGTCGTCTTGCCCATCACGCCAGTTGCGTCGGGATAGACATAAAATGCGCCCTCTGGCGTTGGGCAGCTAAGCCCCGGTGCGTCGTTCAGCATTGCGACAACAAGGTCGCGGCGCTCGCGGAAGGCGATATTGCGTTCGGCCAAGAAATCCTGTGGTCCGTTAAGCGCGGCAAGCACGGCATATTGTGAGATGGAACAGGGATTGCTCGTCGATTGCGACTGCAAATCCGCCATCGCCTTAATCAGCCATGCCGGACCACCCGCATAGCCGATGCGCCAACCGGTCATGGCATAGGCCTTGGACGCACCGTTCATGGTGAGGGTGCGATCATAGAGTTCGGGGCACACCTGCAGCATCGTCGCAAAAGGCGACTGCGCATACCAAATATGTTCGTACATATCGTCAGACAGCAGCAGCACGTGCGGATGGCGCAACAGCACTGCACCCAATTCTTTTAACTCATCCGCATCATAAGCTGCGCCCGTCGGGTTGGACGGCGAATTCAGGATCAACCAGCGCGTCTTCGGCGTAATCGCTGCTTCCAGTTGCTCTGGCGTGATCTTATAATTTTGCGCCGCAGTCGCCATAACGATCACGGGCGTTCCGCCGGCGAATTGAACGATATCGGGATAGCTGACCCAATAAGGTGCGGGGATGATGACTTCATCGCCCTTATCAATCGTTGCGACCAGCGCGTTAAACAAGGTGTGCTTACCACCGGAGTTTACCGTGATCTGCTTTGGCGTATATTCAATGCCATTGTCGCGCTTGAATTTTGCGATGATTGCCTGCTTGAGCGGGGCGATACCGTCCACGGCGGTATATTTCGTCATGCCGTCACGAATGGCCTGAATGGCGGCCTCTTTGACGAATTCTGGCGTGTCGAAATCGGGTTCACCCGCCGACAGTCCAATGACATCGATGCCCTGTGATTTAAGGTCAATCACACGTCCGGACATGGCAAGCGTCGCTGAAGGGGCAATCCGGCCGAGCGCGGCCGACAGACGGTCATTCATCATCAAAACTTTCGGGCAAAAATGAACAGAAGTTGCGCGCTTGCCACTAAAGCCTCGCTAAAAGTTACGCAACCCTATGCGCTCGTATTAATCCACGCGCGCTGTTCCCGACAAAAAAACCACCCGCCAAATCGTCGGCTGTCAGGTCCACTTCTTGGGCTTTGCCAGCGTCGATAAGCGCACGGCGAAGCACAGATGGCAGAAGCCCAGTCTCAAGCCGTGGCGTCAGCAAAACGCCATCCCGTTCAACAAACAAGGTCGTGATGCTGCCTTCGGTTAAACGGCCATCGGCACCGACGAAGATAACTTCGTCACAATCGGTGCGCGCTTTTCGGGCGTTGTCGTAAAAGGCCCTATCGCTCATCTTGTGCCGAAGCCGGAAATCCTCCGCGGCGACGGGCAGTGGAACAACGGCAACGCGCCAATCGGTCACATCCTGAAGTGGGCCGATTTCGATCGCGACCGCGCCGTGCCGGGAGACCATCAGCCGGATTTTCGAAAGCTGATCGAGATGAAAAATGCTGGCGTGCAGGCGGTTGCGCAATGCGTGCCGGTCAAATTCAAATCCGAATAACTGGGCGCTGGTCTTCATGCGCTCCAGATGCAACTCCAGCCGAAGGATTCCGGTCATCGGTTCAAAACGCATGGTTTCGATCAGATCAAATCCGGTACCGTCCACCTTAGCAAAATCCCCCTTGGCCAAACATTCTGCCCATTCATCTGCTTCGTTGGAGTCGGCAACGACGCCTGAACCTAGCCCAAGTGAAAGCGTCTTTGTTGAATCGCACAGGGTAAAAGTCCGAATGGCAACGTTGAAGGCGGCATCGCCATTGGCGTCAATACGCCCGATGGAGCCGCAATATATTCCGCGTGGCGCGGTTTCCACTTCTTCGACGACCTGCATCGCACGGATTTTCGGCGCGCCCGTAATCGACCCGCATGGGAATAATGCCGTTATGACGTCAACCGCATCCACTCCCTCATTGAGCACACCGGTAACGGTCGAAGTCATCTGGTGAACCGTGGGATAGCTTTCGACATGAAACAATTCGGGCACGGCGACCGTGCCCGCGGCACACACGCGCGACAGATCATTGCGGAGGAGATCGACGATCATCAGATTCTCCGCCCGTTGTTTCGGGTCGGTGCGCAAGCGCTCCGCAACATCGCTATCCCGTTGCGGGTCGGCTTGCCTTGTCGCGGTGCCCTTCATCGGTTTTGTCGTCACGCGTTGGTCTTTCAGCGCGAAAAACAGTTCGGGTGAAAAGGACAGATAATGCGCGTCCCCCGTGTAGATGACACCGCCATAGCCGGCCTTCGCGCGGCTGCGCAGCGCCGCATATAAGGCCAGCGGATCGCCGGCATAATCGGCCGAAAGCGGAAAGGTCAGATTAGCCTGATACATGTCTCCGGCGTGGATATAATCCTGAACAGCCGCAAAGGCATCGGCATATTCTGCGCGCGAAATCGCGGGGCGCAATGCAGACAAATATGCCCCCGCCGGATCGGGTAGATATGACGCCACGACGTCAGCAGAAATTGTGCTGTAGCTGCGAAACAAACCGAACCACGCCAGCGGCCCGCTGCGTTCCTGCCCAAGATTGGGGAGGAAATGCTGCCCACATTCATAGCCCAAAAACCCCGCGGCATGAAGCTCGCTGCGCTGCGCATCACGCAGCGCACCAAGCACAGCATCGACTTCATCAACGCTGTTGGCGGTCCATATTTCAACCGGGTCAACATATAGCCGCGCAGGCGACGCACCGTGCATGCGGGCATCGTCGAGCAGCACATAAGGGCGATCTGTCGGGATCTTCATATGCGCAACTGAATCGACAATGCCCAAGGCTTTAGCCGTTTAGCCGTTCCGCATGCCAAGCGAGATGTTCGGCCATAAAGGTCGAGATGAAATAATAGCTGTGATCATAGCCCGGCTGCATGCGAATTTCGGCACGCTGGCCAACCGCGGCACATTGTTCGACGAGCAGATGCGTCTTAAGCTGCGCCTCGAGGAAATTGTCAGCCAGGCCTTGGTCGACCAACAGGTCAGGCAAGCGTGCGCCATCTGCCAACAGAGCAACGCTGTCATATGCGCGCCATTGCGCACGGTCATCGCCCAGATAACCACCCAAAGCCTTTTCACCCCAAGGGCAATTTAACGGTGATACGATAGGCGAAAATGCTGATGTAGACTTATACTTGCCCGGATTACGCAGACTGATCGTCAGTGCGCCATGCCCGCCCATGGAATGCCCCATAATGGCTTGCCGCTGCATATCCGCCGGGAAGTGCGCGGCGATGATATCGGGCAATTCACGCTCGATATAATCTTGCATCCGGTAATGCGTGTCGAAAGGCGAAGCGGTGGCGTTTACGTAGAATCCGGCACCCAAACCAAAGTCATAAGCAGCATCGGCATCGTCGGGAACGCCTTCACCGCGCGGGCTGGTGTCGGGCGCCACGAAAATCAAACCCAGCTCTGCACAGGCGCGGCGGAATTCGCCTTTCTCGGTCACATTTGCATAGGTGCAGGTCAGGCCCGACAAAAACCACACCACTGGCAAAATCTGGCCTTCTGCATGCGGCGGGACATAGACTGAAAAGGTCATGTCGGTGCCGGTAGCGGATGAATGGTGTTTATAAACACCCTGCACGCCACCAAAGGCGGTGTTTTGAGAGACGGTTTCGAAAGTCATGCGGGCTCCAATGTCGGGACGGAAATAATCTGGGGTGGGTGCTGCCAATAGGTTTGCGCGCGTATAAGATCGCTGGTCGCAATGCTTAAAGTCGCGCTGTTCCGCAGTGGGTGGCAATTGATAATGTCAGCTTGCGCCAACGCAGCATCAAGCACGAATTGGACAGCACAATCTTTATCATTGATTGCGGCCAAAGCGGTGACGGCCCCCGGCGTAATGCCAAGCAGTCGTTCCATATCTTCGGCTTTACCAAAGCTGATCCGTCCACAACCGATGGCCGATGGCAACGCCTTTAAATCAACGCGGGCTTCAGCAGGGACAGTGACCAAAAAATATGCGCCGTTTTTGTCTTTCAAAAACAGATTCTTGGTATGGGCACCTGCAATGTCGCGATTATGCGCATCGCTCTCCGCCACCGTGAATACCGGCGGATGTTCATGCTTTTCATAAGCAATGCCGAGCGCGGCCAAGTCTGTATAAAGCTGCGCTTCGGCATCGTTCATGATCGTAACACTATCAGTCAGTGACACGGTGCAGGGCGCACAGCTTGTTACCATCCGGATCACGCAGATAGGCAAGATACATTTTCATGCCATTGCCTTCGCGGATGCCAGGTGCATCTTCAATCGCTTCACCGCCATTTTCGACGCCCGCCTTATGCCATGCATCTGCCAACTCAGGAGTCATCGCAAAACCGATGGTGCAGCCATTGCCGTGCGTCGCCGGCTTGCCGTCAATTGGCGGCGTGACAAGGAACAGCGACCCATTGTGCATATAGATCAAACGACCTTTGGGATCCTGCATGCCGGGCTTTCCGCCCATGGCAACGAAGGTTGCGTCGTAGAATTTTTTCGAACGGGCAATATCATTGCTGCCCACCATCATATGACTATACATTATTACTTCTCCCTATTTTAAAACACCACGACACTGCGGATGCTGGTCCCCGCGTGCATCAATTCAAATGCCTTGTTGATGTCCTCAAGCCCCATGACATGCGTAATCATCGGGTCGATTTCGATCTTGCCGGTCATATACATGTCGACGATCTTTGGAACATCGGTGCGGCCCTTGGCCCCTCCAAATGCCGTGCCGCGCCAGTTGCGGCCGGTCACGAGTTGGAACGGACGGGTCGCAATCTCTTTGCCCGCTTCGGCCACACCAATGATGATGCTGGTGCCCCAGCCACGGTGGCATGCCTCAAGCGCGGTGCGCATCACTTCGGTGTTGCCG
Organism: Sphingorhabdus sp.; assembly: GCF_044338195.1. Lineage (GTDB taxonomy): Bacteria > Pseudomonadota > Alphaproteobacteria > Sphingomonadales > Sphingomonadaceae > Sphingorhabdus_B. The sequence goes on along the minus strand of NZ_JBIIMC010000031.1, from coordinate 809 downwards.
GTGGCATCAAAGGTGTAATCAGCGCCGCCGTCGGTCATCTCGACAATCTTTGCGACAACATCTTCACGGCTCATGCCCCTGGAGTTCAGGAACGCGGTCATGCCAAACTTCCGGCCCCATTCTTCGCGATCAGGATTGATATCAACGCCGATAATCATACCAGCACCCGCAAGCCGTGCGCCCTGAATGACGTTCAGGCCAATGCCGCCAAGGCCAAAGACAACGACATTGTCGCCCACTTGCACCTTGGCTGTGTTGACCACTGCGCCAACGCCTGTGGTGACGCCGCAACCGATATAGCAGCTTGACTGGAACGGCGCGTCCTCACGGATTTTGGCAACCGCGATTTCCGGAAGCACGGTGAAGTTCGAAAATGTCGAACAGCCCATATAATGGAATATCGGCTGACCCTTATAGCTGAAGCGTGTTGTACCATCGGGCATCAGGCCCTTGCCCTGTGTCGCACGAATGGCGGTGCACAGGTTGGTCTTGCCGGACAGGCAGGACTTACACTGGCGGCATTCCGGCGTGTACAATGGAATAACATGATCGCCAGGCTTTACGCTGGTCACGCCGGCGCCGACTTCGCGTACGATTCCTGCGCCTTCATGGCCAAGCACGCTTGGGAAAATCCCCTCACTGTCAAAGCCATCGAGCGTATAGGCATCCGTATGGCAAATGCCGGTCGCCATGATCTCCACCAAGACTTCACCAGCCTTGGGACCCTCAAGGTCAAGCTCGACAATCTCAAGTGGCTTCTTCGCTTCAAAGGCAACTGCTGCGCGCGTCTTCATGGTATTCGGGTCTCC
>NZ_JBIIMC010000009.1:0-71168 GCF_044338195.1 Sphingorhabdus sp. | reverse complement strand
ATTTACGCCGCCTTTGCCGAAGAGACCGTCGAGGCAACATTATCGCGTTTTGGTGGTCAGGGCTTTGGCGCATTCAAACCAGCATTGGCCGAAATCGTCATTGAACATCTGCGTCCCATTTCGGAGCGCTTCGCCGTTCTGAAGGATGATCACGAGCAAATCGACGCTGCGCTTGCCAAGGGGGCAGCGAAAGCGCGTGAACTTGGCGGGCCAACGTTAAAGGCAGCGTACGCTGCGCTTGGCCTCCTGCGCTAAATTGTGCTCTGATACCGTTCAACCACAGTTCAGCGAAACTATCCTAAACAAAACGCGTTATGCTATGGACGGCGCTCGGTCGCTGCTTTGAGGATTTGAAATGATGAAAAAGGTCGCAACTTTTCTTGCTCCCATAGCATTGCTGGCACTTGGTGCCTGTGCAACACCGTTTAACGCTGACGTTTCGCGGTTTCAGCAATTGCCCGCGCCGCAGGGCCAGACCTTTGTGATCCGCGCGGCCAACCCGGACAATGCAGGCGGCATTGAATTTGGCCAATATGCGGCATTGGTGGCAAGCGAGCTTCAGGAAATCGGTTATGTGCCCGCGTCGGGCGCAAATGCCGATATGACCGTCTCGCTCGATTATGCGGTCGATCAGGGCAAGGAGCGCAACATCGTTCGCCAAGATCCGTTTTATGACCCTTATTGGGGCTTTGGCAGCTTTTACAGGCCCTATGTCGTGCGCACCCGTCGCGGCGCGCGCTACGTCGTCGGCTATTATGATCCATTCCTGTATAGCGGCTTCAACCGCCCCTATGAAATCGACAGCTTCACAGTGTACACTGCGAACCTCGACATGAAGATTGACCGTAATGGCGACGGCAAGCGTTTGTTTGAAGGCAAGGCGGAAGCCAAGTCACGGTCAAACAAGCTGCCTTATCTGGTGCCAAATCTGGTTGAGGCGATGTTTACAGGATTTCCCGGCAATGGCGGCGAAACGGTCCGTATCTCGGTTGCGCCAGAGGAAAAGCGCTAACGCTTTCAACTCAGCTCGGCGCAAAATCGGCTAAGGTTGCGGATCAGACCCCGCAACTCAGCTCGGTTTGGCCATAGGCCGTGCCCTCACCGCGGGTGCCGGATATGCCGGCGTACAGTTCAGTTGCCTTGAATATGCCATCGGGCCCGATGTTAAATCCATTGTCCCGAAAAACGGCGATGACCTTCGCTGGCGGGTCCGCGAAATATAGCGACTGCGATTCATAATGCTGCCCCAGCGCCGTGAGCGATAATCCATCAAATGAACGCCGCAGGCGCACATAGCTGCTTTTGCCTTCGACCTTGGCATAGGCTTTTTCGCGTGCAGCCTCATTAGGATATTCTTTGGCTTCCAATGCTTGCCATTGCGCCCGAAGCCGCGCGCCAATTTTGGTAAATTCCCCGCCAATTTCGCCGCTAAAGGCGCATGTTTGCGGATTAAAGCCAATGGCAATCGGCTTGCCGCCCAAGCGCGCCAATATGGATTTTCCATCGGCCAGATAGCCGTAGCGATTATCCGGAAGCTTCACCTCAATGAAGTCGTCGGCGGTAAGGCCAACCAATTTCAGTGTGGTGTCTGCGCGCACACGATCCATCAGCGCGCTGTCCGGCGCCGTCGTCGCCCACACATCAACGGGCATATCAACAACCCATGATTGATCGTTCAACAAGGTAACAAGCTCGGGTGGTTTTGACGGTGAAAGATTGACCATCGCGATGAAGCCATTGCCGTCGCTCAATGCAATCCAGCCATCGCCGGGCGCTGAACCCGGCTGAACGAGGCCCGTCACTTGCGACCCGCGCGGCAATTTGCCCAATATCACGCTGTCAGACGTGCTCGGCTTGTCGCGAATATTCGCTTCGGTCATTGTGAAGAAAATTTCGGCCGCGGCAGTCGCGCTTGTGCTCTGCTCGGCTGTAGGTGTTACCGAACCGTTCTGCATGTCATCAAGGACGAACAGCCAGAAATATAAACCCGCAAAAACCAGCAGAATAGCAAGGGCCTTGCCCGGCATTGCCCATGAACGTTTAGCAGTAGCCCGGGACGCAGGTCGCGCTTTGAGCGATGCCCCGCACTGGCCACAAAATAGCGCGCGAACGGCATTTGCCGACCCGCATGACGCACAAGATTGTCCCATTGCACCCTCTCCGAATCCCTATCAGTGGATAGGCTCTGGAAAGGATGTTGAAAAGAGGTGGATTACGCTTCGAGCTGACGGAGCAGCGCGCGGACATCATTGTCCATGTCGCTGTCCTGCTGACGCAAGCCTTCGACCAAGCGCACGGCGTGAATCACCGTCGAATGGTCACGTCCGCCAAATTTGCGTCCGATTTCCGGATAGCTGCGTGGTGTCATGACCTTGGCGAGATACATGGCGACCTGACGCGGGCGGACAACGGCGCGCGCACGGCGCTTCGATGACATTTCGCTCCGGTCGATGCGATAATATTCGCATACCGCACGCTGGATTTCATCGATTGTGATACGGCGGCGGCAAGCGCTCAAAATATCTTTCAGCTGCTCTTCAGCCAACGTCCGGGTCACTGGCTTGCCAGTCAACTGGGCATATGCCAGCAGCTTGTTCAGGCCACCTTCGAGTTCGCGCACATTGCGGCTAATGGTGCGGGCCAGAAATTCGATCACATCTTCACCAACTTGTGCTTCAGGCATATTGGCAAGGCGTTGTTCGAGAATCAGGCGGCGCAGTTCAAGGTCCGCTGGTTGAATGTCCGCGACCAGACCCATCGACAGACGCGACAGGATACGCTGATCAACGCCGTCAAGCGCTTGTGGCGCACGGTCGGCAGCAACGACGAGGCGTTTGCCGGCGCCGATGATGGCGTCGATGGTGTGGAGGAACTCTTCCTGCGTCGATACTTTGCCAATGATGAACTGAATATCGTCAATCAACAGGACATCGACCGCACGCAAGCGCGCCTTGAACTCCATGACTTCCTTGCGCCGCATCGCGGTCACAAATTCCATCATGAACTTTTCCGCAGACATATAGATGATCTGCGCGTCGGGGTTCACTTCGGCATAAGCATGACCGATGGCATGCATCAGGTGGGTTTTGCCCTGACCCGTCGCCGCTTGAAGATATAGGGGATTGAAAAGCGGCTTGTCTTTCGACGCCACGCGTTCTGCCGCGCTGAGCGCGAGAACATTGGTTTGGCCTTTGACGAAGTTCGCAAATGTCATGCGCGGGTCAAGTGCCGAACGTGGCGGCAGAGCGTCGTTCGCAGCTTGCGCGACAATGCGTTCCGCGTTTGTGGATGCACGGAGCAATTCGACGCGCGGTGCACCGGGGCGTGTGCGGATTTTCAGCTGCTTCACGCTGCTATTGGTGCTCGACCACGCCAAACGCAGGCGATCGGCATAATGATCAGACACCCAGCTTGCGGAAAAATCGGAAGGCAAAAGAAGTTCGAGCGTACCCGTCAGGTCACAAAAGTCGCCAAGCGTGATCGAGCGAATCCATTGGCCATATATTTGCGCGCCCAAATCGCGGCGCAAGCCGGATGAGATTGTCTGCCAATCGGCATCAAAATGGGATTTCAACGTCAGACTGGCGTTTTCGCCATGTGGTTGATCGAATGTCATCTGCGATACTGCTTTATCTTCGGCCAACGTGCCTGCCCCCAATTTTCCACCCCATCCAGACCAACACAACCGCGCGCTATCTGCCCACATGCGAAGCACACAGACCGTCACTGTGCATTTGTTGCCAAATGCAGCAGTCGCGATGTCCGATTCTCCATGTGAGGCACTGCCCGACTGTCGTCATGCATTGCTGGAAACAGTTTCTTAGACCGCTCGAAACGAGTCGATCAAGTGCAGCGCTGCAAAAAAAATGAAATAAATGGCATTGACTCGGCAACAGCCAAGCAAATGCGTTAATTAATTTGTAAGTATCTAATTTTGCTCACTTTTTTGCAAGAACGCCTGTGGATATCCGCCGAATCGCGGGAAATCCGTCGCCTTTGCCTTTGTGACAGTGGGCAATAAAAAACCCGCCGGGATAATGGCGGGTTTCAAATTTTAAGGCTGGACCAGCCAGCCTGTGAAATATGGGTTAAGCGAGACCGCCAACCGCCTTTGTGAGGCGACCAAATTTGCGCGATGCTGTGTTCTTATGCAGAACACCCTTGGATACGCCACGCGCCAATTCAGGCTGTGCAGCAGCGAGAGCAGCAGCGGCTGCCGACTTGTCACCGAGTTCAATCGCCGACTCAACCTTTTTGATAAAGGTACGGATGCGGCTGACGCGTGCGCCATTGACTTCGGTGCGACGCGCATTGCGACGGATACGCTTTTTTGCTTGCGGCGTATTGGCCATTTTTATCCTCGAATTTCGATATTTGCGGAGACGTCTTTATGAAACACGTCCGTTGAAGGAGCGGCCCTTAACCCTGCCCAACAGATTCGTCAACCTCGAAATACCGCACTATCGCTGACATTTCGCGCAGTAAAAGGTCGAGCGTCCCGAATCAACGCGCCGTTGAACCGGTGCTCCGCAACCACAGTCCTGCCCTTCGCGGCCATAGACGCGCCAATCCTTGGCAAAGTAGCCCAGTTCCCCGTCCGGTGCGGCAAAGTCACGCAAGGTCGATCCGCCAGCCGCGATGGCTGCCGCCAACACCTCTTTGATCGCCGCAACAAGCCGGACAAGCCGGGGCTTGCTAATTGAGCTGGCTGGCGCCCGCGGATCAATGCCCGCCATGTGCAGCGCCTCGCACACATAAATATTGCCCAAGCCCGCGACGATTTTCTGGTTGAGCAACATCGCCTTGATCGGAGCCTTGCGGTCATGCAGCGCGTCGCGCAGCACAGTTGCATCAAATGCCGGCGACAATGGCTCCGGACCCATTTTTTCAAAAAAGCGATAACTGTCCAATTGGGGCGAATCGATAATATCGAGCGAACCAAAGCGGCGGTGGTCATTCAAAGCCACAACCCGGCCGCTGGCTGTTTCCAATATGAAATGGTCATGCTTTTCGATTTCCGCAGGATCAACACGCCACCGTCCGGACATGCCCAAATGGAATATCAACGTATCCTCGCGATCGGTATGGATAAGGCCATATTTGGCGCGCCGCCCAAGCGTATCGATTCGCGCGCCCGTCAGCCGCTGACGCAGATCGACCGGGATGGGCCAACGCAAGTCTGCACGGCGCGGTTCCGCGCGGACGATCATCTCGCCTTCAAGCACCGAACGCAGCCCGGCGACTGTGGTTTCCACTTCAGGTAATTCTGGCATAACGTTTTGCACCCAGGGTCAGGACCTATTAAATGCACCATCGCGGCGCCCTTCGGATTTGGCCCATATTGTCCATAGCTGCGTTGGCAAGCTTGGACTTAGAACCACTAAGTCCGGCGCTTACCGCCTTGCACTGAACAATATGACCTCAAACCGCGAAGGTGCATTTAATAGGTCCTGGCCCTAACAGCCTTTGCGGCTGGCGCAACAATCGGCTAGAGGCTGCAGAATGAATGATACGGTATCCTTTGGCTATGAACAGGTTAGCCCTGAAGAAAAGACAAAACGCGTAGGCGGCGTCTTTTCCAATGTCGCGCGCAAATATGACATCATGAATGATGCGATGTCCGGCGGCATGCACCGGTTGTGGAAAGACACCTTTGTGCGCCGGGTAAAGCCGCGCGAGGGCGAAGATATCCTCGATATGGCGGGCGGAACGGGCGACATCGCTTTCCGCATGGAAAAATCAGGCGCGCAGGTCACCGTATCCGACATTAATGAAGACATGTTGGACGTCGGTATGGAGCGCGCGATGAAGCGCGGGATCGACAGCCTGATCTGGTCGCCGCAAAACGCCGAAACACTCAGCTTTCCCGATGCGCATTTTGATGCCTACACAATTGCTTTTGGCATCCGCAACGTCACCGACATTCCCAAGGCGCTGCGCGAGGCACATCGCGTGCTGCGTTATGGTGGGCGCTTCTTCTGCCTCGAATTTTCGACCGTTGAATGGCCTGGGCTTGCACAAATTTACGACGTCTATTCGGACAAGCTTGTCCCTAAGCTCGGCAAAGCCATTGCGGGTGATGAGGACAGCTATAGATATCTCGTCGAATCGATCCGCCGTTTCCCCGACATGCAAAACTTTAAGCGCATGATTGGCGAAGCGGGCTTTGTGCAAACGAAGGTAGAACCCATTTTGGGCGGACTTGTAGCCATTCATAGCGGCTGGAAGGTTTAACTTCCGCGCTGATGACCCGTCCCGCAACCCATATTTTCCGCTTGCTCAAATGGGGCCGCATTCTTGCGCGGCACGGCGCGCTGCGCGGTATCGAAGCGGACCGGAACACGCCGCCGCAAGTCAAGCGGCTGTGCCGTATCGCCCGCATCGGAACGCGCCAGCCCAAGGTGCCTGATTATGCCGGCGCCTTTCGCGCCATTGGCCCTGCCGCCATTAAGCTTGGGCAAACGCTTGCGACCCGCCCTGATATCATCGGTGAAGAAGCTGCCCGCAATCTGCTGTCGCTTCAGGATCAGTTACCGCCAGCGCCGTTCGATCTTGTTTATGCACAGATCGACAGCAGCTTAAATAAACCCGCTGCAGAGCTGTTTGAATATATCGACCCCGTGCCCGTAGGCGCAGCCTCCATCGCACAGGTGCACCGTGCAAGGACTACCGAAGGCACGGACGTCGCCGTCAAAGTCCTTCGTCCGGGCATTCGCGAACAATTTGCCCGCGACATCGAAACCTATGAATGGGCCGCAGCGCATCTGGAAGCATTGGGCGGCGAAGCTGCGCGCTTGCGACCGCAACTTGTCATTGCAAACCTGAAACGCTGGACGCTGCGCGAGCTCGATTTACGCCGCGAAGCCGCGAGCGCGTCAGAGCTGAAAGATGCCATGGTCGCCGTGGACGGCTATACTATCCCTGCCATTGACTGGGACCGGACATCTGGCCGCGTGCTCACACTTGAATGGGTCGACGGCGTCAAGATCGCTGATATCGATGCGTTAAAAGCCGCTGGCCACGATCTGAATAAAATGGCCGAAAAGCTGGTGCTGACATTTTTGCGGCAGGCGATTTCGGAAGGTTTCTTCCACGCCGACATGCATCAGGGCAATTTGTTCGTGCAGGCAGACGGCACCATAGTCGCCATCGATTTCGGCATCATGGGCCGCATCAACCGGCAAGCCCGTTTCTGGCTTGCCGAAATCCTCTACGGATTGACCACCGGCAATTACAAGCGCGTCGCTGAAATCCATTTCGAAGCGCAATATGTGCCGAGCTATCATAATGTCGATGAATTCGCGACAGCCCTGCGCGCTGTTGGCGAGCCGACACGCGGCAAGCCCGTGAGCGAATTGTCAGTAGGGCAAATGCTCGACAGCCTGTTCGCCATCACCCGCGACTTTGACATGCAAACGCAGCCGCATTTGCTGTTGTTACAAAAGACGATGGTCATGGTCGAAGGCATTGCGACCTCGCTGAACCCAAGCATCAACATGTGGGATGTCGCTGCACCCTATGTGCGCGAATGGATTCGCGGAGAGCTTGGCCCCGAAGCCATGCTCGCCGACGGTATTCGTAAGCAAGCCGAGACCTTGCAGATGATACCCGACATCATTCGCCGCTTGGACGAACAACTTCCCCGCAAGGGCGGCGCGCCGGAACCACCCCCGCTTCCACCCGTACAGCTGATTTGGGAACGTAAGGGCAAAAGCAACGGCTGGCGCTACCTTATGGTGGCCATACTGGCAGGCGTCATTGGGGTCGCGGGCACTATCGCGTTTACTTGACCCACATATTGATTGCGCATATGCTATGCACATGAACAAACCCTCACGCTTTAACGCCCCAAAGCGCGCCACAAATGTGAGCTTGCCCGGTGATATGGTGGACGAAGCCAAGCGACTTGGCATCAATGTCTCGCAAGCTTGCGAAACCGGGCTGCAGGAACAGGTGCGTAAAGCATTGGGCGAAGAGTGGAAGCGCGATAACCGGCAGGCGATTGAAGGCTGGAACAAATGGGTTGCCGAAAACGGCATGCCATATGATGAATTTCGCCAATTTTAATGGCACGCTTTGACATTTATAGAGGTTCGCATGCGGGCAGCCTGTTGCTGGATATCCAGTCAGATTTGCTAGATGAATTTGGCAGTCGGGTGGTTGTGCCACTCATACCAGCAGAAGGCGTGCAGTCCGTATCGCGCCTGCATCCCGAATTTGTGATTAATGATAAAACATATATTATGTCGACGCACCTGATCTTCGCCATTCCTGTTGATAGACTTGGTGCAAAAATCGGCTCTTTGGCACAGGAAGATTTAGTCATTACGTCAGCCGTCGATAAACTATTCAGCGGATATTGAAGCCCATGACCCAACCCCGCGTCCTCTTGATCGTTAGTGGCGGCATCGCTGCTTACAAAGCGCTGGAACTTGTGCGCTTGCTAAAGCGTCAGGGTGTTGCCGTGCGCGCGGTGATGACGAAAAGTGCGGCTGAGTTTGTCACGCCGCTTTCGATGGGCGTCATGACCGAAGACCAAGTATATGGCGACATGTTCGACCTGAAGGAAGAACGCGAAATCGGGCATATTCAGCTCAGCCGTCAGGCCGACCTTGTGGTGATTTGTCCTGCCACTGCCAATATCCTTGCCAAGATGGCCGCTGGCATCGCTGATGATTTGGCGACCACCATTTTGCTCGCGACGGACAAGCCCGTTCTGGCGGTTCCGGCGATGAATGTCCGCATGTGGAACCACCCCGCGACACAGCGCAACTTGGCGCAGCTGCGCGCCGATGGCGTGCACATCATGAACCCGGATGAAGGCGCAATGGCCTGCGGCGAATTCGGCCCCGGCCGCCTGCCCGAACCGCCCGCCGTTGCCGAACAGATTTGCGGCATGCTGGGCGTGCCCTTCAATACGCAGCTGGCGTCAGGCCGTTCACCGACCACCATGCCAAGCGCGACGCCGCTTACCGCGCAACCCGATTTTGCCGATGCCGGACATCGTCCGTTGTTTGGCAAACGCATCCTTGTGACCGCTGGACCAACGCATGAGGCGATCGATCCCGTGCGCTACATCGCCAACCGCTCATCGGGGCGTCAGGGTTTTGCCATTGCGGCGGCAGCGGCTGATCTGGGGGCTGAGGTCACCCTGATAGCTGGCCCCGTGCATCTGCCAACGCCGCCCGGTGTCTTGCGCATTGATATCGAAACCGCGCTGGAGATGCAGGCCGAGGTTGAGAAAGCCCTGCCCGTCGACGCCGCAATCATGGTTGCCGCTGTCGCCGACTGGCGCGCCGCACAAGCGCCGGACCAGAAGATCAAGAAAGATGGCCATGCCATTCCGCCGCTCGCATTGACCGAAAACCCGGACATTCTTGCAAGCCTGGCCATGCACAAACAACGTCCGAAACTCGTGATCGGCTTTGCCGCAGAGACCGAAAATATCATCGCCCATGCGCAGGCCAAGCTTGCGAAGAAAGGCTGTGACTGGATTGTCGCCAACGATGTGTCAGGCGATGTCATGGGCGGTGCGAACAACGCCTTTCACATCGTAACGAAGGCAGGCGTTGATAGCTGGCTGGAAAGCCCCAAGGACGTTATCGCACGAAAATTGATGGAGAAGGTCGCCGATGAGCTCGCAAAAAGTTGAAGTGCGCGTCAAGCGCCTGAACCATGGCGCGGGCTTGGCTTTGCCGGCATATGCGACATCGGGCGCGGCCGGCATGGACATTTGCGCCGCCGAAAGCCTGAACCTGCGCGCGGGCAAGCGCCATGCGGTCGCAACCGGCTTCGCCTTTGCCATTCCCGACGGATATGAAGTGCAAGTGCGCCCGCGGTCGGGCCTTGCGCTGAAGCATGGGATAACCTGCCTCAACACACCCGGAACCATCGACAGCGATTATCGCGGCGAAGTGAAGGTCATTCTGGCCAATCTCGGCGAAGATGATTTCATGATCAACAAAGGCGACCGGATTGCACAGATTGTGGTGGCACCTGTTACCCACGGCCATTTGGTCGAGGTGGATGACCTGGACGAAACCGTGCGTGGCGCTGGGGGTTTCGGCTCAACAGGCGTATGACGCTTAGCGATCAACAGCTGGACCGTTATGCCCGCCATATTGTGTTGCGGGACATTGGCGGCGCGGGCCAGAGCAAATTATTGTCGAGCCATGTCCTGCTCATCGGCGCAGGCGGCATTGGCTGTCCGGCAATCCAATATCTCGCGGCAGCGGGCGTCGGAACCATCAGCGTTGTCGATGATGATGTCGTGGCCCTGTCCAATCTCCAGCGTCAGATTTTATACAGCGACCATGATATTGGCACCGCCAAGGTGGATGCGGCTGGCGCGGCAGCGGCGCGGCTAAACCCCGACATCACCTTCAACGCGAACGCCCAGCGGATTGGCAAAGACACCGGCGCCGACATAATGGCGGGCGTCGATGTTGTAATTGATGGCAGCGACAATTTCACCACGCGCCTGATCGTCAATGACCTGTGCCTTGCGGCAAAGGTGCCATTGGTCAGCGCCGCGATTGGGCAGTTTCACGGACAGATTGGCACATTCACAGGATGGCAGGCAGACGCGCCATGCTATCGCTGCTTTGTCGGTGATGCGCACGACCCTGATGATTGCGACGATTGCGCCACACAAGGCGTTCTGGGCGCGATGTGCGGGCTTATGGGCAGCTTTGCGGCGATGGAGGCGATACGCACGCTGACGGGCTTTGGAGAGCCGCAGCAGGGCAAGCTGCACCTGTTCGACGGACTAACGCCATCGATGCGGTCGATCAAATTGCCGAAAGACCCGGCCTGCTCCAGCTGCAGTGGCTTAACTGCTTAACAGCTCCTCCACCCATTTTGGAACAAGCTCCGTCGCCGGGCCATGGCGCGATTCATTGAACCAAGAACTGCCGTGCGATGGTTCAAGGTTCAGCTCCAATGTGGCTATGCCGTTTTGACGTGCTTCACGCACAAGACCGGCTGCGGGATAGACTGCGCCTGACGTTCCGATGCTGACGAACAAATCAGCGCGGTTTAACGCATGGTAGATATCACCCATGCGGTAGGGCATTTCGCCGAACCAGACGATGTCCGGCCGCAATTGGCCAGATATGCCGCACGATGGACAAGCTGGCCGGTCAATCAATGTGCCGCGCCAGCCATGGCGAACATCGCAAGCGGTGCACCACGCGTTCAGATGCTCGCCATGCATATGCAGCAAGCGTTTGCTCCCTGCCCGTTCGTGCAAATCGTCGACATTCTGGGTCACCAAAAGCAAATTGCCGCTCCATTCGGCATCGAGCCGCGCCAGCGCATAATGCGCGGCATTTGGCACCACCTGCTGAATGCGTTCGCGGCGCATATCGTAGAAACGCAACACAAGGTCAGGGTCGCGGGCAAAAGCCTCCGGCGTGGCGACATCTTCAACCTTATGCTGTTCCCACAAGCCACCTGCACTGCGAAACGTGTCAATACCGCTCTCCGCGCTGACCCCAGCCCCCGTCAGGATCACGATGTTCTTAATGTCTCGGTTCACATTCATTCCTTCACCGACCCGCTGCGGCCAACGTCGAACACAGCACAACTTGTTTCGGCTCCTTAATATAGTAAGACCCTGAAACAAAATCAGGATGACGGTTATGAAAATAGGTATCATTGGCAGCGCGGGCCGCATGGGGCAGGCTTTGGTCGACGCAATTGCAGCAGATGGTCAGGAATATGCAGGCGGCGTCGACAAAGGCGATGACCTTGCCGCGTTGGTCGCGGCCTGCGATGTACTCGTGGATTTTTCGAGCCCGCATGCGATTGAGGCCAACCTTGATGCATGCGTTGCTGCGGGCAAACCGATTGTCATTGGCACCACCGGACTGGAGGAACGCCACCATTTCCTGATTGACGACGCAGCGCGCGACATTCCAGTTTTGCAGACGGGCAATACATCCTTGGGCGTGACCATGCTGGCCGCGCTTGTGCAGCAGGCCGCACGGCAATTGGGTGACGATTGGGATATCGAAATATTGGAGATGCATCACCGGCATAAGGTCGATGCGCCATCCGGTACCGCCCTGCTGCTGGGCGAGGCCGCAGCCAGCGGACGCGGCATCGATCTCAAGCAACATAGCGACCGTGGCCGCGACGGCATCACTGGCGCGCGCAAAGCCGGCGACATTGGTTTTGCGTCCTTACGCGGCGGCAGCGTCGCGGGTGACCATCATGTCATTTTCGCATCGGAACATGAACGGATCGAGCTGGTCCATCGTGCCGAAGCCCGCGCGATATTCGCGCGCGGCGCGATAAAAGCGGCAACATGGCTAACGCGCCAAAAAGCCGGTCGGTTCACTATGCAGGAAGTGCTTGGTCTTTGAAAAAGGCAGATATCTTCGAATTTTACCGCCGCCTCGCGGAGGCTAATCCTGCGCCTGAAACCGAACTGGCTTACGGCAATGCCTATCAATTGCTTGTTGCCGTTACCTGCTCCGCCCAATCAACCGATGTTGGCGTGAACAAGGCCACCAAGGCGTTGTTTGCGGAGGTCAAGACGCCCGCACAAATGGTGGCGTTGGGGCTAGAAGGGTTGAAGGCGCATATAAAAACCATTGGCCTGTTTAACAACAAAGCCAAAAACGTGATTGCCCTGTCCGAGATATTGGTCCGCGATCATGCAGGTGAAGTCCCTGCCGACCGCGACGCGCTTGAGGCGTTGCCCGGTGTTGGACGCAAGACGGCAAATGTCGTGATGAATACCGCTTTCGGCGCAGAGACCTTTGCCGTCGATACGCATATCTTTCGTGTCGGCAACCGGACCGGAATCGCGCCGGGCAAAACCGTGCTGGCCGTTGAAAAGGCGCTTGATAAGAAAACTCCGCAACCGTTTCGCGTTGGCGCGCATCATTGGCTGATCCTGCACGGCCGATATATCTGCAAGGCGCGCACGCCGGAGTGCTGGCGCTGTCCCGTCGCAGACCTGTGCCGCTTCAAACCAAAAACAGCGCCGCCCAAAATCAAGTCAGCTACAGTTCAGACTGCCCCCGTTAAACCGGCCGCGTGATATTGGAGAGCAAACATGCGTAAAATGCTGCTGATCATTCCTGCTGTCGCTTTGCTTTCGGGCGGCGGCGCAATTGCGCTTTCCCGCGATAAAGCGCCCGAACCCGTCAGAGTGGTGGGCGAACCAAAAAGCTGCGTCACGATATCGCAGATACGGTCAACGAAAGTCATCGATAGCCGCAATATCGATTTTCGCATGGCGGGCGGCAAGACCTATCGTAACACCCTGCCACAAAGCTGCCCCGGTTTGAAATTCGAGGAGCGTTTTTCCTACCGCTCGTCAATCAACCAATTGTGCAGCGTCGATATTGTCCGCGTTTTGCACGACCAAAGCGGCCGACTGTATGAAGGTGCAGGATGCGGGCTCGGCAAATTTCAACAGATAGAGAAGGTGAGCGGCAAATAGCGGCTAACGACATTGCATACCTCGTCATCCTGAACTTGTTTCAGGATAACAAATCACCGTCGAATGTTATCCTGAAACAAGTTCAGGATGACGAGACCGAGAAGCTTATCGCGCGACTGAAGCCCTACTTCCCTGTCCAATTCCCCGGACGCTTCTCAACAAAGGCGGCCATGCCCTCTTTCTGATCTTCGGTGCCGAACAGACCGTGGAACAGGCGGCGTTCGAACAGGACGCCTTGCTGCAATGTTGTTTCGAATGCAGCGTTGACCATTTCCTTGCACGCGAGCGCAGCCAATGGCGCCATGCCCGCGATGGCGGTCGCAGTTTTGATGGCTTCATCCACCAGATCTGCCGCAGGAACAACCTTCGCAACCAACCCAGAACGTTCGGCCTCAAGTGCGTCCATCATGCGGCCCGTCAGGCACATTTCCATCGCCTTTGCCTTGCCAATCGCCCGCGTTAGTCGTTGCGAACCGCCCATGCCGGGGGTGACCGCAAGTTTGATTTCAGGCTGCCCGAATTTTGCATTGTCGCCGGCAATGATGAAGTCGGCCATCATGGCCAATTCGCAGCCACCACCAAGCGCAAAGCCGTTCACCGCCGCAATCCATGGCTTGCGGGTCGCGGTCACGCGGTCATAGCCTGCGAAAAAGTTGTGGCCATACATGTCCGCAAAGGACTGGCTTTGCATTTCCTTAATGTCCGCGCCCGCCGCAAATGCCTTTTCGCTGCCGGTCAGCACGGCACAACGTTGGCTGTCATCGGCATCGAAAGCCGCAAATGCGGCAATCAGGTCCGCCAACACTTGGCTATTCAGCGCGTTCAACGCCTGCGGACGGTTGAGCGTAATGAGCGTCACCGCACCGCGTTGTTCGACCAATATCGTTTCGTAGCTCATAGCGGCTTCCATTCTTCTTGTGCGGGTAATGGGGCAAAGATCGCATCGATAAGCGCGTCAGTCACGCCTTCGGCTGTCGCAGGATCCCATTTGGGGCTATTGTCTTTATCCACGATCACGGCCCGCACGCCTTCAGCGAAGTCGGGGCGCACAAGCACGCGGCTGGCGATACGATATTCCATGGCCATATTATCGGCAAAGTCGGTGAGCTTCAGGCTCTCGGCCAATTGGCGAAGCGCAACTTTGCAGGTTTGCGGGCTTTTGCTCCGCAAAGTCGCAAGCTCTTTCATCGCCCAATCGCTTTCATCGCCTTCCAAGCTTGCGAGAATATCCTCCAGCCTATCAGACGCAAAATGGCGGTTGATCTGGACTATTGTCTCGACGATTTTGGAATCTGGCGGCGTGACCGACAAGGTTCCCAAAATGCCGTCAATCCGTTCGACATCCTCGGTCGCGATCCGCGACTTCGCCTCAGCAAGAACATCGCTCGTCAAATAATGTGTCGCCAGCCCAAGCGCGAGACAGCCTGCACCTGCGATACGCGCGCCGGTAAGCGCTAGAAACTGGCCAACGCGTCCCTCAAGCCGCGAAAGATACCATCCACCGCCAACATCGGGAAACAAACCAATGCCTGTTTCAGGCATGGCAAACTTTGTGTTCTCGGTCGCCACGCGGAAACGCGCAGGTTGGCTGATGCCAACGCCGCCACCCATACATATACCGTCCATGAACGCCACAACCGGCTTGGGATAATTAATCAGCAAATGGTTCAGTTGATATTCGTCGTGGAAGAATTTTAGGCCCGACACGCCGCCGTCGTTCATGGCCGAATTGCGCAAAAAGGCTATATCGCCACCCGCACAAAAACCGCGTCCGTCGGCATGATCAATAACCACGCACTTCACCGCAGGATCGTCCCGCCATTCCAGCAATGCCTGCGTCATGGCATGCACCATCGGCAATGTCAGCGCGTGGAGCGCCGATGGCCGGTTCAAGCTAATGAAACCGGCATGTCCTTCGACCTTAAGCAAAATATCATCGGTCATTGGCGTAACAAATCCCGACCGATAATCATGCGCATGACCTGATTGGTGCCTTCTAAAATCGAATGCACCCGCAAGTCGCGCCAGAAACGCTCAATGGGATAATCGCGTAAATAACCATAGCCGCCGAAAAGCTGCAGCGCTTTGTTCACTATCTCGCTTCCGCTGTCTGTCGACAGCCGCTTCGCCATCGCCGAAAAACGCGACTTGTCCGGTGCGTTCGCCGTGACCTTGGCGGCAGCGATGTAGAGCAATGCCCGCGCGGCTTCCAAATCGGTGGCCATGTCGGCGAGCATGAATTGCGTATTCTGAAAATCGGCGACGGGTTGGCCAAATTGCTGACGCTCTTTGGTGTATGCAATCGCCTCATCCAGACAACGCTGCGCGCCGCCCAACGAGCATGCACCGATGTTCAAGCGCCCGCCATCCAAGCCCATCATGGCAAAGCGGAAACCGTCCCCTTCCGCGCCCACGCGGTTGGCCACCGGCACGCGGCAATCTTCGAAGATGACTTGCGCCGTGGGCGAAGCGTTCCAGCCAAGCTTTTTCTCTGGCGCGCCGAAGCTCAATCCCGGCGTATCCTTGTCAACAACAAGGCATGTGACTCCCTTGGTCTTTTCTTCGCCTGTCCGGACCATGACAACATAGACGTCATTATAACCCGCTCCCGAAATGAACTGCTTCGTGCCGTTTAAGACATAATATTCACCATCGCGCCGCGCACTTGTCTTCAGCGCTGCCGCGTCGGAACCGCTGCCGGGTTCCGTCAGGCAGTAGCTTGCGATTTTCTCCATCGACACAAGGTCGGGCAAATAACGCGCCTTAAGCTCCGCGCTGCCAAAGCAATCGATCATCCACGCAGCCATATTATGGATGGAAATGAAGGCACTTGTGGCGGGGCAGCCATAGGCCATCGCTTCCATGATCAGCGCTGCTTCCAACCGTCCAAGGCCAGTGCCGCCCGACTCTTCGGACACGTAAATGGCGCCAAAGCCAAGTTCGCCGGCTGCTTTCCAGACATCGACCGGATAATGCGACTTTTCATCCCATTCGGCAGCAAATGGCGTAATCGCGTCCGCGGTGAATTTGCGCGCCATGTCTTGGATGGCAATCTGATCGTCCGTCAATTCAAATTGGTTTTGCATGGCGTTGCCGTAGCATCGCGTTTTTCAGTTATCCAGCCATTAGCTTCAGACTGCGCACATATCGCGTCACCGGGCAAATCCAAGGGCACAATGATGGCTTCTATACGCCGCGGAACGGCGCCCCCTGCCAAAAAAGCGAAGCTGCCCAAAAAAAACTTGGCGCGATGCTGCTCCGCCTGCTAACCGACCGCCACACGCACCCATAGCTCAGCTGGATAGAGCGCTGCCCTCCGAAGGCAGAGGCCAGAGGTTCGAATCCTCTTGGGTGCGCCATTTAAAACATTGATATATAACAATATTTAAACGCAACGATGTGCCAGTTGCGGCTTAAAGTGCGCTTTTTAGCTATGCACAAATCGTGCACACGACCCAGAAAAACATCATAAATTATTGATTAATAACGACTATCTCAATCATTAACCGCCCTCCGAAGGGCGGCGGCAGAACCCCGAATTCACTCACTGCCGCAAAAAGGAAATCGTGATCTATCCAATATTGACGATTTCAATAATAATAAGGCTGACCTGAAATAAATTGACTTTGATGATATTCGGGCGAACACCCGGGCAGAATTAGAAACGCACGACGGTAGAATACTATTTAACAATTTGTACGTCAGGGAAACTATGAAATTATTATTATGTGCAGGCCTTGCTTTAGCAAGCGCACCTGCTTTCGCTCAATCAAACACAACATCGCAACCAGCAACAGCTTCTTTGGCTGCAGAGCCGACAGTTGCAGCAATTGCGCCGCCTAAGGACAATATTCTGCGAGCTGGCACGAGCGTATCGGTTCGCTTGCTCGAAGAACTTACCACTGAACGCAAGGTAGCACGTGTAGGGCAACGCTTTCGAATGGAAGTAGCTGAGAACCTTAACTTGAATGGAAAAATAGTCATTCCATCTGGGTCGCCGGTGCAAGGCGAGATCACCGAAGTTCGTAACAAAGGTATGTGGGGCAAGTCAGGCCACATTACCGCTAGGGTCTTGTACACCACTGTTGGTGGAAGACAGGTAAGACTATCAGGTTCATTTGATGATAAGGGTGTGACCGGAACTGCAGGCGTTGTTGGAGCAATCGTCTTGGTTCCTCTCGCTGGATTTTTCGTCACTGGGACA
The DNA here is from genome assembly GCF_044338195.1 of Sphingorhabdus sp. Taxonomy (GTDB): domain Bacteria; phylum Pseudomonadota; class Alphaproteobacteria; order Sphingomonadales; family Sphingomonadaceae; genus Sphingorhabdus_B. The sequence continues at coordinate 53,508 of NZ_JBIIMC010000009.1, read as the reverse complement.
AGTGCAAGAATCCCTAGTGGATCGGTCGTAAGTGCTTCTCTCGATGAGGACATCGCTGTCCTACCTTAAGGGTAACTAAACGGATCTTAATGTCCTGAAGAATGGACAAGGAAGGTCTGGCGTTTACGGGAGTGCGAAGATCCGCATTCCCGTATTTCGTAAAACCAAACGTCAGAACAGCTGGAGCCAATGGCTGCGTAACTGATCTGAGCGCACTTCAAACAATCCCCAAAAAATCATCTTAAATATCTGTAAAACCAGTGGAATATGACTAATTTTGCACAGCTGAAAAATGCATAAATCGTGCACACGACCCAGAAACACATAATAAGTTATTGATTTATAACAATTATTTTAACCATTAAGTGCCCTCCGAAGGCAGAGGCCAGAGGTTCGGATCCTCTTGGGCGCGCCATTTTATACAATCTTTTACCCCTATTCTGTGTTATACGCTGAGCGCACTTAGAAGATTGGGCGCTTTGCCAGCACCGTTGCATCTGCAAAAACATGGCAGATCGGGTTTGGTAGAACGTAATGATTAAGTTACATTGATGGGAAGCACCACAATTCATAGGTTCAGTACAGCATATTGGCAGGAATAACGGGGACCTTTCATGCACGTCAGCGACTCAAACGGAGAGTTGACCTTCAAACGAACTCCGAAAGGATGCACGGTTCTCGTCGTGGACGATGACCCGATTTGTCTGGATGAATACCGCGATACGATCGTTAATCTGGGCTATGATGTGGTCTGCGCGGGCAATGCGTCAGAAGCGCTCAAGAAGATTTCGGATTCCCAAGATATCGGCATTGTGCTGACCGATTTGGAAATGCCGAGCATGAACGGCATTTCGTTGCTCTCCGAAATTGCGGAGCGGTTTAAACCAAACCGGCCGATAGTAACATTGGTGGTAACGGCCTATTCAAGCCTGGAAGTTGCCACCATGGCAATGCAATCGCAGGCGACCGATTTACTCAGCAAGCCCGTGTCGATGGATGATTTGGCGACCGCACTACGGCGCGCCACCGCCAGTCATTCCGCGTTGGCCAACCTTTTCCAAATCATGGCACTTACCAAGCGCCTGGATCCGCAGGTATCGCAGGACAATGTCGATAAAGACGCGCGGCCAACGCATGAAGATTTGCAAGGTTTCATCCGGCTGCTGTTGAAGTACCAACATAATAAATCGAAATATTTCGACCCCGCTGTGCTGAGTGGTCCTTCGTGGGAAATATTGCTGGACCTCGCAGAAGCAAGCCTGCGTGGCGAGCCTGTGCCCGCATCAAGCGCCTCGGCAACGACCCTCGTTCCCCTCACCACCGCGCTGCGTCATGTAAACCATCTGGTTGAGGCCGGCTTAGTCAAACGCTGGACGGACCCAACAGATAAACGCCGCACATTGCTGGAGCTAGAGCCTGAGGCGCAATCTGCCATGCAGCGCTATCTGGAAAATGCTTGGAAGCTTAAGGCACAAGACGGTTAATCGGGCCGAAGGTTCGTTTAGACTGCGGACGCGACAAGACGCAGTAGTTCGTCGCTATCCATCGGTTTGCGTATGAACATCCAACCGGGTTCAAGCGATGCCGAATCGGGCACATATCCGCTCATCAATATCGTCTTGATCGATGGCTGACTAAGCTTGGCCAGCCTGGCGATTTCCGTGCCGGGTTGCCCGGGCATAACAATATCCGTCAGCAACAGATGATAGGCCTGCTGCTCCAACGCGTGCATGGCCTGTTCCCCTGACGCGCATGGGGTAACCACATAGCCTTCCGCCTCCAGCATTTCGGCCAGTGCCTCAAGCGCGTAAGGTTCGTCCTCGACCAAAAGTATGTGCCGCGTGCGAATGGCTGGTGCGTCAGCGGACTTTACGAATTCAGGGGCCATTTTGGTTTCGGTGGACGGATTTGCCAAGGGCAGATGCAGGTAAACCGTGGTTCCCTCGCCGACCTGCGATTCCAGCCAAACGTCACCGCCCATTTCCTTCGCAAAATCCCGGACGGATGCAAGGCCAAGGCCTGTTCCCTTTGGCTTTGACGAGAATAGCGGCTCAAACGCGCGTGAAAGTAATGCTTCGTTCATTCCGCTGCCACTGTCGGCGACGCAAATGGCAATATATGCGCTTGGTTCCGTGTCACCGCTGTCCGGTTTGCTGGTGGCAAGGCCGCGCGTGATAGATGTTGAAAGCGAGATCAGCCCGCCATGCGGCATCGCCTCACGCGCGTTAATGAGCAGGTTTATAATGCAGTTCAGCAACCCATTATAACTGATAACGCTTTCGGCATTAGCAGCCTGTAAATCGATATCAAAGGTAATGCCCGAACCCACGACGCTATTCAGAAATGTGTCATTTTCCCGAATGAGGTCGTCGATGACGATAGGCAGCAATGTATCCGTTTGCTGTTGTGACAGTCTCATCAGCGACTGCGTAATGTTCGATCCGCGCGCAGCCGTTTCCCGAATTATCTGGGCAAGATTGCTGATTTTTTCATCATGGCCAAATTTACGGAGCAATCGGTCAGCGTTCAACCTGATGATGGACAGCAAATTGTTAAAGTCGTGACCCATATAGCCTGCGACCCGGCCTGTCCGCTCCAGAAGGCTCGCGCTGCGCTCTCTTTCATGGGCCAACTCAATCGCGGTTGCTTGCGGCTCTTCAAGCATGGCCCGTTGCAACGAGATCAGCATAGTACTTAGCACGACAGGGTCGGCATAACCGAAGTCGTTCATATACAAGGTGCCATTGTTCATCGATTCTTCGGACAGAACACGCCGCACTGCCAAGATACAGCCCGTTTTGTCAAAAACCGCTGCGCCGAATAAATGGGTCCTTCCACAGCGCGAAACGAGCCGGATAGGTTTAACGCCCTGTGTGTTGTCGAAAAATTCCTCGATATCGGTATGAACAAAGTCAAACACATCGGTGCATCGCATGCCGATCCGGATATCCGGCATATGTTCAACCACCGATGGCCCCATCGCTTTAATATGAAGCGAGGAGTCCAGACGCAGATATGCTGGCAGGAGGCTGGCAAGCTGCTGCTCCGTAAATGTCAGCAGCACGCGTTAACTTCCGTCTTGATATTGCAGTTCAAAGATGATCGAGTCTGCCTTATGCTCGGCGATCATCACGTCGCCTGTCGCACCAAAGCGTGTAATCAAACCATCGAATAGCCCCAGAACAAATTGCTCCAAACCGGTGCGATCCGACCGATATTCCACCATCAGCTGCCCGGGCGCCTTCGATATTGTGGTGAATGAGGGTAAGCGCGCGCCGGGCATAGCTGCCCCCACCGCAAGATGTAATCTGTCCAGATTTTCAATGAAGCTGGCCAAATCTTGACCCGTGAAATTCATGATCGACGCGAGCGAACCGCGCTCGGCATATTTAATCCAGTAGCGACCAAATTCGAAAAGGCAGGCTTCAACGGATAAGTTCAACCGCGCGGACGCCTCCGAGATAATAGCGATGGTCAAGGCGTCATCATACACCATACCCGTCAGCAGTTCGGTTGGCCCGATACCCAGCTTATGTTCGAGAGCGAGCCAAGCGTCTTCACCCAACTCATCAAAAACCATCTGCCGCACAGCCCGGTGAATCATGCCATACATAATGATTTCCCCTTAACTTTCGCGAGGCATGCCGTCATTTTCATCGCGCCTTTTTAAATCCTGCAAAAGCTTGGTAGCGCGCACGACTTGCTCTTCGATACGCACCATTTTCTCAACAAGATAATCAGAATTCTCACTTGGATGATTTGAAATCCTTGCGCGAATATTACCACAAGACAACCGTATGATGTTTAACGGCTGCATGATTTCATGCAGCGTCTTGCTGTCTAGCTCATTAATTGATTTCATCGATTTAACCGCAAATTGAATAAAAATTTATGAATTTCGAAGCGCTGAATAGGCTGTCGTCGTCGATTTTGCAAACAAATGCCGAGCGGGCGTAGCCCGTGGCGCAGCCGAAAACTGCACTTAAGACGCGATCGTCAGGTCACTATCGTCGTCGGTCAGCAAAATACGCTGAATTTCCTGTTTCGTTTCCTCAGTCAGTTCCAGATATACACGGCGCTGGTCGCGCGGGTCGAAGCGCCGGACAATGATATTTCGTTCGGTCATAATCGCAATGTGCCGCAGCGCTGTTGTGACAGGCGAAAATGACGCTTGGCAGGCGCTGGAAACGCCCGTGTCCAAACCGGAATGCTGCCGAACAAACAGGTCCAAAAGGATGAACCAAGCAGGGTCAGCAAACAGGTTTGCATCTGCAACAAGCCGCGAGCGGCGCTTGGCGATTTCGATAAGGTCGACGGCTTTTTTCACTGCCAGCGTCGTGGCAACGTCGGCTGAATTGGAATCTTCGTCAAATATAGCTGCATCATGCGCATCCGCCTGAAAGGCGAGCAGCATCTTTTCCAGCTGCTTTTGCGTGAACGTAATGGGAACCTCGAAAGTGCGAATCTGGTCGTTGATGTCTAAATCATCTTGGAATTCGACCATTTTTCCCACCGGACGCAAACAAAATAAACCTCGTGGAGCTTTCCCAGACATCCACCAAGGTGATGAAAAATACCGAATCTTAACAACTAAGCATCGATGCGGCGCGCGCTTATCGCTTCGGCTGTGCGCCCTTGAGGTTCGCAAAGAAAATTGCACGGCATATCGCCACCGCTACGAAAGCAAATATAATCATTTTGCCACTATTTATCATTTTTCGATTATATTACAGATGCTTATGATCAGACGTAACCTCATTTGGTTACAATAGTTAGCAAAATATCATAGGGCACAATATGAATGGGCCTTTATCGAGATCGGCGGCAACATGTTGTGTGGTTGCCCCGACAATTTTGACATCATGATTACCCGAGCAACAACGGCGCAAGCTTTGCGCGTTGCCATGCCGCATCACCATATTGTGACGCGTGGAATATCGCGGCACGGCGGTGCAACCCGGCGTCGCAATCATGGGTAAAGCCAAAGCCACCGTGGAATTGGATCGCGCGGTCGGCGGCAAAGCTGTAGGTGCCATCTGCGGCGGCTTTCGCCATCCGCACGGCGATTTCGCCCATCCCCTGATCGCTAAAACTGTTCGCGGCGCTGTACAAATGCGACCGCGCTTTTTCATAGTCGACATAGGCGTCAACGGTCGGATGTTTGAGCGCCTGATACTCGCCAATGATTTTGCCGAATTGTTTGCGCGTTTGCAGATAGCTGACGGTGTAATCGATCACGCTCTGCGCGCCGCCGCACATTTCGGCGCTCTGCAACAGATTGGCGGCCTGCTCGACATGCGCCAATGTGGACGCGGCGCGCGCGACGTCCAGCAATGCGGCGCGGGGCACCGACAGTCCATCGAGCGACACCGCAAAGCTGCGCTTGGTTTCGTCAATGATGGATTCGCGGCGCAGACGGCCAGCGACATCATCCGCGGTCAACGCGACAAGCGCTGCTTTGCCATCAAGCATGACCGATGCGATAATGATATCCGCGCTTTCAGCCCAAAGCACAAACTGCTTTTCACCGGACAACAGGATGCTGTCGCCATCAACCTTGGCCGTCGCGGTGATGTTGAGCAGATCCCAGTCGCCATGCGCTTCGGATAGCGCGAGTGAACCAATGGCCCCTTCGGCAAGCTTTGGCAGCCATTCCGCGCGCTGTGCTTCTGTGCCACCAGCGATGAGCGCTTGCGCAGCCAGCGTGGATGCGACCAACGGCGAAGCCATCAAATGCCGCCCCATTTGTTCCACAACTGGTACGACTTCAGCCATGGTCAGCCCGACGCCATTATGTGCTTCCGGAATGGCGATTGCAGTCCAACCCAAAGCCGCAACTTCAGCCCAGATTTCGGCGTCATAGCCAAGATCGCTTTCCATCAACTTGCGGACGCGATCAATTGGAGATTTGTCACGACAAAAGGTCGTCGCCACATCCAGCAACTCAATCTGCTCTTCGCTATATCCTAAGCCAGGCATCTGCATGTCATTCTCTCCTCGCGCCGTTGCATTCACTATGGCGCGAGGCGATGGACAAAATCAAGGCGATTTAACCGACCGGTTAAATTGCACCTTATGCCTGTTCGAGAACTTTGCGGCCTGGACGGACTTTCATTTTGTGGCCAGCCTTGGTGGCGAGCGAAATGTCTTTCACAGTTTGCATGAACACCCACTCGTTCGTCGCAGCCTGCGGCGTCAGCGCCAAGTGCATGTAACCACGGTTGGATGTGTCCACCCAACGCAATTCCTGCTTATTGCCTTCAAGCAGTCCGCGCGCCACAGTGGACGGATCCGTCCCTTGCGTTGCGCTTTCAAAGCCGGGTGAAGACACGCTGTGGCCTCCAAACTCTACACCGGCGGGTTTGCCACCTTCTGGCAGGTCGTAAGCCCATCCGTTGTGGCTGTCGCCTGTGATCACGACAAGGTTGGCATCGGCGCGCTGCGCAGCGGCCAATATGCGTGAACGCGCCGCAGGATAGCCGCCCCAATTGTCGAGATTGTATGGCAGGCCAGCCTTCGCCGCGGCGATGCCCTGACGCACAAAGTTACGTGTGCGTTCGGGCGCATCTTTCGGGAACCAGTCAATGGCGGATTCTGGGGTGTAGTTATAGCCCATGTTGGTACCCGAGCCCAAGACAGTCCAAGTCGATTTGTTGCGGCCTATGCTGCGCGACAGCCATGCTTCCTGTTCCGAGCCAAACATGGTCATCGACGGATCTTGCCAAGCGCCGTCGCGAAACTCGGCAAAGGCCTTTGCCGGATCTGCCGCGCGCATCAGGTCGCCATGAAAATAGGGCTTGGAGCGCGCGACCGCCCGCGTGTCGGTGCGGTAATAAGTCGCAAGGTCGCCTATTGAATATTCTTTCCAAGGCTGTTCACCGACGGGCAACCATTCGCGCCAGACCTGCATCGCTGCATTGCGACGGGCATTCCAGTCGCCTTCGTCGACGCTATGGTTCTGCGCGCCGCCTTCCCAAGCGTCGTTCGCTGTTTCATGATCGTCGGTATTTACGATCATCGGGAAATTGGCGTGCAGTGCCTGCAATTGCGGATCAGCCCGATAGCTGGAATAGCGCAACCGATAATCCGCCAAAGTCAGAATTTCGTCAGCAGGAAAAATGCGCGCCGCGAATTTCGCGCCGCCATCATAACCACCGCGTCCATATTCATAGATATAGTCGCCCATGTGCAGCACAAGGTCGATGTCGTTGCGTGCTGCGGCATGGCCATATGCGTTGAATTCGCCAAAGCCCAAGTTCGAGCATGAAAATATCGCGATGTTGAAATTCGACGTTTTGCCAACGGGCAATGTCTTCGTGCGGCCAATAGGCGATATGCTGCCGTCGGGCGCAATGAAGCGGAACCAGTGCCATTTGCCGGGCGCGAGATTATCGACCGTAATCTTCACGGTGTGGTCGCGCCAAGGACCCGTTACCATTTGACCGCCGCCCGCAATTTTAGAAAAATCCTGGCTTTCGGAAATTTCGACGCGGACTTTGGATGGACCGCCGGTCGGGTTTACATAACGTGTCCACAACAGCACGGAATCCGGGCCAGGCTCACCACTGGCGACATTGTGCGTAAAACCGGTAAGGCCAAGCAGTGTCTGCGCCATGGCGGCTCCGCCCGGCAGCAATAAGCCGCCAATGCCAAAGCCAGCGGTTGCCAACAAATTGCGACGATTGATAAAAAATGACATCCCGTGCTCCCCCGATGGTCCGATTCAATATACTGCGTATCGCGCTAGTCGGCTGCTGTTGCAACCTTGTGACATGAAATCGGTTCATGCCCGCTGATGATATATGAAGCGGTCACAGTTGCGTGCGCAGCGACCATAATTCGGGAAAGGCGCGCTTGGACACGGTGCCGTTCAAATAGCTGACACCCGCCGTCCCGCCAGTTCCGGTCTTACCGCCAATGATACGCTCGACGGTCAGGACATGCTTGTGCCGCCACGTCGCCATTGCATCGTCCAGATCGACGAGCTTTTCGGCCAACTGGTACAATTCCCAATATGTGTCAGGGTTGCGATAGACCGTGAGAAACGCCGCTTCGACCTCCGGCGAAAACACATGCGCCTCGCTCCAGTCGCGTTCCAACAACGCAGACGGTATGTCGAACCCCGCGCGTGCCAAAGCGGCAATGGCATCATCCCAAATACTTGGGTTCATGAGTGCGTCGGTCATTGCCGCATGCGCATCTGGCCTGTCTTCCTGATATTTCAAAAATGCCGACGCTTTAAGACCGAGCAAATATTCCACTGTGCGGAACTGGTCCGACTGAAAGCCAGAGCTTGGCCCAAGGACATGCCGGAACCGTGTATATTCGGACGGCGTCATCGTCGACAGCACATCCCAGCTGAGCGTCATCACCGCCTGAATACGGCTAACGCGCGCTAACGCCTTATAAGCAGGCACAAGCGCATCGTTCCGAATTTGCGATCGCGCCAGTTGAAGCTCGCGGATGATTTGTTTTAGCCAAAGCTCTTTGGTTTGGTGGATGATGATGAAAAGCATCTCATCATCCAAATCGGACTGCGGATTCTGACAATCCAGAAGTCTGTCGAGCGCGAGGTACCGCGCATAGGTCATTGGGGTATCGGGTTGGGATGTATCGGCCATCCCGCAACCTTACTGTTTCAAATGAAACTATCCACCCACTTTTCGGCCAGTGCCTCGGCTTCAGCAACGCTGAACGGCGCGTTGCCCAAACTCAGTTCCAACCACAAGCCATCGACCAACGCCGTCAGCGCCACCGCGGCGAGCCGTGTATCCTTCGGCGCGTTGGGACAGGCGGATATCAGCCTTTCGATATCCTGTCGGTTTTCGGCGTACAGCTCGTCATGAATTTGTCCAATTATGGGCGACGTTCGCGACAGGCTCCAAAAGGCGAGCCATGTCGCGAGCAAAGCAGGGTCGGCAATGGGTTCCCGAAAACTGGCGGTGATAAACCCCAGCAATCGCCCACGCGGATCTGTTTCGGGAACCATAACAACGGCCGCGTGCATCGCTGCGGAAACGCGTGTCCCCGTCGTCCGATATGTTTCCGCGATCAGCGCATCAATTCCATCGAAATAATGCCGCAACAACCCCGGTGATACGCCAGCTTCCACGCAGATCGCACGTACCGATACGCCCTGCGCTCCATAGGTCGCCAGACAGCGCGCACAGGCCGCGATTAAGGCATCTCTGCGGGTATCAGCGCTTTCGCGGGTGAAGGCTTGTCGGGCGCTCATCGAGTTGTTATACACTCGTATAACAAGGAGAGCAAGATGTCCGAATCAGACCTGCACATAGAGCGTGACAATCTGGACGGCTGGAGCCTGCCAGCATGGACCTATGATGATCCTGAATTTGCAGCGCTTGAGGTAGATCGGATTTTCCGTCCCTCATGGCAAGTAGTCTGCCATGTCAGCGATGTCGCGAACAGTGGCGACTGGCATAGCCTCGATTATATCGGCGAAAGCGTCATCGTCGTGCGCGGTGCGGATCAGGTATTGCGTGCCTTTACCAATGTCTGCCGCCACCGGGGCAGCCGCTTGGTCGATGGATCAGGCGGATGCGCCAAGAAACTTGTGTGCCCTTATCATGCCTGGACCTATGATCTTGATGGCCGCCTGACGGGTGTTCCGGACAGCGCGTCCTACCCCACTTTGGACAAGGACAAAGCGGGTCTTGTCGCTGTCGACATGGAAATCTGGCGCGGTTTTGTTTTTGTCCGCCTGGAAAGCGGCGGCCCCTCGGTCGCCGACATGATGGCGCCTTATGAAGACCAAGTCGCGCCCTATCGTTTTGAAGAACTCAGGGCGCTTGGCCGGGTCACGATGCGACCGCGCGCTGTGAACTGGAAAAATGTCGGCGACAATTATTCCGATGGCCTGCACATTCCGGTGGCGCATCCCGGCCTCACGCGGCTGTTCGGCAAAAGCTACGGCATTGAGGCAGAGCCACATGTTGACCGCATGTGGGGCGACCTTGTGGACCGGCCATCGGCCAACTGGTCAGAGCGTGGCTATCAGAATCTGTTACCTCCAGTGCCGCACCTGCCCGCCGCCAACCAGAAACGCTGGTTGTATTTCAAACTGTGGCCATCGGTTGCGTTCGACATTTATCCCGACCAGGTCGATTTCATGCAATGGCTGCCAACTGGCCCTACCAGCTGCATCATCCGCGAGATTAGCTATGTCTTACCCGATGACCGCCGCGAAATGCGCGCTGCCCGCTATCTCAATTGGCGGATTAACCGGCAAGTAAATGCGGAGGATACCGTCCTCATCACCCGCGTGCAGCAAGGCATGGCTAGCCAAAGCTTTTCCATGGGTCCGCTGTCCGACACGGAAGTTTGCCTCAAAAGCTTCTGTCGCCAAATTCGCAACATCATTCCCGAGTCGCGTCTTGAACATCGCCCTGCGCAGGGCTGGAGCAAAAAATGACACAAAAATATGACGCACTCATCATTGGCGCTGGCCACAATGGCCTTGTCTGCGCCTTTTATCTGGCGCGCGCCGGTCTAAAGGTTCGTATCGTCGAACGCCGCGATGTCGTGGGCGGTGCGGCCGTCACCGAAGAATTCCACCCCGGTTTCCGCAACTCGGTCGCAAGCTACACCGTCAGCCTGCTCCAGCCCAAGGTCATTTCGGACATGAAACTGGCCGACCATGGCTACCGTGTCATTGAACGCCCGATATCGAATTTTCTGCCGCAAGAAGACGGCGGCTATTTGAAACTGGGCGGCGGGCTTGAGCGTACACAGGCCGAATTTGCGCGCTTTTCAAAACATGATGCCGCAGTGCTTCCCGAATATTATGACATGTTGGAAGGCGTTGCCGACGTCCTGCGCGATCTTGCGCTGAAATCGCCACCCAATGTCGGTGACGGGCTGAAGACATTGATCGACGCCGCCGTGCAGGGTCGCGGGCTGATGAAGCTCAACCTGTCGCAGCAACGTGACGTGCTTGAACTGTTCACAAAATCGGCGCGCAGCTTCCTCGACAGCTGGTTCGAGAGCGAAGCGGTCAAGGCGGCGTTCGGTTTCGACGCCGTCGTCGGCAACTATGCCAGCCCAGATACGCCCGGCAGCGCCTATGTTTTGCTCCACCACGTCTTTGGCGAAGTGAACGGCAACAAGGGCGCATGGGGACATAGCATTGGCGGCATGGGCGCGATTACGCAAATCATGGCGAAGGTGTGCGTTGCCCTTGGCGTGGAAATCAGCCTTGAAGCGCCGGTATCGCGCGTGCTGGTCGATGGCGAAAAAGTGGCTGGCGTCCGGTTGGAAAGTGGCGAGGAAATCGTCGCCGACCGCGTGATCTCCAACGTTGGACCAAAGCTGTTATACGAACGCATGTTCGACGACGCCGATTTGAAACCCGAATTCAAACGCCGCGTAAAAGGGTTCAAGGCCGGCAGCGGCACGTTCCGCATGAATGTCGCGCTTTCAGAACTGCCCAAGTTTACGTGCCTTCCCGAACCCGGCGAACACCATCAATCGGGTATCATCATTGCGCCAACGCTTGATTATATGGACCGCGCGTTTCTTGATGCAAAGCGCGATGGTTGGTCGCAAAAACCGATTGTCGAGATGCTGATCCCATCCATCATCGACGACAGCCTCGCGCCTGCGGAGCAACATGTCGCGAGCCTGTTCTGCCAGCAATTTGCGCCGGAGCTTCCGGATAATGCAGATGGTTCCAAACGCGATTGGGATGCCGAAGAGGGCAAGGCGGCCGATGTCATCATCGACACAGTAGAGGCTTATGCACCGGGTTTCCGCGCGTCAGTCCTTGGCCGGCAGATTTTGAGCCCCAAAGGTCTCGAACGCAAATTCGGGCTTGTGGGCGGCGACATCATGCACGGAAATATGAGCCTCGACCAATTGTGGTCAGCACGTCCTATCTTGGGCCATGGCGCGTATCGCGGACCGTTGAAGGGCCTGTATATGTGCGGTGCGGGCAGCCATCCCGGCGGCGGTGTTACCGGCGCTCCGGGCCATAACTGCGCTGCTGAAGTGCTGGCTGACAGAGGCATCCTGAAGCGGATCTTCGGCTAAGCCATAATGAAAAAGCCGGATCTATACAGATCCGGCTTCTCCCCCCTGTCGCCCTTGGCGACAAACTTTATGTCATTCATTTAATGACGAATTTCACCTTCCTTCCCTACAAATTTTTGCAGGGAAGAAAAGCGAACAATTGTCAAAAATCGCGTGAGAACTTCACGCCGATCAGCCGTGGTTTGATCAGCACGTCGTAAAATGCACCGCCAGTTGGCGTCGCAGGCGTCACGTCCGTACCGCAAACAGTTTCAAGGCATTGGACGCCTGTGTTCACGATACCGCGTGTGTCGAACAGGTTCGTCGCAAAAGCCTCGATCGTCCATAGGTCGCTCTTCACACCAACGGAGAAGTCAGCGGTCGTGTAGGCGCCCAAATCGCCCTTGATTGCATTTTGCGCAGGCCGCAAATCGCTCTTGCGACTTCCAATATGGTTGACGGCAAATTGAACATGGCCATCCCAGTCAGCGACAGGGAATTCGTAACGCGCAATAGCGTTGCCCTTCAACTTGGCCGTAACAGGCAGACGCGATCCAGCCTCTGCGAGCAAGGAATTGCCCGGTGTCGAACAATCAAAATTCGCGTTGGCAATGGCGCAGAAGTCACGGCGAATTTGCGCGTCGTTATAACTGAAGCCAGCATTCAGGCTGAAGCCGCCGGCACGGAAGCCTGCATCCATTTCAACACCGCGAATACGCGAAATACCGGCATTGCGGATTTCCGTAAGACCGTTTGCGCCGAGGAAGGACAGCTGAATATTATTCCAGTCTTCCTGGAACACTGCGCCGTTCCAGCGGAACGCACCGAATGTGGTTTTCCAACCCAATTCATAATTGTCCAACTTGTCCGAGCCATAAGGTGGCAAGGTACCGCGACGGTTGATGCCACCGGGGCGGAAACCACGCGACCATGTTGCATAGAGCAGCACGTCGTCATTGACCTTGTACGTGGCGTTCAGCTTGTGGATGAAGCCAGTGTCCGAAGTCGACTTGTCAACATTGGTACAAGGGCTGCCATCGACGAGGATCGGCACCGGTGTGCCGCTTGGATTGGCGCGGCGTGTTGTGCCATCGGTGTTGAGGCAGGCTGCTTCACCGGTTCGGCTGGAATAGCCGCTCGAAAATCCAAAGAAGCCTTGAAGCGAGTTATCAAACTTATAGTAACGCAGACCACCGGTGAGCGAGAGCTTCTCCGTTAGGTCATAGGTCAATTCGCCAAATGCCGCATAATCGCGGTCAACGCGTTTCTGCATGGTCAACCAGATATTGCTGTCGGTTCCGGTAACCGTGATGGAATCGGCAATATTGTCGATGATGTAGTTTTGGTCGATGATGTGCGACTGACGCTGTGCAAACAGACCACCAATGAACCGCACGGGTGCGTCCGCAGGGCTGGCAACACGCAATTCACCGAAGCTTTTTCTATACGTGTCAACACCCTCAATATACTGGTTCGGGTTCACGAGGTTCCCGGCATTGTCATAGAAATAATTGCCGTACCCAGCGAGCGCGTCATAGAAATACGCATAATCGGAATAGTCCAATTGCGTTTCTGTCTTACGACGCAAATGTCCGCCCGTCGCGGTGACATCCCAATTGCCGATCTTACCTTCAACGGTAAGCGCGGCCTGAATCCATTTATCGCGGCTGCCCTCTGGATTGTACTGCACAGTTTGCAGTTCACCGGTTGTTTGGCCGGAGCGTTCCTGTGAATAGCTGCCCTGGGTGTTCTGGACTTGGCCCATCAGCGTTGGCTTGATGGTCCAGTTTTCGTCCAGATCAATGCCCAAAGCCAAACGTGCGCCATATGTTTCAGCGTCGTTAAAGTTCTTTTCAACCAACGCGGTATTGCTTTGGCGAATGCCTGAGCTCGCAAAGGTGCGCGAGCCCTGAATATTGTCGATATAGCCGCCATCATCACGATACCAGCCGACCAAACGCGCTGCGGCGCCTTCGGCGATTGGCACGTTCACAAAGCCTTCGTAAATCGAACCGAAATCGCCATGCGCAACATTGTTGAGTTCAACGCCGACGCTGCCGTAAAGTCCGGAAGGATCGGGCGCATTGGTCACCAGCTTCAATGTACCTGCCATTGAGCTTGCGCCGTACAATGTGCCTTGTGGACCCGCCAGTGCTTCAACACGTGCGAGGTCATATGCGTGCAAATCAAGCGCGCCTTGAATGGTCGTGATCGGCATTTCGTCAAGATATGTGCCGACGGTCGGCAGCGATGCCGAGTGGTTCGCGTTTTCACCCGACGCTACGCCGCGGAAATACACCTGCGCAAAACCTGGTCCGCCTTGCTGGATCGTGACCGAAGGCAAAAACTTGACGACATCTTGCAATTCGCTGACCTGAAGCTGATCGAGCTTTTCATTGCCAATCGCGTTGATGGCAATTGGCACATCCTGCAGATTCTGTTCACGCTTTTGCGCGGTCACGACGATGACATTGCTGTCCTCTTCAGCGGCTTGCTGCGCCATAGCTGGCGCTGCGAAGGCGGTTGATGTCAACAGCACAACGAGAGCTGTTCGGACGTTAGACTTCTGACTTTGTAGGCGCATGCAGCGACCCTCCCTTGTTACCCTAGAATAAATAGGCTCCCAATTGCGCCCTCACGCAATATATTTTCGCTCCATCAGCCGTTTTTATACAATTTTACATTTCTGTGTTGCAACCCAGCAACTATGCTGCGGCCGGATAAATTTCCCACAAATGGCCAAGTGCGCGCTTTAACGGCTCAAGATGCGCTTCATACGGTTTCCATTGGTCAACGCCGTCGCGGTTGATGGGGCGGCGGACCTGTTCGCTCGACGCAGTGCGCACCGCACGCTTGTTTTCATGGAAATTCAGACACGCATCTTCAAACGGCAGCCCCAGATATTCCAAAAGTTTCCGGATTTCTTGCTCCGGGTCTTCCAGCAATTGTTCGTGAATGACGCGGTAGACATAGCCCGGCGCAACAGCATCAAAATGCGCCATCGCCCGCACATAATCGGCATAATATTGGCCCATATGCGCAAGGTCATAACTGAACGCCTGCCCCTTGGCGAAATGCTGGCGATAATTGGAAAAGCAGCAATCCAGCGGGTGCCGCCGCGCATCAATGATTTTGGCGCCCGGCAAAATCAAACGGATGAACGCCAGATAATTCCAGTTGTTGGGCAGCTTATCGATGAAAAATGGCTTGTCGGTTTTGCGTTGGATGCGCGTGCGCTCGATGAATTCCGCGCCAAGCCGTTCGGCATCATCGGCGGATAGCGCAACGGTCGCATCAATCCAGTCCGACCCGCGCCCTTCACGCAGCGCCATGGCTGGAATGTCCGGTAGTTCCATCGTCCCTTCAACCATGGAATGGCTCGCAAGGATTTGCTCAATCAGCGTCGAGCCCGCACGCGGCATGCCGATGATGAAGATAGGGTCTGGCGCCTTATGCCCCTGTCCCGCGCGCCCTTCCCAAAATGGAGTGGTGAACTGGGCCGCGATCTTATCGACCTGCGTACTTACGCTTTGCGGATCATAATGCAGCTCCGCACTGCGCAGCGCGTTGCCCTTGGCATAATGCGCAAAGGCGGCGGTATGATCCGCGCGCTCTTCGCTTGCCTTGCCCAGCGCAAAATGCAGATGAAACGCGTCCTCCGAAACCAACCCGGCCGATGTTAAAGCGGTCTCCATCGCCGCAACATCGTCGTCCGAAAACTGGTAGGTTTTTAGATTGGCAAGGCTCCAATACACTTCGCCCAGCGTTGGTTCCACCGATATGGCGTGCCGATATGCCGCAACGCTTTCGTCCTGATTGCCAACGGTTTTGAGCATATGGCCATAGCTCATCCACAATTTGGCATGGTCGGGGAACCGCGCGGTCAGTTCCTGATAGAGCGCAATAGCCTCTGCATAACCGCCAATCCGCCCGAGTGCCGCAGCCTTCAAATTTTGCTGCACCGGATTGTCACCGTCTTCGGCGAGCACGGCATTCAAATGCTCAAGCGCCTCTGGAAACCGGTTCTGTTTGTACAATACCGTTGCCAGATTGGCACGCGCAGCGCCAAAGTCAGGTGTCAGCTCAAGCGCGCGGCGAAGCAATGCCTCGCTATCTTTCAACCGGCCCACACGCGCCGCCAATTCCGCCATCATGCGAATGGCGGCAACGTCCGTCGGCGCATCACGCAAATGACCGCGCAACAGCGGCTCTGCATCCTCCAACCTGTTTTCGGAAAGCGCGACAGCCGCCGCCATAAGGTTCGGATTGCGCAAAGCAGCTTCGATAGCGGGGCGTGCAGATATTTGGTTCATTGCGGACGGTCTATGCGATGAAACGAAACTTTTGAAGCGGCCAAATCATCTGGCGTATCAATGTCGCGCAACATGCCCGCAGGTGCGGTCAGTTTTTCTGCACGGGCCAGAATATGCCGCGCGCCAGCATCGCCCGCTGTCGCCAGCAAATCCGGCCAATGAGATCGCGGGAATATAGCGGGCGGCATGGGCTGGTTTCCGTCAAAAGATGCCACCACATCATCCGTGCAAGCCGCAATCAGCGCCTCGACATGGGCAGCCTGCACGAACGGCATATCGGCCAGCCCGATAAGCAACGCCTGCGCATCGGTGCGCAAGGCTGCCTCAACCGCGAGATGGAGCGAGCCCGATAGCCCGATGCTGGGGTTCGGGTTATCGACAATATCAAATCCCAAAAGCTTATAATGTGCGGCAATAATTGCGTCGGGCTGACACACCGCGAAATGCGCGGCTGACGCAATGCCGCCCAGTTCACGCGCCGCACGCGCACCCAGTGGCGCACTTTCAAATTCTGCCATCAACTTATCGGCACCAAAACGCCGCGCATTGCCAGCCGCCAGCAGGACGATTGCCACGTCCTTCGCCTGCATCAACGCAGCCCTTGGTTAAACGCGCGGATCATGCCGCCTGCGATAGACAGCGCGATTTCGGGCGCGCTGATGGCGTTAATCGCCACGCCCGCTGGCCCCTCAATGCGCGCGCATTGTTCTGCAGTTACACCCGCCGCCGACAGCCGGGCCAAACGTGCCTGATGTGACCGGACGGAACCGAGCGCAGCGACATAGGCCGCAGGGCTCGCCAGCGCCGCCGCCAGCGCAGGGTCGTCGATTTTGGGATCATGGCTCAGCGTCACAATCGCGCTTCGGCTATCGGGCGCAAAAGCCTTGACCGCGTCGTCGGGCCAGCGGTCATCCAACCGAATGCCGGGAAAGCGTTCCGCCGTTAAAAATCGGCCGCGCGGGTCGCTCAATGTGACATCCACCCCCTGCGATACCGCAATGGCGGCAAGGGCCGATGCAATTTCAACCGCGCCGACAATCAGCAAACGGCGCGGCGGATGGTAGATATTGACGAAACCAACACCCGCATCATCGTCCAGCACAGCACTTCGGCCCGATTCCAAATCCGTCGCAACCGACAGCGCCGCGCCGGCAGAGCGCGCCTGGATGATATCGGCAAACAGATGCGCAGGAAAACCATCGGCGGAAACAGGCTGGACCAGCACCTGAATATCCCCGCCACAGGGCAGGCCCACGTCCCACGCCGCATCGTCAGCAACGCCATATCGGCGGAGCACCGACGGCGCGCCTGCCAAAACCATCTGCGCACGCTCAAGGACGTCGCCTTCAACACAGCCGCCAGAAACAGACCCCACAAAGCGCCCGTCCGCATGCACAAGCATATGTGTACCGACCGGACATGGCGCGGATTTCCAGGTTTCGACCACCGTGGCAATCGCCATCGGCGCGCCTGCCCAGTCGATTGCGGCGGCAAGGATACGGTCGTGATTGGCGCTGCCCATAGTCATGGCAATGCGCTAGCAAAGAGGCGGAAGCGTTGCTATATGAAACGCAGTTTTGGGTGGGAGCTTATTTGCATGGCAATTCAGACGTCAATCAATGGCAAGCCAGTGGCACTTTCGGCGGAGCCGGACACCCCGTTGCTTTGGGTTATCCGCGAAGAGCTTGGCCTAACCGGTACGAAATTCGGGTGCGGCATTGCGGCCTGCGGCGCGTGCACCGTCCATGTGAATGGCGAACCCACCCGTTCGTGCAGCCTTCCCGTGAGCGAAGTCGCGGGCAAGGCGATCACTACCATCGAAGGCCTCAAATCTGCGGATGGTACGCTCCACGCCGTCCAGCAAGCATGGATTTCTGCGCAGGTTCCGCAATGCGGCTATTGCCAGTCGGGGCAGATTATGGCCGCTGTGGCGCTCATCGAAAAAACCGGCAGCCCAAGCGATGCACAAATTGATGAGGCGATGACCAACATCTGCCGCTGCGGCACCTATCCGCGCATCCGCAAGGCGATCCATGCAGCGACCGGGCAAGCGGCGAAAGCAGCGAAACCTGCAGAAGGAGCGGCATAATGGCTGACAACACCGCAACTGAAGTGCAACCAACAAAGCGCAAGGGCGTCAAACGCCGTGCCTTCCTCATCGGCGGTGTAGCCGTGGTCGGTGCCGGCCTGTTCGGTATCTCCATCGCCGACAGCAATGCTGCCAAATCCGCCAAGGCACGCCTTGAAAGCGACGGCGGCCACAGCTTTGCCACATGGCTGAAAATTGGTGAGGATGACAGCATCACCATTTATTCGCCGCACACCGACATTGGTCAGGGTTCCAACACCGGTCTTGCGCAAATGCTCGCCGAAGAACTGGACGCTGCGTGGGATCAGGTGCGTGTTGTTTCTGCACCCGCAGAACCGGCGTTCGCCAATGTGGGGCTTGGACGCGCTTTCCTTGCCGATATGACGGGGCAGCCTGCGATCATTAATGGCATTCCGCAATCATTCCTGTCCTTCCTCGCGCGGCAAATGAACCTTCAGATGACCGGCGGCTCCACAGCGTTGCGGTTCACGGGCCGGGTGACCTTTCAAAATGTCGGCGCGGCGACGCGGCTGGCATTGATTGAAACCGCTGCCAAGCGGCTGGACGTTCCAGCCGATGAACTGACGACACAGGACAGCCATGTCATCCATGCCAAATCCGGTCGTGCGTTGCGCTATGGCGAACTGGCGGCCGAGGCGGCTACCTTGTCACTCGACAATGCGCCGAAGCTGAAGGATCCGTCGCAATATCGCATCATGCGCCAATCGATACAGCGGCTCGACATTCCCGCGAAGGTCGATGGCAGCGCGCAATATGGCATCGACTTTGCGGTCCCCGACATGCGCGTCGCAACGATCATGGCAGCGCCTGTGCGTGGTGGCAAATTGACGTCCGTGGACACTGCGCCTGCCTTGGCGGTCAAAGGTGTCGAGAAAGTCATCAAGCTCGATGATGCGGTTGCTGTCGTGGCGAAAGGTTATTGGCCCGCCATTTCCGGCTTGCGCGCGCTCACACCAGAGTTTTCGGACGGCGGCAATGGCGGCATCTCGACCGCGTCCATTTTCAAGGCGCAGGATGCCCTGATCGCCAAGGGCGATGCCGATAGCACAGCCGGCGACGGCGATGTGCAGGCTGGTCTTGGCGCAAAGCCGATCGAGGCGAAATATCAGGTGCCATTTTTGCACCACGCGATGATGGAACCATTTGCCCTGACCGCCCATTTCAAGGATGGGAAGCTCAACATTTGGGGCGGCATGCAAGACCCGCTTGCCACCAAGATGATGGCCGTGGACGTTTCCGGTCTCGACGCGGATGATGTGACCTTCCACCCGATGATGATCGGTGGCAGCTTTGGCCGCCGCTTGCCGATGTATATGGAAATCGTCGCGCAGGTCACAAAGCTTGCGATGCAATTGCCTTATCCGGCGAAGCTGATCTGGAGCCGTGAGGAAGAAGTTGCCCAAGGCGCATATCGACCACAAAGCTCCGCCGCGTTGCAGGCATCATTGACCAAAGAAAAACGCATAAGCGCATATCGCAACGACTATGCCCAACCCGAAAGCGCGGAGAGCGAAACGGTATTCCCTTATACCCTTCCCGCCGTGTCGCGTCGCCATTTTGCGCATGTTTCGAACCAGCAAACCGGCGCGTGGCGTTCGGTCAACTCGACCCAGCAGGGCTTTTACAACGAAAGCTTCATGGACGAGCTGGCCCATGCAGCGGGCGAAGACCCGGTTGTGTTTCGCCGTAATCATTTGAAGGCGGGATCACGGCATTTACGCGTATTGGACGAAGTTGCTGCACGCAGCGGTTGGGGCTCCCCCCTTCCCGCCGGAACGGGTCGCGGTGTCGCACTTGTCGAAAGCTTCAGAACCATCGTCGCGCAGGTTATCGAAGCGTCGGTCGGTGAAGACGGCATGCCCAAAGTGCATAAGGTAACAACGGTCGTGGACGCCGGAAGCATTGTTAACCCGGACGCCGCCATGGCGCAGATTGAGGGCGGCATCATCATGGGGCTTTCGTCCGCCATTGGTGAGGCGATTACGCTTGAAAATGGCGCGGTTCAACAAAGCAACTTGGCGGATTATCCGTTGTTGAAAATGGCAGGCGCGCCTTTGGAGATCGATATCCATTTCCTCAACAGCGGCGCAGATATGGGCGGCATTGGCGAACCTGGCGTTCCTCCGGCGGCCCCTGCCTTGGCCAATGCGTTGTTCGCTGCCACCGGCAAGCGTGTCCGCAATCTGCCCATCCTAACGCAAGCAAAGGCCTAATTTGCCGCACGCACGTTTGTTAAAGCCAACGGACAATCTGGAAATCGCCGAGACATTGGCGCGGGCGTTCCAGACAGAAACCGGGTGGAGCTACGTCATTCCAGACGCAAAGCTGCGCGCGCAGCGGCTTACGGGCATGTTCCATCTGTTCTTGCGCGACGAACATCGCAAAGGTGCGGTGTATGGAACCGATGGCATAGAGGCCGTCACTTTATGGCGTGGTCCGGGGCAGGCCCGCGACAGCATGTTGGATACCGCGCGGCTAATATTGCCGTTCGTCCAGCAGCTGCGCTTTTCGATATTTCGCGGCCTCGAAGTCGCAGACCTCATCGAAAAGCATCTGCCAAAAGAGCCCGTCTGGTATTTGCATTATGCGGGATGTGATCCGGCCTATCAGGGCAAGGGTTATGGCGGCGCTGCCATTCGCGCCGGTTTGGAGCGCGCCGATCAGGATGGATTACCTGCCTATCTGGAAACCGCAGACGAACATAATATTGCGTTATATCAAAGCTTTGGTTTTGCCATCAAGCATAGCTGGCAAGTGCCCGAAGGCCCGCAATTTTGGGGTATGCAGCGCCCGGGCAAGACCCGCCACTGAATAGCGCCAGCGCCCATAGCCGCTGAAGTCCTTGCCCTCCTTACAAAAGCGGCGTAACCCGCTTCGTACGCACCAGGTCTGCGCGAGAGCGTGGATAATAGGGAAGCCGGCGGAAATCCGGCGCTGTTCCCGCAACTGTAACCGGCGAGCTTTTGCTCCAAATGCCACTGGGGAAACGGGTAACCGTGAAACTGGGAAGGCGGGGCAAGAGCACTGACCCGGGAGCCAGGAGACCTGCCTGAATGCGGTTTGTCCTTTGTGCTTGCGGGACACTGGCGCAATCGGGGTTTTCCTCCGCGTGACGACATTGTGTTGGACGTCATGCGAAGGAGATAGTTCCATGACTTATTTAAAATATGCGGCCGCGGCGCTTGCGCTGCTGCCGACGTCGGCACTGGCCGATGAATGGGACGACGTTATCGTTGTCACCGCTAGTGGATTTGAACAACCGCGGTCAGAAACAGGACAAGCGATCGATATTGTCGAGCGCGAGCGGCTCGACCAATTGCAAAGCGCCACCATCGGTGATGCGTTGCAAAGCGTGCCCGGCGTTACCGTTGCCGCACGCGGCAGCCTTGGCGGGCAGACCAGCGCGTTTTTGCGCGGCGGCAACAGTTCGCAGACGCTGGTGCTCATCGATGGCGTGCGGATCAATGACCTCACCAACCCCAATGGTGCGTTTGATTTTGGCCCGCTGATGACGGGCAATATTGGTCAGGTGGAAGTCCTGCGCGGGCCAAACTCAATCATCTGGGGCAGCCAAGCGATTGGCGGCGTAGTCAATATCCAGTCACTGGCCCCGGTCGATGGTTTCGAAGGACGCTTCGGCGCGGAATATGGTGCCGCCGATACCAAACGGATGAACGCCAACATGGCCGGAAGCAGTGGCCTGATCGAAGGCAGCTTTGGCGGGTCATATGTCGATGCCCAAGGAATTTCGGCACTGGCGGGCGGCACCGAACGCGATGGCTTTGAAAATTTCGCGGGCAATGGCCGGTTGAAGTTGAACATAAGCGATGCCTTCAACCTCGATTTTCGTGGCTATTATAACCACGCGACAGTGGAATATGACTCCGCCTTTGGGATCGGCGCCAATGCCCTGCCCGTCACCCGCAACCGGCAATTTGTCGGCTATGTCGGGGCGAATGTCGTTGCGCTCGACGGCCGCATGCAAAACCGCATGGCTTACACACGAACCGACATCAGGCGGCTTGGCACCGACCCGGTGGTGTTCAGCTTCAACAACTTCATTGTCCGTGGCAGCATCGACCGCGCGGAATATCACACGGCATTTGACGTCAACGACGCCCTGACCCTTACCGCTGGTTTGGAGTATGAACGGTCGTTCGCCAGCACATCTTTTGAGGGCGCTGCAGCCGATATCGCGCGCAACCACGTCGCCAGCGGCTTTGGCCAGATTATCGTTCGCCCATTGGCCGGGCTGACACTGACGGGCGGGGTCCGACATGACCAATATAGAGACTATGGCGGGCAAACGACATTGGGCGGCAATATTGCCTTCACCCCCAATGATGGCCGCACCATGTTGCGCGCCACCTATGGCGAGGGTTTCCGCGCGCCGACGCTGACTGAAGGTCAACCACCTTATGGCAACCCCGACCTGCGCCCCGAAACCGTGCGCAATTTCGACCTTGGTTTCGAACAGCAAATATTGGACGGAAAGGCCCGGTTTTTCGCGACCTATTTTAACCGGCGCAGCACGGACTTGATCGCGTTCTCCTTTGCAACTTTTCAGTCCGAAAACATCGATCGCGTGAAATCAACCGGCGCAGAAGCTGGCTTCAACCTGAACCCCACCGACCGATTGGACATTCGGGCGAGCTATACGCTGGTCGATGCGGTTAACCGGTCTGCGGGTGCGAATTTCGGCAACCGACTGGCGTTACGTCCGCAACATAGCGGCAGCCTGACGGTCGACTGGCAAACGCCTTTTGGCCTGTCGGTGGGCAGCAGTGTGTTGTTGATCGGCGATAGCTTTGACGATGCGTCAAACAGCGTGGGTATTGATGGCTATGCGTTGGTTGGCTTGCGGGCATCATTGCCGATCAACGACAGGCTTGAGCTTTATGGCCGCGTCGATAACATCTTCGATGTGCAGTACAGTGTCGTAGCAGGATATAACAGCTTTGGCCGCAATGCCGCGGTTGGCGTCAGGGCCAAATTCTGATGCGTCTCGGGTGGTGCATGTTGCCTTTATTGGCGCTGGCCGGATGCGCCAACCAAGGTACAATTGTGCCCAGCGGCATTGTCTCGAATAATCCCTGCATTGACGCAGTGCTGGCCGAAATTGCGTTGCCCGGCCAAGTGACTGCGGTCAGCACTTATTCGCATGATCCCGAAAGCGCATCTGCACCTTTGGCTTGGTCCATGCAGTATCCCGCCATTGGTGCGAGCGCAGAAGAATTGCTTTTGGCGCGCCCGAAATTGGTGCTGACCGGCAATCTGGCATCGTCGGGTGCAAATGCCGTGCTGGCGCGCGCAGGGATTAAAACAGTGGCCATCGGCGTGGCGCCGACGATTGCAGAGGACATCACGCAAATCCGCACGCTGGCGAAAGCCATCGGCAGGGTGGAGGCGGGCGAAGCCCTTGTTTGGCGCATACAAAGTGCACTGCCCAAACCCGCGAACGCCCAGCCGCCAGTTTCAGCAGTGATCTGGCAAAATGGCGGGTTCGTTGCCGGCAAAGGCACGTTGCAAGACGAACTGTTACAGCGTCACGGATTTCGCAATGCCAGCGCCGAATATGGGCTGGCGTCATGGGGCATATTGCCGCTGGAGACCCTCCTGCGTAACCCGCCGACGGTCATCTTCATGCCCACCATTGCGCAGGGCGAAGATGCCCGAGCGCTTACCGCACGGCAAACGCTATTGCGGCATTTGGACGGCAAAACGCGCATCGTCGATTTTCCTGACCAGCTGTTATTCTGCGGCGGTCCCACGATCGTTAAAGTATCCGCGATCTTGTCGAAGACACGGGCATCGCTGATTGCGCACGCAAGTGGAGGTGGCCGATGACATCGCGTTTCATGACTGGCCTTTTGCTTTGCCTCACGCTTGCGGGGTTCCTGCTTTCGCTGATGGCGGGCAAGGTCTGGATTTGGCCGATGTCATGGGCCGCCGACAATGCCGACGGCTGGATTTTCCTTGAGCTTCGCCTGCCTCGCGCGCTTCTCGGGCTTTGCGTTGGGGCGGTCCTTGGGCTGTCGGGCGCAGTGCTGCAGGGTTATTTACGCAATCCATTGGCCGACCCGACTGTGCTCGGGGTTTCAGCAAGCGCTGCTTTGGGCGGCGTTCTGGCGATCTTCTTGGGCATCAACCTTGTGCCCTTTGGCCTATTCGGCTGCGCCATGATTGGCGCAGGTGCCAGCATCCTTTTGCTGTTGGCGATCGGCCGCGGTGGCGGGCCAATCGGGTTCATATTGGGCGGCATGGTCTTGTCAACGCTGGCGGGAGCACTAACCGCCTTGGTCATCAGCATCGCGCCGAACCCATTTGCCGCCAGTGAAATCATCAACTGGCTGATGGGCGCGCTGACCGACCGGCTGATGGAGGATGTGCTCACTGCGCTGCCGTTCATGGCGATTGGCGCGCTGCTGTTGCTGACCACAGGCCGCGCGCTCGATGCGCTGACCTTGGGCGAGAATGGCGCAAAAAGCCTTGGTGTCGACCTGTTCCGGTTGCAGTGGCTGATTGTCCTTGGCGTTGGCCTTTCGGTTGGCGCATCCGTCGCGGTGTCGGGCGTGGTCGGCTTTGTCGGGCTAATCGTGCCGCACCTCATACGCAGCTTTTATGGCGAACAGCCGTCCCGCATTTTGGTGCCTTCGGCCTTGGGTGGCGCGATTTTAACGCTCACGGCGGACAGCCTTGTGCGTCTTATTCCCGGCCCCGGCGAAATGCGGCTTGGCATTGCCATGGCAGTCCTTGGCGCGCCGTTCTTCCTGCTGCTGCTTTTACGCTATCGTAAGGGTGCAGCATGAACCTGAATGTTCAAGATCTCGGCTTCGCCCATGGCAACGCACCAACGCTTGAGGGAGTCAGCGCCACTTTTGAAGCGGGCAAATTCAGCGTCATCCTTGGGCCCAATGGTGCAGGCAAATCGACATTGCTGGCCTGCCTTGCGGGCCTGCAAAAGCCAAACCGCGGCGCAGCAAAGCTTGGCGAAGAAAGCATATCGAACATGCCCGCACCAACGCGTGCCAAGCGCATTGGACTGCTGCCGCAAGGCGCAGAAACGCATTGGGCGATCACGTCCGAGGCGTTGGTTGCGCTTGGCCGCATACCGCACGCGCGCGGCGCAGGGGCATCGGCCGATGACCGCAGGGCCATTGCCGCCGCGATGTCCGCAACCGCAACCGATGGCTTTGCGCACCGCCCTATCACCGAGCTATCGGGCGGCGAGCGTGCGCGCGTATTGCTGGCGCGCGTGTTGGCCGGCGAACCGGAATGGATACTCGCCGACGAACCCTTGGCCAACCTAGACCCGGGCTATCAACTCGACATCCTTGATCTGTTGCGACAGCAGGCACGGGGCGGCCAAGGTGTCGTCGCCGTCCTACATGATTTGCACCACGCTGCTCGCTTTGCAGATCATATCGTGCTGCTGCATCAGGGTTCCGTCTTTGCGCAGGGTGCGGTGGATGATGTCATCACCGCGCAAAACCTCGCGACGGTATACGGGATTGACGCGCTGCTTTCCAAAGACGAGGAAGGGGCAACCCAATTGTTGATCAAAGGCAAGATGCGCTCATGAAATATGCCCTTCCCCTATTCGCCCTGCTTCTGTCGGGATGCGCCACCACGGTCACCCCGCCGCAGCTTGCTCCAACAAGCGCGCAGGAGGCGCTGCGCCCTTATTATGCCGCACTGGACGTCAAGCTGCCCAAGGCACCAGCCAATCCAGCGCTTTCTGCCGATACCGTAATCACACGTTTTGCATTCGGCAGTTGCCTCAACGAAAACCGCGACATGAAATTCTGGGACGTGATTGCCGCGCAAAGTCCGCAGGCGTTTCTGTTGATCGGTGACAATGTCTATGGCGATACACGGCCAACAAATGGGGCCGACATTCCCACGCTGGCCGCAAGCTATAAGAAACTAAACAGCCGCGTTGAATTTGACCGATTCCGGCGCAGCATCCCCATGATGACCACATGGGATGACCATGATTATGGCGCCAATGACGCCGGCGGTTCCTTTGCGTTCAAAGAATGGGCCGAGAAAGCCTATGAAACCTTTTGGGGTGCATCCGACGAAGTGCGCGCCCGCCCCGGTGTGTATGAAAGCCGGATCGTCGGTCCGCAGGGCAAGCGGGTGCAGTTCATCATCCTTGATGCGCGCTTTTTCCGTTCCGACTTGACCTCCATGACCTATCGCGATCCATCGCCTGCGCTTGGCTGGTATATTCCCAACATGGATCCCAGAGCGACCGTGCTGGGCAGTGCGCAATGGGAATGGTTGGCACAGGAACTAGATAAGCCAGCAGACGTGCGCTTCATCATTTCGTCAACGCAGGTAATAACCGACGCGCATAATTTCGAAGGCTGGACAAATTTCCCTAAGGAGCGCGACCGCCTTTATGCATTGTTGGGTCAAAAGCGCGTTAATAATGCGATATTCCTGACCGGCGACCGGCATTCCGGTGGCTTTTACAAGACCAATGCACCGGGCCTTTCCAAACCGTTGTGGGACTTTACATCCAGCTCGCTGAACTTCGCCTTTGGTAAAGGCGACGGCAGTGACCGCGAACCTGATCCAAGCCGGACAGGTGGTTTTTGGGGCATTGCAAATTTTGGTCAAATCGACATTGATTGGGCATCGAAAAAGGTGGTCATGACCTTGCGCAAGGATGATGGCAGCGTGATCGAAACGCAGGTTGCTAATGCGATTGATTGATCGCTGAATAATCTACGGCCACAACCTTTTCCATCACGGCATCGCGGATAGCGACAGCGGTGGATAGAGGCAGCGCGATCATCTCCATCGTCCCGCCAGCAATGCCGAACCGAAGTGACGCGAGGCCTTGCCGCCGCGATAATGGGCCTTGCGCAATTTCAACTGTCTGCACCTTCACCTGAGGCGCAATCGTCATCTGTTGCCGCCACCAGCCGCGTTTAAGATACAACTGACGGTCATCCAGCCCGAAACGATATTGCCGCCAGTCCAGCCAGAAAAAAGCGCCGGGAAGAACCAATAACAGCAGCAGCAATGTCGTGCGGCTAATTGGGGCATCCGCGAAAATCATCAACGCAGCCATCGCGGTCAACAGCACGGGCACGATGAACAAAAGCTGCGTCAGCCAATATGTGGCAGCGCCCCGCTGCAACCGTTCGTCCCCATCGGGCGCAGCGATTGCGGCGGCTATTGCGATGCGCCACACTTCGTCCAGTGTCGCAAAGGGCGCGGCGACATAGTTGGTCTCTTGCTTGCTGTCCTGCGCGAGACTAACAAATTTCAGGCTGTGCCAGCCACGGCGTTTCCGGAATGGCCCGGTTTGCACAAGTGCCGCCTGCACCCGGTGCGTGGGCATGATAACGTCCGTGAGCGTAAACATACCGCGCCGACGGCGGAACCCCTTGGCGGTTTGGTCGAGCCGGAAGCCATACTCGCGTAAAATCGTGCGCACCACGCCTGTCGCAAAGCCAATGAAAATCAGGCTCGAAATGGCGCCGAAGGCCAAGATCAGCTGCGCGAACACACCAACGCCGTTGATCTGGCTAACGCTCACACCGCGCTCTTCGGCAAGCCCGATCCAATGTTTCACGTCCCAAAAATCATAAGGCAGCAGGAAATCAAATTGCTGTGCAAGACCGCCGAGCACCGCGAAAATCACGAGTGAAAAGGAATAGAGGCCAAAGACAAATACCCGCTTGCCATCCATCGCAAATATCGGGTGCGCGTCGTCTTCAACGGGCCCTGGTGCTTCTGCCGGAGCAGCAATCGCAACCCCAGCCTTACGCGACCGGATTGAAGCGCGCAGGCGGTTCGCCTCCTCCAATGTAACGAAACTCAGTTTCGCATCGTCACCATCGCCGCCGCCGGTTTCAAACTTCACCTCACCCAAACCCATCATGCGGGCGAGCGGCTTTTGTTCGATGCTGACATCCTGAATACGCTCATAGGGTATCGAGCGTGCCGTCCGGTTCAAAATCCCTTTCTCGACCCGGATATCATGTTCGCCAACGAAATATTGAAACCGCAGCCATGCCAACCAGCGAAAGAACAGACTGAATAAAAGAACAAGCGCGATGACGATGGGAATGAGAACCGGATTGTCGGCTTTTCGGACACCGAAGATCGCGGCAACCATTGGAAACACTAACTGCGGAAGGCCCGAGACAAAGCTCACCAGCAAGCCGCTGATATGCAGCCGTTCGCCATCGACTGCGGGCGTTAGATACTCCGGCGCATCAACGGTTTCGTTCACAAGCTGTCCTGCCGGATCGCGGCGCGAATGGCCTCTCGCATCGCCAGCGCGTCGGCATTGGCCAGACCGGGCAAAGCGACTTTGCTGTTGTGGTTACCCGCCGTGTGCACCGTCAGCGTGGCGAGGCCATAGCGCCGGTCAATCGGCCCTTGGTCGACATCGATATGCTGGATGCGCCCGAACGGGACGATGGTATCGCGATAAAACATGTAACCGCGCACAATGCGCAGCCGGTCGGTGCCCATGTCATAGCCCCAATGCCGATATTTGCGCGCCGGGACGGTGAAGGCGACAAAGGCATAGAACAAAAGCATCGGCACGATGAAGCTTCCCGGAGGGGCGACGTGCGCCACCTCAAGCACGCCTGCTCCGACGACAAAGGGCAACAATCCAATCGCTGTCGCAATGCGTGTCGTGGTCACGAATGCGGGGTCGAGCGGGGTTAGTTCCGTCGCGATATTTTGTGTCATGGCACAGATATGCGCACGCTGTGTTGCATTGGCAAGACGGTTAACGATATTCGCTATATGGAGAGTGTGATAGGCTTAACGCGCCAGCGCAGTGTTCGCTTCGTCGACCAGCTTGGCAATGATATCGACAACGGGCCGTTCGACATGGACCATGCCAACCGACTGGCCTGCCATGACCGAACCATATTCAACATCGCCGTCAATCACGGCGCGGCGCAATGCCCCTGCCCAATATTTCTCAATCTCCAGCTGCGCCGTTTCCATATCGATTTCGCCGCGGTCGAGCATTGCGGCCACTTCGACCTGTTTCTTGGTGAACTCCTCAGTGCCCTTGTTCTTCAACGCGCGGACAGGAATGACCGGCAAACGCGGGTCAATTTGAACGCTGGCGACCGCATCGCGGGCATTGGCGCGCAGGAACGCCGCCTTGAAATTAGGATGGGCAATGCTTTCATGCGCGCAGACGAACCGCGTGCCCAATTGCACACCCGCCGCACCCATTTCGAGATAGCTTGCAATCGCACCGCCACGGGCAATGCCCCCCGCGACAAAAATCGGCAGTTGATCGCCCAGCTCCGGCAGGATTTCCTGCGCCAAAACGCTGGTTGCCACTGGGCCGATATGCCCGCCTGCCTCACTGCCCTCGATGACCAGCGCATCAACGCCAGATCGCGCAAATTTCTTCGCGAGCGTGAGCGCAGGGGCAAAGCAGATCACCTTCGCGCCGAACGCCTTGATCGCCTCAATGCTGCCCTTTGGCGGTAATCCGCCCGCGAGTACGACGTGGCTCACCTCATATTTCGCGCAAACATCAATCAGTTCCATGATTTGCGGATGCATGGTGATCAGGTTCACGCCGAATGGCTTGGACGTCAGTGCCTTCGTGGCGGCAATTTCGGTATCGAGCAATTCGGGCGACATCGCCCCGCACGCGATTACCCCAAACCCGCCAGCGTTGGAGATGGCAGATACAAGGTTCCGTTCCGAAACCCAAGACATCGCCCCGCACATAATGGCGACGTCGCAGCCAAGAAATTCCGTGCCGCGTTGCATGAGGTGTTTGAGTTTGGTCATAGCGGTCTCTTAACGGTCGCTAGTTGGCAATGAAAGCGGTTTACTCTGCATCCAACCCATAAGCGGTGTGCAACACGCGCACGGCCAGTTCGGTTTCGTCCTCGTCGATCAAAACCGAAACCTTAATTTCGGAGGTCGAGATCGCCTGAATGTTGATCTTGCGGTCGGCCAAGGAGCTGAACATCGTCGACGCGACGCCTGCGTGGCTTTTCATGCCGACGCCGACGACGGAAATCTTGGTCACCTTTGTATCGGGGATCAGGCGGTTGTAGCCAATCGCGTCGCGGCGGTTTTCCAAAATGTCGGTGCAACGCACAAGGTCGGCTTGCGGGCAGGTGAAGGTCACGTCGGTTTCGCCTTTGTCGCGGCCAACGTTTTGGATGATCATGTCGACGTTGATATTTGCGTCGGCAAGCGGCGAAAAGATGTTGGCCACCGCACCGGGACGGTCGGGTACGCGCGTAAGGGTGATCTTCGCCTCATTCTTGTCGGCGGCAATTCCGGTGATCAGTTGGCGTTCCACTTGATACTTCTCCAATTCTGCGTCGGTCACAATCATCGTGCCGGGGATACTGTCGGCGTCAGGCGCGCTTTCATCAACGAATGAAGACAGCACTTGCACGCGCACGCCTTCCTTCATCGCAAGGCCAACCGAACGGGTCTGCAAAACCTTTGATCCGACCGATGCCAGTTCAAGCATTTCTTCGTAGGTCACGGCCTTCAACTTGCGTGCGCGGGCCACGATGCGCGGGTCAGTGGTGTAAACGCCGTCAACGTCGGTGTAGATATCGCAGCGGTCAGCCTTCACCGCAGCGGCCACGGCAACAGCAGAGGTGTCCGAACCCCCGCGGCCCAAGGTGGTGATGCGGTTGTCGTCGGTCAGGCCCTGAAATCCGGGAATGACCGCGATATTGCCGGCCTTCATCGACGCCAGCAATTCGTCGGTATCGATTGAACCAATGCGCGCCTTGGCATGGGCGCTGTCGGTATGGATGGGCATTTGCCAGCCCAACCAGCTGCGCGCTTCGCAACCGAGCGCCTGCAACGTTATCGCGAGCAAGCCTGCGGTAATCTGTTCGCCAGCGGCGACCACCACGTCATATTCGGCGGGATCGTACAGCGCGTTCGCCTCGCGGCAGAAGTTGACGAGCCGGTCGGTATCGCCCGCCATCGCGGAGACAACGACGGCAACTTCGTCGCCGCGTTCTGCCTGACGCTTCACCAATTGCGCGACACGGCGGATACGTTCCGTTCCGGCCATAGACGTGCCGCCAAATTTCATTACAATGCGGGCCATGAAAACCTTGAAAAGTCGCTATATTACAATCGAGGGCCCTGATAGGGACAGGATATGACAAACGCAAGCTCAGCAACGACAATAAACGCTACGGAAGCCGCCCATTTTGGTGGCTTGGCTGCCGAATGGTGGGACCCAAAGGGTTCCAGCGCCATGCTGCACAAGTTGAATCCCGTGCGGCTTGGCTTCATTCGATCCGCTGTCGACGCCCATTTTGGCGGTGATGGCAAGGCGCGCCATCCCTTGGTTGGCAAATCCGCGCTTGATGTCGGTTGCGGTGCGGGACTGCTGTGTGAGCCACTGGCGCGTATGGGGG
Source organism: Sphingorhabdus sp. (assembly GCF_044338195.1). Lineage (GTDB taxonomy): Bacteria > Pseudomonadota > Alphaproteobacteria > Sphingomonadales > Sphingomonadaceae > Sphingorhabdus_B. The sequence continues at coordinate 21,646 of NZ_JBIIMC010000009.1, read as the reverse complement.
CGGACGTGACGGGTGTTGATGCCGCGCCCGAAAATATCGATGCCGCAACCGCCCATGCGGCGCTGTCGGGCCTACCGATCACGTATCGCGCGGGCGAAATCGCCGCCCAAGGACTTGGCCAGTTTGATATCGTCTCATCGATGGAAGTCATTGAGCATGTGAATGATCCGGCCGTGTTCATCGGCGAGCTGAAACGCCACATGAAACCCGATGGCTTGTTGTTGCTATCGACGCCGAATCGTACGCCCGCCTCGCGAATTTTCTTGGTTGAGGCCGCCGAGCGGCTTGGGCAAGTCCCGCGCGGCACGCATGATTGGGACAAGTTCCTGACGCCCGATGAATTGACGGCGCTTCTCAACGATGCGGGAATCGAGATTGTCGACATGCAAGGCATTGCGTTTTCGCCAATGTCCGGACTGCATCTCAGCAGCAACATGGCGTTGAACTACATATTGTCCGCGCGGTTGCGGGACTGAGCCCTACGCACATCGTCACCCTGAACTCGTTTCAGGGTCTTACTTCGTGCGCCCGAAAGAAAGTAAGATGCTGAACCAAGTTCAGCATGACGATTTAGGGATTAGCATGGCGATTTTGGCCTAAGCCTCAATCATAGCCCGCATCGGCATATTGGTCGTCGGCAAGGTCGGTAAAGCGGGTGATCTTCGCTTCGAACTTCATCCGGACGCGGCCCGTTGAACCGTGGCGCTGCTTGGCGACGATGAGTTCGGCGATACCAAAGATGCGCTCCATCTTTTCCTTCCACGCATCATGCGCGGCTTCGTTGACGGGGTCGGGCTGCTTGGACGCTTCGTAATAATCTTCGCGATACACGAACCAGACCATATCGGCGTCCTGCTCGATCGAACCGGATTCGCGAAGGTCGGACAGCATCGGACGTTTGTCCTCGCGTTGTTCAACCGCACGGCTGAGCTGCGAAAGAGCGATCACGGGCAGGCCCAGTTCCTTCGCCAAGGTTTTCAAACCACGGCTAATTTCCGAAATTTCGTTGACGCGGTTGTCGCCGGAACGGCTTGAACCCTGAAGCAACTGCAAATAGTCAACGACGATCAGCCCAATGCCATGCCGACGCTGTAAGCGCCGTGCGCGTGTACGCAATGCAGCGATGGTCAGCGCGGGCGTGTCGTCAATATAGAGCGGCAATTCCTGCAGCTCGCGGCTCGCGCGGGACAGTTCACGAAAATCTTCGCGACTGATTTTCCCCATACGCAGCAGTTCGGAACTGATGCCCGATTGTTCGGCCAAGATACGCGTCGCCAGCTGGTCCGCCGACATTTCGAGGCTGAAGAAAGCTACCTTGGCGCCAGCACCCTTGGCTTCTTCAATGCCATCTTCACGTTCGCGGATCCACCGGCGCGCAGCGTTGAAGGCAATGTTCGTGGCAAGCGATGTCTTGCCCATACCCGGGCGACCCGCGAGGATGATAAGGTCGGAATTGTGCAGACCGCCGCATTTGGCGTTAATGCTATCTAGGCCCGTGGTCACACCGGATAAGCTGCCGCCCGACTGCAACGCCTTTTCAACATTGCGGATCGCTTCGGTCGATGCGGTGAGGAAGCTCTTCATCGAGCCGGTTTCGCCTTCGCCTTCGGCGACTTTGTACAAAGCGCTTTCCGCGGCCTCAATCTGGCCCTTGGGGTCAACGCTCTCGCTCGTGTCCAGCGCATTGTCGACCAATGTGCGGCCAACCGTCACCAATTCACGCAGCAACGCGAGGTCATAAATCTGCTGCGCAAAGTCACGTGCGCCGATCAACCCCGCGCCATCTGCCGTCAGCTTAATCAAATAGCCCGGGCCCCCAAGCTCCCGCATGGATTCGTCGGCTTCGAAAAATGGCTTCAGTGTGACGGGCGTCACCAGCATGTTCCGGTCCATCAGACGCAATATCTGTTCGTAAATGCGGCCGTGCAGCGGTTCAAAGAAATGGTCGGGCTGCAATTTGATCGACACATCTTCGATCACCCGGTTATCAATCAGAATTGCGCCAAGAAACGCGGCCTCCGCCTCAATATTGCGGGGAAGGCGTTGGGGTTCAGCTTCATTCGCTGCTGCAAGTCTGATAAGTTCGGCCATGGCTCCCTATCCTTTAGCATGTGCAGCTTCGCAAGGGGGGACAAAAAGAAGTGCGGGGATATGGCTGTGGACAACAATCGGACAACAACATGTCCCACAAACGGGATAGCGCTTGCCCCAAAAATATCTCAAGCTAACACAGCAACATGAGCGACCCGCGCATCATCAAAGTTGATCTGGACGAAGCAACGATACTTCGGCGTAATGCCGATATCGAGCAGGAGCGGCGCGTCGCGATCTTCGATCTGATCGAAGACAACTTCTTCAAGCCGCTGCGCGATATGGGAGATGGCTATGCCGGGCCATATCATCTGAGCATCAGCGTCGCCGACGGCCGCCTCATCCTCGACATTCGTCGGCCCGATAATGCGCCACATGAAATGCTCATCCTCAGCTTGGGCCGTTTCCGCCGAGTGGTGAAAGACTATTTTGCCATTTGTGACAGTTACTATCAGGCCATTCGCAAGGCGAGTGCCGCCGAAATCGAAACCATCGATATGGCGCGGCGCGGCGTGCACAATGAAGCAGCCGAGTTGTTGATGGAACGACTTGATGGTAAAGTTGAGGTCGATTTTGCCACGGCCCGCCGTCTGTTCACGCTCATTTGCGTGCTGCACATCAAAAGCTGAGCGCGGCGCGGCGTAAAATCTTCTCTATTCGAACTGCCATTGCGCAACGGCTATCGACTTCGCGCGGCGGTAACGCCTAGAGGGACGAATCACATGCTTGAACAGAGGGTCGCATGACTGGGGGTAAACGCCAATTCGTCCGGTGGGGCATTATCATGCTCTGCATCGCGCTCGCGGTCTATGCGGGCTGGCGTTATGTCACCGCCTGGGCACCGTCGCGCACTGAATATCCGGTTCAAGGCATTGTGGTCACCCAAAGCAATGGCCGTCCCAATTGGGCGGAGCTTGGCGCAACGGGTGTCGATTTCGCCTATATCACTGCGGTCGAAGGCGCACGCACGCGCGACGCAGAATTCCAAGCCAATTTGGCCGGCGCGCAAAACGCCGGCATCCGCTTCGGTGCGCTCCACCATTTTGATATTTGCCGTCTGGCATCGGAGCAAGCGACGATGTTCATTACCAGCGTTCCACGCAACGAAAGCGCGCTGCCACCTGCGGTCCAGCTGGATTTTTCCGATACGTGCAAAGGGCGTCCGAACCGCGCGCTGATATTGTCCGAACTCGCGACATTCCTAAACCAGATAGAGGCGCATAGCGGCACACCTGCAATCCTGCTACTCACCCGGGAGTTTGAGAAGGAGTATCACGTGAGCAAGTCGATTGATCGTACTGTTTGGCTGGAGGGCAATTGGTTGCTCCCCGATTATTCCGCGCGGCCTTGGGTTATGTGGACCGCCAATTTACAGCGTCGCATCGACGGCGTTGACGGCCCGGTGCGCTGGGTGGTGGTACGCAAATGACCGACAGCACGCAAAAGCTTGTTCAGCTTGCCATTGAAGCAGCGCAAACCGCGTATGCGCCTTATTCAAACTTTCATGTCGGCACGGCCTTGCTGCTTGATACAGGCGAAATCATCACGGGCAGCAATTTTGAAAACGCCAGCTATGGCATGACGTTGTGCGCCGAAACGGTTGCCATCGCCAAAGCCAATAGTGACGGCAAATTGCGCGCCATTCGCGAAATCGCCGTGGCCGGTGGCTTGGCGGGGCATGTGGGTAAAGCAGCTGACCCCATTACCCCGTGCGGCCGATGCCGCCAGATTATCAAGGAAGTGGCGGACCTGACGGACACCGACATTCCGGTCCATTGTGCGCACGCAACCGGATATGAAACATTCCGGCTATCGGAATTGCTGCCGCATGGCTTTGGCCCCGCAAATTTGAAATAAAGCCGAAGCCGCACCTTTCGCACGATAATTTCCACGCCGCCACTTGCGCTCACACCGTAAATTGGCAAAAGCAGTCCCATAACAGGGAGTGATTATGTCCATATTGTCCGACATCTGGATCCGTGAGCAAGCCCATGCGACCGGCATGATTGAACCATTTGTCGAGGCGCAACGCCGCGATGGCTGCATCAGCTACGGCCTGTCCTCTTATGGCTATGACGCCCGCGTGGCCGATGAGTTCAAGATTTTCACCAATGTCGACAGCTCCATCGTCGACCCAAAAGAGTTTGATCCCAAAAGCTTTGTCGATCGTAAGACCGACGTGTGCATCATCCCGCCGAACAGTTTTGCGTTGGCACGGACCGTCGAATATTTCCGCATACCCCGCGACGTGCTCGTCATCTGTCTCGGCAAATCGACCTATGCCCGCTGCGGCATCATCGTGAATGTGACCCCGCTTGAGCCAGGTTGGGAAGGTCATGTCACGCTGGAGTTCAGCAATACCACCCCGCTGCCCGCAAAGATTTACGCCAATGAAGGTGCGTGCCAGTTCCTGTTCCTAAAGGGCGAACAGCCTTGCGAGACGAGCTATGCTGACCGTGCCGGCAAATATATGGGCCAACGCGGCGTCACTCTGCCCAAGCTGTAATCTGTATAAATCTTAGGGTATGGCTCTTATGGGCCCGTCGTGCGTTATTCCTTCGACCGGGTTTTCGGCATTCGTCTGCCAAAGGTTTTTAGTAACCATCCCGCAGCTGGTGCCGACTAAAACCATCTCTCCCTTTTGACATTGCCGCCCGCGCAGCCCATCAGGATGGGCAAAAGAATCACGGGAGAGAGCAGAATGTCAGACGCACGCGAGTTCGATATCATTGTCTATGGCGCCACCGGATATACCGGACGACTGGTTGCCGAATATCTCAAGACCAAAACGGGTCTCAAATGGGCAATGGCTGGGCGGAGCGCGGACAAGCTTGCGGAAGTACGCGACCTCATTGGCGCTGCGGCAGACACGCCGTTAATCGTGGCGGACGCGTCAGACCCCGCATCGCTGGATGCTATGGTGAAGCGCACCAAAGTGGTGTTGACCACCGTTGGACCTTATCAGCTGTATGGCAATGAACTGGTCGAAGCCTGCGTTGCCAATGGCACTGACTATACCGATTTGTGCGGCGAGCCCGCATGGATGCGGCAGAAAATCGACCAACATAATGAAGCCGCAAAAGCATCGGGTGCGCGCATTGTCTTTTCTGCTGGGTTCGATTCCATTCCCTTCGATCTTGGCGTGTTGATGCTACAAAAGCATTGCGTTGAAACCTTTGGCGCGCCTGCGCCACGCGTAAAGGGACGCGTCCGTGCGATGAAGGGCACATTCTCTGGCGGCACAGCGGCCAGCATGAAGGCGACGATGGCTGCCGCTTCAAAAGACCCGGCGGTTATCAAATATCTCACCAACCCGTTCAGCCTTGCGGGCGGATTTGAAGGTCCGGCGCAGCCAGCCGGGAACAAGCCCGAATATGACGAAAGCATCGGCAGCTGGGCCACAAGCTTCGTCATGGCACCCATTAACACCAAAAATGTGCACCGTACCAACGCCTTGCTTGGTCAGGCCTTTGGCGCAGATTTTGTCTATGACGAAATGATGCTGACCGGTCCCGGTGAACAAGGCGAGGCAATGGCCAAGCATGTCGCGTCGACGCCGATGATGGGTGGCGACAATGACCCCAAGCCCGGCGAAGGCCCCAGCAAAGAAGAACGCGAAACCGGCTTTTACGATGTGCTGTTCATCGCGGAATATCCCGATGGCCGGACCGCGAAGCTTAGCGTGAAGGGCGACCGCGACCCGGGCTATGGTTCAACCAGCAAGATGATCAGTGAAACGGCCATTGCGTTGAGCGAAAATCAAGGCGCGGGCGGTGTCACCACGCCGGGCGCTGCGCTGGGTGAAACGCTGGTTGACCGGTTGCAGAAATATGCCGGATTGATTTTCGCGGTTGAAGCCTAAACACGCTTATCATGCGCCGGACGCGATAGGACAGGAACGATGATGAAAAAACTACCTTTATTGGCCAGTTTGCTTGCGCTGAGCATCGCTGTGACAGCCGCCGCGCATGATCGTCCAAGCCCGGAACGCCTGAAGGCGGATGTTGAAAAACTGGTGAGCTTCGGCACGCGGCACACATTGTCCTCGGCTACCGATCCAAAGCGCGGCATTGGCGCGGCACGGCGCTGGGCACAAAGCGAGTTTGAGAAGATTTCCAAGGCCTGCAAAGGCTGTCTGACGACCGAATTGCTTGAACGAAACATGTCCGGTCCACGTATTCCCAATGGCGTGAACATCGTTGATGTCCTTGCGATCAAGCCCGGTAAAATGGGCTGGGATCATGTCATCATTATCGCTGGCCATATCGATAGCCGCGTGTCCGATGTTATGGACTTCACCAAAGACGCACCCGGCGCGAACGACGACGGATCGGGCAGCGCGCTCGTGATCGAAGCCGCACGATTGATGTCGAAAGAACCGCAAGGCGATGCGACGATCGTCTTTGCGCTTCTGTCGGGCGAAGAGCAGGGGCTGATGGGCGGGCGCTTGCTTGCGGAAACGGCCAAAGAACGCGGGTGGAAAGTCAGCGCGATGCTGAACAATGACATTGTCGGTGGCACGCTTGGCACCGACGGTCGCGTCGTCAAGAATGTCGTCCGCGTATTCAGCGAAGGCATCCGCGCATCGGAAGATTTGGCCGGCCAGATGGCGCGCCGCAACAGTGGCGGCGAAGACGACGGCCCAAGCCGTTCGTTGATGCGCTATGCCGACAATATTGGAGCGAAGCTATATCCCGACGTGACGCTGGACGTATTCGGCGTCCGCCGCCCCGACCGCTTTGCGCGCGGCGGCGATCACCTGCCCGCGCTGGATCTGGGCTTCCCCGCAATCCGTTTCACCGTTGGCGTCGAAAATTATCACCACCAGCATCAGGATGTGCGCACCGAAAACGGCATCGAATATGGCGACACCGTCGACAAGATGGACTTCGACTATCTGGCCAAGGTCACGATGCTGAACATCTTTACCGCAAATGCGCTGTCGGTCGCGCCCCCTGCCCCGGCTTCGGCGACTTTAGGTGGCGCAGTCACCTCTAACACGACAGTTAAATGGGACGCAGCGCCGGGTGCGCAGCGTTATCGCATTTACCAACGCCGCGCAGACGCGCAGGATTGGGTGTTCGTCCGCGACGTACAAGGCACCGAGGCTGTTCTTGAAGGCTTGATTGTGGACGATCATTTCGTCGGCGTCAGTTCGGTCAGCGCGTCCGGCGGCGAGAGCATCATCACCTTCGCCGGGTTGCCACCCCGCCGGTAGGCTCAGGCGACGAGCGGCTCTTCCATTTCGTCGAGATCACGCAGCACATAGCCACGGCCCCAAACGGTTTCGATGTAATTTTCACCGCCACATGCGAGCGCGAGTTTCTTGCGCAGCTTGCAGATGAACACATCGATAATTTTGAGCTCGGGCTCGTCCATGCCGCCATAAAGGTGGTTCAGGAACATTTCCTTGGTCAGCGTCGTGCCCTTGCGCAACGAAAGCAGCTCAAGCATCGCATATTCTTTGCCGGTCAGGTGCACACGGCTGCCGTCGACTTCGACGGTCTTGGCATCAAGGTTCACCGCAAGCTTGCCGGTCCGGATCACCGACTGCGAATGGCCCTTTGAACGGCGCACGACGGCGTGAATACGCGCGACAAGTTCATCGCGATGGAATGGCTTGGTCACATAATCATCGGCACCAAAGCCGAACGAGCGCACCTTTGAATCCATTTCGCTGATGCCCGAAAGAATGAGCACAGGTGTCTGCACCTTGGCCACACGTAGCTTTTTCAGAACATCATAACCGTGCATATCGGGCAGGTTCAGGTCGAGCAATATGATGTCATAATCATACAGCTTACCCAGATCGAGACCCTCTTCGCCCAAGTCGGTGGTGTAGACATTGAACCCTTCGGTCGCGAGCATCATCTCGATAGCCTTGGCCGTGGTTGGCTCGTCTTCAATCAAAAGCACACGCATTGGGAAAAACCCCTCTTTGAAACCCTTGCACCCCTGAAGCAGCACCCGCGAACCGGGTGATGCGACGGACTTTATTAACCATAAGAAAAATGAACTGAAAAGGTTAATTTGGCGTTAATGCTGGGGTTTCGGGGAATCTTCCAAATTTTAGTTCACAAATAATGACGTTTTCTGCGGGTTTGGGAGCCCTGTGACCCAGCAAAAATAATTTGTGAAATTTTGCCCCAATTGCCCTTCGGGCGACCAAAGGTGCAAAATCATGGATAACAGGACGTTAATTTTACGGTGGCGTTGTATAATCTTATGCGGATTAAGGGACACTTGAACCCGCACGCATCGACATTATCTCTCACACATTCCGGCGGTTCATTTCCCCGCCGATGCGGGTATTTTGCATGACGGACACAAGCCTATCCAACGGCCTCCATATCGAGGCGCGTCCCTTTGCGTCGCTGGGCAAGCGCGATCATGGCTGGCTGAAACCCAATTTCCACTTCAGCTTTTCGGATTATTATGACCCTGCTCGGATGAGCTGGGGCGCCATTCGCGTTTGGAACGATGACGAGATCGCCGCGCAATCCGGCTTTGCACCGCATGCGCACGACAATATGGAAATCATCACCTATGTCCGCGAAGGCGCGATTACGCATAAGGACAGCATGGGCAATGTTGGCCGGACCGAGGCTGGCGACGTGCAAGTCATGTCCGCGGGAACGGGCGTCACGCACAGCGAATATAATTTGGAGGACGGCCTATGCCGCCTGTTCCAGATTTGGGTCCTGCCCCGCAACCGCAATGTCCCGCCCGCGTGGGACCAACGGCAATTCCCCAAAGGGGATCGTTCGGGCGCATTCAACGTGCTGGCGAGCGGCTATGGCGAAGACGGCGCGCTGGCCATTAACGCGGACGCCCGCGTGCTTGGCGCGACCGTCAGTGCCGGGGCGACGGCGGAATATGCATTGGCCGAGGGCAATCATGCCTATCTGGTTCCGGCAACAGGCCGCGTCCGCATTGCCGGCGTCGAATATGGTGCACGCGACGGTATCGCCATTAAAGGCGCGGGCGTGTTGCACATTGAAGCCATTGAGGATGCTGAACTGGTGATGGTCGACAGCGCATAGTCTGACGCGCTATGGGCAGGCCATGGCCTTTGACCTTCCCGAAGACTTGCTCGAAGAAACCTTCCTGGCCTCCACCGGGCCGGGCGGGCAGAATGTCAACAAAGTCGCTACTGCGTGCCAGTTGCGCGTTGATGTCTTCGCGCTCGGTTTGCAGCCTTATGCATTCCGGCAGTTGAAGGTTCTTGCGGGTAGCAAGATGACGATGAACGGTGAATTGATCGTCACCGCCCGCAGCCACCGAACCCGCGAAGCCAACCGTGCAGATGCCCGCGCCCGCGTGATCGAGCTTATCGACCGCGCGCACATCCGTCAGGCACGCCGCGTCGCGACGAAACCCAGCAAGGCCGCCAAGGCACGGCGCGTGGATGCCAAAAAGGGCCGGTCAACGGTTAAGAAAAACCGTGGCAAGGTTAGCTTCGACTGATAGGATGCATGCATGTACGAATTTTCCATTGATACGAACGCCCCGAAATCGGACATGTACCGCGAACTGGTTAAGTCCGCCGATGCATTGACCCGTGGAGAGACCGACGGTGTTGCCAACATGTCGAACATCGCCGCTCTGCTATGGGAATTCCTGCCCGATGTGAATTGGACCGGCTTTTACCGCGTCGTGGACGGGGAGCTCGTTCTTGGACCGTTTCAGGGCAAAGCCGCCTGTATCCGCATTCCCTTTGGCCGCGGCGTATGCGGCGCTGCGGCGCAAACCGGCGAGACCCAATTGGTCGAAGATGTGCACGCCTTTCCCGGCCATATCGCCTGCGACGCCAACAGCGCCTCTGAACTTGTTGTCCCCGTGATGCGCGATGGCCACGTGATCGCCGTGGTTGACCTGGATAGCCCGTCACGCGGCCGGTTCGACCATGATGACGTGCTGGGGATACAATCGCTCGTCGCTATTATCGCAGACCGCATTTAAGCACGTTGCCTCATTAAACGTGCTCGATGGGAACCCGGTCGCCAACCTCAAACCTTAATGGATAACGACATAGACTCGATCTGAGGGATATTTTACGAAACCGCCATGGACACACTCGACATCGCCTTTGCTGAAGCCCGCCGCTATTTGGCCTCACTCGACACACGCCCAGTGGCGTCGCGTGGAACGCCCGCTGAGATGCTCTTGCCTCTGCCAGCACAGTTCCCCGAGCGCGGAATTCCAGCGAATGATGTGGTCCGCGCAATTGCAGCCGCAGCGGACCCAGGGTTAACAGGCAATGCCGGCGGACGCTTCTTCGCATGGGTAAAAGGCGGCGCGCTGCCGGCCGCGCTTGCAACGGACATCATGTGTTCTGCATGGGATCAAAATGCGGTGCTTGCATCGACCAGTCCCGCCGGTGCGGTGCTTGAGGAGGTGGCGGGCCGATTTCTGCTAGATGCTCTGCGTCTGCCCGCCGATGCCAGCTACGCCTTTGTCACAGGATGCCAGATGGCACATACGACGGCGCTGGCTGCCGCGCGTCATGCCGTGCTCGCGCAAAAGGGCTGGGATGTTGAGGCAAAGGGGCTTCAGGGCGCGCCTGTTATCCGCGTGCTGGCGAACAGCCATCACCATTCGTCGGTTACGCGGGCGTTGCGTCTGCTCGGGCTGGGCAGCGACTGTATCGTGCCCTTGAGCGGAGACAAGCCCGGTCTGGTGTCGCCAGAGATACTGCGCGCGGCGCTCGCACAAGCACCTGATGCACCGACGATCGTGGTTCTCAATGCGGGTGATCTCAACATTGGTGCGTGCGATGATTTCGCAACTTTATGCCCCATTGCACAAGCCGCAGGGGCTTGGGTTCATATCGACGGTGCCTTCGGTCTTTGGGCCAATGCCAGCCCGCGTCTAGCTCCGCTGGTAACCGGAGTGGAGATGGCGGATAGCTGGGCCACCGATGGGCATAAATGGCTGAACACACCCTATGATTGCGGCATGGCAATTACGCGCCATGCAAGCGCGCACAGTGCAGCGATGCGCATGACGGCCGCCTATCTGACCAGTGGCGGCGACGTTCGCGATCCTATGGACTTCACACCGGAATGGTCGCGTCGCGCCCGGGCTCTGCCAGCGCTGGCCGCTTTGATGGAACTCGGCCGTGACGGCCTTGCTGCGATGATCGAACGGTGCTGCGACCATGCCGCCGCCATCTATGACGGGATCGTGGGCTTACAAGGCGCCACGGGTATCGCGCGCCCGACAATGAATCAGGGCCTGATACGGTTCGACGCAAAAGACGGATCGAATATCAGCGACGCGGTGATCGCCGCGATCAATGCCAGTGGCGAAGCTTTCCTGAGCGGTGGCAGCTGGGACGGCGAACGTGTGATGCGGATCAGCGTCTGTGGCTGGAATACGAGCGCCGACGACGTCGCACGGACCGTGGCTGCAGCAGGTGAGGGACTATCGAGGGTCAGAACCTAACCTTCGCTGACGATTTTCAGCCTTCCGCGTCCGGATCAAACAACTCCCAACCATCCGGACCAAGCCGCTCCAATGGCCGATAGCGCGTTTTATACTGCATACGGGCAGCGCCGTTTACCCAATAGCCCAGATACACATAAGGCAGACCAGCCGCCTTTGCGCGCAGGATGTGGTCCATGATGATAAAGTTGCCAAGGCCGCCGCGATCTTCGATGTCGGGATTGTAAAAGCTGTAGATCATGGACACGCCATCGCTTTGCTGGTCGGTCAGGCACGCACCAACCAATTCGCCCAGCCGGCCAAAAGTTGTGGGCGTGCGATATTCCACCACATGGCTTTGAACCGGCGATTGCTCGACCATGTCGGCATAATCCATATCATCCATATTCGCCATGCCGCCTTCGGGATGGCGTTTTGTCAGATAGCGGCGGAGCAGATCATATTGTTCGGATGTCGACCATGGCTTGCACGCGCTGACCACCAGATCGGAATTGCGCCGCAATATTTTGCGCTGCGTGGCGTTGGGCTGGAATTCATCGGTGCGGACGCGAACCGAAACGCAGGCCTTACAATCAAGGCAGCTGGGGCGGTATGCAACATTCTGACTGCGGCGAAACCCGATGCGGCCAAGCGCTTCGTTCAGCTCGTCTGCGTAATTGCCGTTCAGCTCGGTAAAAACCTTCCGCTCGGTCTTGCCGGGCAAATAGGGACAAGGCCCCGGGCTGGTCACAAAAAACCGGGGAAAACGGACCGGTGCGCTCATATTCTCTCCGCTCTTGTGCTGGGACTGTTAAGACGTTCTTTACCTTTTATGCACAGGTCCCCAGTCGCTGAAAAGCGAATTAACCATGATTCGTTCGTTCCGGACTATTTGTTGAGCTCGACCCGCTCAACCTTGTAACCGGCGGCGTCCAGGCCGTCGACAAGACCCTGCAATTGTTCCGCATCGCGGGCTTCGCATTCGATGTCGGTAATCAGGCCCTTGGCGGGTAGCGTGGTGAAAATACGCTGGTGATAAATTTCGATGATGTTGACATTATGCTCGTTGAACAAGCGCATGACTTTAAACAACGCGCCGGGTCGATCCTGAAGCGTCAGGCGCAAGCGCGCAAGACGTCCGGACCGCGCAAGGTCACGCAACAGAACGTTCGCCAGCAGGCGCGTATCGATATTACCGCCACACAATACGATGCCGACATTCTTACCCTTGAATATCTCCGGATGGGCCATGACGGCCGCGAGACCCGCCGCGCCAGCGCCTTCGACCACGGTTTTTTCAATCTGCAGCAGCAAGCTGACGGCGGTTTCAAGATCCGCCTCGCTGACCAAGACGATTTCGTCGACCAAGCCGCGAATGACTTCGCTGGTGAACGATCCGGGGATTTTCACCGCAATGCCTTCGGCCAGCGTGTCGCCTTCGCATGGCATCTGCAGGTTGTTGAGCAGCGCGTACATCGACGGATATAGCTCCGCCTGCACACCGATAAGGCCGATGTCCGGCTTCAGTGCGCGCGCAGCAGTACCCATGCCCGACAGCAAGCCGCCGCCGCCAATGGGCACGACCAGCATATCCAGCGACGGGACGCTCTCGAGCATTTCAAGCGCAACGGTGCCCTGCCCTGCGGCGACATCAGGATCATCAAACGGATGGACGAATGTCAGGCCCTGTTCCGCCTCAAGCAAGCGCGCATGTTTGTAGGCATCATCAAAGGTCTCGCCATGCAGCACGACTTTGCCTCCAACGCTTTCGGTCTGCATCACCTTCACCGTCGGCGTCGGTACGGGCATAACAATGGTCACAGGAATACCCAGACGCGTGCCATGATAGCTCAAACCTTGCGCATGATTGCCGGCCGATGCCGCGATCACGCCCTTGCTGCGCTGTTCTTCGGTGAGCAGCAGGATCGCATTCAGCGCACCGCGTTCCTTATACGCCGCCGTGAACTGATGGTTTTCGAACTTCAGATAAATATTTGCCCCTGTCAGCTTGGACAAAGTCTGGCTGTGCAGCGTTGGCGTCGCCACGATGGAGTCACGGATCCGGGCATGGGCGGCGCGGACATGTTCAAGGGTCAGATGATCAGACATAGAAAGCGGCCCTAACGTATCTGGCGTTAAGTGAAAACAAACATTAAGACCCTGCCTATGACTAGAATAGCTTTTATCGGACTGGGCGTCATGGGCGGCCCAATGGCGCGGCATCTTAAACAGGCAGGACATGAGCTGACGGTGTATAACCGTTCGCGGGCCAAGGCCGAAAACTGGGTTGCGACTTATGGCGGAACGCTGGCGCTGTCGCCCGCGGATGCCGCTAAGGATGCAGAGGTCGTCATCAGCTGCGTTGGCACCGACGATGACCTTGCTGGCGTCACGCTTGGACGCGATGGTGCATTTGCCGCGATGGCGAAGGGCAGCCTGTACATTGACCATACAACGGTCTCCGCGCGGATAGCCCGTCAGCTTGGCGTAGAGGCCAAGTCACGCGGCCTGTTGGTTGTGGATGCGCCCGTCACGGGCGGACAGGCCGGCGCCGAGAACGGAACCTTGTCCATCATGTGCGGCGGCAGTGAAGCAGCCGTTGAGGCCGCGCGACCGATCATGGCGCCTTATGCCAAGCGCGTTGTCCATGTTGGCGGCCCCGGCACCGGACAGATCACCAAAATGTGCAACCAAATCGCCTTTGCGGGTATTATCCAGTCGCTGTCCGAAGCGATGCGTTTCGCGCAATCGGCGGAACTTGACGTTGAAAAAGTCTATGAAGCAATATCGGGCGGCGCGGCGCAAAGCTGGCAAATGGACAATCGCTGGGCCACGATGGCCGAGGACAAGTTCGACTTTGGCTTTGCCGTTGACTGGATGCGCAAGGATTTGGGCCTCGCGTTCGAAGAGGCGCGTGCCGTTGGCGCGACCTTGCCAATCACCGCGATCATCGATCAATTTTATGCCGATGTGCAGCATATGGGCGGTGGCCGTCTGGACACCAGTGCGATTGTGAAAAGGCTGCCCAAGGGATGAGGGCGTTTTTTGCGTTCGCCTTGCTCGCGCTTGCTGCACCTGCATGTGCCGACGGACTGGTCGAGAATGTCAACGGCATCACGCTTGATCAGGACGGCAATGTCATCCGGTTCAACGCGATGCTGGTGGGCACGGATGGCAAAGTCACGGAGCTGCTGACCAAGAAAGACAGGCTTCCCAAGCAACTCGATTTCCGCCTCGATGGGCGCGGCGCAACCTTGTTGCCCGGCCTGATTGATGCGCACGGCCATGTCATGGGCCTTGGCTTTCAATTGCTGACGCTCGATTTGTCCGGAACCAATAGCCTTGCCGAAGCGCAAGCCGCGATAAAGGCCTATGCGGCAAAATATCCCGAACGCCGCTGGATTATAGGTCGGGGTTGGAATCAGGAAAAATGGGGCCTTGGCCGGTTCCCGACCGCGCAAGATTTAGACGCCGCCGTCGGCGATCGGCCCGTATGGCTGGAGCGCGTCGATGGGCATGCCGGATGGGCCAACAGCAAAGCGATGGAAATTGCGGGCGTCACCGCTGCATCCAAATCACCGCCGGGCGGTCGCATTGAACTGGCTGGCGGCAAACCCAGCGGTATCTTTGTTGACTCCGCTGCCGATCTGGTTGGCAAATTCGTGCCCGCACCAAAGCCGTTGGAACGCGATATCGCCTTGGGCGAAGCGCAGAAGAAACTCCACAGTCTGGGTATCACATCGATTGCCGACATGGGCACGTCGATGGACGATTGGCAAAGCTATCGCCGGGCAGGCGATGCAGGATGGCTGACCGTCCGCATATTTGCCTATGCCGGTGGTATTGACAATATGGTCGCCATCGCGGGCCCTGCGCCAACCCCTTGGTTGTACAACGACAAATTGCGGCTGGGCGGTGTGAAGCTGTATCTTGATGGCGCTTTGGGCAGCCGGGGTGCGTGGCTGAAGAAGCCTTATGCCGACGCGCCGGGGCAGACTGGCCTTCAGTTTTTAGCGAGCGCGGAAATCCGCAATCTTATGGTGCGTGCATCGATGGACGGGTTCCAGACGGCAGTACACGCCATTGGCGATGCGGCGAATGCCGAAGTTATCGGCGCGATCGAGGAACTGTCCGAAACATATAAAGGCGATATGCGCTGGCGGATTGAACATGTCCAAATTGTCGACCCGGCCGATCTGCAAAAGCTTGGCAAACATGGCATCATTTCGTCGATGCAGCCGGTGCACCAGACATCCGACCGGTTGATGGCCGAGGCGCGGCTTGGCCAAGAGCGGCTCAATGGCGCTTATGCGTGGCAGTCCATCGCGCGCGCTGGCGGCAAGCTGGCATTCGGTTCTGACGTACCCGTTGAGTCCGCCGATCCCTTCGCCGGATTGGCCGCGGCCATGACGCGCGAAGATGCGGCTGGCCAACCCTTTGGCGGATGGCGCCCCGAAGATCGCGTGTCGCGCGAACAAGCGCTTGCCGGCTTTACCACCGGCGCTGCTTACGCGGCCTTTGCCGAAGGCAAATTTGGTTCGTTAACCCCCGGGCATTATGCCGACTTCATATTGATTGATGTCGACCCATTGCTTGCAAGCCCGCGCGAACTGCGTAATGCGATAGTCAAAGAAACATGGGTCGGCGGTCGGCCCGTATATAAAAATGCTGCAGCACATGCTGCGGACAAAAACAACAATGGAGAGACAAGATAATGCGTGCATGGACCTTAGCTAGCCGCCCAGCCGGGCTTCCAAATGACAGCAACTTTGCGATGATCGACGCACCCGATGCGCCCTTGGGCGCAGACGAGTTTCGCGTTGCGAACAGCTGGCTGTCGGTTGACCCCTATATGCGCGGCCGCATGAACGATGCGAAAAGCTATGCCGACCCATTCATGCTTGGCGAACCCATGACCGGCGGGGCAGTCGGCACGGTAACCGAAAGCAACAATGCCGATTTTCCGGTCGGCGTGAAGGTTCTCCATATGGCTGGCTGGCGCGACAGCGCCGTATTCGGCGGCGACAAGACGCCACCTGCTGGCATGCCGCCGGTTAAATTGCCCGATCTGGGCGTTCCCGATCAACATTGGCTCAGCATCATCGGCATGCCCGGCGGCACCGCATGGTTCGGCTTGCTCAAGGTTGCCGAGGCAAAGGCCGGCGAAGTTGTTTTCGTATCTGCCGCTGCGGGTGCTGTTGGCTCGACCGTCACGCAAATTGCGAAGGCCAAGGGCATGAAAGTCATCGGTTCAGCCGGTGGCGCAGAAAAATGCGCTTGGGTCAAAGAACTCGGCGCCGATGCCGTTATCGACTATAAATCCGGCAAGGTGCTGCCGCAGTTGATGGCCGCGCTGAAAGACATGGGCGAAAGCGGCATTGATGTCTATTTTGACAATGTCGGCGGCGAACATTTTGATGCGGCGCTTGCCACATCCAAAGAATGGGCGCGCTTTGCGATTTGCGGCATGATTGACGTGTATAACGACTTCAAAGCCCAGCCGATGCAATATCTTCCGATGATCATCGGCAAGCGCATCATGATTAAGGGCTTCCTCTACCCTGACTTCTACGCACAGGTTCCGGAATTCAACGCCGATATGGCGGGCCTGATCCAGTCTGGCGCGGTCAAGGGCCGTGAAACAGTGAAAGACGGGCTGGAGAAAACACCAGAAGCCTTTATCGGCCTGTTCAGTGGCGAAAACACCGGCAAGATGCTTGTAAAACTATAAGCAAATTGCTGCGCAGCATTGCTTGCTATGTTACGGAAAAGTCTGTTCAAACTGAACATTCTTTCCGTAACGTCAAAAATGTCAATGTTGCAATATTGACGCACTGAATGAATTTCAGGAGAACCGCGGTAAACGCCGATGACATTGCCATTTCCTTTCGTTAGATTGTGACAAAATGATTTCAACACAGGAGAGAAGCATATGTTACGACGTGACAAATCCCTCAGCCATGCATTGAGACTATCGGCCGCGTGCCTTGCGCTTTCGGTGCCAAGCCTTGCATTTGCGCAGGAGGCCCCTCAGGCCGACGACACTGCGGACGAAGAAATCGTTGTAACCGCGCAGGGCCGCAGCCAGCTATTGTCTGACGTGCCAGTGGCCATTTCCGCAGTTAATGCCGAAACCCTCCAAAATAGCGGCGCGAACGATATTCGTCAGCTGAACCAGGTTGCACCATCGTTGCTCGTGTCTTCGACGGGTTCGGAAGCCAATGGTTCGGCCCGTATTCGCGGCATCGGTACGGTCGGTGACAATCCCGGCCTTGAAAGCTCGGTCCCTGTTTTCATCGACGGCGTATACCGTTCGCGTTCGGGCATTGGTCTGAACGAACTCGGCGAAATCGACCGGGTTGAAGTGCAGCGTGGGCCGCAAGGCACATTGGGCGGACGTAACTCGTCGGCGGGCCTCATCAGCATCTATTCCAAAAAGCCAAGCTTCACCTTTGGTGTCAACGGCGAGCTGACCTACGGCAATTATGACTTCATGCGCGCTGCAACCAGCATCACGGGCCCAATTTCGGATCAGGTCGCGTTCCGCGTTGATGGCGTTTATGTAAAACGTGACGGTTTCTACCGCGACGACCAAAATGGCCACGACGTCAACAATCGTAACCGCTACTTCCTGCGTGGCCAGTTGTTGTTTCAACCAACCGATGCGCTGTCGGTGCGTCTGATTGCAGACTATACCTCGCGTAACGAAGAATGCTGCGCAGCAACCTATGTCGACGGCTCCGTCAATCCATTCATTGGTGACCTGAACAACCCAAGCACGACCGGCGTGGCGTCAACAGCGACATCCAACAACATCATCAACGTATTGCGTGACCTTGGCCAGCCATTGGCTGCGTTCAACCAAGGCTATGGCCGTAACATCTCGGTCAGCGCGAACCGCGTCTTTACCGGCGAAACCAAGGATTATGGTTTCTCCGGCCAAATCGATTATGATTTCGGCGGCGCAACTTTGACATCGATTACGGCCTATCGCCAATATCGTTCCGGTCAGGCATCCGACACCGATTATGGTGAGGTCGACATTCTGTACCGCGCGCCAAGCGACGATGCTTATCGTCAGTTCCACACCTTTACGCAGGAACTGCGCCTGCAAGGTGAAGCGTTCGGCGGAAAGCTGGATTGGCTCGTCGGCGGATTTTTCTCCAATGAAAAGCTGACCGTCCGGGACAATCTGCGTTTCGGCAACCAATATGGCCGCTTTGCAACATGCCGCATCATTTCGGGTGGCGGTTTGGCTGGGCTATATTCGCCCACCAGCCCGTCATGCGTCATCCCTGGCGTCGGCACCGCAACCATCGGTGGCGCATCGGGTCCATCCGCTCCGGATATTCTGGCGGCGTTCACGGCGCTCGATAACCTGAATGATCTCGGCACCACCAACGATCGTTATTTCCAGAACGGCACGAACTTCGCGGCGTTCACGCATAACATCCTGCACATCACAGATGCGCTCGATCTGACGCTTGGCCTTCGCTACACCAGCGACAAGAAGAAGTTTGACGCCACCTTCGGTAACGACAACACCGTTTGTACGGCGGTCCAAGGCCTTGTGACCGACGACTTGGTGAACCCGCAGACAACGGCAACGGCGCGTGCACTTGCGGGTTCGTTGATTGGCCTGTCTTGTCAGGGCAACTCGACAGCCGAATTGAACGGCGTGTCTATCAACGACAAGCGCAGCGAAGACGAATTCACCGGCACGGCAATCCTGTCGTGGAAAGCAACCGACGATCTGTTGCTCTACAGCAGCTTTGCGCGTGGTTATAAGGCGGGTGGTTTCAACCTTGACCGTTCCGCGCTGAAGTCACCAATCGGCACATTTGCAGCATCCGGCGGCGCGCAGGCGTTGACGGGCAGATTGCAATTCGACCCCGAACTGGTGGACAGCTATGAAATCGGCGCAAAATTCTCAAATGGCCCACTCGGCCTGAGCGTTTCTGCGTTCCGTTCGGACTTCAGCAATTTCCAGCTGAATACGTTCAATGGCACCGTTTTCCTTGTGCAGTCGATTAACGGTTGTAGCGCGGATTTGGGCGGTGCTGACCGTGACCAAAGCTTGTCATCAGCAGGATCCAACTTCAACGCAGCAGCGGCAACAACCGGAGCCTGTGCGGCAAGCGACGTGGGCTATGGCGTGCGCGCAGAAGGTGTCGAGCTGGAAGCATCCTTGGTGCCAGCACGCAACTTCCGCGTGGCGGCAGGTCTGACATATGCAAACACCAGCTATCGTGAAAATCTGGTCGGCAGCAAAACCGGTGCACCACTTGACCCCGCATTGCGCAAATTGCCAGGTGACAATCTGTCCAACGCACCGGAGCTGGTTGCCACGTCAAGCGTCACATGGACGCCGGATATCGGCAGCAATGGCATGAGCGGCCTTGTGTATATCGACGGCCGTATGACCAGCGATTACAACACCGGTTCCGACCTGTTCCCGCAGAAAGAGCAGAATAGTTTCGCCGTATTTAACGCGCGTGTCGGCCTTCGCGGTCCTGACGAAGCCTGGAGCATTGAGCTTTGGGGTCAGAACATCTTCAATCAGGATTATGCGCAGGTCGCGTTCAACTCGCCATTCCAAGCGGGTGCAACCTCGGCACCATTTGTGGATGGGCAATATCCCGGTGGTCGCCAGCTGATGTCGCACTTCCTTGCCGAGCCACGGACATATGGCATCACATTGCGCGGCAAGTTCTAAGAACGTCGCGAACCTAAACAAAAAAGGGCCTGCAGCGATGCGGGCCCTTTTTTGTTGGGTCGGTTGGAACCGGTCTCATGACGGGCGTTCTGGCACCATCGGGAACAGCGACCACGACCCTATTCGTCATCCTGAACTTGTTTCAGGATGACGCATGAACGTCGCATGTTATCCTGAAACAAGTTCAGGATGACGATTTAAAGGTATTTCGGAACCGAGGCCTGCTCGAAAGCTTAGTTAAGACGTCCCAAACCCAACGCCCAGGAAGCCGGGCATTGGACCGTTCCATCCGTCATCGCCCGCTGGCGCTGTGCTTGGCTTTTGCGCGGGTTCAGCTTCAACCATTGGCGCTGCCTTTTCACGGGCAGGCTTAGCCGCCGCTTTTTCGCGTGCTGGCTTTGGCTCCGCTGGTGCCGCCGCTTCTGCGGGTGCGGCCTTGGCTTTTGGCTCTGCTGGCTTACGGCCGCGCTTTGCGGGTGCGCGCTCTTCGGGTTCACCCGATGGCGCTTCGACCTTGCCAAGACGCTCGATCTTGGTGCCAATCAGCTTTTCGATGTTTTCAATGGCTTCTTCGTCAGCCTTGGTGACAAAGGTAAATGCCTTGCCCTTGGCACCCGCGCGGCCTGTGCGGCCAATGCGGTGGACATAATCATCGGGGTGCCATGGCGCGTCAAAATTGAACACATGGCTGACGCCCTTAACGTCGAGGCCACGCGCCGCCACGTCGGATGCCACGAGCAGATTGATGTCGCCGTTTTTGAACGCCTCCAATTGCTTCTGACGTGACGCCTGATCAATGTCGCCGTGAATTTCGCCCGAACGCATGCCGTGGCGCTGCAGGCTGGTGTTCAATTCGCGCACCGTGGTCTTGCGGTTGCAGAAGATAATCGCGTTGGACACATCTTCGGTGCGCAAAAGATCGCGCAACACATCACGCTTTTTCATCGGTGATACGTTCACCAAAAACTGCTCGATATTGATATTGGCAGTCGCGGGGCGCGCGACTTCGATATATTTCGGGTTGGACAAAAACTTGTCCGCCAGCTTCTTAATCGGCGGCGGCATCGTTGCCGAAAACAGCAATGTCTGACGCGTCGCCGGCAATTTGGTGCAGATATGTTCGATGTCGGGAATGAAGCCCATGTCCAACATACGGTCCGCTTCGTCGATGACCAGCATTTCGCAGCCCGTCAGCAAAATCTTACCGCGTTCGAACAAATCCATCAGCCGTCCGGGGGTCGCGATCAAAACATCAACGCCCTTTTCAAGCGCCTTCACCTGGTCGCCCATTTGAACACCACCGATAAGCAGCGCCATCGATAGCTTGTGATATTTGCCGTATTTTTCGAAATTCTCCGCAACCTGCGCCGCAAGTTCGCGCGTCGGTTCGAGAATGAGGCTGCGCGGCATGCG
>NZ_JBIIMC010000030.1:0-23612 GCF_044338195.1 Sphingorhabdus sp. | reverse complement strand
TCGGTTGCGCAAACGGGCAAAGAACTTATTTCGAAAATCAGCCCTGAAGGCGATAAAACGCCAACGCTTGGCCGCAACAAGAGCTTCTTTGAAGAAATCTTCGGCAATATCGGTGCAGTGGGCGCAGGCAGTGGCCAAGGCGCGACGCCGAACAGCCCGAACTGATTCCGGTTTAACGTCACGACATTGGAAAAGGGCGGGGACCATCGCCCCCGCGTTCCTGCCGCTTATTCGGTGACACCTGCCGCAGCAAGCACGGCCAAGGTCACCAAATCGCTGGCGCTTGTTGCCATGGTGGCCACCTGCACCTGACGTTCGATACCCAGCAGCATCGGTCCGATGACTTGGTCCCCACCCAATTCGCGCAATAGCTTTGCCGACAGGTTTGCAGATTGCAGGCCGGGCATGACCAGCACGTTGGCTGGTCCGGACAAACGGCAGAACGGATAGTTTTTCATCAACGCTGGGTTGAGCGCAACATCCGGCGGCATGTCGCCTTCATATTCAAAGTCAGGGCGGCGGGCATCCAATATGGCAACGGCATCGCGGATGTTATTAAGCCAGTTTCCAGCCGGATTGCCAAAGGTCGAGAATGACAGGAACGCAACGCGCGGGACATGGCCCATGCGGCGGGCAACGCCAGCGGTTTTCTCCGCAATATGGGCAAGCTCTTCTGCCGATGGGCGTTCGTTGACCGTGGTGTCGGCGATAAACACCGTATGTGTTTTACCGACCATGACGTGAATGCCGAACGGTGTCGCATCCTTCTTGGCATCGAGCACCCGGCGCAGCTCGCGCAGGGTTTGTCCAAAGGTACGCGTCACGCCCGTGATCATCGCGTCTGCTTGATCCATCTGCAGCAGCAGTGCGCCAAAGATGTTGCGGTCGCGGTTGACCATCCGTTGAATGTCACGACGCAGATAGCCGCGACGCTGCAAGCGGCCATATAACCGGTCGACCATTTTCTCGACCAGTGGACTTTGGGCGCTGTTATGGATTTCATATTCGTCCGGATTGGCGCCGAGCCCGATCAGTTTTTCGGTAACGCGCGCATCGCGTCCGACCAGCACGGGAACGCCATAGCCATCTTGTTTGAACTGAACGGCGGCACGCAACACGACATCTTCTTCAGCTTCTGCAAAAATGACGCGCTTTGGTTTTGCCCTCGCGGCTGCATACACTTGGGTCAGAACCGAGGTCGTCGGGTTTTGACGCGCGCGCAGGCTCGCGCGGTAGGCATTCATATCGGCAATCGGCTTTTGCGCGACGCCCGAATCCATCGCTGCTTTTGCAACGGCGGAGGCGACGATCTCCATGAGGCGCGGATCGAATGGCGACGGGATGATATAATCCCGCCCGAATTTGTGCATTATGCCGCCATAAGCAGCGGCCACTTCTTCGGGCACGGTTTCGCGCGCCAATTGCGCCAATGCATGTGATGCCGCAATCTTCATGGGTTCGTTGATCGTTGTGGCGCGTACGTCGAGCGCCCCGCGGAACAGGAATGGAAAGCACAGGACATTGTTGACCTGATTTGGAAAATCAGACCGCCCGGTCGCAATGATCGCATCGGGCCGTGCCGCGCGCGCCACAGGTGGCGAGATTTCGGGATCGGGGTTTGCCATGGCGAAGATGATCGGCTCGGGGGCCATCGTTTTGACCATGTCGGCGCTCAACGCATTGGCGGCGGAAAGACCAAGAAACACATCTGCGCCGACGATGGCCTCTGCCAAATTGCGCGCGGTTGTTTTTGCCGCATGCGCCGATTTCCACTGATCCATGCCTTCCGTACGGCCCTGATAAATCACGCCGGAACGGTCGCACATAATGACATTGTCGTGCGGTACGCCCATGGCCTTGATCAGCTCGGTGCAGGCAATCGCCGCTGCGCCTGCGCCATTGCAGACGACCTTAATATCTTTCAACGAACGGCCTGTAAGCTCACATGCATTGATCAATCCTGCCGCCGCGATGATGGCGGTGCCATGCTGGTCATCATGAAAGACGGGGATGTTCATCCGTTCTTTCAACGTCTGTTCGATGATGAAGCAATCGGGCGCGGCTATGTCTTCCAGATTGATGCCGCCAAATGTTGGTTCAAGAAGTTCGACCGCGTCAATGAAGCGCTGCGCATCTTCGGTCTTCACCTCGATATCGATCGAATCGACGTCGGCGAAGCGTTTGAACAGAACAGCCTTGCCTTCCATCACGGGCTTGGATGCCAATGCACCCAAATTGCCCATGCCAAGAATCGCTGTACCATTTGAGATAACTGCGACGAGATTACCCTTCGCAGTATAATCATAGGCCGTTGCCGGGTCGTCATAAATGGCCTGCACTGGCACAGCGACGCCTGGTGAATATGCGAGCGACAAATCACGCTGTGTCGCCATTGGCTTGGTCGCCACGATTTCGATTTTCCCCGGGCGGCCTTGGGAATGGAAATCCAATGCTTCCTGAGCTGTAATCTGGACGTCGCTATCGTTCATTTTTGGCCCTGACCCTGTATTATGATTCAAAGTGCCCTAACGCGGTGGTGCCGCTAGGGCAAGCATTGCCCCAAAGGAACGGCTCCGCTATCGCGTTGCCCATGACGGGGATAATGAAAGCAACATCGGGACCGACACCAATGATGGTGCAGTATCTCGGGCTGAAGGCAAAGGCCGAGGATTGCCTGTTGTTCTACCGCATGGGCGACTTTTTTGAGCTATTCTTTGACGATGCGCGCGCTGCCGCTGCAACGCTGGATATCGCGCTCACATCGCGCGGCGAACATGATGGCAGACCCATTCCGATGTGCGGTGTGCCGGTGCATGCAGCCGAAGGCTATCTGGCGCGGTTGATCAAGGCGGGGCACCGCGTCGCGATTGCCGAGCAAACCGAAAGCCCGGAGGATGCCAAAGCGCGCGGCGGTTCGAAGACATTGGTGGCGCGCGACATCGTCCGGTTCGTGACGGCAGGGACGCTGACCGAGGACAGCTTGCTGGACAGCTGGACTTCGAACATGCTCGTCGCGGTCGCGCCGGTGGGTGACGAATATGGTCTTGCGGCAGCAGATATCTCGACAGGCTATTTCGAACTGGTCACCGTTGCGGCGAGCGCGCTTGAAGCGGAACTTGCACGCCTTTCCGCCAGCGAATTGGTCGTTCCGGATGGTTTGGCGCAACAACTTACGGGCGCAATCATTCGTCCGCGCGCTGATTTTGACAGCATTGTGGGCGGCGATGTGTTGAAACAGCATTTTGCCCTTTCGACCTTGGACGCCATCGGTGCGGTGACACGTGCTGAGCAGGCTGCAGCTGGCGGGCTCATCGCCTATCTGGCGCATGTCGGGCGCGGCAATATGCCCTTCCTTAAGCTGCCTGTCCGGCGTGAAGTGCATGCCCATTTGCTGATTGACCAAGCAACGCGTGATAGCCTGGAAATCAGCGCAGCGCATAAAGGCGCACGCGCTGGATCATTACTGGCCGAGGTTGACCGCACGATAACGGGTGCCGGCGCACGCCAGCTGGCGTCCGACCTGTCTGCGCCGCTGATGGACCAGAATATTATCGAAGCGCGACTGTCGCTGGTGCAGTGGTTCCATGACGCGCCGTTGACCCGCGATGCCGTCCGGTCCGCTTTGCGACAATTGCCGGATATTGCCCGCGCATTGGGCCGTGTTGTTGCCGGACGCGGCAGTCCACGTGACTTGGGACAAATTCGTGATGGGTTGGATGCGGCGCGCCATCTGCGGGAGCGATTGGGCGCCATGGCCGACCGCCCCGTCTTGCTCGACCAATTGTTGCCGATGTTGGATGGCCACGGCCATATGGTCGACATCCTCAGCCGTGCGCTTGTCACCTCCCCGCCCACCGACACCGCGCAGGGCGGCTATATCGCCGAAGGCTATGATGCGGCGCTGGATGTGCTGCGTTCGGCTGGACGTGATGGGCGGCAGGCAATTGCCCAATTGGAGGCGCGCTATCGCGATTCGACCGGCGTGGCTGCGCTGAAGATCCGGCACAATGCGGTTCTGGGATATTTTGTCGAAGTGCCCGCAAAGCATGGCGATGCACTTATGGCGGCTGGGTCAGGCTTTGCGCACCGGCAAACGATGGCCGGCGCGGTCCGTTTCAATTCGCCTGAGCTTCATGAAGAGGCCATGCGCATTACACAGGCCAGCGGACATGCCTTGGCTGCGGAAGCCGCGCATTTGGAAGAACTGACCGCGATTGTGCTCACGCGGCGGGATGCCATCGCCGCCAGCGCCGACGCCTTGGCGCGGATCGATGTATCGGCGGCGCTGGCGGAACGCGCTGCAGAGGGCAATTGGTGCCGTCCCTCCTTTGTCAGCCACCCATGCCTTGAAATCGAAGGCGGCCGACATCCGGTGGTCGAAAGCGCGCTCGCCAAATCGGGTGACCGGTTCATTGCCAATGATTGCAAGCTGTCGCCCGATAAGCGGCTGTGGTTGGTCAGCGGCCCTAATATGGGCGGTAAATCCACCTTCCTGCGGCAGAATGCGTTGATCGTTTTGTTGGCACAGGCGGGCAGCTATGTTCCTGCGATATCGGCCAAGCTCGGACTTGTTGACCGCCTTTTCAGCCGCGTTGGCGCATCGGATAATCTTGCGCGCGGGCGATCGACCTTCATGGTCGAAATGGTCGAAACGGCGGCCATTCTTGCACAGGCAACCGAACGCAGCTTTGTGATTTTGGACGAGGTTGGGCGCGGCACATCGACCTATGACGGCCTTGCCATTGCATGGGCGGTTGTCGAGGGCATTCACGAAACCAATCGCTGCCGCTGCCTGTTTGCCACGCACTATCACGAACTAACCCGTCTCTCGGACAGCCTTGACGCGCTGTCGCTGCACCATGTCCGCGCCAAGGAGTATAAGGGCGACCTCGTCTTGCTCCACGAGCTTGGCGATGGCCCCGCCGACCGTAGTTACGGGCTCGCGGTGGCAAAGCTTGCCGGTCTTCCGCCGCAAGTCGTGTCGCGGGCAAAGACCGTGCTGGAGAAACTCGAAAAAGGGCGCGCGGAAACGGGTGGCTTGGCCGCGGGTCTGGGTGACCTGCCATTGTTCAGCGCAGCGCTCGACGCCGCCGAGGCCAAGGTCGATGCCTTGCGTGAAAAGCTGACTGGCCTTGATATCGACGCGCTTAGCCCGCGCGCCGCGCTTGATCTGCTCTATGAATTAAAGCGGGCGGCTGGCGAAAATTAATTAGCCCAAAGACAGGAACAAACCGGCCAGCGCCGCGCTCATCAGGTTCGATAGCGATCCGGCAGCAAGTGCTTTCAAGCCCAGCTTGGCAATCATGGGCCGCTGGTTTGGCGCAAGGCTTCCCGTCACGGCCATTTGAATGGCAATCGAGCTGAAATTGGCAAATCCGCACAAGGCGAATGTGACGATACCGACGGTCGGTGCAGACAATTCTTTCAAGGCGCCCAAATCAATGAAGGCGACAAATTCGTTCAGAACGATTTTGGTGCCGAACAAGCCGCCGGCCTGAATCGCTTCATGCCATGGCACGCCCAAAAGGAACATGACGGGTGCAAAGGCATAGCCGACAATTTGTTGGAAACTCAGGTCAGGCTGGCCAAACCAGCCGCCGATGCCGCCCAATATGCCGTTGGCCAGTGCAACCAAGGCAACGAAAGCCAGGACCATCGCGCCGACCGCTACCGCCAGCTTAACGCCGGTTTGTGCACCCTGCGCCGCAGCCATGATGATGTTGGCAGGTTTTTCTTCGCCATCATCATGGACCATCACGGGTTCATCATCGGGGTGCGGGTTCGCGAGCGCAGGATCACCCTCGGCAAGCACCACCGCTGGCACGTCGGGCATCATCAGCTTGGCCATCAAAATGCCGCCCGGTGCGGACATGAATGCTGCTGCGAGCAGATAATCAATGCGGATACCCATGGACGCATAAGCGGCCAATATGGTGCCAGCAACGCCTGCCATGCCCACGGTCATGACGCAGAAAAGCTGTTCGGGTTTCAAATTGGCCAGATAGGGGCGGATGACCAGTGGCGATTCTGACTGACCCACGAAAATATTGGCGGCCGCGCACAGGCTTTCGACTTTTGAAATGCCGGTAATCTTCTGCAAACCGCCACCGATCCAGCGGATGACATATTGCATGATGCCCAGATAATAGAGGATCGAGATCAGCGACGCGAAGAAGATGATGACGGGAAGCGCAGCAATCGCAAAGCTGTTGCCGCCGATTTCGGGCGAGGCGAGCGGGCCAAAAATGAACTGCGTGCCCTTCGCCGAATAGCCGAGCAGGTTCGAAACGCCGGTAGATGCGGCATTGAGCGCGACCTTACCCCATGAGGTGTAGAGAACGAGGGCAGCGATGCTGGCTTGCAAGGCAAAGGCTGCGCCAACCACGCGGAACTTGATGGCGCGCCGGTTTGACGAGAGCAAAATGGCGATCGCGAGAATCAGGGCCATCCCTGCAACGCTCAATAAAATATGCATAAAGTCCCCACCCCTGATGTAGTGCCGCGATACCTAGCGCCATCGTTGGCCTTGCGCCAATAAAATTAGACGCTAGTCAGTTTCACATGACTAAACAGACCACAATACGCGCGACCGAGGGAGGTATCCCGAAATCGCTTTTCATGTTCTCAATCATTTACGGCGGCATGGTGTGCATTGCTGGCGTGCTTGGGAATAAACAAGTTTCTTTAGGGCCGCTGGCGGTAGAAGCGGGCATCTTCCCGTTTCTTTTGCTGGTCATCCTTTCCAGCGCGGTGGCGGCCTTGCACGGCAAGATGATTGCGGACCGATTGGTCAAATATGGCTTCATTCCGTTGATCGCGTCGATATTGCTCGCATTGCTTGTGCTTTCATTGCCCCCGTCACCGAAGATGGACGGCAAATATCTCGATGCGTTCAACACCATGATGGGCCAGACGCCGCGTATTTGGGTCGCAGGCATCGTCGCATATGGCGTGTCGCAAATGCTCAACGTCTATCTGTTCGATCGCTTGAAAAACACCGTAGGTAAATATGTCGCATTGCGCGGCGCCATCGCCGCGGTGCTATCGCAGATCATTGATACCTTATTGTTTGTGAGCATTGCCTTTTATGGTGTGTTTCCGATCACGGACCTTCTGCTCGGCCAAATGCTGGCCAAGGTCGTGTTGAGCATGATCATGGTGCCATTGCTCATCACTTTCTTTGTCAGCTACGGCCATAGGCTGGACGGCACGGACCCCAAGGCAGTTGGTTCGCATGACGATTAACCCCGCCAACCTGGCCAAAGCAGAAACGCTTACCGAAGCTCTGCCCTATTTGCAGCGTTATGCGGGCAAGACATTTGTCGTAAAATATGGCGGCCATGCGATGGGCGATGCCGGTCTGGCGCGCGATTTCGCGGACGATGTCGTGCTTTTAAAAGCCGTCGGCATCAATCCCGTCGTCGTCCATGGCGGCGGGCCGCAAATCGGTGATATGCTCAAAAAATTGGGTGTGGAAAGCCAGTTTGTCGATGGTTTGCGTGTCACCGACGCTGAAACCGCGAAGATCGCTGAAATGGTACTTTCGGGAGCCATCAATAAGGAACTGGTCGGCTGGATCAACGCGGCAGGCGGCAAGGCGCTTGGCATATCTGGCAAGGACGGTGGCTTTGTAACCGCAACGAAGGTTCAGCGGACGCAGAAGGACCCGGACAGCCATATCGAACGCAATATCGATTTGGGTTTTGTCGGCGAACCGACGATGGTGGACCGCAGTGTCATTGACACGATCAGCGCCGCGGGCATGATTCCGGTCATTGCACCCATTGGCGTCGGCGCAGACGGGCATACGTACAATATCAACGCCGACACGATGGCAGGCGCAGTGGCGAGTGCGCTTGGCGCATCGCGGTTGTTCCTTTTGACCGATGTTGCCGGCGTGCTCGACAAATCGGGCGCGCTGCTGACCGATCTGGATCCTGCAGCGATTGCCAAGCTGCAAAGCGATGGCACGATTAGCGGCGGCATGATTCCCAAAATCCAGACCTGCGTTGATGCGGTGGAATCGGGCGTGGACGCAGCGGTCATCCTCGACGGACGCACCAGCCACGCGATGTTGATCGAAATGTTCACCGTGAAGGGTGCGGGCACGCTTATCCATAAGTGAAATCGGCCATTGCTGTTTTAGGGTGTTGATACAGCGCCTTGGCTCGGCTAATTGCCAACGCCAGACCTATCCGGAGAATATCATGCTTCTCGCGCTCGTTTCCATTATTGGCTATCTGATGTCGATCCTTTCGACGGTGGTCATCGTTCAGTTTATTTTGAGCCTGCTCATCGCGTTTAACGTCGTCAGCCTTTCGAACAATATTGTCGCGTCAATCTGGCAGGCACTTAATGTCATTCTTGATCCGTTTTTAAAGCCCATCCGCAAAATCCTGCCCGACACCGGCATGATTGATTTTTCGCCGATGGTGTTGCTGATCGGGCTGCGCATATTTCAGATGCTTTTGGCGGGCCTTGCCAATGACATCTCAATGGCGGGCATGTGAGCACGGCCATGATCATTGATGGCAAAGCCTTTGCAGCCGATTTGCGCCAACGGATCGCAGCTTTAGTCCCTGCTTTTGTAACCAAAACAGGCAGAAGCCCCGGTTTGGCGGTTGTGCTGGTGGGTGAAGACCCCGCAAGCCAGGTCTATGTCGGGTCCAAGAAAAAGGCGACTGTCGAAGCGGGCATGAACAGCTTTGAACATAAGTTGTCGGCTTCGGTTTCGCAGGATGAACTGATCGCATTGGTGGAAACACTCAATGCCGATCCGGCTGTTGATGGCATCTTGGTTCAGCTGCCTTTGCCCGCGCATATGGACGACAAGGCGGTCATTGCCGCAATTGATCCCGCCAAGGATGTCGACGGGTTCCATGTGGTCAATGCAGGGCGGCTTGCCGTGGGCGAGGATGCTTTTGTGCCGTGCACACCTTTGGGCTGCCTCATGCTCTTAAAAGACCATATGGGCGATTTGTCCGGTAAAAATGCCGTGGTGATCGGACGCTCCAACATTGTTGGCAAACCAATGGCGCAATTGTTGCTCGCTGAAAATTGCACCGTCACCATAGCGCATAGCCGCACGCAGGATTTGCCCGATGTGGTGCGGCGTGCGGATATTGTTGTCGCAGCCGTCGGCCGCGCTGAAATGGTGACCGGCGACTGGTTGAAACCGGGCGCAGTGGTCATCGATGTCGGCATCAACCGCCTTGCGCCCGCTGATGGGCAAAGCAAGGGCCGGCTGGTCGGCGACGTTGCCTTTGATGATGCCCTCCGTCATGCTGGCGCCATCACCCCCGTGCCGGGCGGCGTTGGACCCATGACTATTGCGTGCTTGTTGCGCAACACTCTGGTCGCGGCGCATCGCCGTGCGGGGATCATAGTGCCGGAAGGTATATAACGTCATGAAACCCGTTTTCGCCCTGATATTTGTTGCGGCGTTGACGGGTTGCGCCTCTGGCCCCAGTCCAGAGTTTCACACGTTCCAACCGAAAATTGCCAATCCAAGTGCGATCATCGCGGCGGAAATTGGCTTTAACCAGCTGGCCCAACAAAAGGGCCAATGGACGGCATTTCGCGAAACGGCTGCAAAGGATGCGGTGCTGTTTGTGCCGCAACCTGTGGCCGCGTCCGAATGGCTAAGGGGCAAGGCTGATCCGGCAGCATCGGTGAAGCGGCAACCGCATAAGGCATTTATGTCGTGCGACGGCAAAACCGGCGTCACGACAGGTGCATGGCAGCGGCCCGATGGCTCGGTTGGCTATTTCACCACTGTGTGGGAATTTGTCGAAACGAACAATCGCGGCGATGGCGAATGGAAATGGGTACTGGATCATGGCGATACCCTCACCGCGCCGCGCATGCCGAAGGAAATGATTGAGACCAAGGTCGCGAGCTGCAAGGGCCGTGCGCCCGCAATGCTGGTGGCACCGCCCGAGGGCACTAAAACGAAGATCGGTTATGCGCGGGATCAGTCGCTAAGCTATCGCTGGATCGTGCACCCAAATGGCGCGCGGACCATTGAAATCACATTGTGGAACGGTGAAGCGACGGAAACCGTGATTACCGATCAGGTGGCCGCTGCGTTATGATGGAGCTGTTCCTCTCGGCCTTCATCACATTTTTCGTCGTGATCGATCCTCCGGGATGCGCACCAATTTACGCGAGCTTGACCAAAGGCGCAAATGCCACACAGCGCCGCAATATGGCGTTTCGCGCGGTCATCGTCGCGTCGGGCATATTGTTGGTGTTTGCTTTGTTCGGCGAACAATTGCTCTCGGCATTGCACATTGAACTGAACAGCTTCCGAATCGCTGGCGGCATCATGCTGTTCCTCATCGCCATCGACATGGTTTTTGAAAAGCGCACCGAACGCCGTGAAGAGCGCGCGCAGAAGATTATCGATACGCCCGAAATCGAAGACGTTTCGGTCTTTCCCATGGCCATGCCGATGATTGCGGGGCCAGGCTCCATCGCATCGGTCATGCTGTTGATGTCGCAAAATAGCGGCATGGATCGCGCAGGCTTGGTCCTTGGCGCGCTTGCCGCCGTGCTGATGCTCACCCTGCTCGCGCTTTTGGCCGCTGGCCCGATCATGCGGGTGCTGGGCGCAAATGCAGAGGCTGTCATCACACGGCTTCTCGGCGTGCTGCTCGGCGCGCTTGCGGCGCAGTTTGTTATTGATGGACTGCGCGCAAGCTTCGCTGGCTGATTATTGCAGCGTTACCCGATCGTCCGATCCGTCATGGCGTCCGAAAAACTGCATCAGTTGAACGATCGTATCTGCGCGGTCTGATAAGCCCCGCGCCTCCAACAATGCCTGTTTTGCGGCATAGTCGAAGGGCGCGATTTGGGCGATGACGTTGACCAAAGAATAATCATCCAGCTGCGACACCGCGCTCCAATCGACACTATAGCCCTGCGCTTCGGCAAAGCGGCGCGATTCGATTTCGAGTGAGGCACGTTCCGCCAGCGATAGGGCATCGCCCATTTCGTCTTCTTCCCAAAGCTCGGCTTCGACCTGCCGAAAGCTGGTGGTGACATTGAGCTCTTGCACGATCGAAAAGCGCTGCACGCCTTCCAGAATGATATTGTACCTGCCATCGTCGAGCGCCTCCACATCGTGGATGCGTGCAAGGCAGCCGACGGTGAACAGCGGCGGGTTGGTGCCTTGTCCCTTGGGCTGGATCATGCCGATTTTGCGGTCACGCGCCAACGAATCGCCGACAAGGTCACGGTAGCGTGGTTCAAAAATATGCAGGGGCAATTGCATGCCCGGAAAAATAATGGCCCCAGTAAGTGGGAAAATCGAGATACGGCGCGTGGTCATCCGAACAAGATCGCAGACAATTTACGGCGTGTTGCCGACACCCATGGGTCCTCAAGACCAATGACAGCGAATATTTCCAAAAGCCGGGCCTTTGCCGCGTCTTCATTCCATTCGCGGTCGGCGGCAATGATATGCAACAGCGCTTCGGCTGCGCCATCACGGTCACCGGCGGCCATTAACGCGTTCGCGAGATCAAGCCGTGCTTGATGGTCTTCGGGCGCTGCATCCACGGCTGCTTTCAAACCGGCCAGTTCTTCCGGCGGGACAGCGGCGGCGGCAATGCTCAATATCGACCCCGCCTTTTCGAGCGCAGGATCGGCGCGCAGTTCTTCGCTCAGGCTATCATAAACCGCCTGTGCCTCTTCCAGTCGGCCAATAGCGGCCAGAGTCCGGATGAGGCCAGACAAAGCAGCAGGATGCTCCGGCGATATCGTCAGCGCCTCCGCAAACAGGCCATAAGCCTGCTCTGCTCCGTTATGCGCCAAAAGATCTTCTGCGGCCTCCATCAGCGGCAACAGGGCCGCTGTGGGGTCATCAGCTACCGGCCCTGCCGATATGGGCAATTTCTCCAGCAGCTGATCCAGCATTTGCTTCAACTGCGGCTCGGTGCGTGCTGGTGACAGGTCCGCAATGGGCTGTCCCTGAAAAATGGCATAGACGGTCGGAATCGAACGCACCTGAAACTGGGACGCGATGAACGCATTCTCGTCGACATTGACCTTGGCCAAAACGACGCCGCGATCTGCATATTCTGCGGCAACCTTTTCCAATATTGGCGTCAACTGCTTGCATGGGCCGCACCATTCTGCCCAGAAATCCAGGATCACCAATTTGTCCATCGACGGCGTAACGACGTCGTTCCGGAATTGCTCAACGGCTTTTTGCTCGTCGGTGGTAAGGCCCATCGTCGCCACTGCATTCTCCATTCCACAGGATTCGTTTCGCCCCTATGTGGGCAAAGCGGGGGGTTTCACAATAGAGGCATTACCCCAGTTTTCGTAAAAAGCCGATATTTGGGGCTTGCGGGGGAATATACCCCATGCTAACGGCGCGCCTCACCCGTCAGGATTTAAAGAACCTGACCGCCAGAGCGGGCGTAGCTCAGGGGTAGAGCACAACCTTGCCAAGGTTGGGGTCGAGGGTTCGAATCCCTTCGCCCGCTCCAGTTTTCTTAGTGAAAACAACGACTTACAAAATAGCCGTTTTCCAAAATCCAATTTTAGACCATCTTCGGATCATGTTCGGATTCGTAGAGGGATGTTCGGATTTTGGTAAAAACGAGTCTCAAGGGTTCTGCTTCGATAGCTAAACCGACAAAAACAGCCAAAAATGCTTCCAAGGGAGCGGTCACGGATAGCAAGACGTTCCGTGACGGGCTCATATACCTCTACCAGCGAGCAGACTTTAAAAAGCCCACATGGCTATGCCGTGTGAAGATCCCTAATGGACCGGGTTACGTAAACCGCAGCACCGCAACTGGGGACGAGCATCAGGCGTTTAAGTTCGCTGATGACCTCTACAATCAGCTTCTTGTTAAATCGCTCACTGGTGAGGCTCCACCCGCCAAACAGATGGGTCCTGCAATCAAGTCGTACATCGAGCGGTTGGAGGCGATGCCCCACAAGCTATCGATCCATTACAAAATTCTGCTGTTGAAGCGGATTAAACCCTTCCTCGAGCGGAAAAGCTTCGATGACCTCACTACCTCGTTGTTGTCTAAAGTAGTTGATGAGCAAGTTGCCCTGACAAAGAAGGGCAAGCTATCACCGAATACAATCAAACGTATATTCACGGACCTCAAGCACTTCATGCAATGGTGCAAAGAGGAGGGATTCATAAAACAGCTGCCCGACTTTCCTAAGGTCAACGGTGTAGCAACCAGCCGTCCACACTTTAACCCTGAGGATTGGGGTAAGCTTACTCGGCAACTTCAAGAAATCGTAAAGGTCGAGAATAGTGCCATCAAGCGGGACCGAATGATGCTGAGGGATTATGTCCTCATCCTGGGCAACACTGGAATACGTGTTGGTGAAGCCCGGACATTGAAGTGGGGAGATATAACCGAGATTGGTGGTGGCAAAAGTGGACCTAAGCACATCACTCTTATGGTCTCGGGTAAGACTGGCAAGCGGGAGGTTGTTGCCCGCTCTGCTGAAATCAAAACATACTTTAAGCGGATTCATGATCTCAGGGTTGAAGAGCTTACCGTGGAGGGCAAGCGCAAGCCCAAGATTGATCCGAACAGTTTGGTATTCTGCCACAAAGACGGATCAGAGATCGGAACGTTCAAAAAGTCATTTGCCGCTTTGATGAAAAAGGCAGGTGTTGAACGGGATAGCCACGGCAATCTGAGGTCACTTTATTCGCTACGTCATACCTATGCGACATTCCGCCTCCAAAATGGGGTGCAAGTTTATTCCCTCGCCAAGAACATGGGCACTTCGGTTGCTATGATAGAGCAGTACTACGGACATACGACCAATGTCACTTCGGCTGCAGAGCTGACGAAGCAAATTAAGAAAGAATCTACCGGAGCGGCATCGTCCCTGAGCTGGCTAGGTTCTGAGTCATGAAAATAGATTAGCGAACTGTCTGAATAAGACAGC
The DNA here is from genome assembly GCF_044338195.1 of Sphingorhabdus sp. Classification (GTDB taxonomy): domain Bacteria; phylum Pseudomonadota; class Alphaproteobacteria; order Sphingomonadales; family Sphingomonadaceae; genus Sphingorhabdus_B. The sequence continues at coordinate 9,674 of NZ_JBIIMC010000030.1, read as the reverse complement.
AGATTTTAGCGTTTTATTTTCCAGTAATCGCCTTCTGCATAACGACACTCAGGATGTTGCCGACTGCAGCACTTTCAATCCTAGCATCGGCATATGGGCGGTAAAAAGCTCCAATAGATATATTTGGTCCAGCTTCCACACCATCAGATCTTGGGATTCCCAGGGCGAAAACCGACGTTCGATCGTCGTTGGCGTCCTTCCAAATATGAATGAAGAAGAATGTCTGAAAATTAGAAGTGCGAGACGATTGCGTCGGGACCATACTGATGACGTTCGCCATGCTATATCCGCTGAAGATGGTGCCGAAGGAAGGACGGATACCACTTTCATTAAACGTAACCGGACGATCAATTAGACCGTTTATGGTGTAGCTAACACCGGTTTCCATGGCCTGAGGGGTGTAGGCATATTGTATCCAAGACGCTTTTGGGGAAGAGCATCCAGCCGGCATTCCTGACCGATCAATTTTCTTGTATTCTTTAAATTTGTTGCGGGAAAAGGCCGACCATTCAGCTCTGTAGAGAGAATGCACCCAAGCTTCACAAGATCGATCACCTTCCGTTTGTGTAAACCCAGTTTTTCCTTCTTCAATTTTAGTGACAGTCACACCGTTCGATCGAAGGAAGTTAGCGACCAGATCAAGTGTCTGTTTCGGATCTTGAGGTGTTGTCACGACCGAGCCACCAAACCCAAGGTGAGCTATGCTGGTGTACTTAAAGTCTATCCTATCAATTCCTGCAATGGCAGGGGCAGAGAATGTAACGGCGATTATAGGCGCAATGCCCCACCAGCTAACTTTTATAAACATACGCACCCTAACGATTCGCAGCGAGACGATACAAATCATACCTCGAGGCATTTGTTTTTCAATCCGTCAGTTGGCAGTTCACTAGGCTGTGTGTGTGATGGATTTTCCATGTTACATTGGAGTTATAAAGCCCGTGGACCTTAAATCCGAATGACGGGATCCCTGACATATCAACCAAGGAGATATGTCAATGGAACTCAAATTTGCTGCAATCGCCCGGCCCAACAAAGCCACCGCTGATGTTCAACGCCGCCAGAAGCTGGTCCGTAGAATCGATCAACAGATAGGTTACGTTCGTCAGATCATCGATGGCAAACAGCCTCGGGCGGCTTGGGCGTGGATGGATGAAGCTGGCACATACTTCCTTCCGATCAAATACGGTCGTCAGCCGCTTGAACTGAAGAAGGGCATGTTCTCAATTCAGTGTGCGGACCTCGATCATGTTGAGGCGGCCCTATGCGCCGTCAGGGCTATAGTTTTAAAAGGCGATCTCGACGATCAGTTGGCGAAAGCATCGACTGACATTCGAGCGAAGTTTAAAAGCTAACTGCAAATATGATGATTATCAATATGAGCCCAATTAGCAAAAAAGGCAGAGAGGACGATCTTGGGCCCGCTCCCTCTAACTGGGCAATCATAGCCTGTATTTGACCTTGCTCTTGGTGAAGCTTTTTCATTGCAGCCCGCATCGTTTCGTTCTCGAAGTATGAGCGAGAATCTTCAGCTAATAATTCAGCATCGTTGAGCAGTTTTAGGGCGCTATGTAATCTCTGGACTGGGGCATCTTTTGACGAATGCAGTTCGTTTATAGCAGTCTCATACAAATGTTTTGCCTCAGCTAACATCGCCGACACGTGGGCTTCTTCAGGAATCATGCCGCTCTGGGACATTCGAATATCGTTTTGGCTTTCAATAAGAGTGTTTCGAGGTCAGTTGACCTGTCAATTTTTACAAGGTCAGGAATGGTTGGGTTGGTCAGGAGATAAACGATTTCCGGCACTTTTGATTCACCTCACTGCATACGTTTGTCTGAGTGCTACAATGTTAGGTGCCATTGGAGCAAATAATCTGTCACACGTTATTTGGAGCTAAGCCGATTGCAAATTAGTCTGACTTGTTCGGGATAAAAGCGACTCCCCGTGGCTGTAAGGATTCCCATATCATTCAGGCGGCGAGCCATCTCACTCAGCGACAACCCCTGTTCGACCATTGGCATAATAATCGGGCGCAATATCTCAGCCCGTTCATTCGCTGCTGTGCGATTCTGCTCTGCAAGCACTTTGCCATTCTTGCCGAGCATAACGCCCCGCTTCTTAGCTTCAGCAAGAGCACTGCGAGTACGTTCGGAAATCAGCCGACGTTCTTCTTGCGCAAGGGCTGCAAAGATGTGCAGCTGGAAATCTGTGGCGTGAGGCATCTCTGCTACCACCAACCCAATGCCCTGCTCCATAATCGATGCAATGAAACTTACCTTACGGGAAAAGCGGTCCAGCTTAGCGATCAGCAGTTTGGCATCATGCTTCTTTGCATGATTGATAGCCTTCCAAAGTTCCACCCGCTCGTCATTCTTGCCGGATTGTACCTCGACGTATTCGGCGACCACCTTATCACCTTCGGACAAGAACCGTTCGACGAGCGAATGCTGTGCAGCTAGCCCGAGACCTGACTTACCCTGCTTCTCCGTAGAGACCCTAAAATATGCAACGTATCGAGACATCTCGGCTTTTCCTTCAAACATATACCAACGTTTATGTTTGACGGGCTCCGATGAAATCGAAGGTTGGGCAACGGATAGGTTACGATCGAATGACGATTACCGTGCAGCCTTGTCGGATAAGATCGGACTTTGCGGGTAGCTGGCTCAATTCGGAACCCTCATAGACGTTGAGTGTTTTGATAGGTGCCGATTGCAACGCTTTGATCAATTCCTGCTTCGATTTCGGTTTTTGGATTTTAGACAACATCACCAATCTCCATGACCATCGGACACAAAGAAGTCAGATAGCTCAAAATCATGATTTGAACGCTTCTGATTCCGGCTTCGGCTTAACGGCGAGGGACTACTCGGTAACGATCCAACGTTGTTAGATGCCCCATTATCTACCAGCATTTGATCGACAAGCTGAAACCTATGGTTTCGGGTTACAAGCTGCTGGGATTGATTGAGGATGTAATCGGTCATCAGCTCAACGAGAACTGATGTCCTAGTTCTACCGCTTGCGTGACAGATTGCATCAAAGCGGTTTCTTGTATCGATAGGGGCTTTAAAGTTAGTCAGATACGACGTGTTCATGGAATGAACTCCTTTTCAAACTTGTTGGATTTTAGAGTATATTTAAGGATCAAGACGCTGCGCCGTGCAGGTCCTGGGCGGAGGGGTTGAAGACCGGATGTGTGATAGGGGTCTGTACCCAGCGATCACGGAAGGCGAAGGTTCACCCAGTCAATGGCATCAGAGTATTCGGGCTTGTCCCGATACTTCGTGATGTAGTTAATCCAATTTTGGTCAGGATCAGGCTGGCAATCGATTTGCCAATACCCCCACTGAGTGGATCGCCAATGCTCGGCAATCAGGACAGGAAATTCTTGAGCGATATCGGTGCGAGGGCAATCAATTACAGCGTGATAATGAAGCCGCTTTGAACCACCACCTTCAAGGACAGGGATACAAGATACACCTTTGCCAAAACGTGCAGAAGCCTTGCCGTAGATCGACCGATTTAATCTATTCAAGAAGTGACGTAGGTTTTGCGATGCGAGGGTTTCAGTGAGCCATACTTGGGCAGCTAGATGCCCATCATTGACCGTAACAGACTGACGCAGGGTTAAAGTGACAGCGAAAGGATGCTGCCAATCGGCGAGCTTGAACCATTGCCTTAAAGAATGTTGGAGTGCAGAGTCTCTCGAGTAACCCATTAAAATAATGCCGTTCGGGATAAATTGGGGATCTTTATTCCCTATTTATCAAACGGTATTTTTGGGGCTCCGTTACAGCCTTGATATGAACGGACAGGGTCTACCGATTGAGGAAACAAGATCGATGGCGTCCGAGACGCTGGCGATAAAAGCATCAACTTCAATGTCGGGAAAGCGTTCGGATAACTTTGATAGAGCGGCGTATACACCCGGTGTTGGGGGACATTTCTTAGGCTCGAATGGTTTGCGGGAAGCATTCTCAACATCAGATCTTTTACACGGGATACCAGCGTCCAAGAGAATGTCGGCGAAATCTCCATTATCGATGCCGTCTTGCTGCCAAATTAATCCAGCTTTTGAATGACGCCAAGCTGAACCCAAAGCTTGCCGCAGACGTTTCAAATCACCCCCGTCTCGGCGAAGATACTTACTGTCAGCCCTTCCCAATGAAGAATGCGTCATGACATATGTGGCAAACTGCCGATAATCGTTTAGGCTTTTCATGCAGAATGGAGCGTGAATTGCAAATTGCTCCCAATAACCACGCATCAAGATGAACTCGTCTACGGTGTCCCACGGTTGGGTCGAAAATGCGACATGACCATGTTCAGCAGATTGTGCCGCTGCAAAGGGTTTACGCTTCCAATCAAACTCCATGCTGAGCTTCTTAATGAGGCTTTTATCGACAAGATCGGTATCGAAGGTGACCATATCCCTGACACCGGTTTTGATCTTCATGCGGATCACATCATCAGGCGTGCGATTGAAAAACAGGTCGGTGATGTAATCGTTTTGCAACCTTACATTATCTAAAGCTTCGGGAAGAAAGATACCGCCTTTAGCGAGTACAATGTTGCTGTTCCCACCATCAGGATCAATCCCAGGTTTCAAAGTTGCTTGACCACGAGTTCGCCATCCCAACGGCTGGCGGACCTTATGCTTGATTTCAAGAACGCTTGCTTCACCGGTCAGCATTTGGCGGCTTTGCCTGTATAGATCGACAAGCGGACCTTGTGTGGCAACTTCGATTTCAGCTTGTGTTGCGTTAGTCAAAAACCCATCGGTGGTACAACTGAACACACAAACTTGTTCGGGTAGATCGTTGATGATCTCACCAAGCACAGCTCGAACGAAAGACGTAATGTATGAAGCGAAGAAGGGGTTTGTGATTTTGCTTGGAGGAAGAGGTTTGGTGCTTCTATCTCTCAGGTCAAAGACACGCTTTTCCATCAATCCTTGAGCGGTCTTTCCATAAGAAGCGTTACTTAGCTCCTTCCAAAATAGATTCTCAAGCGACCCCTTAGGGAATGAGGATCGTTTGCCGATGCAGTCAGCGATGAAATCACCAAACACCCTTTCATCTGTTTCTGATGGAACAACAACACCATGACGAATTTTGAGTTTGGCTTTCAACGAGCGAGCCAGCGCAATCTCGGGTGAAGAACAGTTGCTGATACCTTTGCGGGGAAAGATTAGACCATTGTCAGTTCGGACGGGCATTGTTGGAAATCGAACACTTTTTGGGAATTCAAATTCAACACAAGCGACGCCAAGAACGTCAGCCTTAAAATCTGCAACACGCTTGGTTACGAAGATGCGTTTCCAATCAGCTTTACGGATAAGACCCATTGCCGATGGGTAAGCGCTGGACAAATCATAATCGGTCCAATCATCGTCGAATGCAGGACCAAACCAGAACTGTTCATTGCGACCACCGTGATAACACTCGGTGGCCAGGTGTAGATGCCATGACACTTCCTCCAAATCGACAGCTCGTTTGCGGCTCTCAAAATATCCAAACCTTTTGTTGAACTGACGTTCGTAAACTTCTTCCTTTCCCAAGACATCAAGTGGGTGGGATTTTCCTGATTTTGCCCATGACTTCCAAAGGAGATCAACGCCGATAGAGGTCAGGGTTGCGGGAAGTTTAGATGTACCAAGAAGGGATCTACTCTGCTCGATTAAGCGGTCAGCGTAACGGACGCATATAACGGAATCATTAAGTGCGTATCGGTCAAAAAGATCGGGTTTCTCCGCAAGGAGAATGTCCATATTCTCTTTGTAGAATTGATCTTTGACAGGGTCAGGATCGAGATCGATCTTAGGTTGTCCCACAAGTTCCCCAAGTGCCTTCAACCCCTTTGATGCGGCTGGAGTTAGTAACATGGTGTCTCTAACAAGGACTTTGACGGGTACCTCATCACCATCCTCACAAGGTATCTTGACCTCAATGTGACCATCAATTGAGAGGAAGGTGTTTCTTACACTCGATATCATTTGGGTTAAATTTTTGAAGTCGGAAAACGCTGGGAAGTCAGCTCGGGTGAAGTGTCCAACGAGGTAGATCATTCTAGGGATGGATTCGATTACCCCTGATTGAACCCCTTTCCAAACTGCGAAAGTAAGGATGTCTGATAGTGATAATCGGTTATCAACCTCACCATCTTGAGGGAAACATATCCCACCCCATTCTGGTTGATCGGGAAGGGATGGATCGTAAAGTTTACAATAAACTTGATACGATAGAATTTTGTTGCGACCAAACCCTTGTTCAAGTTCCCATCTTTGAAGGGGGTTAGAAGGAGTCTTGTACTCGGTATCAAATCCAATTATAAGAAAAGGACTACTAGTATTTGAATCACTTTTACTTCTTCTACCTTTCTTATTTGCTCGGTAAAAGTTATTACTCTCCACCCATATACAACTTTTACTGAGGATACCATTCTCTCCTCTTGTTAATACGGATCGTTTAACTTGATCCATTATGGTTGATCTGCGAGTAGATCATCAATGGTGATTTTCGGGAGATGTTCATCGGGATCGTAGGAACTCACGGTTATCTTATCCCTAGAAGCGACCCTATCGTGAAGCTCTTCATCCTTACCCCACTTGATGAATTTACCACACGCTCCGCATTGTACTTTGTGCCGGTGGGCGGACTCTGGCGGCATGCCAATCCAATGCGACGCTGCGCTTACGCATGAACACTTAAACTGGATTTTGTTTGGCATGGCCTACCTCACTCAAAACGATTTCCGGCCCGACTAAGCGATGCTTTACTGATAATGTTTTTTTCAGAGCCTCAATAGATTTATCGATCAGCCTTTCGTCTATTTCTTTAAATTGTGTTTCATATTTTAAAACAATATTCTCAAAGGCGAACCCGACCTTATCGTGTTCCACAAGGGTTTTCAAACCGCTTGAAATTGCCCCCCTCATGACAGCTTTAGCAATGGTAATTTTGATACCATTTAGGGCGATGCTGTTTCTGATGCGCCTCGCATAGGTTCTCTTGCCGTTTTTTTCGAAGAGTACCCATTCATAAGCTGCAAGAGCTACCAAGCAATCTCGTTCGGCATCGTCCCGAGGTTCAAATTTGTCAGCCGTCAATTTGCACATTTTTGCAAATGCCAAATCCCACGCCTTGAGACCAAACCCGTGTAGTGGATCACCTTCGGGATGCTTCAGTTGGTGGATCTTTGCATTTCGCATGACCCGCCACGCATCTTCAAGATCGTCAAGTGTTTCGATGTACCTTAGGTCACGGTCAGGTAAGGGTTGTTTTGCCATTGAAGTCCCTTTGTGACGCAACCCTACCAAGGCGGTTGCCTGTCGCTTCAACGTTGCACATCATCGCACTTTCCCCAAATCAATTTGGTACAGCCGACGCTGAGACCCTAGAAATGCAGCCATTGCCTCATCACTGACACCAATCCTTGCCAGCCCGTCATTCTATTCATGCCTGTCGGATTGTTGCCAACTTTCTCAATCGCCTCTATAACAAATTTGATATTTGAAATCGTTCGCTGCTTCCGCCGAAGGCGATCCAGTACATAACCCGAGGTAAATAAATTGGTCAATAAATCCGGATACTCCGTTTACAATCCCGATGCAAAAGTTCGAACCAGGCACAACACTCTAGAAGAAGTATACCCGACACTTCCTGACGAAAAATATGACATTATATACGCTGATCCACCTTGGGATTACGGCGGAAAGATGCAGTTCGATTTGACGAGCAAAAAAGATTTTAATAAGGGATTTGAGAAAAAAATCTTCATTAGCGCTGCAAATTTCAAATATCCGACAGTAAAAACTAAAGAGCTTATGCGTCTGCCGGTTGAAAGCATTGCGGCAGATGACTGCCTACTTTTTATGTGGGCAACTAACCCTCATTTGAAGCAAGCAATCGAACTGGGAACAGCGTGGGGCTTTGAATATAAAACGGTAGCCTTTGTTTGGGATAAAATGGTCCACAATCCGGGCCAGTACACACTATCACATTGTGAGCTGTGTTTAGTCTTCAAGCGAGGCAAAATTCCTCGACCGAGGGGGGCACGCAATGTGCATCAGCTTGTCCATGCGCCTCGTTCCAAACATAGCGAAAAACCAAACAAAATACTGACCAACATTGATTTGATGTTTCCATCACAGAGAAAAATCGAGCTTTTTGCACGACGGAGGTCTGTTGGATGGTCCGTATGGGGCCTTGATGTTATTTATGACAATGCATTGCCTCTATTAGACGACTCGGAGCCGCTAACGAAGGGCGACCAATTATCCCTCCTAGGCTAAGTCAGTCTTCCAAAAGCGGCCTTAGATGGGTGTTAAAGTGATTTAAAAGAGGAGTTGCGTTCAATGCATCTCTCCACATGAAAAAATGTGACGAATGCCCCTCATACCAGCACGTTATTTCTCGGACTCTGCAAGGGTCCCGAGAAATGTCGCCCTGAAATACCGTCCAGAACGGTAAAACACTCTCTCCCAAATTACCCCGCTCACGCAAAACACGCAACAAACCGGGAGTGAAATACTTACAAGAGCGTTCGTGGGCGTTTCCTCTGCCAGCGCTTCGAGGCTTTCCTTCAACCCATCCGTCTTGACGCTTCACTTCAACATACAAAGTTTTTTGGGTTCTGATGTTATCGATTGCGTAGTCTGGTGTAATACCATGTTTTGTTATGATAATGTCAGGCGTGTAGATTTCACCCAGAACCTCCGGATGCAAATCGACCTTGACATATACATCTTTGAACTCTTGGGGCTTCGACCTTACTTTGAAATCGGATCCCTTGAATTCAGTGTTAAGTACCTCAAAGAAGTTTTTCTCTGCTATTCCTGCATTTACACCGCTATAGTCCTGCCAAACAGATCTAGTACGCAGCTCTTTGGTGCCCATCCTAAGTTAAACCTCTCAAATTCAACCAAGCGTTTTCGACCACACCAAACGACTGCAGAGCGATAACATTATAGCTTGCTGAATGGAAATTTGCTCGACTGGTTAGTGTGCAGTGCTCTTTGATTTGCACAGCATATCAAATTCGAAATCACTTGCAAGCAGATGACAGCTCTATCAGCAATTTCGGCCAAGTTCGAGGAGGCATAAGGCAAATGTTGTCTGAACGCACGAGCGCACATTTACCAGGTGTGTTACTGTTTCTGCAGAGGTCCGAATTTGAATGTCTGCAGCCAAGGGACTGATAAGGGGTATCTTGGTCAGAAAGAGGGCGGCGTTGAAGCGACATAGGTTTTATTCGATACTTACAAGGTTCCAGATACAGTTTGCATATCAGTTGAAGCCTAGCTTTGCCATCGTTAACATCGCTCTATTAGTTTGACCGGTATCACTCGACACTTGGCAGTTGGAACATGGGTAAGGACTTCGGCAATGTTGATATCATTTTGCCTTGTAAATCACAGGCGTTTGCATTAGCGACCCATGTCATTGAACAAACGGAATAATTCTATAGTTTTACAGCATCTTCGGATCATCTTCGGATTTAAAATGCGCCGTATAAACTATTGAAAAATAACGTTTTTTACATAGAGCCGAATCTTGCCAAGGTTGGGGTCGAGGGTTCGAATCCCTTCGCCCGCCCCAATGATTTCAATGACTTAGGTGATATCGGCTTTGTTGCTCAAAGCGGGCTTGCAGCCTGCGTTTTAATCA
>NZ_JBIIMC010000028.1:0-24851 GCF_044338195.1 Sphingorhabdus sp. | reverse complement strand
ATTCCATGCGGTCCGCGTATTTGGCACAAGGTCACTTGAACTCACAGACGCACTTGGCTATGCGCTCCCCACGGCCAACAGGCCAGCGCCGCCTTAGCTCAGTTGGTAGAGCATCGCATTCGTAATGCGGGGGTCGTAGGTTCGAATCCTATAGGCGGCACCATTTTTTCTCTTCATTTCAATAGATGAAGCCATCAGATGCAATCTGACCGGCGGTGCCCGTGTTGTATCGGAGCAGGTCGTTCCATCGCGAACCATGCCCTGTCATAGGGATACATACCCTTCTCAAGGCGGGTGAGCTTGATGGGCATCTGGCGAGAATGGGTTTTGCAGGGTGAGTAAAAAAACCAATTCAATGCTTGGTAGCCGGCCATTAGTACCTATTTGAGTTATCAATCTAAACGCAGACCCGTTGGTCAAAAGCTAACAGGGTGTTTCAAAGAAACTTCGAAAATGGCAGCACAAGTTAACCACCCCAGTTTCCTTCAACCGCTCGACCCCGATGTCCCTTTGTGGCGTTACATGGATTTATCGAAATTTGCTGACCTCCTTCAACGACGGTCATTGGCCTTTCCAAGAGCGGATAGGTTGGGCGATCCTTTTGAGGGCAGTGTTCCCGTCTCGAATGCTCTACACATTCCGAGAGTGATTGAGGCCCGCCAAAACGGTAACAGCACCGATCCTTATCAAACGCTAGATGACGAAACGCTTTTAGACATGGCTCAACAGGTAAGCGATGCACGAAGACAAATGATCAAATCAAGTTACGTTAGCTGCTGGCACATGAACGAACACGAATCACTGGCAATGTGGAAGGTGTACAGTGCATCTGATGAAGCCGTGTGCATACGAACCAGCTATCGGACGCTAACAGAGCTATTGCCGGATAATTGCTTCATAGGGCAGGTTTCATACATCAATTATAATGCACATCAGATCCCATATAATAGTCTGTTTGCACCATTGGTGCACAAACGCATGTCATTTTCCTCCGAGAGGGAGGCTCGAGCCATCATTTGTGACGGCGTTGGCTTGGGACAGGATTTGGACGAAATAAAATATGTAGCCGTCGATTTAGGTCAACTAGTTGATCGAATTTTCATAAGCCCAGACGCGCCAGATTGGTTTCTGGATGTCGTTAAAGGGCTAGCAAAAACTTATGACTTAACTGCACCGATAGAGCGTTCGGAGTTAAGTGCGAGCCCATTATTTTAATCTTATTGGCCTATTCGGGATGGCCCGGGTGCAAAGTCCAAAGCGAACTCTCTAAGAGCAACGGTGTAGTTTAACAGTTTACGGCGTTCGCATCATGTACCGTTGACGGCAGATATTGACAGCTTAGCGTTAGGGATACCAGTTGGCCTGTGTGACCGGCAGCACATAAGTTACTTCTGCTTGACCGGTCGTGACTTGCGCGGCAGGAAGCACGGCATGAACAATCTGACTGTTAGCGAAGCCGTACTGTCCCGTCGTTCCATCCGGGCGTTTAAGCCCGATCCCGTTCCTTTGGATGTGCTGCATCGGGTCATGGATATGGCGCGGTGGGCGCCTTCTGGTTGTAACTTCCAACCTTGGGAGGCAACGATCCTCACTGGGGAGCCGCTTGCGGAGCTGCAGACAAAGATGCTCGCATCGCCGATGCAGAACCCGCCCGAATATTCATGGTCAGAGCCCGAAGTCATCCCGGAATGTAAGGCGCGCCTGCAACAGGTTGGGGCGTCCATGTATCAGGCAATGGGTATTGGCCGTGCCGACGCCGATGCGCGCAGTCAATTCGTGCACAACAATGTCATGTCGTTCAAAGCGCCTGCTGTGCTGATGTGCTATTTCGACCGCCGCATGGGTTCGCCGCAATGGTCGGATGTCGGCATGTGGCTGCAAACAATCATGCTGCTGCTGCGTGGCGAAGGTTTGGACACGTGCCCGCAAGAATTCCTCGCCATGCATGCAAAGCTCATCAAGGAGTTCATCGGCGTGTCGGATGAGACGCATATCTTCTTCTGCGGCATTGCCATTGGCTACCGTGATGAAGAGGCTGCGGTGAATGCTTTTGAACGTCAGCGCGAACCGGTTGAAGGCAATGTCCGCTTCATGGGTTTTTAAGAGCTGTGCGTTGGGGCGCTAAATAAGCGCGCCTCCATTCAATAGGTTGCGCCGGGTATCCACGGCACCCATTCGTTTTCGCCAAGGCCAAGCAATTCCGACGCCGTTTTTCGGCCGCTGGCGGTTTCCAGAATGCGGGCGAATATCTGCGCGCCCATGTCATCGACGCTGACGCCGTCTAATATGCCGCTGCAATCCACATCGATGTCGTCCGCCATATTTCGCGCGAGGGCAGCGTTGGATGCGAGTTTGATGGTCGGCGACGGGATCGATCCAAAGACCGAGCCACGGCCCGTTGTAAACAAAATCAAATGCGCGCCGCCTGCAATCTGGCCAGTCGCAGAACATGGGTCATATCCCGGCGAGTCCATGAACGTCAGGCCGGGGGCCGTCACTTTTCGGGCATAGTCAATGACCGCGTTGAGCGGTGTTGCGCCTGCCTTGGCAACCGCGCCCAAGGATTTTTCGAGAATGGTGGTGATGCCGCCCGCCTTATTCCCCGGCGACGGGTTGTTGTCGAGGCTTGCGCCATCGCGCGCTGCATATTCCTCCCACCAGACAAGCCTATCGGCGAGCGTATCCGCAACGTCTGGCGACGCGGCCCGGCGCACGAGCAGATGTTCAGCACCATAAATTTCGGGCGTTTCGGACAAGATGGCGCGGCCGCCTGCGGCCACCAGCCGGTCGACGGCTGCACCAAGCGCCGGGTTCGCGGTTATCGCGGAATAGCCGTCGGACGCACCGCATTGCAGGCCGATGGTGAGGTTGGCAGCAGAGACCGATTGGCGACGACATAAGTTAGCGCTGCGCACAAGGCGTTCGGCAATCTCTATGCCCGCGCTGATCGCCGCAGCCGTCCCGCCCGCGTCTTGAATATTCAGCCCATCCCCGCGAAAGCCGGGCATGTCCTGAATTTGGTTCACCTCGCAGCCAAGCCCCACCAAAAGGACGCCGGCGAAGTTGGGGTTCGTGGCGTATCCTGTGATGGTGTGGCGCAGATTTTCAATGCCGCGGCCGTCCTTCGCCATGCCGCATCCCGAATGGTGGGTGAAGGCGACGACGCCGTCGACATAGGGAAAGGCAGCCAGACGTTCCGGGGTGAAATGGGCCGCAATGCGGCGCGCCACTGTCGCAGAACAATTCACCGACGTCAAAATGCCGATGAAGTTGCGCGTGCCAATTTGACCATCGGCACGAACAAATCCGTCGAAGCTGGCCTCGATCGGATCGGGCGTGCGCAGGTCGACCCCCGTCTCGCTGCCCGCGGGTGTGCGTGCGAAATGCAAATTGTGGCTATGCACATGTGCACCCGCGGCAATGGCTTCAGACGCAAGGCCGATGGGTTGGCCAAGCTTGATAACCGCGTCGCCGCTGGCAATCGCGGTCAAGGCAACCTTATGACCGGCCGATATGGGTTCGGCGACCATGCACCCGTTTGTCAGGACATCGCCGGGGGCAAGGTCCGCAATGGCTATCGCAACATTATCGCGCGCATTGGCAATGATGAAGCGTGGCGTCATCGCCTATTGCACTTCAACCTTTGCAAGGCGCGGCGACAGCAAATGGATGGCCGCAACCGCGAGGAAATACACCGTGGTGCAGATCGCAAAGATGATGGTGTAATTGCCTTGGGTCGCATCAAGAACCAAACCGGTCGACTTCGCCATGATCATACCCCCAATACCGCCGGCAAATCCGCCAAGACCAATCACGCTGCCCACGGCCCGTTTCGGGAACATGTCTGGCGGAATGGACAGCAGGTTGGTGGAGAACGCCTGATGCCCGGCCAGCGCGATGCCGATGAGCAGAACCGCGAGCCACATGTTGCTCACGCCCGTAACAAAGAGCAGCGGGAGTACACAGAGGCCGGCCATAATCATGGTGACCTTGCGCGCGAAATTCGGTGTCCGCCCCTGTTGAATAAGCCGTGATGAGAACCATCCGCCCGCAATGCTGCCGACATCGGACAGAAGATACATAATGATCATCGGCAACAGCACGACCTTAAGGTCGACGTCATAGGTCGTGCTGAAATATTTGGGCAGCCAGAACAGCATGAGGAACCAAACCGGATCGGTCAGAAACTTTGCGGTCGCAAAGGCCCATGCCTCGCGCTTGCGGACAATCCGGCTCCAGCCAATCTTTTCGATCTTTTCGGGCGGATCATGTTCAATCCATTTGAGCTCGCCTTCGCTGACTTTGCCGCTTTCGCGCGGGTTGCTGTATAGCCACAGCCAAAGCCCAAGCAGCACAACGCCGAATAGGCCCGAGTAAATAAATGTCTCGCGCCAGCCGAACCCAAAGGCCTGCATAAACAGCCATAAGGTCGGCGCGGTTAGGATGACGCCAATGGTTGTACCGGAGTTGACCCAGCCAATGGCATAAGCACGTTCCTTTTGCGGAAACCACTCGCTGCTGGCGCGGACAACCGCTGGAAAATGGCCCGCCTCACCGATGCCCAGAACCGCACGGGCGGCCATGAACGATGCGACCGAACCGCCAAAGCCGTGGGCGACATGGCCAACCGTCCAGATCGTAATGGCAATCGAATACCCAATCTTCGGGCCAAATCTGTCGATGACATAGCCCATGAACAAAAATCCAAGCGCATATGCCGCCTGAAATGCGGTGACGATATTTCCGTAATCGTCCTCATTCCAATTTAATTCGGTCTGCAGCGTGGGCGCGAGCAGCCCGAGCATGGTGCGGTCAATATAATTGACCGTCGTTGCGAAGAATAAGAGGGCTATGATCGCCCAGCGATATCGGCCAGTTCGTTCCGGAATTGAAGCGGTCTCCATAAATCCTCCTCTCATAGATGTATTCAGACGATTGGCGCGGCCTCTATTGTGCAGCTTACCAACAATGATGTGTCAAAAAATGCCTGTACCGATTGACCAGGCGTAACCTGATGCACGCCCGTCACGGCGCCCGACGAAATCCATGTGCCCGCTTTGATGGCTATGCCGCGTTCACCCAAATTGTTGAGCAGAAAGCGCACGGCGCCAAGCGGGCCATCGGGGAAGCTGTTGGCCGAGCCACTTCCGGCGACGGTGCCATCAATTTCCAACCGAACGACCCAGTCGGCAAAGTTGCTGTTCTGCCAATCGGGTATCGCTTGGCCAATGATCAAGCCGTTATTGTTGCCGAAATCCGAAACGGTCACGGCTGGTCCCAACTCGTTGATGGTGGGCAAGGGCGAGCTTGCAATTTCGATGCCGACATGAACCGCTTCGATCTGGCGTTCGGCGTCTTCCAGCGTGTAATCCTGCTTACCAAGCGGCAGGTCGGAGCCGATCCTGATCAGAAATTCAGCCTCGGCTGCGCCAAATCCGCCGGTGAATATGTTGCCAGACGCGACAGCATCCGCCGACAAAGTGTGCGCGGTAAAGATAGGGCCGGCCAGACGGTTTGCGCCAAATTTTTCAGACAGCGGCGGGAAAATACGCCCGACTTTCCATCCAATGACGGACTGCCCAGTCGCATGAATCGCCGCGTCCTGAACCGCATAAGCAGCCGACAAGCTTTCAGGAATGGGGCCCGGATATTCCGGCAGATGACGGCCGTGACGCCGCGCTGCAACAAATTGGTTGGCAATTTCTGTTGGCATCATCGACGACCGTTTGCGCAGATATAATCTGCGTCCCTCATTGAAAATCTCATTATCGCCATTGTTATGGGAAACCGGTGTCATTTGCAAGGATGCGCCAAATATTGTTCGCAACTTTTGCTGTATCGACATGCAATTCTTGCTATGCAGCCTATATGAAGAGCGTCCCAAAACCTCGGAACAAGGCGGTGTCAAAGCCGACGATCAACGATATCGCACGGCTTGCCGGGGTGTCGAAAAAGACCGTTAGCCGCGTCATAAACCGCTCTGGCTCCTTGCATGATGATACGCGGGAAAAGATTGAGGCGGTTATTCGGGAGACCGGATATGTCCCCAATCCACAGGCGCGTGCGCTGGCGTTGGGCCGCAATTTCCTGATTGGCCTTGTCCACGACAACCCGAATGCGCAGATGATACTCAATATGCAGCAAGGCATATTGGAGGCGCTGCGTGACACCGACTTTGAACTTGTTGTCCGTCCGGTGGACAGGAGTTCGCCGGACATGCTTGACGATGTGCGCAGCTTTTTGGTGCGACAACGGCTGTATGGCGTCGTTTTATTGCCGCCTATTTCGGAAATAGATGCCCTCGCGCGCCTGTGTGAAGAGGTGAACTGCAAATATGTGCGCATGGGATCGTCCGTGTTGGATGATCCGGATCATATGGTTGCGTCCAATGACAGGGATGCGGTGATTGAGGCGACTCGTCACCTCATCGCGCAGGGACATCGCCGCATTGGACTGATTTCCGGGCCGCATGGTTTTAACTCGGCGCAAGTCAGGCGCGACGGGTTTGAATTCGCATTGGCCGAAGCGGGTATAAAGCTGCCCCGCAGCTTGATCGCCGATGGGCAATATACGTTCGAATCGGGCATTGCTGCGGCCGAAAGCCTGTTTGATTTGCAGCCGCGGCCGACGGCGATTTTCGCGTGCAACGACGAAATGGCCGCAGGCGTTCTGTTCGCGGCGCGGTCACGCGGCATCGCCGTGCCGGAAGAATTATCGATCATCGGTTTCGATGACACGCCCATTGCAGCGCGGGTTTGGCCGCCGCTGACAACGGTGCGTTGGCCCATTGTTGCCATGGGTCGGTCGGCGGCGCTTAAGATCATCGGCGATGCGACATCTGTATCGCCAGAGGATCAAGAGCCATCGACCTTCGTGTCGACGCTCGTGCGGCGCGGCTCGGTCGCTCCGCCGATGAAATGACGATATTGCACTTGCAGATGACACCGGTTACCTTCAATGCAGTTTTTGATAACAAACCATCGGGTTTGACGGGAAAGGATATTTATGAAGATCGCGCTGATCACCGAAAATAGCCAAGCGGCTAAGAACAGCATCATTAACGATGCACTGATTGCAGTCGCAGAGCCATTGGGCCATCAGGTTTTCAATTATGGCATGTATAGCGCAGAGGATACTGCGTCGCTGACTTATGTCATGAACGGTTTGCTCGCCGGAATATTGCTCAACTCCAAAGCGGCTGATTTTGTCGTGACGGGTTGCGGCACCGGAATGGGGTCCATGTTGGCCTGTAACGCAATGCCCGGCGTATTTTGTGGCCTTGTGATCGACCCGACCGATGCGTTCCTGTTCAGCCAGATCAATGACGGCAACGCGATGTCGATGCCTTATGCAAAAGGCTTTGGCTGGGCGGCGGAACTGAACCTGCAAGATTGCTACCGCAAGATTTTCGAAAATGAAGGCGGCGCGGGTTACCCCAAGGAGCGCGCGCACTTCATGGCTGCCAACCGAGGCATATTGAAGGATGTAAAGGCGGCTTCTTGCCGCGACATGCTGACCGTCCTCAAAACGGTCGATCAGGATCTGCTGAAGGCTGCGATTGCCGGTGAACGCTTCGCCGAATATTTCTACGCCAATTCGCAAGATGAAGAAATGTCCGCCTATCTGCGGAGCGTGGCAGCCTGATATGACCGCGCCATTTGATCTTTCGGGCAAAACGGCGCTGGTCACTGGTGCCAATACGGGCATTGGTCAGGCAATCGCCGTCGCCTTGTCAAAAGCAGGCGCTGATGTTGCCGTCGCGGGTCGTTCCGCACCAACAGAAACGCTGGCCTTGATCGAAGCAAATGGACGCAAGGCGGTGAACATAACCGCTGACCTGTCCTCCATTGAGCCTGTCGCGCGCGTCGTTGATGAAACACAGGCGGCGTTCGGGCGGCTGGATATCTTGGTGAATAACGCCGGGATCATCCGCCGCAATGATGCTGTAGATTTTACCGAAGAAGATTGGGATGCGGTGATCGACACCAATCTCAAAACCTTATTCTTCCTGTCGCAGGCTGCGGCCAAAGGCATGATATCGCAAGGTTCGGGCAAGATTATTAACATCGCCTCGATGCTCACCTTTCAGGGCGGCATTCGCGTGCCGAGCTACACCGCGTCGAAATCTGGCGTGGGCGGTTTGACCAAGGCGATGGCCAATGAATGGGCGGCAAAGGGCATCAATGTAAACGCGATTGCACCGGGCTATATCGAAACCAACAATACGGCAGCTTTGCAAGCCGATGAAAACCGTAACCGCCAGATCGTTGAGCGCATTCCGGCCGGGCGTTGGGGCAAGGCCGAAGATATTGGCGGCGCTGCTGTGTTTTTGGCGTCGTCCGCTGCTGACTATGTCAATGGCCACATTCTGGCCGTTGATGGCGGCTGGTTGGCGCGCTAACGTCCGGTGATGTCAAAGCCAGTCGTTTTCTTCGGTGAATTGCTTATTCGGCTAACGGCCCCGGGGCGGGAGCTGCTTATGCAGTCGCCATCCTTTGACATCCAAGTGGGTGGTGCTGAGGCAAATGTTGCCGTTGGCCTTGCGCATTTGGGGCATGCGACGACGATGGTCAGCGCGGTTCCCGACAACGCGTTGGGGCGCGGCGCGGTGTCATCGATCCGCGCGCATGGTGTCGACTGCAAAAAGGTTCAGATACGCGACGGACGCATGGGTCTGTATTTTCTGGCGCAGGGCGCGGGGCTGCGTGCTTCCGAAATCGTTTACGACCGCTTGGGTTCAAGCTTTGCGCAAGCGACCGCAGCGGATTTTGATTGGGATGAATTGCTCGCACATGCGCAGATGCTGCATTTGTCCGGCATTACGCCGGCACTGGGACCGCAATCTGCCGAGGCCGCATTAGCAGCCGCCAAAGCCGCGGTGCGCCTGGGCGTGCCGATTTCATTTGATGGCAATTATCGCGCGATGTTGTGGGAACGTTGGGACAGCAACCCGCGCGCGATCTTGAGCGAATTGATCGGCATGGCGGATATATTGTTCGGCAATCATCGCGAT
Organism: Sphingorhabdus sp.; assembly: GCF_044338195.1. Lineage (GTDB taxonomy): Bacteria > Pseudomonadota > Alphaproteobacteria > Sphingomonadales > Sphingomonadaceae > Sphingorhabdus_B. The sequence goes on along the minus strand of NZ_JBIIMC010000028.1, from coordinate 15,838 downwards.
ATATCTTTGGTGCTCGGTCAGGATTTCTCCGGCGACGGTGCCGACCGCAGGCGCGAAGCGGCACAGGCGGCTTTTGATGCATTTCCATCGTTAAAATTGATTGCGTCGACCGCGCGGCATCTCGTCAGCGCGGATCATCACCAACTGTCGGCGCGTGTCGATTTGCGCGACAGCTTTGCCCAAACGGACGAGGTTGATGTCACCGGCATTATCGACCGCATTGGCGCAGGCGATGCTTTTGCCGCCGGTGTGCTGCATGCGCATTTTGCGGGCGGCGATGCGGACGCTTTGGCGACAACGGGTCTTGCGTTGACATGCCTCAAACATTCCTTGCCGGGTGATGCGAGTTTGTTTGGGCAGGCTGACATCGACGCGTTTGTCGACGGAAATCTTGACGTCAGGCGCTAACCATTTCAGCCGCCGGGCTGTCTTGGGCGGGGCAATGGCCATCGCTGCGGTGCCGACATATGCGTCCAAAGCGCAATCACATCTGCGCATTATAAAAGGCATCAGATACGGCGTCGCCGAACGCTTCGCTGCGCCGCGTGCTGTGCCATTTGTTGCACCCTCAGCGGGTAATTTTGCGTCATTCGCGCCCGCCTGTCCGCAGCCCGGCAACCGTTACCTTCCGGCAAGCGAAGATTGCCTGTTCCTCAATCTGTGGGCCCCGAAGGCAAAGTCAAAGCAGCCCCGACCGGTCATGGTCTATTTCCATGGCGGAGCCTATTCAACGGGAAGCGTCACGGACCCTGTAAATGACGGCGCGGCGCTGGCAACGCATGGCGATGTTGTTGTCGTGACCGTCAATCATCGGCTCAATGCCTTTGGCTATTTATATGTGCCCCAACGCTTTCCCGACAGCGGTAATGCGGGCCAATTGGACCTGATCCTCGCGCTGCAATGGATTCAGGCGCATATTGCCGAATTTGGGGGTGACCCCCAAAATGTGACGGTCTTTGGCCAATCGGGCGGCGGCGCGAAAATTGCGACTTTGATGGCAATGCCCGCAGCCAAGGGTCTGTTTCACAAGGCTATCACCATGAGCGGCCAGCAAGTGACCGCAACGGGCCCCTTGAACGCAGAAAAGCGCGCGGCCGCGTTTCAGGCCGCACTGAACGGGCAAGACCCCGCAACAGCGTCGGCCGAACAGTTGGTCGCGGCCTTGTCGGCGCAAGATCCGATATTGGGCGGCGGCGTGTATATGGGGCCCGTGCTCGATATGCGTCATTTGCACCGGCATCCATTTTGGCCAGACGCAGCGCCGCAATCATTGGATATTCCCATGATGTTGGGGAATACGGTGCTGGAATCGCGGGCATTTTACGCGCCGAATGCCAAACAATTGACTGGGCTTGATTTCGATAATCTGGCGCGTCGCGTTGCCCCGGAAATGCGGATTGATGCGCAGCCCGAATGGGTGGTTCGGCAATTCCGATCGCAATATCCGGATGCGTCGCCACTGGATTTATTCCACCGCATCGTGACCACCGCGCGCAGTTGGCGTGGCCAGGTTATCGAGGCCGAAGAACGCGCCAAAGCAGGTGCCCCCGCCTTTGTGTATCAGCTCGATTTTGAACAGGCCAAGCACACCGACGATATCGCGCTCTCGTTCGGAACTGTCCCCCAACCATCGATGGAACAGCAGGCGATGAGCGTGCGGATGATGGATGCATTTGTGCGCTTTGCGCGCACCGGCAATCCGGGCTGGCAGCCCTATAGTTTGGCGAAGCGTGAAACGATGATCTTTGACAAGAACAGCCGCGTGGAGAATGATCCGCGCAAGTGGGAACGCGAACTATTTGCGCGCATTCCCTATATTCAACCCGGCACCTAGGCCCTGACCCTAAGCCCCCTATTTGGGCGTGACGGGGTAGCTGATGATGAGGCTGAGGGGTTTGTTGCCGATTTGCCTTATGCCCACCACAGCGCCGTTATATAAATAAGCCGCCATCCCGGGGCGTAGCCGTTGCGATACGCCGTCGGAAGTGACTTCGCCCTCGCCCGACAGGACATAATAGACTTCGTCATGCGCAATAGGGTGTAGCCCGATAGCCGCGCCTTTGTGCAACACCCGTTTGCGAAATTCCATCGTCCGCGGCTGCGGTACAACGTCGCTGATGCGATAGGCGGTGCTCATGCCGATTGCGCCATGGGGCGGCGCTTCCCGCCGAACAACATCGCGTTCGTTGACCACGACCATCGGCGGGGCTGCCAAGAGCATGAGCAGGGAGAAAATCATATGCCGCGGTTCACTGCCGCATAGCCCGATCGCGTGCCGACATGGTTTCTTGCGCCGGTGCCTTCTGGCCGGGATAGAGACCGGATTTGGGCTCCATGGTATTAAGATCCCAATCGGCCTCTACAAATGGCGCTGCTGTTGGCTTTGGCGATGGATAGGCGCTGACCTCTTTCTCATCGTCGATGATTTCACCGCGCCCCTCGGCGATGAAAAACAGCACGCGGATATCATCTGCGTCCCTGTCCCACGGACGTGCGCCCGCATTGGCCAGCACATGGGTTTCAACATCACGTGCAGGGAGGACGGCAATGTCCGACGGCCAGATAACAGGTTTCTTCACTTCAATCAGTCTGGCGCGCGTTTCGCCATAGCGGCCAAACATCGGCAATGGGTTGCCGAATTTATCGACCGCAATGTTGTCGCGCCCATGATAGCGCAGATCACCGTCGCCGCCGAGCATGAGAAACGGCAAGTCCTTGTCGGTGGAGGGGCCGCCGCGCATCACGTTGCCGACGGCTGTCATCTCGCCCATCACATAAGGCTGGCCAGCCCATTCGAGCGCCATCAGGTTGTAATGCACCGCGCGCTTGCCGGGATCGTAGATCAAATTGTTGATCATCGCCGCCTGTGCACCGCCCTTGATCAACGGGCTGCGTTCGACATTATGCGCCCAAATGTTGCGGTAAAACAGGATGCCTGTCGCATTGTCATGAATGAGTGAGCCTTTGCTATGCTCACCCTTTGGGTGGCTGCTATCGGCAAGGCCTTCGGCCGCCAGATTGTACGAAAAGGTGATGTTGCGGCTGGTTCCGTTGCGCCATTCTTCGACGGTTTTTCCGGTGAAGCGTGGCCCGCTTGCCGACATGTTTTCGTCAATGCCCCAGCTTAAGGTGCAATGGTCAATGATCACATTATGTGCCGCAACAGTGGAGAGAGAGTCTGCTTCCCAGCCGCTGCGCTTTGCCTGTCCGTCTGCGCCGGTCTTAACCCGGATATGCCGGATGATGACGTCATGGCTGCGCACATCGATGCCGCCCTTGATAATAGTGATACCGGGTGAGGGCGCTGTCTGTCCGGCAATGGTCAGGAATGGCTCTTTGATTTCAAGTGATGTGCGCTTGAGGTCGATGACGCCGCCAACCTCGAACACAATGATCCGCGGGCCTTTTGTTTCGATGGCTGCTTTCAGCGTTCCGGGCCCGTCTGCCGCAAGGCTGGTGACGCGAATTATCTGCCCGCCGCGCCCGCCGATTGTTTCCTTCGCCCAACCGACTGCATTGGGAAAGGCAAGCGTTTGTGCCTGCGCAGGAACCGCAGCCCAAGTGAGGCCCAAAAGCAACAACATCCGAATAAGCATATCCATCTCCTTGGAAGCTATCTTGACATGAAGCCAAGTTCGCAGCAACGTATAAATGACACCGGTTACCTTAAGTGCGTGTGGGTCAAACTGCCCATCGCCCGACAGGTGCCCGAAGTTATTAAAAACGGCAATATAGCGTTAAAATACGCAGCCGGAACGGAGAGGATGCGCTGGATTTCATCGCGTCTCGAATCAAAAAGACACCGGTATCAATACCGGTAATTGGGAAGGGAAGTGGGAATGATTAAATCTGGATCGCGCGAATTTAGCAAAAATGCGACGAAATTCTTGTCGGCGGTTTCATTGAGCGTTTTGGCAGTAGGCACAGCCCATGCGCAAGACGCCGCAGCCGAAAATGCTGCCGCTGAAACTGCACCTGCAGAAGAAGGTGATGCAATTGTTGTCACCGGTTTCCGCGCCTCGTTGGAAGCCGCGCTGAACCTGAAGCGCGATTCCGTCGCTGCAGTCGACGCCATTGTGGCGGAAGACATTGCAAAATTTCCTGACCAGAACCTTGCGGAATCGCTTCAGCGTATTCCAGGGATTTCGATCAGCCGTGATGGCGGCGAAGGCCGGTCGATCACGGTTCGTGGTCTCTCGTCGCAGTTCACGCGCGTCCGCGTTAACGGCATGGAGACCATTGCGACCTCGACAGACGGCGCTTCTGCAAACCGCGACCGTGCTTTCGATTTCAACGTATTTGCATCCGAGCTTTTCAGCAGCCTTGTGGTTCGTAAAACCGCCGAGGCATCGCTTGACGAAGGTTCGCTGGGTGCGGTTGTCGACCTGAATACGGGCAATCCTTTGGCTGGCCGCGCTGGTCTTAACGGCGCACTGTCAGTTGTGGGTTCGTACAATGATTTGGCGAAAGACCTTGGACCGCGCGTTGCTGGTTTGCTGAGCTGGCGTAATGATGCCGGTACGCTCGGTGCGTCGATTTCGGCCGCTTATTCGAAAACCAGCACATTGGAACTTGGCAACAACTCGGTCCGTTGGGCCCAGGCGCGTTTTGACGGCGTCGACGCAACCAACTGCTTCACGACTACAAACAGCGGCGGCACCTATGTGCCTAGCGCAGCGTGTGACCGTGCAGCGACGACATTCCACCCGCGTATTCCGCGTTACGGCGAAGTTGCCCATGAACGTGAGCGCTTGGGCCTGACCGGTTCGGTGCAATATTCGCCAAGCGACGCAACCAAGCTTTCGATCGACGCCCTATTTTCAAAATATGATGCGTCACGTGAAGAGCAATGGGGCGAAGTATTGCTGCGTTCTAACGAGCGTTCCATCAACGTCGTGAACCCCATTTATGACGCCAACAACAACATGATTGCGGCGACGCTGAATGATGCTTGGGTGCGTACCGAGCATTATCTGCGTGAATCGCAAACCAAATTCTATCAGGTTGGCGGCACATGGGATCAGGACGTTACGGATAATTTGCGCTTCACCGCATTGGGTGGCGTGTCAAAATCCAACGCCGACATCCCGGTTGAAACGACGGTCATTTTCGACGACCGTGATGCGATGGGCTATAGCTATGACTATCGGGATATGGCGCGTCCAAAGCTGACTTTCGGAACCAGCGTCATGGATCCTGCAAACTTCCAGCTTGCAGAAATCCGAGACCGGCCTTCGAACGTGACCAACCGCTTCAAAACCGCACAGTTGCGGACCGAGTGGGATGTCAGTGAAAATATCACATTGAAGGCGGGTGCCGTATGGCGCCGGTTCAACTTCGATGCCGAAGCCTACACCCGTGATACCGCTGTTTGCGGTAACGGCGGCACAAGCTTGGTAACCAGCACAGCGGGCACAATCACTTGCTCGGCAAGCAGCCTGTTTGGGCCAACAGCCGTTTATGGTTTTGCGGTGACGCCCGCTTTGTCGCAAGCGTTCAGCCTGGGCAACGCGGGTCAGCCAGCTGGAAACTCAAATGGCTGGATCGTGCCTAATCTGGCAGCGACGACGGCTTTCACCGGCCTATATAGCCGTGCGCTGGTCAATGACGCGGGTAACATTCGCGGCGTTCAAGAAACGACCAAGGGTGCCTATCTGCAAGCGGATGCCAAGGGCGATGTCTTTGGGGTGGAATATGCGCTGAATGCAGGCATCCGTTATGCGAAGACTGACCAGTCTTCATATGGCCTTGTCAGCGGCGTGAACGCAACGGTTACCCGTAGCTATGACGATTGGTTGCCATCGGCAAACCTCGCATTGTACCCAACGGAAAGCACCATCGTGCGCTTTGCGGTTGCAGACGTGATGACGCGCCCAACGCTGGGTTCGTTGACACCAGGTGGTTCGGCTGACGGATTTAACTACCGCGTCACCAGCGGTAACCCGTTCCTTGCACCATTCCGCGCGACAAATTACGATCTGTCGCTTGAGTGGTATTTTGCGCCTCAGGCTGTGTTGTCACTCGCCTTATTCCAAAAGGATGTCGGCACCTTCACGCAATCGGCGTCGATTACCGGTGCGACATTTGCGCAAACCGGTCTGCCTGCATCGGTGCTCAGCCCCGCATCGCCAGCGGCTTTGAACCCGGCGCAACAGCTTGAACCACGTTGGACGCTGGCTACCACCGTCAATGGTTCGGGTGCGAAACTGAAGGGTCTTGAGCTCGCTGCGCAAATTCCGTTCAGCGCGTTCACAGATGGCATGCTGTCCAACTTCGGCATCCTTGCAAACGCCACGTTCATTGACTCAAACGCGACCTTCAATGTCCAAGGCCCAGCAATTGCCCCAGGTGGCGCTTTGCAGAGTGCGGTTATCAGCAATACGCTGGGCAATGTCACCAAAAAGGCATTTAACGGCACGCTCTATTATGATGACGGCAAGTTCAGCGCCCGCGGGATGCTGAGCTATCGTGGCCGCTATCATGAAGGCGCAAGCGGCACAGGCAACATTTTGGAAGGTTATGGCGCAACCACCAACTTTGACGCCTCTGTCCGTTACAAGCTGACAGAGTGGATGGAAGTATCTGTAGAAGGCAACAACTTGCTGGATACCTATCGTTACCGGTTCACCGACTTTGATGCGGACCGCAACTATGAGAACAACCATTTTGGCCGGACCATCCTGTTTGGTGCACGCTTCAAAATGTAATCTGCGGATTGTCTAAAACGTAAAAATGGGGCCAGTCATTGCAATGCGTGACTGGCCCTTTTTATTTGAAAAACAGTCTGCCCAGGGCTGTATGTGACTGGGCAATCGCGCGCGCGGATCAATCATTTTAGATATGAGGTAATATGACCTTCGACAGACGCACCGTCATGGCACTCGCCGCCGCCGGCATGGCAGGAACGGCGTTCGGGCAAACACCACCTCCGGGGGCTAATGCGCCCGTGCCGCGCGGGCTGTATCAGCCCACCGAAACCATTGACCTATGGCCCGATGGCGCGCCCGGTGCGCCAGCGAAGCCATTGGTTGAAACGGTGAACGAACGTTCAACCGACGCCCAACTGACCGACCGCGCCGTATTCGGGATCAGCCGTCCGCGCATGGTCGTATTCCGCCCAAGCCAGCCAAATGGGGCCGCTGTCCTGATCACACCGGGTGGCGGCTATCGCTGGGTCGTCGTGGACAAAGAAGGCTATGAAATGGGTCGCTGGCTTGCCGCCCGCGGCTACACAGTCTTTGTGTTATTCTACCGCCTGCCGGGCGAAGGCTGGGCGGCAGGACCTGATGTCGGTTTGTCGGACGCGCAGCGGGCGATGCGCCTGATCCGCTCGCGTGCCGCAACCTATGGCATTGACCCCGCACGCGTTGGCGCGATGGGTTTTTCCGCTGGTGGTCATCTATGTGCGGACCTTGCAACACGCTTTGACGTAAAAACATATGAACCGGTCGATGACGCCGATGCGCTGTCGGCGCGTCCCTTTATTGCGGCGCCGATCTATCCCGTGATTGCCATGCAGAAACCCAACGCGCACGCCGGCAGCCGTGAAAAGCTGCTTGGGGCAGCACCGAAGGCTGCGGCCGAAAAGCGGCTAAGCCCGCATATGAATGTGCCGGATAACGCACCGCCATTCTTCTTGCTGCATGCCGAGGATGACGATGTGGTGCCCGTTGAAAATGCCTACCTGATGCGTGCGGCATTGCGGGCCAAAGGCATTTTGACCGAAACCCATGTCTTTGCCCATGGCGGTCACGGCTTTGGCTTGCGAAAGGCCATTGGGAAGCCCGTGGAGGCTTGGCCAGACCTATTCCTTGGGTTTGCCCGCGCACAGGGGTTTTAGGCGCTAGCTGACGCCCAAGACGCGTTGCAGAAGCCACATGACGGCGATGCTGCCGATGGCATAAGCGCTTAGGCGCTGAAACCGCGCTGCATAAAGCGCGTTGATCCGCCGGAGCAGGGACAGGAAGATCATCGCCACGCAAACGATCACGATTTGCCCAGCTTCGACGCCCAGGTTGAACGTCAGCAACGCCATGGGGACTTCGCCTTGCGGAAGCCCGATCTCCGCCAGTGCCCCCGCAAAGCCAAAGCCATGCAGCAATCCAAAGAGGAAGGCGACAACCCACGGGATACGTTCCGAAAGCCGCGGCGCGCTGGGGTCGCGTTTAACAACCTCAACCGCTAAAAACACGATGGACAAGGCAATAGCCGCCTCAACCGGCGGCCCCGGAACGCTGATCAGCTCAAGCGTCGTTGCTACCAATGTCAGCGAATGCGCGATTGTGAAGGCGGTGACGGTTCCCGCCACCCGCCAAGCTCCATTGAGCAGCAGCACGAGGCACAGCACGAACAACAGATGGTCATATCCCATCAGGATATGTTCAACGCCTGTGATGAAATATGTGCGGGCAACCTGCCACCGATCTGGCCGTTGCGCTATCACCGCTTGGGGATTCGACGGTGTAAGCCGTGCAGCCTGCGTCACGCCGCGCGCAGACTGATAGCGCAGCAGCGCGTCAGCCGCCATATTCTCCATACCATCCAGACGGACTGCGCGACCCGCCAACGGCGCTTTGCAATTGATCGCCCAGCGCACCAAAAGCGCCGCGCCGTCGACGCTGCGTTCGGGCGGTGTCGCAACACAATCGTTCGGGAATGTGGGTGTTACTCCGGTTGCGAGGCCCGGCTTGATGGGTGCTTTCCACGTGACATCATATGGGTGCGCATTTGGCGCGCTAACTCGCTCGCGCAATTCCAAATAGCCGGGTTGCAAATCATCGGCCTGTGCGGGCGAGAGGCCGGCCGCAAGCATGATCAAAAGAAGCAGTCGGAATATCATGGCTTGGCAATGCGAATGTCGTATCCGTCAAGCAACGCCTGATATGCGGCGGCTTCACGCTTGGTTTGGGTCTCGGCGCGCCAGTCGTTCGATACGCGCTGCCGGACAGCTGACAAGGCTGGCGTCCCTGCTGCAATGACATTGCGGACGCGGACGGCGTGCCAGCCAAAGCCTGAGCGCACCGGACCGGACCATTTTCCTTGCGGGGCATTGCGCAGACTATTGGCAAAATCATCGCCGAACTGCCGCGATACGCTGTCCCACTCGGCGTCTTCCATGTTTTGGGGAACGCTCAATGCTTGCGAAGGCGGTGTTTTTCCTTGGAGGAGCATCCGCATAGAATCTTGCGCCACATTCTCATCTTCGCCCAAAAACCGCTGGTCAAAACTGAACGCGGGTTGCGCAGCATAAACGGATTTTTTGGTATCGTAATAACGTTGGAGCTCGGCGTCGGTTGGTTCCATATTCTGGATTTCAGCGGTCGCTAGAAACTCCATTTTGGCACGCAACCGACGTCGGATAATCGGGTCGTCCACATCAAGTCCAAGCCGCATAGCTTCGCGGACATACACTTCTTCTTTGATGTAATCGCGGATCAGGCTGTCGAGTTGCTGCGCGTTCGGCGGGCGCCGCCACGTCTGCTCCCATTGGGATGCAAGCCGCGCGACTTCCTCTTCGTTGATCGTAATGCTTCGGTCCAGACTGTCGGCCGAACCGAACTGGCTCATCAGCACGAACAGCACGGAACCTGCAGCCAAAAACTGTACCAGCGGCTCTCGAATGAAACGGCGCACCTTAATATCCTTCATAAAATAGCGACCCCCGGGCCGGGGCGTTCAACCATGATCAGTGGCGATTCGCCTTCCGGCGTTTTATACGCGTCAGAAACAGCTGCACGGACTTTATCGATGCGGGCCGCTGGCATGACGGCGACACAGGCACCACCAAAGCCGCCGCCGGTCATCCGTGCGCCACCCACAGGACCTATCGCGCGTTGCAGCAGTGCGACCAGTTCATCGATGGCCGGAACGGTAATTTCGAAATCGTCGCGCATCGATGCGTGGCTTTGCGCCATAAGTGCCCCAAGCGTGGTCAGATCGTCTCTCGCAAGCGCGTCCGCTGCATCCAAAGTTCGTTGGTTCTCGGTAATCACATGGCGTGCCCGCGACATTGTGACGGCATCAAGCCCCGCCGCCGCAAGCATAACGAGGTTCGCATCGCGCAGCGCGGCGACACCCATGGCTTTGGCTGCCGCCTCACATTGGCGGCGTCGTTCGTTGTAATGCCCGTCGACCAGCCCACGTGTAACGCCGGAATGCACAATCATGATGGCAATGTCATCAGGTACGGGGGCATCGGTCAGTTTAAGGCTTCGGCAGTCGATCAAGAGCGCATGGCGGGCTTTGCCTTGGGCGGAAATGAGCTGGTCCATGATGCCGCATTTGGTGCCCACAAAATCGCATTCCGCACTTTGCGCGATTTGCGCGAGGCGCGTGTGGTCTATCTCGATATTGGCCAAGGCAAGCATCGCTTTGCCGACAGCGACCTCAAGCGAGGCCGATGACGACAGGCCCGCGCCTTTGGGCACGTTGCCCGCGATGGACATGTTCGCGCCGGTCAGTGCATGCCCGTCATTCTGCAGGGCCACTATCATGCCGCGTATATAATCGGCCCATGGCTGGTCCGCATTGCGTTCGATGGGTTGTTTAAGGTCGAACGCATCGACCGCGTTGTCAAAGTCCATCGCGACAACATGCACGGCGTTATCGTCACGCCTGCTGGCGGCAACCATCGTCGAGGGGCCAATGGCACAGGGCAGAACAAACCCGTCATTATAGTCGGTATGCTCGCCAATCAGGTTTACCCGTCCGGGCGCGCGGGCCACGAGATCAGGCGCTGACCCAAATTGTGCGGCAAAGGCGGCGCGGACCTTGTCCAATAGCGCCTTATCGAGCGGCGTCATGCCTTGCTCCGGTAATGGATTTTGCTTTGCGCCCGTAATTGTTCGGCCGCCGCTTCGGGCGTCAGATCGCGCTGCGCTTCGGCCAGCATTTCATAGCCCACCATGAACTTGCGCACGCTCGCGGAACGCAGCAGGGGCGGATAGAAATGGGCATGCAGTTGCCAGTGCGGGGCGTCGGGCGTTGCGCTTGGCGCGCCATGCCACCCCATTGAATAAGGGAAGCTTGTCTGGAACAGATTGTCGTAAGCGGTCGTGACGGCCTTCAGGATGTCCGCTAAGTCATCGCGTTGTGCGGACGTCAGCGCACACAGCCGCTGGACAGCAAAGCGCGGGAGCAGGAGGACCTCAAACGGCCAGCTTGCCCAATAAGGTACCACCGCAATCCAATGGTCGTTCATGGCGACGGTGCGCGCTCCTTCCGCTGCCTCTTGTGCCGCATAAGTCAGCAGCATCGCGCTTTGGTGTTTTTCGAAATATTCGGCCTGCGTTTCGTCCTCACGCGCCGGTTCGGCGGGGACATAATCGGTGGCCCATATTTGCCCGTGCGGGTGCGGGCTGGAACAGCCCATCATCGCGCCTTTGTTTTCAAAGACCTGCACATAAGCATGGTTGGCCGACAGCTCGGCTTCTTGCGAAGCCCAATTGTCGACGACGGCGGCGATCTCGGCCACGGGCATTTCAGGCAATGTCTTTCCATGGTCTGGCGAGAAACAGATGACCCGGCATGTGCCATGCGCAGGTGCGGCACGAAACAAGGCGTTGTCCTCGTCCGTTTCGTCGCGGTCTCCCGGCATCAGCGCGGCAAAGTCATTGTCGAAAATGAAGACATGTTTGTAATCGGGGTTGTGCACCCCGCCAGCACGTTCATTGCCCGGGCACAAATAGCAGTTCGCGTCATGGATTGGACGCACTTCATTGTCTGGCCTGTCCTGCTGCCCCTGCCACGGACGGTTTGCCCTGTGCGGCGACACCAAAATCCATTCGTTTTTCAGCGGATTGAAACGGCGGTGGGGCTGTTCACTAAACCGCATCGGGCAAGGTCCAATCAATCGGAGGCTGACCATTGCTAGTCAGAAAGGCATTGCATTGCGAGAAATGTTTGCAGCCCAGAAACCCGTTATAGGCGGACAATGGCGATGGATGCGCAGCCTTCAGCACCAAATGGCGGCTGGTATCGACATTGGCCGCTTTCTTATGGGCATAGGCGCCCCACAGCATGAACACGACCGGTTCTGGCTTGTCATTCACGCGCCCAACAATCGCGTCGGTAAACTGTTCCCATCCTTTCCGGCTATGCGAAGCGGCCTTGGCCATTTCGACTGTCAGGACGCTGTTCAACAACAGCACGCCTTGTTTTGCCCAATGCTCCAGAAAGCCATGGGTCGGACGGCGTATGCCGAGATCGCTTTCCAGTTCCTTGTAAATGTTCACAAGGCTTGGCGGCGGCCGGACGCCCGGCGGCACGCTGAAGCTCAGACCATGGGCTTGGCCCGGGCCGTGATAAGGATCCTGCCCCAAAATGACGACCCGCACCCGATCGAGCGGGGTCAGTTCAAGCGCACGAAACCATGCGGTGTGTTCCGGGTATATGGTTTTGCCCGCCGCCTGCTCGGCCTCCAAAAACCGTGCAAGTGCAGCCATGCCTTCGCTGGCCAGTGCCGCGCTTAAGGGTGCTTCCCAGCCATTTGGTATGGAAGGGCGGCTCATTCTGCCTTTGGCGGGGCCGTCAGCAAGTCGGTCCAAGCTTTGACCTCTTTCGATGTCGCTGGTCCAAGCAGCTCCATGGCGTGGCGCAGCCGTTCACGAATGATGTCGCGGCCAAGATGGGTAATGGCGTCAAACAAGGGCACGCCCTGCGCGCTTCCGGTTATGGCAAGGTAGAATGGCCGAATAACATCCTTCAACTTGGCATCCAGAACTTCGGCAGTGCGGCGCAATGTTCCCTCAACACCGTCCCGGTGCCATTCGATCATTCCGTCAAATTGCTGCAACGCAATCGTATAGGCCGCGCGTTGCACATCCTGTTCCAGCTTCACGCCATCGCGCAGCCGCTCAAGCGTCATGCCTTCAATACGGTTCATAAAGAACATGGCGGTAAGCCCGCCAAGGTCGGACATTTTGGTAATCCGCGCCTGCGCCATTTCGGCGATGGGCGTCAGATAGCTGTCATTCAATGCCCATGTTTTTACGGCGTCCAGAAACTCGGAAACGCTCAATTCTTCGCGCAGATAACGGCCATTCAGCCAGTCCAGCTTTGACGTGTCGAACACGGGGCCACCGAGCGATATGTTGTGCACGTCAAATTCGTCGATAAGCGTTTGCAGCGAGGTTTTTTCGTCTTCTTCGCTCGCGGATTTGATGAACAGTCCCAGAAAGTTCTGCATCGCCTGCGGCAAATAACCTGCGCGCTGATAATATAAGATGCTTGTCGGGTTCTTCCGCTTTGACAGCTTTGATTTGTCGGCATTGCGCAGCAACGGCAAATGCGTGAGCACTGGCGGTTCCCAGCCGAAATATTGATATAGCAACAAATGCTTTGGCGCCGACGAAATCCACTCTTCGCCGCGCATGACATGTGTGATGCCCATCAGATGGTCATCGACAACATTGGCCAGATGATAGGTCGGCAATCCGTCTGATTTCATCAGGACTTGCATATCGACCACCGAATATTCAAACTCGATCTCGCCGCGTAATGTGTCCTGAACGATGCATTTGCCTGTCGTCGGAATTTTCATGCGGACAACATGCGGCACGCCGTCTGCGTCAAGCTTCGCGCAGTCGTCCGAGGTGAGCGAAAGGCATGTGCCGTCATATTTGGGCGGCAACTTCGCCGCCATTTGGGCCGCACGCGAGGCGCTAAGCTTTTCAGGCGTGCAATAGCATTTGAACGCATGGCCATCGGCCAGCAAGCGGTCGCAATGTTCGGTGTAGATCGCGCTCCGCTCCGACTGGCGATAGGGCCCGTGCGGCCCGCCGACATCCGGACCTTCATCCCAGCTAAGTCCCAGCCAGCGGAGCGATTCCAGAATCATTTTTTCCGATTGCGGCGTTGACCGCACTTGATCGGTATCCTCAATCCGCAGCAGGAATTGCCCGCCATGCTTCTTGGCAAAGCAATAGTTGATGAGCGCAATATAGGCTGTGCCAACATGCGGATCGCCAGTGGGTGAAGGTGCTACCCGGGTACGGACGGGACGGGTGATGGCATTCATGTTCAGTGCTTCTTTCAATTTCGGTTTGGCGGTCCTCTATCAAGCCCCGCCATGCTTGTCATCTTCGCGCTGCATTTGCGAGAGGGTGATATGTGTGTTGGACTAAATCGGGGTAGGGTAAAGTCTACCTAGCGCAAAGCCGATAACAGGCGTAGCTGATTGCGTAATGACCCCCACTTCCCCCCGCTTGCTTTCGCTTGGAACCGCTGTGCCGCCGCATGGCATTACGCAAGATCAGGTCTTGTCGATATTGGCGCAGGCCAAAGGTCACGCGTTGCCGGCGCGCATGGCGGATATTCTGGGCAATACCGGCATTGATCAGCGGCATATTGCGATGCCGCCTGAATATTATTTTGCGCCGCGTTCTTGGGCCGGTCGCGCAGCGGTATATGCCGACGCTGCAGCAGTTCTGTTTGAGGCTGCCGCGGCACAGGCGCTTGATCGTGCAGGCGTCAATGCCGCCGACATCGGTCAGATTGTGTTTGTGTCAACGACAGGAACCATGACGCCAAGCCTGCCGAGCCGGATGATCGCGAAAATGGGCTTTGCGCCCGACACGCGATGCGTACCTTTATTTGGCTATGGCTGCGCGGGCGGGGTCATTGGCCTTGGCGTTGCTGCAGACCTGTTCCGCGCCAATCCGGATAAACCCGTCCTGCTCGTAAGCCTTGAGCTGTGCAGCATTGCATATGACCATGCGCGGATGGACAAAAAGGATATGGTTGCGCTTGCCCTGTTCGCCGATGGCTGCGCAGCGGCGGTGATTGGGGCAGGGCCGGGTCCAGTGCTTTCCGCCTTTGCCAGCCATGTGTGGCCTGACACGCTGGATATGATGGGCTGGGAAATCGGCGACACGGGCTTTGATCTGGTGCTTGCGCGCGACATTCCTGTGTTCGTGAACAGCCATTTTGCGCCTGTCTGCGACGATTTCTTGGCGCGGCACGGCATTGAGAAGTCGGAGATGGCCGAGCCTGCCTGCCACCCGGGCGGCGGCCGTGTTGTCGATGCGCTTGCGGACTATCTGGGTGATGATTTGGCAATGACCCGTTCGGTGCTGCGTGCGCATGGCAATATGAGCTCGCCGACGGTGCTGTTCGTGTTGGACGCTTTGTTGGCAGCTGGGCCAATTGTAAAGCCAACCTTGCTGACGGCGCTTGGTCCCGGATTTGTCGGTGCGATGGGAGTTCTTGCGCCATGACCCTGTTTGATTGGCCATTTTGGGCACAGGCGGTCTTTGCCTATGTCATTATCCAGCGGCTTGCCGAATTGGCCTATGCCAACGCCAATACGCGGCGTTTGCTGGCCGAAGGCGGCCGTGAGCATGGGGCCAAGCATTATCCTTTGTTCATATTGCTGCACAGCGGTTGGCTTGTGTCGATTGCGCTGTTTGCGGAGCCGACAGCGGGGCCGAACCTGTTATTGCTCAACGCGTTCGTCGCCAGCCAGACATTCCGTTTCTGGACGCTGGCCAGCATTGGCCGGTGGTGGACGACCCGCATTATCAGCGCGCCGCATTTCCCGCGGGTGAAGCGCGGGCCATATCGGTTTATCAAGCACCCAAATTACGCATTGGTGGTCTTGGAAATCGCGCTGCTGCCGCTCCTGCTTGGGGCACCCGCGATGGCGCTGACGTTTTCGATATTGAACGCTGCGTTATTGTGGTGGCGGATCCGGATTGAAAATGCCGTGCTCGCCGAACGTGTGGGCACTACTTGACCCGACCGCCTGCTGGCGCTAATGGCGCGCCTTCCCATGGCCAGAGGACCGATTCTCTTTGGTCATTTGGGAAGAACTCAGAATAGCAGCACATTGTGTGATCGG
>NZ_JBIIMC010000027.1:0-25149 GCF_044338195.1 Sphingorhabdus sp. | reverse complement strand
GCCGCGACATCGGTGCGGGCGTCGAATATACTGATCGACCAATAATGGTCAGGCACGGGTTCAATGTCGAGCAACACGGGGCCATTGGCCAAATCAAAAACGCATGTTGAATAGGATAAATCCGGACTGGGCCGGACGATAGGTTGATTATCGGCTGTCGAAGGCTGGGTAAAAACGAATGTGTTTACCCGCCCAGTGGCGATTTTGTCCAAAGCGGCTGACATCAGCGCATAGGGTGTCGCGACCAGAGTGCCGTGCCATGCTGCGCCGGCAGTTATTAGTCCCACCAAAATGGGAAGCAGCCAGTTTCTTTTCATGCGCAGCTCTCCTTTTTTATCGTGGGTAATGTCGCATTTGCGGGATCAGTGAGCAAATTTCCTTTTGCATGATACAACCGCAGGGTCAGATCGAAACCGTCTATGCCGCCGGTCGGCAACCATACACCATTGGCTATTTTAGGCGATACGGTGAATGACCAATTTCCATCGCTATCGCGGGCTGGTTTATTTCCTGGCACCGACCAGCGGTTGGCCTCATTTTTTACGAGCCAGCCCTCGCCATGATACAGCGTTACACTCCACCAACGCGCGTCCAATGGCCCACCACGCACGGTGTAAGTGCATTTGCCGTTGAGAGGTGCACCGTCGCTGTCCGTTTTGGCGATATAGTACATGGCTTCTTTTGCGGGCAGAGCCATGATTCCGTGCAATGCCACTTTGGCGCGAATCAACGCGGTCGCTTTCTCCGTCCCCTGAATGGTATTGGCGTTCCAGGGGCCATTACTGATCTGCTTAGCGGTGTAATCACCGCGCACTTGCGAAATGGCATATCCCGCGCCGCCGACTAAGCCCAATGCGATACAGATGCCGTATCGTTGCCACCTTTTCATAATGCTCTCCCTCGGTGGAAGGTTAGAACAAATGATTATGTGCTGGCAAGTGCCGCCTGCGCAGCGGCCAATCGCGCGATAGGCACGCGATAGGGTGAGGCGCTAACATAATCGAGGCCGACCTTTTCACAAAAGGCAATCGACGCCGGATCGCCGCCATGTTCACCGCAAATCCCAAGCTTGATGTCAGGACGCGTCGCGCGGCCTTTGTTCGCTGCGATTTCGATGAGCTGGCCAACGCCTTCAACATCAAGGCTGACAAACGGGTCGCGGGCGTAAATGCCCTTGTCGACATAATGCGTCAGGAACCGTGCGGCATCATCGCGGCTGACGCCCAGCGTCGTCTGCGTCAGGTCATTGGTGCCAAAGCTGAAGAAGCTGCCGACTTCGGCGATTTCATCGGCCATCAATGCGGCGCGCGGCAGTTCGATCATCGTGCCGACCAGATATTCGATGCGCTTGCCCTGTTCGGCGAAGACAGCTTCGGCAGCCTTGTCGACAACGTCCTTCATCAGCTCAAGCTCGCGGCGGGTGCCGACCAGCGGGATCATGATTTCAGGCACCGGTGCGACGGCCAGTGAACAGGCCGCTTCAAATATCGCGCGCGCCTGCATCTCGTAAATTTCGGGGTAGGTCACGCCCAGGCGGCAGCCACGATGGCCAAGCATCGGGTTGAATTCGTGCAGTTCCGCCGCGCGTTGTTTCAGCACCTCAATACCCACACCGGCCGCTGCAGCAACCTCGGCAAATTCGCTTTCCTGATGTGGCAGGAATTCATGCAGTGGCGGGTCCAGCAAGCGGATGGTAACGGGAAGACCAGCCATCACTTCGAAAATGGCAGTAAAATCCCTACGCTGTTCAGGCAGCAATTTGTCGAGCGCAACGCGGCGGCCCTTTTCATCATCCGCAAGAATCATCTGGCGCACAGCGGTAATACGCGCGGCATCAAAGAACATATGCTCGGTGCGGCACAGGCCAATGCCTTCTGCGCCAAAATCGCGCGCTGTCTGCGCATCCAATGGCGTTTCGGCGTTGGCGCGGACTTTCATCCGGCGGCCAGCATCGGCCCATACCATCAACGTGCCAAAATCGCCCACCAGCTCAGGCTGCAACGTCGGGACTTCACCCGCCATCACTTCGCCGGTGGAACCATCAAGCGTGATGATATCGCCTTCATGCAACGTCCGTCCGGCAATGCGCAGCGTTTTGCCCGCAGCATCAATCTGAAGGCTGCCAGCCCCCGATACGCAGGGTCGGCCCATGCCGCGTGCGACAACCGCCGCATGGCTCGTCATGCCGCCACGTGCGGTCAAAATGCCGGTTGCGGCGTGCATGCCGTGAATGTCTTCGGGGCTGGTTTCAACGCGCACCAAAATGACGGATTCGCCGCGCTCTTTCCATTTGTCGGCGGTGTCCGCATCAAACACGATTTTGCCCGAAGCTGCGCCGGGCGAAGCCGGCAGGCCAGAGGTCAGCACATCGCGCACCGCATCGGGATCCAGCGTCGGGTGCAGCAATTGGTCCAGCGCCATTGGGTCCACGCGCAAGACAGCCTCGTCGGTGGTGATCAGGCCAGCGTCGGCCATATCGACCGCGATTTTCAGCGCAGCCTTCGCGGTGCGCTTGCCCGATCGGGTTTGCAGCATCCACAATTTTTCACGCTCAACGGTGAATTCAATATCCTGCATATCGCGATAATGCGTTTCGAGGATGTCGAACACGCGCGCCAGTTCGGCGTAAACCGCAGGCATAGCTTCTTCCATCGACAAAGGTTTGGCGCCCGCGCGTTCGCGTGCCGCCTTGGTCAGATATTGCGGGGTACGGATACCCGCGACAACATCTTCGCCCTGCGCATTGATGAGATATTCGCCATAATAGGCATTCTCGCCGGTCGCAGGATCGCGGGTGAAGGCAACGCCCGTTGCGGACGTTTCGCCCATGTTGCCGAACACCATCGCCTGCACATTGACCGCCGTGCCCCAGTCACCGGGGATATTGTTTAGGCGGCGATAGACCTTTGCCCGGTCCGACTCCCATGAACCAAATACAGCGCCAACAGCGCCCCATAATTGGTCATGCACATCTTGCGGAAATGGCTTGCCCCATTCGGCCTGAACCAGCCGCTTATATTCGGCCACCAACGCCTGCAGATCATCGGCAGACAACTCGGTATCGAGATAATAGCCTTGGTCTTCCTTGGCAATTTCAAGCGCCTCTTCAAACGCGCCATGGTCGAGTTCCAACACCACATCGGCATACATTTGAATGAAGCGGCGATAGCTGTCCCACGCAAAGCGCGCGTCGCCCGACGATGCTGCCAATCCTTCTACAGTCTGGTCGTTAAGCCCCAGATTCAAAACGGTATCCATCATGCCGGGCATCGACACACGCGCGCCGGAGCGGACGGACACCAGCAACGGATTGGCCGCATCGCCAAAGGCTTTACCGGTGACCTGTTCGATATGGGCAAGGCCACCCGCAACCTCTGCACGCACGCTGTCGGGGAACCTCTGGCCATTGGCGTAATAAGCCGTGCACATCTCGGTCGTGATCGTGAAGCCGGGGGGGACAGGCAATCCAATAGACGCCATGCCGTCAAGGTTCGCGCCCTTACCGCCAAGGATATTCTTGTTGCCGCGAACGGTGTCATCGCCGTCCGAAACACCACCACCGAAACGAAATACATATTGGGTCATGCTAAGTCCTTATTGTCTGTCAGCATTCCCGGGGAGAAACCGTCAGCCTTCTATTTTCGCAAAATCCGCAACCCGGTGAACCGCGTCGCGGAACCGCGCCAGCAAGCCCAAACGAAACGCCCGCGTCGCAGGATGTTCGTCATTCACCATCACGCCTTCGAAGAAGGCATCGATGGGCGCGCGCAGGCTGGCAAGCGCCGCCATTGCGCCTTCGAAATCTTCGGCATCGACCGCCGCTGCGGCATTGGGCGCAGCGGTGTCGAGCGCGGTGAGGAGCGCACGCTCTTCACCCACCAAATCAGCCGGAGCGGGTGCAGCCGCGTCAACACCATCCGCCGCCTTCAATATGTTCGCCGCGCGCTTATACGCCGCCAACAAATTCGCGCCTTCGGCTGTCAAAATATATGCCTGCAATGCGTTCACCCGCGCGAGCAGCCGGACAAGATCATCCTCACCGCCAAGGCTAAACACCGCATCAATCAAATCGTGCCGCACGCCCGCTTCGCGTTGTTGGACTTTGAGGCGGTCGGCGAAGAAGGCCAAAAGATCATGTGCTGCCAATATGAAATTTTTATCATAGGCACCAAAACTAGTCGCACCGGAAAGCCCGACGGCCATTTCAATCGAAACTTGCACTCCTGGTGCAGTCGCGGAGTCGATTTTTGCTTTTTGGGTCGACAATCTAGTTTCTTGAACTGCCAGGAAACCAGCTTCGCAAGCCTTGTCGAGCAAAGGCATCAATCCAAGGCGCAGGCCGTTGGTCAAAATCAAACTCTGGGCAGAAATTACCGCGCGTCGAAGTGCGAAAGGATCTTTCGATCCAGTGGGCTTCTCTTCGGCTGCCCAAAATCCGCCTAAGGTATCCAGCTTATCCGCCAAACTCACCGCCACCGTTACCGGCGCGGTGGGGACGTCATCGCCCTGCCCGACTGGCTTATAGTGATCGCGGACCGCGTCGGCGACAGCGTCGGCTTCGCCCTGTGCGCGGGCGTAATAGCCACCCATGAGGCCCTGCAATTCGGGGAACTCGCCAACCATGCCGGTGACAAGGTCAGCCTTGCACAGCCGCGCCGCGCGTTCGGCGTCATCGGCATTGGCGCCTTTGACAATGCCTTCTTCGACCAACCAGCGTGCCAGCTTCGCAACGCGTTCGACCTTGTCGGCGACGCTGCCCAATTTTTCGTGGAACGTGATCTGCGCAAGCTTCGCCGCCTGATCGTCCAGCGCGACCTTCAAATCCTGTTCCCAAAAGAATTTCGCATCGGACAGGCGCGCGGCGAGCACCTTTTCATTGCCCGCAACAATCGCTGCCCCGCCGTCATGTGCATCAATGTTGGCCGTGCAGACAAAGGCGTTGGCAAGCTTGCCAGTGCTGTCGTGGCAGACAAAATATTTCTGGTTCACACGTGCGGTGAGCTGAATGACTTCTTGCGGCACGTCCAAGAATGCGGGGTCAAACCGACCGAGCATTGGCACGGGCCATTCGGTCAGCCCGGCATTTTCGACAACCAGGCCTTCATCCTCAACCAACGTCAGCCCTGCGGCCGCAGCAGCCGCCTTTGCGCCATCGCGAATGAGCGCGCAGCGTTCGCTGAAATGGACAAGGACATGGGCGGCGCGGAGCTTTTCTGCATAGTCGCCCGCGTTGCCAATATTGACAGGACCGCTGTGGTGGAACCGATGTCCCATCGTCGTCGCACCGCTGATGATGCCTTCGATCTCGCATGGCACGACATCATCGCCGAGTATCGCCACAATGCCTTGCAATGGGCGGACCCAGCGCAGACTTTCGGTCGAAGCCGACCCCGCGCCCCAGCGTTGCGACTTTGGCCACGGGAACGCACGGATAATCGCAGGAATCGCCTCGGCCAGAACATCAGCGGTCTGACGCCCTGCCTTTTCCACGACCGCGAAATACACGCCATCGCGTTCGATCAGCTGGTCTTGCGTAAGGCCAGCTTTGCGGAGAAAACCCTCCATCGCCTGTGGCGGCGCGCCAACTTTTGGGCCTTTGGTTTCTTCGGACACAGCATCTGTCGCCAGCGGCAGCCCCGTCGCAATCAACGCCAAGCGGCGCGGTGTGGCAAAGGTTTCAACCGAAGCCGCAGCAAGCCCAGCCTTGGCCAGCGCATCGTTGAACAAGCGCGCCAAATCTTCCTTAGCCTTCACCTGCATCCGCGCAGGGATTTCTTCAGAGCGAAGTTCCAGCAGAAAATCGGTCATGCCGTCCATCCGTTCTTTTCCATCCATGCCTGGCAGCTGCCTTTGGCGAGGTCGCGGACGCGGCCCATATAGCTGGCGCGTTCTTGCACGGAAATCACACCACGCGCCTGAAGTATGTTGAAGATATGGCTGGCCTTGATCGCCTGTTCATAGGCGGGAATGGGTAGGCTGCGCGCAAGGCAGCTTTCGCACTCCGCCGTCGCCTTTTTAAAGGCATCGAACAGCATGTCGGTGTCGGCAACCTCAAAATGATAGGTGCTCATCTGCCGCTCATTTTCGCGGAAGACGTCGCCATAGGTAATCGCAGGGCGATCAGCGGTGGCATTGTTATACGCGAGGTCGAAAATGCTGTCCTTGCTCTGGATATACATCGCCAGACGTTCCAGACCATAGGTCAACTCGCCCGAGACCGGCTTGCAATCAAAACCGCCCATTTGTTGGAAATAAGTGAACTGCGTGACTTCCATGCCGTCACACCAGACTTCCCAGCCAAGGCCCCATGCACCGAGCGTCGGGCTTTCCCAGTCGTCTTCGACAAAGCGGATGTCGTGCAACAACGGATCAATGCCAATGGCCTTGAGCGAGCCCAGATACAGTTCCTGAAGGTCCGGCGGGCTTGGCTTCAATATCACCTGATACTGATAATAGGCGCCGAGCCGGTTCGGGTTTTCGCCATAGCGCCCATCGGTCGGGCGACGCGACGGCTGCACGAATGCAGCGTTCCACGGATCAGGGCCAAGCGCGCGCAACGTGGTCGCGGTGTGGAAGGTACCGGCACCCATTTCCATATCATAAGGCTGCAATATCGCGCAGCCTTGCTTGCCCCAATAATCATGGAGAGAGAGGATCAGGTCCTGAAAACTAAGTGGTGCGATGTCGGACATGGCCAGCCCTTGGCGGAGATAGGCGGCTAAATCAAGGTTCTGAAAAGCGCGCGTGCCGTTTTGTCAGTGACGCATAGCATTATGTAAGGTGTTGTTGACATATTAGGCGAATCGCAATAGTAAGGTTTCCATGACACAAAGACATCATAACCTGACATGAAAAATCAGCTGAAAGTTCTCCGCGCGATGCGGAGCTGGAGCCAAGCCGATTTGGGCGAGCATCTCGATGTATCGCGCCAAGCGGTCAATGCCATCGAGACGGGGAAATATGACCCGTCGCTGCCGCTGGCGTTCAAGATTTCACGGCTGTTTGCATTGCCGATCGAGGAGATTTTCGATGACGAATTTAACGGAGACTAACATGATCGATCGTGACGAAATCGCCGGTTCAAACGTCCGCCGCATGATGTGGGTAATCGTTTCAGGCCTTGGCATCGTGATGACTGCAGGCGCCGTTGCGGGTTATCTCGCAGCGCATGAGGCGCAGGGCGGTGGCGCACTCGGGACCGCCGGAATACTGACATTGTGCGGCTTTGCCGCCATCATCATCGGCCTTGCATTCGCCATCTGGAGAAACGTCAGCAAGATGAAGGCCAGTAATGAGGGTCTCACGCGCCGCGAAAAGCTGAATCGCAACATGATCTACGGTTTTGTGCTGGTCGGTGGTGCAATCGGTCTACTTCCTGCGTTTTACGAGACAATCGTTGGAAATTCCGACACCGGACGTCCGCTGCTACTCGCAGACAGCCCAATGCCGCCAGTCATGGCGCTGATGCTCGTCTTTTTCTGGGCGGTGATTATGCCGATCATCGCTTGGTTCTGGCATAAGCGCGCAATCGATGAACAGGAAGCAAGCGCCTATCGTGACGGCGGCTATTACGCCGCATACGCATTCCTAATCGGCGCGCCGATGTGGTGGATATTGTGGCGCGGCGGTTTTGCACCGGAGCCCGATGGCGTGGCCATATTCATGCTCTTTGCGTCAATATGGACGGCGGTCTGGCTCTGGAAAAAATATCGCTGACATCGAAACCATTTGCATACGATTTGTTGCTACGCGGACTTAAAGGAGAAGAACTATGCATTTACGTTTAAAGTCCGTGCTCGCCGCGACCGCAACATGTGCGCTGGCATGGGCAGTGCCCGCCGCAGCGCAGAGCAGGCCCACAGAGGCCCCGGCCGTTACCGTCAAGGACGTCGATCCCGCTTTGTGGGTGGTGAAGGACGAAGACACGACAATTTACCTGTTCGGAAGCATCCATCTCTTAAAGCCAGGCCTTGGCTGGTTTGACGATGGCGTAAAGACGGCTTTTGACAGTTCGGACCAATTGGTGCTGGAACTGGTAGAGCCACCAGCCGCGGAAAGCCAAGCCCTGTTCGGCAAATTGGCAATGGACCAGCAGGGCAAGACCCTGCGTTCCAAAATGAACGATGCGGACCGCGCGGTGTATGAGGCGGCGATGGGCAAACTTGGTATTCCAGCACCCGCTTTCGACCCTTTTGAGCCATGGGCAGCGGGGATCACTTTGTCCGTCGTAGCAATGCAAAAATCCGGCTTTGACCCCAATAGCGGCGTTGAAAAGCAGCTGACAGCAGCGGCGAAGGTTAGCAACAAACCCATCGCTGGACTTGAAACCATGGAGTTTCAGCTTGGGGTGTTTGATACTCTGCCGGAGGCGGAACAAATCACTTTCTTGGTCGAAGCGGCAAAGATGATTGATGATACGAGCAGCATGATGGACAAAATGGTCAACATGTGGGCATCGGCGGACACCGAGAGCCTTGGGCAGCTTATGAACGAGGGCCTGACCAGCCGCACCTTGTATGACGCCTTGCTGACGAAGCGGAATGCCAATTGGGCGAAATGGATTTCGGCGCGCATGGCAAAGCCCGGCGTGACATTCATGGCGGTGGGCGCGGGGCATTTGGCTGGCCCGACGAGCGTTCAAAATCTACTGCCCGCCTATGGCCTGAGCGCAACACGGGTGGCCTATTAAGTTTTGATGTGTCACGAGTGTGAGGGCCCGGCGATAAGCGTTCGGGCCCTCAACTTTTAGCGGGATCGCAATGGACAACATACAACGCACTGATGCCGCTTATGCCGGGTCACTGGAAAGCCCGAACTATCCGGGTCTTTGGCCCACCGCTGGGTTTATCCTGCTCTATTTTGTGCTGCAGGCGGCGTGCACGGGCCTCATCATGGCCGCGACGGGAACGAGCAGCGCAATGCCCGTCGTCATTATCTTCGGACTTATTGCCGCCGCGATTGTCCAATTGTTTCTGATGTGGCTGTATCTGCGCAAGCCAGGGCGAATGGCGATATTGGGCCTAAACAGTTTCGGCAAAGTCCCGCTGCGTCAGGCAATGGTGCTTGCGGTCGTTGTGATCATGGCCGCCATGGCGTTCAATTATATTTACGCGACTTATATCATTCCGGGTGTTGGAATGCAGGAGGAAATGGCCAAAATCCTCGCCTCCATACCGCGCACGCCGCTGAACATTGCCGCGATATTTTTCGCCATTGCGGTTGCGGCGCCCATTGTCGAAGAATTGCTGTTCAGGGGCATGCTGCAGAATGCGGTTGGGAAATATGTGCCGTTTTGGGCGGCAATCCTGCTGTCATCATTTCTGTTCGCGGTGGTGCATATGCAGCTTTATGCCATCCCCGGATTGATGTCGCTGAGCATCGCTTTTGGCTACCTCTACCACCGCACAGGATCGCTGCGCACGAACATCATCCTGCACATGGCGAACAATGCCTTTGCTTTGGTCGTATCCCAAATTTTGACTTAAACGACGACGGGCTCCAGCAAGCGCAGCGTTCCGGCATCGGCGTCGATTTCTGCCATGCCGCCAACGGGCAAGGTGAATTGGTCGGTGATATGCCCGAACCACGCCCCCTGATAGGCAGGAATGCCCAAGCCACCCAGATGCTGGGTGAGGACATCATTCAACGTAAACGCCCCGAAGCTGGTGCCCTTGTTGACGCAGTCGGTGCATTGACCAAAGACAACGCCTTTTAGATTTTTCAGCACGCCCGCCTGCCCCAATTGGGTGAGCATGCGGTCGATGCGATATTCGGCCTCGTCCACATCTTCGAGGAACAGGATTGCACCGGAAAAATCGGGCAAATACGGCGTTCCGGCAAGCGCGGTCAGCACGGTGAGATTGCCGCCAAGCAGCTTCCCCTGCGCCTTGCCCGTACCCGTGCCCAAAACGCGTGTGCGCCAGCGACGCTGGGTCAGCCGGTCCTCATCGCCCTCTGGATTAACAAACAACGGCGTGCCCGCGTCAAAGGCGATGTCGCGGTAGATGTCCCATGATGACTTGCCCCATGCGCTGCCCGCATTTGGCCCGTGCAATGTCACAAAGCCGCCCTTGGCCGCAATGGCCATATGCAAAGCGGTGATGTCGCTAAAGCCTGTCAGCAATTTGGGATTGGCGCGGATGATGTTCCAATCAAGATAGGGCAGAAGCCGTGCGCTGCCCCATCCGCCGCGCACGGCAAATATGGCCTTCACATCCTTGTCCGCAAACATCGCATTGATGTCTGCCGCGCGGTCCTTGTCCTGCCCGGCAAGATAGCCGTAGCGGTTCAACACATGCGGCGCCCGTTTGGGTTTCAGCCCCATTGCGATGATGGCTTCTTCCACCAACTGGATCTGGAACGGCTCGTCACTGGCCGATGCCGGTTCAATGAGCCCTACGGTATCGCCGATGCGCAAGCGCGATGGCTTACGCGCGCCTTTTGCCTCAGGCGACGCAGCCAAAAGCGGTGGGGCCGACAGCATTGCCGCCAGCCCCGCCATAATCTGACGCCGAGTTGCATGCATATCCATACCCGGCGTTCCTTTGCTTAGAACTTCGCTTCAATCGACAATGTGAACGACCGGCCACGTGGGTCAGCAACGCGTGGTTCCCAGCTGGAGCCGGCACCGGTGTTGCTGTCATAAGTGATCGCGAATGGCGGATCGGTGTCGAACACGTTCCGCACGCCAGCGGTCAGACGATATTGCTTAAGCAAATCGACGCTCACCGACGTGTTGTACGTGACATAAGATTTCACCATCGGGTTGAAATCGGGACGAACGACAGTGCCATTGGCGATACCGGGCAATGCTTGGTTCTTGTACCCGTCGCGATAGATTTGCGAGAAGTTGAAGGTGAAGTCATCCTTTGTGTACGACACAAAGGCGCTGTGCTTCCACTTGAGACCCAAATCGCCTGCAAAGGTAAATCGGCCAATCAAGCTGGATCCGAACGGTGCCGACGGCAGAAACTTCTCACGCTTTTTCAGCAGATAGGTTCCGTCCAAACCACCGGTAATCACACCGCCGAAGGCATCGACGCCGCCACGCAACGCAACTTCAAGACCCTCTGTCCGGCGCGAACCGATATTGTCGGCGCGCAGGTCAATGAGCGTGATGATGTTGTTGGTGCGCGTCACCCGATCAGGGAAGTAGCTGATATTATCGAGCAACTGACGCAAGGTCAGCGCACCAATGGTATCGTCCACGGCGATCGACCAGTAATCGAACGAGGCGCTGAAACGGCTCGATGGTTGCAGAACAAGGCCAATGCTGTGCTGCTTCGATGTTTCTGGTCCAAGGTTGAGATTACCGCCCGAAAGCGTCTCTGGCGTAATCGCTGAACAGCCCGGAAGCGTGCTGACCGCACCCGTTGCGCAGGTAGTTGGATCCACCAAAGTATTGCCTGGGTTCGGCGATTGCGTAACGCCGTTGAAAATCTGGTTGAACGCAGGAACGCGGAAGCCCGTATTGAACGAACCACGGAACATCAGCCAGTCAAGCGGACGGTACTTTGCCGAAATCTTCGGATTAACCGTCGAACCAAAGCCGCTATAATCATCGAGACGAACGGCACCAGTTACTTCAAACGCTTCAAAAACGGGCACGAGAAGTTCGGCATAAGCCGCCTTAACCGTGCGGTTTTTCGCGGTCAGCGCATTGTTATTGTCGAAGGCCACGTTGAAAATGTCTGGCGTTCCTGTGACAGCAGCTGGCGAACCGTTGAAGCTATATGTTTCGCGGCGATAATCCACGCCAAGCGCGACCTGAACCGTGCCACCGGGCAAATCAAACAGCGATCCGGAAACCGAACCGTCGAGTTGCTTCACCTCATATTTACCGCCGTATAGCGTTACGCCTTCTGCCGAAATCGCTTTCAGTCCGGCAAGTGCCGCATCTGTTTGCGTGAGCGAGAACGGGTTCAGGATACCGCTGTTCAGCAGGCCAACGATGCCGGGGCTTGTTGCGCCGGGCGCTATTGGCGCACGCGGATCAATGCCGCCAGATACAGCGCCCGTCACACCCGACGCAGCCGCTGCTGCGGCCGAAGCGAATGTTCCACGATAATGGTAGCCGGTACCCAATACCGACGTCGATTGGCTGCGGGCATATGAACCGCCAGCGCGATAATCCCAACCATCCCACAATGGACCTTCAGCGCCCAAACCGGCGCGCAAGGTTTTTGTGTTGGTTTCATATTCACGCACGTCGCATGATGTACAACGCCAGCGATACGAAATCGGCTTGCCATAATTGACCGCGATTTGCGGAAAAACGGCGAGCAGCTTGTTATACACATCATTATATGTCGACGCTGTCGTGCTGTTCAGCGGATAATATAACGGCAAGGTCGAGTTGTTGCCGGAATATTGGTTGTTCGAGAAACGCTTCGATGAATCGGCGTCTGAACCAGTGATTTCCGCGTAAAATTGATGGTCGCCAAGCTTCGCTGTTGCGCGTCCATAATAAGTCAGCGTTTCCAATGGCTGCTGAAGAACAGCTGCGCGGCCGGTATCCCAAGCACAGGCAAAGCGCGCCGAGGTATTGGCCCAAAGCTGGTCATCATATGCCATGCCACCATCCATGGATGCGCAACCTGCGCCGCCGGGAAGATCGAGGATGTTGATGCCGCCATTCGCAGGAACAGTCGCGCCAGCCTCAAGCAAAGTAACGCCGCTTAGAAGCGAACCGGTCGGGGCAAAGAGCGCATTTGAACCGGTGGCGAACGCTGTCGCAATGGGCGTTCCGCGTGTGTCGACCGAAAGGCCGCGATTGGGCTGGTTGCCGTTGACAAAGCTGCGGTCCGAACCGTTCAGGGCTTTGTTGACGCTTCTGCTAACGGTCGCCAAGATGTTGAAACCATCTTCGTCTAGGTCGCCATAACCACCCGTCGCCGACAGACGATAAATCGCACCGCCGCCTGCTTCGGCCATGTCGGTGAAGGCGTTAAGCGCGAGGCCCTGGAAATTTGTTTTGGTGATGAAGTTGATAACACCGCCGATTGCATCGGTTCCGTAAATCGCCGACGCGCCGTCTTTCAGGACTTCCACGCGCTCAAGCGCGGCCATCGGAATTTGGTTCACATCGACAGCGGAACCCGTCAGGCCGTGTGCCGCGACGCGGCGTCCATTGAGCAACACCAATGTCGATGCCGAACCCTGGCCACGCAAGTTGGCCGCCGACAGGCCGTTGGTGCCGCGCTGCGCACCTGATGTTACGTCCGCATTGGACGCGAGGTTATCCGCACCATTGCCGTTGGTCGACAGGTAAGAGATGAGCTGTTCAGGGCTGTTAATGCCTTCGCGCGTCAGATCGTCAGTGCTGATGACCTGCAACGGCAGCGCGCTCTTGGCCGGATCCTGCTTAATGCGCGAACCCGTCACGATGATCGCGGCGCCATCATCCACCGTTTCAGCGGCAGTTGGCGGTGCTGCATCCTGCGCAAAGGCAGGCGCAGTCAGGCACGTCGCCAACAAAAGAATCGCGGTTTTTGAATATTTCATGTTATCCCCCGTTTATTTCAGCTCACCCCTGAGCCTTATTTACCATCACACGCTATGCCGACGTTTCATGCAATGCAACTGCATTTGCACGCAGATCGATCAGAATTTCGGCACGAAATTCAAACTATTGCCACTTTGTCTACTTGCTGGGTTGAAAAAAGGGACCATCCGGCGCACAAGCACTCCATGCTGTCCCAGAAAACCCGCTACGCGATACGCGCCATGCAGCATCTTGCGGACCATTTCGGCAAAGGGCCTGTGCAACTCGCCGATATTGCCGAGGCGCAAAAGATTCCGCCCAAATTTCTGACCGTGATTTTGTCCGAACTGACACGTTCAGGGCTCGTCGCATCGCAACGCGGCAAGGACGGCGGATATTGGCTGGGCGTTGCACCAATCGACATTAGTTATGGCGATCTCATCCGTATCATGCGCGGTTCTTTGGCCTTGGTGCCCTGTGCCAGCCGGTACGCGCATGAGACATGCAAAAACTGCGTCGAGGAAGAAAATTGCCGCACCCGCGCACTCATGCTTCAAGTGCGCGACAAGACCGCTGACCTGTTGGACGGAATCAATCTGTGTGACAATGTTGATGCCGAAGCATTCGCGCAGGCTGCGGAATAATCCACGATCCAACGCTAAACACATTCTTGGGTGCTCCAAACAAATTCGTGCGATACAAAGCGGTGGCTAAAGAAGCGACTCCCGATTATGCATCCGACATTCCACCGCAAAGGGCGAGACTTGGATGATTGACTATATTGCCAATATCGATTGGTTTTCCATCGCGCCTTATGTCGCGGTCGGTTTTGCCGCGCAGTTGGTCGATGGCGCGCTTGGAATGGCGTTTGGCGTCATTTGTAGCACATTGTTGGTCAGCGTCATGGGCGTCGCCCCTGCCCGCGCATCTGCTGGCGTGCATTTTGTCGAAATGTTCACAACGGGTGCATCGGGCATCAGCCATGTGTTGCACAAAAATATCGATTGGAAGCTGTTTGCCCGCATTGCGATTCCGGGTGTGATTGGCGGCTGCACCGGCGCCTATCTGTTGGCGAGCATTCATACAGAGGCAGCGCGCCCGTTTGTCATGGGATATCTTACGCTCATCGGCTTTTACCTTCTCTATAAGGCATGGAACTTCGCCCATCAGCACAAGCCCCGCGATCCCAAGGTAACGATGCCGCTTGGTCTTGTCGGCGGTTTTCTGGATGCATCGGGTGGCGGTGGCTGGGGCCCAGTCGTTACGTCCAACTTGCTGATCCAAGGCACCGACCCCCGCAAAACCATTGGTACTGTCAATACTGCGGAGTTTTTCCTGACGGTTGCGGTGTCGATGACCTTCATCCTGACGATTGGGCTGGAGGCGTTTACGGTCGTCACCGGCGGTCTGTTGATTGGCGGGTTACTGGCCGCTCCATTCGGTGCGATTGTTGCCAAACGCATCCAGCCGCGCATGTTGCTGTTCGCCGTCAGCATTGTCCTGATCGCGACCAGCCTATTCAGCCTCTACAAAGCATTGGCCTGATTCCGCACGAAGCTTGCTTTTGTGGCATAACCTGCATATAGGCGCGCGCTTGCCGTGCATGGTCATCCCTGGAGGCGTGGCGGCAAGGTAACTTTTTTTGGAGAATAAACATGAGCGATCAGCTGACCTTGTCGGCAGAGACGCGCAATGGGGCAGGCAAGGGAGCCTCCCGCGAATTGCGTCGTCAAAACCGAGTGCCCGCCGTCATTTACGGCAACAAACAAGAACCCGAACTCATCCATGTTGAGGAAAAGGCTCTCGTCAAACTTTTGATGACTGGCCATTTTTTCGACAGCGTTGTCGAGATCGAACTTGGTGGCAAAAAACAACTCACGATTCCAAAGGATGTTGCATTTCATCCTGTCAGCGATCGTCCGATACATGTTGACTTCTTGCGCACCGCTAAGGGCGCGTAAGCCAAAGGCTTAGCTTACATTCATCTCCGGGGCTGGGTTCCGACTCGCCCCGGATATTCCCCCAAGGGACAAGCGCGATGCAATTATGGGTAGGTCTCGGTAATCCAGGCGCCACCTATGCGATGCACCGGCACAATATCGGTTTCATGGCGATTGATACGCTGGCCGAAATTCACGACCTGCCATTACCCGCCAAGAAATTTTTGGGCTGGGTGCAGGAACTTCGGCTCGGTTCCGAAAAAATCATTCTTCTCAAACCCGCGACGTTCATGAACGAAAGCGGCCGCAGCGTGCGCGCAGCGATGGATTTCTATAAGCTTGAATCCAAAGACGTCACGGTCTTCTATGACGAGCTCGACCTCGCGCCATTCAAGGTGAAGGTTAAATTTGGCGGTGGCGCGGCTGGTCATAACGGCATCCGTTCAATCACCGACCATATTGGCGCCGATTTCCGCCGCGTCCGCCTCGGCATTGGTCACCCCGGCAATAAAGACCGCGTCACGGGCTATGTGCTTGGCAATTTCCACAAAAGCGAGATTGACGATTTGGCGGATCTGTTGGGCGCTGTATCGGCCGAAGCCGATTGGCTGGCCAAGGGCGATGACGTCCGCTTCATGAACGATGTCGCCATGCGTTTGCAGCAGGACTAAGCCGTTTAACGATATTTGCGCCATCGCATTGGATGGACTTGCTGCCGAACGTCGCCTAGGGCCGCTTCATTCATTTTGTGACGAGGAAATTATGGGTTTCAAATGCGGTATTGTGGGCCTCCCCAATGTGGGCAAGTCCACCCTGTTCAATGCACTGACCGAAACGGCAGCAGCGCAAGCGGCGAACTATCCGTTCTGCACGATTGAACCCAATATCGGCAACGTCGCCGTACCCGACCCGCGCTTGCAAACCATCGCCAAAATCGGCGGCAGCCAAAAGATTATCGAAACCCAGTTGGGCTTTGTCGACATCGCAGGCCTTGTGCGCGGCGCGTCAAAGGGCGAAGGCCTTGGCAACCAATTTTTGGGCAACATCCGCGAAGTTGACGCCATCGTCCATGTGCTGCGCTGCTTTGAAGATGATGACATCCAGCATGTCGATAACAAGATTGATCCGATTTCAGACGCGGAGACCGTCGAAACCGAATTGATGCTGTCCGACCTTGAAAGCCTTGAAAAGCGTGTCCCCAACCTCATCAAAAAAGGGACGCAGGGCGACAAGGAAGCCAAAATCAGCGCGGCAGTGTTAAGCCGTGCGCTTGACCTTTTGCGCGAAGGCAAGCCAGCACGCCTGACCAAGCGCGACGATGCCGAAGAAGAACGGCATTTCCAGATGGCGCAGCTATTGACCGCGAAGCCGGTTTTATATGTGTGCAATGTCGAAGAGGCGAGCGCCGCAAACGGCAATGCGTTGTCGGCACGCGTCTTTGAAAAGGCAAAGGCCGAAGGCGCGGAAGCCGTTGTTGTCTCCGCCGCCATCGAAGCGGAAATTTCGACCATGCCCGCCGAAGATCGCGAAGTGTTTTTGGAAGACCTTGGCCTGACCGAAACCGGCCTCGCCCGCGTTATCCGCGCGGGATATGAATTGCTGCACCTCATCACCTTCTTCACCGTCGGCCCGAAAGAAGCGCGCGCGTGGACAATCCACCAGGGCGACACCGCCCCCAACGCCGCGGGCGCGATCCACAGCGACTTCGAAAAAGGCTTCATCCGCGCCGAAACCATGGCCTATGATGACTATGTCCAGTACAATGGCGAAGCCGGCGCGAAAGAAGCGGGCAAGTGGCGTTCGGAAGGCAAGGAATATCTCGTCAAAGACGGCGATATCATGCTCTTCCGGTTTAATGTTTGAGGTGACATCACTGGTCCGTCGTCATCCTGAACTTGTTTCAGGATAACGCACAACCGTTGCGTGTTATCCTGAAACAAGTTCAGGATGACGAATTGGCTTAGATTTTAAAATACCCCCAAGCACGCCGCGCCATGCTGAACTTACTTCAGCATCTTACGTCCTCGGTCACTTCCTCCCGAACAGCTTCTCCACATCGCCCAACGCCAGCTTCACCCAAGTCGGCCTGCCATGGTTGCACTGCCCGCTGTGCGGGGTGACTTCCATTTCGCGCAGCAGCGCGTTCATTTCAGTGACGGACAAGACACGACCAGCGCGGACGGAGCCGTGGCAGGCCATCGTTGCGGCGACATGGTCGATGCGTTCTTTCAGCGACAGGGCTTCATCATACGCGGCAAGGTCGTCGGCCAGATCTTCCAGCAATCCCTTGGCATCGCCATCACCCAGCACCGCCGGCGTGGCGCGCACGAGCATGGCGGCGGGACCAAAACGTTCGAGGTCTAGCCCGAATGCCGACAGTTCATCGGCCCGCGCCTCCAACCGGTCGCAGGCGGGTTCGTCGAGCTCAACAACTTGCGGCAGCAACAAAGCTTGCGAAGGCACTGCGCCGCCTGCGGCAGCCATTGCCTTGCGCATCCGTTCGAGCACGAGCCGTTCATGCGCGGCATGTTGGTCAACGATGACAAGGCCGTCTTCGGCTTCGGCAACAATATAGGTGTTTGCAACCTGACCGCGCGCGACGCCAAGCGGGTGGCTGGCGCGTTCGGGCACGGGTTCGTGGGCGACGGCGGCCCTGCCCCATAAAGGCGCGAGGTCTTCGCCGGGGATCGCGCCCAAGTCAGCAAAGCTGCGACGGTTTTCATATACCGACGGATAAGTCGGACGCTGGCCATATTGCCCCTGATAGCCAGATCCAATCGCGGCGGCAGGCGCAGCAAAAATATCGCCTTGTGCGGTCTGCATCGGTTCCTGCTGCCATGCGGCAAGTGCGTCCGCCGATGGTCGCTGCACCGCGCGGAAACCGGACTGGTCGAGCGCATGGCGCAGCCCCGATATGATCATGCCGCGGATCAATGCTGGCTCGCGAAAGCGGACTTCGGTCTTGGCCGGATGCACATTTACGTCGACCTGCGTCGGCGGCAGATCAATGAACAGCGCCACCACAGCATGCCGGTCCCGCGCCAGCATTTCGGCATAAGCGCCGCGCACAGCGCCAATCAGCAGCCGGTCCTTTACCGGACGGCCATTGACGAACAGGAACTGGTGGTCCGCAACGCCGCGATTATAGGTGGGCAAGCTCGCTACCCCGCCAAGGCGCACGCCTTCGCGTTCAAAATCAAGTGCCACGCTGTTGTCGATAAGCTCCCCGCTGGTCAGCGCGGCCACGCGTTCGGGCCGTGCGCTGGTGGGTTGCACCGCCAGCACGCGCCGGCCGTCATGTTCAACGGTAAAGCCAATGTCCGGCCGCGCCATCGCCAGCCGCTTCATGGCGTCCAACGCGGCGGCATATTCGGCGCGCGCGCTGCGCAGGAATTTGCGGCGGGCGGGTACATTGCCAAACAGATTTTCAACGCGAACGCGCGTGCCCTGCGGCAGTGCGGCAGGCCCCTCACCCGTCACCACGCCATGGTCCACCGTCCGCGTCCAGCCTTCGGCGCCAGCGGGCCTGCTCTCCAACGTCATTTTGGACACGCTGGCGATCGATGGCAAAGCCTCCCCCCGGAAACCCAAAGTGGAGACCATTTCGATATCTTCATCGGGCAGCTTCGACGTTGCGTGGCGTTCTAACGCCAGCGCCATGTCCGCAGGCGACATGCCGCAACCATCGTCGGTAACTTCGACCAAGTCGATGCCGCCTGTACCCAGCCGCACCGAAATATTACGGGCGCCCGAATCGATGGCGTTTTCCACCAGCTCTTTTAACGCGCTGGCCGGTCTTTCCACCACTTCACCGGCGGCAATGCGGTTGACCAGATTTTCAGGGAGCCTTCTTATTGACATACGCAGGTTCCTAGCCCAAGCGCTCAGCCCAAGCGACTCCTTAATCGTTCGCACTCCAGCCAAATATCTGTTTTTAAAAACAGCAAATTCCGCTAGGACCGCGCGATTATTTGGACGCGCTCCAAAGGAGTCTCTCCAAAACGGATTGGGTGGAAATTAAATGGTATTTGGCAAGTTTTTCCGTTTCGCATCACAAGACATGGCAATCGACCTCGGCACCGCAAACACGGTGGTCTATGTACGCGGTCAAGGGATCGTCCTGAACGAACCGTCGGTGGTCGCGATTGAAACCATTAACGGTATCAAGCGCGTAAAGGCGGTTGGCGACGATGCCAAGCTGATGATGGGCAAGACCCCGGACAGCATCGAAGCCATTCGTCCGCTGCGCGACGGCGTTATCGCCGACATCGATGTGGCCGAACAGATGATCAAGCACTTCATCCACAAAGTGCACGGCAAGCGCCGCATGTTCAGCTACCCCGAAATCGTCATCTGCGTTCCGTCGGGCTCCACATCAGTCGAGCGCCGAGCGATTCGCGATGCCGCGTCCAACGCCGGTGCTTCCCAAGTGTTCCTGATCGAAGAACCCATGGCCGCAGCCATCGGCGCGGATATGCCGGTGACTGAACCCATCGGCTCCATGGTGGTCGACATCGGCGGTGGTACCACCGAAGTTGCCGTCCTGTCGCTACGCGGCCTTGCCTACACCACCTCGGTTCGTACCGGAGGTGACAAGATGGACGAGTCGATTGTCTCCTATGTCCGACGACACCATAACCTGTTGATCGGTGAAGCGACGGCCGAGCGGATCAAGAAGGATTTCGGCACCGCACGTCCACCAGCCGATGGCGTTGGCCAGACATTGCACATCAAGGGCCGCGATCTTGTAAACGGCGTGCCAAAGGAAATTACGATCAACCAGGCCCAGATTGCCGAAGCCTTGTCAGAACCCATTGGCACCATCCTTGAAGGTGTGCGCATCGCGCTTGAAAATACCGCGCCAGAACTGGCCGCGGACATCGTCGATCAAGGGATTGTTCTGACAGGTGGCGGCGCGTTGATGGCTGGCCTCGACGAATATCTGCGGGATGAAACCGGACTGCCGGTCACGGTCGCTGAAGACCCACTGACCTGCGTTGCAATCGGTACAGGCCGGGCGATGGAAGACCCCATCTTCCGTGGCGTCTTGCTGACCGCCTGATCTAGGTCTCAGCATGGCGCCGCCCAAACACCGGCGCCCCGGATTTTCCCGAAAGGCGCAATATGGCCTGTTCGTGACCTATGTTGTCGCGATTGCAGGAACGATAGTGGCTGCCTTGTTGCTGGCCATATCGGTGGCGGATCCTGCCGGCTTTTCAGCGCTTCGTGCAGCAGGGGCAGAAATAACAGCGCCGGTCGCGCGTATGTTCAGCAATGTCCGTCGGTCGGCGCAGAACATGAATGCAACGATGGCTGCTTATATCAACGCAGGTTCCCAAAATGCCGCGCTTCAAAAGCAAGCAGAGGTCAACCGGAAAAAGCTGATCGAGGCGCAAGCGCTGCGCGTCGAAAACGCCCGGTTACGCGGATTGCTAAAATTGTCCGAAGACGGCGAAAGCCAAGTCGCCGTGGGGCGCCTTATCAGCTCCACCTCATCCAGCACGCGGCGCGTGGCGACATTGTCCATCGGCCGTAACTTTGGCGTGGAGCGTGCACAACCTGTGCGCGGTCCTTCCGGATTGATTGGACGCGTTATCGAAGCCGGCCCGACAACGGCACGTATCCTGCTCGTCACCGACGCTGAAAATCTGGTCCCAGTCATGCGCGCCAGCGATGGCCTGCCCGCCTTCTCGGCGGGCCTTGGCAATGGCACGGTGCTGATCAAGCCGTTGAACTTGGGCGAAAGCCCGTTCAAGGTCGGCGACGTCATCGTCACGTCGGGCAATGGCGGGCTGTATCCGCCCAATATTCCTTTCGCGCGCGTTATCAAAAAAACCAGCGATGGTGCGTTGGCGATACCCTATGCCGACCCGGGCAACACGCCTTATGCCGTGGTGATACGACCATATCAGGGCGAAGCACGCGCAGCACAGCAGGCGGTGGCCCCTGACGGCGAAACCAAGGAAGTCGCGGAATGAAAATTCCGGTGACAACCATTCGCCTGCCCACCCGTCCGGCCCGGGAATATGAATCCCGCTTTGACCGCGAACAATCGCTGCTCAAGATGTTGGCCATTCCGATTGCGTCGGTCGCTATCGCATCGATGATTACGGCGTTGCCGATATTCACCGAAGAACCGCTGTTGCCGCCACTCGGACTGTTGATGTTCTTAAGCTGGCGTCTGATGCGTCCCGGGCTTCTGCCCGTTTGGTCCGGCGTGCCATTTGGTTTGATGGATGATGTGTTCAGCGGCCAGCCTTTTGGCAGCGCGGGATTGTTGTGGTCGCTCGCTATACTTGTCATCGAGATTATCGATGCGCGGGCTATCTGGCGCGATCATCTTCAGGATTGGTTTATTGCGGCTATCTTAATCGCGGCTGTGCTGTTGGGTGGATTGTGGATTGCGGGCATGGCGCACGCCGCGCCCGATCCCGCTATTTTGATCCCGCAGATCATATTGTCCATATTGCTATATCCGCTGGCCGTGCGAATATGCGCGCGTCTCGACAGCTGGCGATTGGCAACATGAAGGTCGAAAAACAGGTTACATCAGGACAGCTTGATTTCACGTTCACCCGCCGTGCCGCTTTTGTCGGCGGCGTGCAGGCAGCTATTGGCCTGACCGTGGCAGCGCGTATGACCTATATCGCCGTGGCCGATAACGAGAAATATAAGCTGTTGGCCGAAAGCAACCGCGTCAACCTTACCATCATCCCGCCCCGTCGCGGTTGGTTCGTTGACCGTTATGGCAAACCCATCGCAACCAATCGTGCGGATTTTCGGGTCGACATCATCCCCGACCGGCTCGCCAATAAAGAACAGACCGTCAAGACGCTGGCGGAGCTGCTGGCGTTATCGACCGACGATGTGGACCGCATTCATCGCGAGTTGAAACTGGCCCAAGGCTTTCAGCCTGTTCAGGTTGCCGACGGGCTGGATTATGAACGCTTCGCCGCCGTCAGCGTCCGTCTGCCTGACCTTCCCGGGGTCAGTCCGCGGCAGGGTTATTCGCGCTTTTACCCAAGCGGTGCGGCTGTCGGCCATCTTATCGGTTATGTGGGCACGGTGTCGGCTGAAGAATATCAAAAGAATAAAAACCCGCTGCTCATTACCCCGGGGTTCAAGGTCGGTAAGGACGGCCTCGAAAAGACGCTTGAAGACCGCTTGCAGGGCGAACCCGGCGCAAAGCGCACCGAAGTCACCGCCCGCGGCAAGATCGTCCGCGATTTGGCCACCCGGCCAGACATACCGGGGAAACCCGTGCAACTGACCATCGATATCGACCTGCACAATTATGCCGCGCGCCGGCTTGGGCTGGAATCCGGGTCGGTGGTGATATTCGATTGCCTGACGGGCGACATACTGACGATGGCGTCGATGCCATGTTATGACCCCAATAGCTTTTCCGATGGCATTGGCCGCGTCGAATGGAAAATGCTGAATTCGGATGACCATATCCCGATGCTCAACAAAGCATTGCAGGGGCTGTATCCGCCGGGGTCCACAGTAAAGCCCGCTGCTGCGCTTGCGATGCTGCATCATGGCATCGATCCAGAAGAAACCGTTGTGTGTGGTGGGGGATATCGGCTGGGCAATCGCGTGTTCAAATGCCTCGGGCGTCACGGTCCGATAAACATGGCCGACGCGCTGATGAAAAGCTGCAACACCTATTTTTATGCGATGGGCCGCCGCATTGGCTATGATGCGATTGCACCATTTTCAAAGGCGCTTGGTCTGGGGCAGGAATTTCCCCTTCCCTTTCCATCGCAACGATATGGCACCATTCCCGATAGCGCATGGAAAATGCGTAAATATGACCAAAAGTGGAGCGAATCTGATACGCTGAATGCGACCATTGGGCAGGGCTATGTTTCGGTTAGCCCATTCCAATTGGCGATGATGGCAGCGCGCATCGCATCGGGCCTGAACATTCAGCCTGAAATCATCCTCAAAAAACGCCCAGCGCCGGGCAGGCTCAGCTTCCCCGAAGAACATTTGGCCGTCGTACGCGAAGGCATGAACCGCGTCGTCAATGGCGATGGCACCGCCGTACGCAGTCGGTTGGACATTCCGGGCATCGCGATGGCCGGCAAAACCGGCACCGCGCAAGTGCGCCGCATTGCAGGATCGCAGCGTGGGCAATCGGGCGCGTGGAAATATCGCGACCATGGCCTGTTCGTGTGCTTCGCGCCGGTCGATAACCCGCGTTATGGTGCGTCGGTCGTCATTGAACATGGCATGGGCGGCGCGCGTGCTGCGGCACCGATCGCAAAAGACGTTCTGACGTTCCTCTATGACCGGGAAAAAGCGATGGCGTCGTTGGAGGCGCTCGAAGCTGGCTGGGGCGGCAATATCGAACAACGCATGGCGGCCAAATATGCGACCTTCCAAGGTCAACCGGCGGCACCCCCGCCGATGGATCCGACGATATGAACGGCATCGTCCCCGCCCCGATTGCCGCCCTGCCGTGGCGCGTGATTTTCATATTGTCGGCCTTGGTCGGCTTTGGTGCGACGGTACTCTATTCCGCAGCAGGTGGTAACTTTGAACCATGGGCCGGAAAACATGTCATCCGGTTCGTGGTCCTGCTTGTTATGGCCATCGCGATGTCGCGGATGAAGCTTGAATTTTGGAAGTCGATGACTTTTCCTTTATACCTGCTGCTGCTTGTCCTGCTTGTCGTGGTGCAGCTGATGGGCTTTGTCGGCGGCGGCAGTCAGCGGTGGATTAACCTTGGCATCATCACGCTTCAGCCATCGGAGCTGATGAAGCCGGTGATGGTTCTTGCCGCCGCATGGTTTTTCGACCGGCTTCCGCCGAACCGCATATATGGATTTGACGCCATTTGGCCGCTGGGCGCTATCCTGCTGCTGCCAAGCATATTGGTGATCATTCAGCCGGATTTTGACGCCGCCATTGCCTACGCCTTCGGCCTGGGCGTCGTTGGCTTCATGGCGGGCCTTCCGCTCATATATTTCATCAGCGCCGGCGTCGGAGTCGCCGTTCTTGCGCCATTGGTATTTTTCTTTGGATTAAAGGCCTATCAACAGGACCGGGTCCTCATCTTCCTCAACCCGCAAAATGATCCGCTTGGGGCTGGCTATCATATCACCCAGTCGAAAATCGCGATCGGGTCAGGCGGTATATTCGGCAAAGGCTTTGGTAACGGCACGCAAAGCCATCTCGATTATCTACCCGAAGGACATACCGATTTCGTCTTTGCCACAATGGCGGAAGAATGGGGTATCGTCGGCGGCTTTTTCATTCTGTTCATGTACTATCTGCTCATGCGCTGGGGCCTGAGCGTCGCGATGCAGAGCAAGACCCGTTACGGGCAACTGGTCGCCGCCGGCCTGACCTGCACCATTTTCTTCTATATCATGATCAACCTGTTGATGGTTGTGGGCCTCGCGCCGGTCGCGGGCATTCCCTTGCCTTTTGTCAGCCACGGGGGTTCGTCGATGCTCACCATGATGCTGTGCGTGGGAATCCTGATGTCCATCGAGCGCCACCCGGGCGCAAAGCGTGGACAATTCCAATAAGTCGCTTTGTCATGCTTGACAAAGACCACGAAACCCATCAAAGGCGGCGCTCCAAACGGGCCTGCGCATCTGGTCAGCCCGAAATGGGGACGCTTAGCTCAGTTGGTAGAGCAGCTGACTCTTAATCAGCGGGTCGTGGGTTCGAACCCCTCAGCGTCTACCATTTTTCCTATATATATCATAT
>NZ_JBIIMC010000008.1:0-78443 GCF_044338195.1 Sphingorhabdus sp. | reverse complement strand
GCGGCCTTCAAAGCCACCGTCTGCGCCACCAAGTGATTCGTCGAGAAGTGCCGCGAAATCGTCGCGGGTCGGGTTTGGCGAAGTTGCCATAGGTTAGAGTTTCCTTACGTACTTTTTGTCCGGCCAGCCGGTTGGTTCCGACGGTCTTTGACCAGAAATGCCCTATTGCCCGAATAGCAATAAAGCGTTCGTTTTAAGCGCGTTACAAAGGCATTTATCCGTCATGCTGAATTTATTTCAGCATCCATCGTGCCACACAGACCATAAGGTGTAGAGGCGAAATAGACCCTGAAACACATTCAGGGTGACGGCGTTCTTCATTTGAAACGCCCCGCCACTCAACTCTGCCGGAGTTTACCCTCCGCCAGCGCAATCGCAGCTTGAACGGCGCCGCCTATAGTCAAATCGCCGGTATCAAGCAATAGCGCGTCTTGCGCGGGCTTTAACGGGGCATCGGCCCGCCCCATGTCGCGTGCGTCGCGGGCATGAATATCGGCAAGAATATCGGCAAAGCGCACGTCGATCCCGTGCCGCTGCATTTCGTCATAACGCCGCTGCGCCCGCACCTCGGCAGGGGCGGTTACAAACAGCTTCACATCGGCATGCGGCGCGATCACCGTGCCGATGTCCCGCCCGTCCAGCAACGCACCGCTTGGTTGATTGGCAAAATCGACCTGACGCTTGTTCAATGCCGCGCGCACCTGCGGATGGAGCGAAACGCGGCTGGCCAAACCGCCGACCTCTTCGGTCCGCAAAGCGGCGTCATCGAGAATGCTGTCGGGAAAATCACATCCAGCCAAGGCGTCCGCCGGATCGTCGGGGTTGCCATTGTGTAATTGCACCTGCTGACCGACGGCGCGGTACAGCAGGCCGGTGTCCAGAAACGGCAGTCCGAAATGCGCGGCCAATGCCTTTGCCAACGTGCCCTTGCCTGAGGCAGTTGGCCCGTCGACGGCGATAATCATCGCGCAACCTGAAGATTGTGCATCATCGCCTCGAACGTTGGAAAGCTCGTGGCGATGGGCGAAACATCATCGACCGTCACGGGATGGTAGCAATGCTGCCCTGCCACCGCGAAGCTCATGGCGATGCGGTGGTCGAGCGCGCTGTTGATCGTTGCGCCGCCCTCCAGCGGTTCGCCGCCTGTGCCTTGAATGACAAGGCCGTCTTCGCGTTCCTCAACCTGCGCGCCAATGGCTTTCAGGCCCGTCGCCATTAATGCCAGCCGGTCGGATTCTTTCACGCGCAATTCGTCAAGGCCGCTGGTGATGGTCTGTCCCTGCGCCATGCAGGCGGCGACGAAGAATACCGGAAATTCGTCGATCATGCTCGGTGCGACTTCGGGTGGCACTTCGATACCGCGCAAAACCGAATGGCGCGCTGTAATATCCGCCACAGGCTCGCCGCCGACTTCGCGTTCGTTGGCGTAAGTCAGATCAGCGCCCATCGCTTCTAACATCTTGAAAATGCCGGTGCGCGTCGGGTTCATGCCGACATGGGTTACGGTCACTTCGCTGCCGGGGGTAATGAGCGCCGCGACAATCGGGAAGGCGGCCGATGAAGGGTCTCCGGGCACGTCTATCGTCTGCGGCTTCAGCTCTGCTTCGCCGACAAGCCGGATATGGCGCACGCCATCGGCATCGACTTCAACCGTCAAATCCGCGCCAAACCCGCGCAGCATGCGCTCGCTGTGGTCACGCGTTGGCACAGGTTCAATCACTTCGGTAATGCCCGGTATATTCAGGCCAGCCAGCAACACGGCACTTTTAACCTGTGCAGAGGCGACCGGCAGACGATAGCTGATCGGCACCGCAGGCACCAAGCCGCGCACCATCAGCGGCAACGTGCCACCGGGGCTGGCGGTGAATTCTGCGCCCATTTGGCTCAGCGGATCGATAACGCGCCCCATCGGGCGTTTCGATAATGACGCATCGCCGATGAATGTGGCGGTGAGCCGGTGGCTGGCAACCAGACCCATCAATAATCGTGTCGACGTCCCGCTATTGCCCATGTCGAGTGCGCTTGCGGGCTGCATCAGGCCGCCAACGCCAACGCCGTGGACGGTCCAGCACCCTTCACCCGTGCGTTCGATATGTGCGCCCATGGCGCGCATCGCGGCGGCGGTCGACAGCACGTCTTCGCCCTCAAGCAGACCGGAAATCCGGCTTTCGCCAACGGCCAATGCGCTGAGCATCAGCGACCGGTGCGAGATGGATTTGTCTCCGGGTACCTTCACTGTGCCGCGAAGCGGCCCTTGCGAACGGAAACTGGCGGGGCGGGGTTGAACGCTGTGCATGACGTTTTGCGCTTTGCGGATGATGCGTGGCCAAGTCAACGACCACAGTAATTTTTGACAGCGGCGCGTCGCTGTGGCAAAGGCCGCGCCAATTGACGGTGATTCACAGATGTGCATCGCCCTTCCAAGCCAGTTTAAAAAGGATTTGAGCCCGCCATGATCAAGGCTGAATGGGGAACCAAGCGCACTTGCCCGAAATGTGGTGTTCGTTTTTACGATCTGACCAAGGACGAGCCGGTTGAATGCATTGAATGCGGCAACCAGTGGACACCTGAGCCAGTTTTGAAGTCGAAGCAGCCATTGCCGTTTGAAGAAGCTGAAAAGAAGAAAGACGATTCGGATCTTGCCGATGACGATCTCGACATTGACGTCGATGCCGTTGACGGCGACGTATCGCCCGACAATGATGTCGATCTTGGCGGTGACGAAGATCTCGGCGTTGCTGGCACCGAAGACGAGCCAGACGACATCTAATCTTCGGACTTGAAATATAAAGGAGCGCCCGCTAGTGGCGCTCCTCACCAAGGCTGCCCAACGGGCGGCCAGATGGGGCCTTAGCTCAGCTGGTAGAGCGCTACACTGGCAGTGTAGAGGTCAGGGGTTCGACTCCCCTAGGCTCCACCAACCTTCGCTAAAGCTTCGGCTGGCAGGCAAGCGCGGCACGTGCGCTGATTTTTCGTAACGTAGTTTCGTCATGCTGAACCTGTTTCAGCATAACATGCGGCGTTAGCCTGTTGTCCTGGAACGCAGTCACCATTGGTGCATTGAGTTCAGGATGACGAAATCGTTTTGATAGTCTAAGGCCAACACATGCATTTTCTCGACCAAGCAAAAATCTTCATCCGTTCCGGCGCCGGTGGCCCGGGAGCGGTCAGCTTTCGTCGTGAAAAATATGTGCAATATGGCGGCCCAGACGGCGGCAATGGCGGCAAGGGTGGCGATGTCATCTTTGAAGCGGTTGCTGGACTGAACACGCTCATCGATTTCCGTTACGCGCAGCATTTCAAAGCCATGCGCGGTATTCAGGGCATGGGCCGTGATCGCCACGGTGCCTATGGTGATGACTTGGTCATTCAGGTGCCTGTGGGCACACAGGTGCTGGCCGATGACGAAGAACGGTCGCTGTTGCTCGATCTGACCGAAGTGGGCCAACGCGTTGTGTTCCTGCGCGGCGGCGATGGCGGTCGCGGTAACGCATCGTATAAAAGCTCAACCAACCGCGCGCCGCGTCAACATGGCCCCGGTTGGCCGGGCGAAGAAATGTATGTCTGGCTGCGCCTGAAATTGCTGGCGGACGCCGGACTTGTCGGCATGCCCAACGCGGGCAAATCGACCTTCATCAATCAGGTGTCGAATACCA
Organism: Sphingorhabdus sp.; assembly: GCF_044338195.1. Lineage (GTDB taxonomy): Bacteria > Pseudomonadota > Alphaproteobacteria > Sphingomonadales > Sphingomonadaceae > Sphingorhabdus_B. The sequence goes on along the minus strand of NZ_JBIIMC010000008.1, from coordinate 74,787 downwards.
AGGCAAAGGTTGGCGATTATCCGTTCACAACGACGCGCCCGCAATTGGGTGTGGTCGACCATAAATCGCGCGAGTTCGTTCTGGCGGATATTCCAGGGCTTATCGCTGGTGCAGCCGAAGGTGTGGGCATTGGCGACCGCTTTTTGGGCCACATCGAACGTTGCCGCATCCTCATTCATTTGATCGACGCGACGCAGGATGATCCCATCGCCGCGTGGCATATCGTGTGTGACGAATTGAGCGAATATGGCGCAGCATTGGATGAAAAGCCGCAGATTGTGGCGCTTAACAAGGGCGACTTGCTTGATCCCGAATTGATGGCCGACATTGCCGAGCAATTGCAGGCAGCCGGTGCGTTGGACGTGATATCCATTTCCGGTGCAACGGGGCAGGGCGTTGATCTTGTGCTCGACCGGATCTTGGAAGCGCTGCCCGCCAAAAGCGGGATTGAAGGCGCAAAGGCCGATGGCATCTCCGAGGACGGGACATGGTCGCCGATCTGAACGCCGCATTCTTGCCGACATCTTGCCCGCTGTTGGTGGTCAAGGTCGGATCGTCGCTGCTGGTGCAGCCTGACGGGAATGTGCGGCGGCAATGGTTGGAAACGCTCGTTGCGGATATCGGCGCGCGGCACAAGGCCGGGCAGCGCATCGTTATCGTCACCTCCGGCGCGATTGCATTGGGTGCGCGCCGTCTGGGTTTTGAAAAAGGCGGCCGCAGCAGCCTCGCCGATGCGCAGGCTGCGGCATCTGTTGGGCAAATTGTGCTGTCGGGCATCTGGGCAGAGCTGCTCGACGCGCAGTCGCTTGCTGCGGCGCAAATGCTCGTGACGCTGGATGATCTGGAGGATCGCCGCCGCTATTTGAACATTGCCGCGACGCTGGATCGTCTGTTGGGTGCAGGGGCCGTTCCCGTCATCAATGAAAATGACAGCGTCGCCACCGAAGAAATCCGCTTTGGCGACAATGACCGGTTGGCCGCACGCGTTGCGCAGGCGGCTGGCGCCAGCGGGGTGATTTTGCTGTCGGATGTCGATGGCCTTTTCGACCGCGCGCCACATTTGCCGGGTGCGACATTGTTGCGGAGTATCGAAAAAATTGACGGCCGCGTCCGCGTCATGGTGGCGGAGGGTTCATCCTCTGGCATGGGGTCGGGCGGTATGGCGTCCAAGCTGGATGCCGCCGATATTGCAACCCGCGCAGGCATCGGACTGGTTATCGCCTCCGGCCTTCGCGATCACCCGCTTGCCGCACTTGAAGCGGGTGGGCCTTCGACCTTTTTTGCACCGCGCGACGGCGGTTCCGCGCGCAAGAGCTGGTTGGGCGGTCGGCTGACGGTCAAGGGCCGCATCCGCATCGATGCTGGCGCCATCCAAGCGCTCATATCGGGCAGTAGCTTGTTGCCCGCTGGCGCCTTGTCGGTGGAGGGTGAGTTTAAACGCGGCGACGTCATCGACATCAGTGATGATGACGGCGTTGCGGTCGCGCGCGGCCTTTGCGAATATGATGCGGTCGATGCTGCCCGCATTTGCGGCCATCGTTCTAGTGAATTGGCGGATATTTTGGGCACCGTGCCCCGCTCCGTACTTGTCCACCGCGACCAGTTGGTCCTTTTGTGAAAACAGTCGCGCTAACCGGAGCGACGGGTTTTGTCGGACGGATCACGCTGGATCGGTTGATTGCCGCTGGTTGGCATGTCCGCGCGCTGACGCGGCGGGACCAGCACAAAAAAGCCGGAGTCAGTTGGGTTCATGGCAGCCTAAGCGATACGGCAAGCCTCACCGAATTGTGCAAAGGCGCCGATGCCGTTTTGCATGTCGCAGGCGTCGTTAACGCGCCCGACGCGGCTGGCTTCGAGAGCGGGAATGTGACCGGCACAGCCCATATCCTCGCCGCTGCCCAATTGGCTGGCATCAGCCGTTTTGTTTGCGTCTCCTCGCTTGCTGCGCGCCATCCGGAGCTTTCGATGTATGGCGCGAGCAAGGCCACGGCAGAAGCGCTTGTGCGCACATCATCGCTCGACTGGACCGTCATTCGTCCGCCCGGTGTGTACGGCCCCGGCGACACCGAAATGTTCGATATGTTCCGCATCGCCGCCAAGGGATGGGCATTGTTGCCGCCGCGGGGCAGGGTCTCGGTCATTCATGTCGACGACCTCGCCCGCTTGCTGGTGACTTTGCTGTCGGCGGACGATGTCTCGAAATGCGTGTTTGAGGCAGATGACGGAACGGCAGGCGGGTGGAGCCACGCCGGCTTTGCCAAGGCCATTGGCGCTGCGGTCGGGCGCGATATCACGACGGTGCACGCGCCTGCGTTTCTGTTGAAATTTGCCGGATGGGCCGACCGAACGGTTCGCGGTGCAAAGGCGAAGCTGACGCCCGACCGCGCCAATTATCTGGCGCACCCCGACTGGACCATCAATCGCGATGCTGCGCCAGGGCCCCAGCTTTGGACGCCAGAAATAGCAACGCCCAAGGGGTTGAAAGACACCGCAAGCTGGTATCGCGCGCAAGGGTGGATGTAGGCGCATGGCTTTGCCCTCATACTGCCTTATTCGCTTGCCATAGCGCGCCCATATGGCGCATTGCCCGTCACATAATTTGAGGATGTACATATGACCGACCGCAGCGAAATGTTTGATCGCCTAAAGGGCCTGATTGAGCCATTTAACAAAAAAGGTGTCGAGGTTGGCGAGACCACCACTTTTGCAGGTGATTTGGAATGGGACAGCCTGACCGTCATGGATTTTGTTGCTGAAGTCGAAGACAGCTTTGACATCATCATCAGCATGAATTTACAGGCAGAAATCGAAAATGTCGGCCAACTGGTCGACGCGGTTACCAAGCTGACCGCAGCCTAATTCAAACGGACGCCTGATTTTAACGGAAGACGTGCATGACTGACTTATTCTCCAAATTTGATGACCTGATTGGGCAACGTGAAGGCTTGCTGGCCACGGGCGTAAAAGACCCGTTCAGCCTTGTGATGGAAGAGGTGAAATCGCCGACCGTTGCTGTCGTGAATGGCAAGGAAACCATCTTGCTTGGCACCTATAATTATATGGGCATGACCTTTGACGATGATGTCATCGCCGCGGGCAAGCAGGCTTTGGACGAATTTGGCGCTGGCACGACCGGCAGCCGCGTTCTGAACGGCACATTTCAGGGCCATAAGGAATGCGAAGACGCGTTGAAGGAATTTTACGGAATGGACCATGCGATGGTCTTTTCCACGGGCTATCAGGCGAACCTTGGCATCATCAGCACGATTGCGGGCAAGGGCGATTATATCATTCTCGATATCGACAGCCATGCGTCGATCTATGATGGCTGCAAAATGGGCGATGCCGAAATCGTGGCCTTCCGCCATAATGACGTCGAGGCGCTGGAAAAGCGACTGAAGCGCCTGCCCGCCGACGCGGGCAAGCTTGTCGTGCTTGAAGGTGTCTATTCGATGCTGGGCGATGTTGCGCCGCTGAAGGAAATGATCCGCGTTTCTAAGGAAGCCGGCGCCATGATCCTTGTCGACGAAGCGCATTCGATGGGCTTTATCGGCAAAAATGGCCGCGGCGTGGCCGAAGAGCAGGGCGTGTTGGACGATGTCGATTTCGTCATCGGTACGTTCTCCAAATCGGTCGGAACCGTCGGTGGCTTCTGCGTTTCGAACCATCCGAAATTTGAAATCATGCGGCTTGTCTGCCGCCCTTATGTGTTCACGGCGTCATTGCCACCAGCGGTCGTCGCATGTTCGGCGGCGAGTATTCGCAAGTTGATGCACAATGGCAACAAGCGTGCGCATTTGTGGGAAAACTCCAGAAATCTGCATCAGGGCCTGCGCGATCTTGGTTTCAAACTCGGCACGCCCGATGCGCAAAGCGCGATCATCGCGGTGATCATGCCCGATTTGGAAAAAGGCGCGATGATGTGGGCTGCGCTTCTTGAAAACGGCCTATATGTAAACCTCGCCCGTCCGCCCGCGACGCCCGCTGGCATGACATTGCTGCGCTGTTCTTTATGCGCCGAACATAGCAGCGAACAGGTTGCCGATATCCTCAGCCGCTTCGAACGCGCGGGCAAGGCCGTCGGGATTATTTGACCGCGACGCGCGCTTTTCGTGCCGCGTAAAAATAGGCTTTAACGCACGGCGCCCTTTGCCAAAAGCTTGGGCACCAGAAACAACGCCGCGATCAGGGGCCATTTGCGCTGCCACGGGCGTATGTTGATTTGCGTGCCGGCGTGGCGGTTTATCTTCCACGCCAGATAATCAATGCCGCCGGCATAGGTGAACGCCGCCTTTGCCAGCCGCGCAACGGTCAGCAACTTCCCACGTCGACGCAGTGCAGGCCAACGGCGTTTTTCTTGAACGATGTGGCCATCGGGGTCGGGCAAGATAACTATTTTGTCGCCGCGCACGTCATTGGCGATCGCCGTGCACTGCAATGCCGCTTGGCCAAAGCGGACGTAGCGATTGGGGTCAAACGCAATCACCGACGATGGCCGGTCCTTGCGTTCCGCGCGGAGCTCCGCGCCATAGGTCATGTGGAATCCCGCCTGCCAAAGGTCGAGCACATCAGCTTCGCGTTCTGCAAATGCCAGTGCCGCATTCAGCAAAGTCGGGGCCGCACCCGATATCGCGAGAATGGCAGACTGCCGTGCGTCTTCATCCGCGCACCAGACGAGGCGCGATGGCTGGGCAAAACGGGCCCAAACCGACACCGCCGATGCCGCCGGGCGGTTGAGGAGGTGAAAGTCCGCTTCGCTTAAAATAGCCACCTTTGCAATCAGATTGCCATGTTGAAACGGAAATACATTGGGCGGCAGGCGGCGGTTCCATGTGGCGAGCCAACCGCGTCCATAAGCGGCTTGGTAATCGGACACGATGAGGTAGAAGTCGAGCATTTCGCCCTCTAGCTGTTCCGACCGCAGGCACGATCCGTAGAATAGAACAGCGCGCGCTGCCGGGCCATATTGCGCGGCGATATGCGCCGCGAATTCGCTCGCGCCCTGTTGCGCGGGTATGGCCAATTCCTCGGCCACAAGCTGGGTCAGCGAAAGCATCTGTGCGCCTTAACCGTTTCCGTTGCCGCTTGTTAAGCAGCGATTTTCAGGAAAGGGACAGGCGGCGTTGACCGAAGCACGATCGGGCTACCGCGATACGCCTCGAACACTTCGCCATCCAAGACGACGCTGCTTCGTTCGCTATCAATGCGGATGACATCGCCTTGCTGGAAATGGACACCGCTTGTGGGCGTCTGTCCCAATTTGCCGCGCAATGATGCCGCGATCATTTTCAGCATCGCCCATGGCGTTTGGTCAACGGCCATAAATTTCATCAAACCACGCTGTTTGGTTTTGCCGGCCTGTCCACCAAGCAATAGCTTTTCCAGCGTCGTGACGATCAGGATCGAAAATGTGCCCTGCAATTCGCCATTGCGGATAAAGGATATGCTGACGGGCTTTGATCGTTTCGGCAGGAAACTTGCCTTCACCCGAACAAATGCTGAAAACATAACGGCGATGAATGTCAGGAAATGGCTTAGGCCATTGGGCAATCCCAATGGATAGATTTTGTGGCGGCAATATAGGATCGTTTCGGCAAGGCCCGCGCCGCCCAAGAACATGCCCAGAACCGGACGCGCGCCTTCGCTGCCATCGCTTAACGCAATCAGTTCGCGGACAACGATATGTTCGGAAAGATCACCCTTTGCGACGTCGATGATACGCGCCAGCGCCTCCAACGGGTCACCTTCAGCGCCCAAATCGAGCGCAATCAGGTTGGTCTTACCATTGGGCAGCACCGCGACGGGCGGCGGGGACCCTTCAAAATGTCCACCATGATATAGTTCGGTCAAAGCGGACTGCACGGTGCCATCGCCGCCATTGATCACGAGCACCTTTGGCTTCACGCGGGCAATCATTTCCAGCGCTTTGGCGATCTGGCCAATCTCTTCGACTTCGTAATGGAATATATCGGGATTTTTCGCGCAATAGTTTCGAACCGCCGGCAACAACGACCTGTTGCCGGTTGAATTGGGGTTCGAAAGAAGCGCGACTAAAGCCAAATCATTACCTTCACATATATTTCAGGTTGATGGTGATCCGCGTGACACCGGGGCCTACGTCGAATGCGACTTTGCTGACCGACGGCTTGCCCAAATTCAATATGCTCACGCTGGGGTTATTGGAAAAGCCGCCCCCATCCTGCGTGAAGTCCGTTTTACCATTTCCATTCCGGTCATGGCGCACAGCAATGCCATATTTCCCTTCGGAAGGGACGGGCAGGCAAAAGCTCATATTTCCTGCGCTTGCGCGGCTTTCGATGCGGTGCAGCCAGCGGCCTTTGGCCAGCCAAGTGCCGGGCGTTGCGACATAAGATTGCACGCGAACATTGCCTCTCGCTTCCTTCACGCCCTGCACGTTCACCAGCACAGCGGGGCCCTTGCCCGCGGCGCAGCGCGACAAATCATTGCTTATTTCCTCGCTTGCGGCAGCGGCGCCCGATAGGAGCGCCAATGCTGTGGCGGATATAAGAACCGAATATATATGCATCTCAAAACTCCTGGAACAGCAAATCCGGTATCACTTCACAACGATACCATCGATATATTGCCCCTGAACCTGTAAGCGTCTATCGGGTCAGTTTGCGGCCAAATTAGGGTGACAGGGCGACCATAAGTTGAAATTTCTTACTGCCACCGACCGATATATCTTCCGGCTTGTGATGTTGCCGCTGCTGGCGACGCTCGCAATCGCGGCATCATTGCTGCTGCTGGACAAGATGTTGACCCTGTTTGACTTCGTCGCCGCAGAGGGCGGGCCGGTCAGCGTGGTCTGGCGCATGCTCGCAAATCTGATACCCGAATATCTATCGCTCGGCATCCCAATCGGGCTGTTGCTGGGTATATTGCTGGCGTTCCGCAAGCTCGCGACATCGTCCGAACTCGACATTTTCCGCGCGGTGGGGATGAGCTATCTTCGGCTGTTGCGCGTCCCATTCCTGCTGGCCATCGCGCTGGCTACGGTCAATTTTGCTATTGTCGGATTTGTTCAGCCCAGCGCGCGCTATCTCTATGAAGAGCTCCGCTTCGAACTGCGTTCAGGCGCCTTTGGTGCAAAGGTCCGGGTCGGCGAATTCAACAATGTTGGCAAAAATTTGACCATGCGCATCGATGAAAGCCGGAACAATGGCAACGCCCTGTCTGGCATGTTTGTGTACGCGCAAAGCAACAATGGACAGTCCATCGCCGTTACGGCTGAAAAGGGGCAGTTTTTGCGTACCGACGATCCGGACACGATATTGCTGCGCTTAGAAAAAGGTACGCTGGTGCATGACGCGCCCAATTATAAATCACCGCGCGTGCTCAGTTTCACCAGTCATGACGTCCCCATCCCGCTTCCGCAAATTGAAAGTTTTCGGTCGCGTGGCGGCAAAGACCGCGAGTATTTGATTACAGAATTGGTGCAGATTGGAAATGATGCGCAAAGGCCTGCGTCGGAACGCGACAGTGCGTGGGCTAATTTCCATTTCCGCCTTGTTGAGGTGGCGATGATGCTCCTGCTGCCATTGCTGGCATTGGCGCTGGCGATACCGCCGAAACGGTCGACATCCGCGCTTGGCGTCTTTTTATCGATCGTGATGGTCGTGACCTATCATAAGATAAATGAATATGCCGAAAGCGTCGGTGCCATGGGCATTGTTGATCCGTTTATCGCATTGTGGGTGCCATTTGTGCTGTTCGCCGCGCTCATCATCTGGATGTATCATGTGATCGCGCATGTGCCCGGTGGTCAGCCCATCGGCGCACTGGAGGTCTTCGCGACCAAAGCCGGTAAATGGTTCAAGAAACTGTTCCGCTGGGGCCGAAAATCGCGGCTGGCCACCATTGGCATGCCTGTGCCGCAAGAGGGGTCATAACCCATGCATTTCTTCCCCTCGCGCAACATTACAATGTACATGGCCCGGCTGTTTGTCGTGCGCAGCTTTGCGGTGTTGATGATGCTTGTGCTGGTGTTGATGACGCTCGATCTGCTGGGTGAAAGTGGCAAGATATTGGCGGTCCCCGGAAATGATCAGGGCGATGTGTTGCGCTATGTAACGATGCGCGCACCGCAAATTATTGCCCGTTTTCTGCCCTTTTCGGTGCTGTTGGGGACGTTAATCACCTTCGCGACGCTCAGCCAGAACAGCGAAGTGGTGGCGATGAAGGCGGCGGGATTGTCCGCGCACCAAATTCTTGCGCCCATGTTTGTCGCCAGCTTGGGCGTCGCGCTTATTTCGTTCGTGTTTAACGACGTTGTCGTCGCGCCGAATACGCAAAAGCTTAAAGTTTGGAAGGATGCCGAATATGGCGCGATAGCCCCCGATAGTGACCCGCGCAACAATGTGTGGGTCCGCGAAGGCGGCGACCTTATCAATGCAGGCAGGGTGCTGGGATCGGGCGACAATATCGTCCTCGATAATGTCCGCGTCTATTTGCGCGCCAATGGCGGTTTGCGTCAGGTGATTACGGCGCCAAATGCCCGTTATGTGGACAATGCATGGCTGCTTGAAAATGCGGAGACATTTGACGTTGCGACCACCGAACAGAAGCAGGTGACCAATCTTGTGATCGGCAAAGGCATCACGCCCGCTCGGTTCAACGTCATCAAGGTTGACGGAGACAGCCTTGCCTTCTTGCCATTGATGCGCGCCATTGACGATCTGCGCGCTGCCGGTCGCCGCACCGACAATCTGGAAGGCATATTGTGGCACAAGCTGGCAGGGCCTTTGTCGACCTTGTTAATGCCCTTGCTGGCTGCGGTCGCCGCCTTTGGCCTTGCCCGCTCGGGCGCTTTGTTCGTGCGCGCGGTGCTGGGCATGGCGCTTGGCTTTACCTATTTCGTGGCCGATAACTTTGCCTTGGCGATGGGCAATCTGGGCGCTTATCCGCCCTGGATTGCCGCATGGGGGCCGTTTTTGCTGTTTTTGCTGATCGGCGAAACGGTGCTTATCCGCACCGAAGAATAAAGCGGCTTTGGGCACATAAAAATGCGTTTCGGGAATTCACTATGACAGACATCATCATTCGGCCGGTTGTAACCAAGGCAGACAAACGCGCCTTTATTGACCTGCCGTTCCGGCTTTATGCGCATGATCCCAACTGGGTTCCGCCGTTGAAAAGCGATGTGATGGCGACCATTACGCCCGGCAAGAACCCATGGTTCGAACATGGTGAGGCGCAGCTTTTTCTCGCGGAAAAGGACGGGAAAGTTGTTGGCCGGATATCCGCGCATTTGGATTTTCTCGCGCTGAAACAGCCGCCAGAGCAAGGCATGGGCCCCGGCGTCGGCAATTGGGGATTTTTTGAGGCGGAAGATGAAGCCATCGGAAAACTGCTGATTTCGACGGCTGAAGATTGGCTGCGCAGCAAAAACATGGCGCGCGCGCTTGGGCCGCTGAGCCTGTCCATCTGGGAAGAACCGGGCGTGTTGATCGATGGCCATGACCATCCATCCACCGTACTGATGGGCTATCATAACGCAGCCTATGGCGGGTGGATTGAGGCGGCGGGCTATGCCGGCATCAAAGACCTCTACACCTATCAAATCCCGATTGATGTACCGTTTCCGCCGCTGGTGGAACGCATTGTCGCGTCGGGCGAGCGCAATGAACGCATTGTCATTCGCAAGGTGAACAAGGATAATTTTGACGCGGAAGCCGCGTTAATCCTGTCCATATTGAACGACGCGTGGAGCGGGAATTGGGGATTTGTGCCGATCACCGATGCCGAAGTCGCGCATACCGGAAAGCAGTTAAAACCCATCGTTTTTAACGACCTGATCCGCATTGCGGAGGTCGATGGGGAACCCGTCGCCTTCATGATGACATGGCCCGACATCAACGAAAAAATCGGTCAATTCGGCGGCAGCCTGTTCCCGTTCAACTGGGCGAAGCTGTTGTGGTGGCTGCGCGCGCCAAAGGTCCGCACGATGCGCGTGCCGTTGATGGGCGTGATGAAAAAGCTGCAGTCGACCCGCATGGCAAGCCAATTGGCGTTCATGATGGTTTCGCTCATTCGCGACGCGTCCACCAGCCAATTTGGCGCGAGCCGCGGTGAATTCGGCTGGGTCCTTGACGATAATGGCCCGATGCGATCGGTGGGTGAGGCGATTAACGGCAAAATCAACAAGGTGTACCGCATCTACGAAAAGCAGCTTTGACCGCGAAGGCCATAGCGCCCGCGCCCGCCGCATCGCATGTGATGGGCCTTTAAGGCGTGATGGCTTCGCCGACGCTGGCGTAAATCATCACCACGGCAAAGGATGCGAGCATGCCGATGAACAAGGCGACGGCGGGAATTTGAAAAACGTCCATATCAGGCTCCTATATTGAGGAACCCTGTATGCACCGCGCAATCAGGTCATGCTTTGATCTGCATCAAAAAAGCCAATAATCGCGCCCATCGGCAACGGCCCATAAATATGCGGGAACAGCGCACCGCCGCGCGATTCTTCCCAGATGATGCTCTCACCCAGCTGGGCCAGGTTCACTTCGGCGATCACCAGGCCGTCTTGTCCGGCAAAATGCTTGTCCAACGTGCCCTGCAGCTGATCGGTCGCCGACAAATGAATATAGCCATCCGCCAGATCAACCGGCGCCCCGTGAAAGACGCCGTCGGCTTCAAACTGCGCCCATTGCGCGGCGGTGAATATTTTGAAGGCGGTATCGGGGTTGCTATGTTCGGACATACGCCGCCCATGCCGAAAAGCAGGGGACGACGCAAGCCGCGCATAGGGCGCCGCAGCCAGCCCCCCACCCCCCAAAAACCATTTTCCTACACGAACCTATATGGTTCATAATCGCCTCCGTTTTTTGAAATGGAGCCAGTCATGCGTAACAAAGTCCCCGTCCCCCGCGAAAACCGCGCGCCTTTGCCTGATTTCACCCCCGTGCCGCTGCGATACCGCCATGATGGCTGGACGCCGGAGCGGCAGCGCGGATTTATTGAGGCGTTGGCCGACACCGGCTGCGTCTCGCGCGCGACGGCCATCGTCAACATGTCGTTGGAGGGTGTCTATTATCTGCGCCGGCAAAAAGGCGCGGAGGAGTTTCGCGCCGCGTGGAATGCCGCGCTCGATTTCGGGGTGCAGAAGTTAAAGGACATCGCCTTTGAACGCGCGATTGAGGGGGAGATGATCCCCGTCTTTGAAAAGGGCAAGTTGATGGGGTACCGGCGCAAACGCAACGACCGGCTGCTGATGTTCTGCCTGCGCCATTATGGGCAGGATGCGAACGGCAAGCGCACCACGATCAACTATTTCAGCAGCCGGGCACAGGCGGGGACAAGCAGTGGCGTGGGCAGTGGCGTGGGGAGCGGCGAAGCGGGCAGCGGCGCAGGCGGCAGCATAGCGGCGGCAGAGGCCAGCACCACCACCGTGCGCACCGTTATCACCGGCAATGGCATCAACGGCACGGGCAGCGCCGCCAACATCGACGACGCAGCCCGCACGCTGGAGAATTTTGAAGGGATAGAGCTGGACGCCGAGGCGCAGGCCGCCATCACCGCCGCGTTGGAGGCATGCGCCGCCCGCTACCGCGCCGCAGGGGAGGTTATTGAGCGCGGCGGCGATGATGCACTCGCGTTGATGGTCGATGATCCCGACCAAATTTATGCCCCGACGGGCAAAAACACCTCCCCCTATCACGGCGAATTGGTTCCGCCCGACATGGTGACGGAATTTGTGCCGTTTCAGGAAGGAGAATCGCACTGGAGCAACACCGGGGCCGAGCTACTTTATTGGGCGCAGCCAGACGCGCTGCGAAAGCTGGAGGCGCCAACGGACGAGGTGCCGAAACGCAAGCGCAAGTCGAATTGGAAACGCAAGGGGAAGGCGACGGAGCCGTAACTACCCCGCCAGCATCCAGCCCCCCACCAGCGCGACGGCAAAGCCCTGCAGGATCGCAGTCTGGTGCAGGTGGCTGGAAAAAGGCTGCTTGCGCGTCTTGTGCCGGAACAATGCACGGCCGGCATAAGCGCCGATGGTACCCCCAAAAAACGCCCAAGCCAGCAACGCCCCCTCGGACACCCGCGATGACCCCCGCGCGGCACGAACCTTGTCAAAACCGAACAGCATGAACGTCCACAGATTGACCAGCGCAAACAGGCCAAGGGCATTGGGGAGGGTGAGGAGGGTAGGCAGGTTCATGAGGGATGTGTGGGTGGGTAAGGGGGTGTTAGTAGCGGGTATTTGGTTCACACGCGATACCATCGTCATTGCGGCCAGGGAGGACAGCATGGCTCGACTATCCTAAGTGCAGCTGTGCTGGTTCAGCAGCGTGTAAAGGCGCTCAAAAAGGTCAGCGTCGCTAACTGGGCAACGCTGTTGAGAAGCGAGTCGCGAGCCATGTAAAAAGAACGGTGTGACGCTCGCAACGTACCTGCACTCGCAAATTTTAAGCCTGTCGAATGAGTATATTAGCCACCTATTTCCTACAGAACATATATTTGTTAGTGATTCGTTCAGTCGTTTATGTCAATGTTTCGATGAAAGGCAGAAAGCGCCTCAAACTTGACAGCTTAGTTTGCTGCTGTTTTATTGAAGGTACTAGGAGATTTCGCATGGCATTAGAGAAGAACGAGCATCGTCACGCACAGCGTACCGTTCGTGCGAGCGTGTCAAGCAATGGCACCCGTTTCCGTGCAGATAGTGAAATGGTTGTACGAAATCCTGCACCGGACTCTTCGCCGCCAGCCGTAGCTTCGGGTACAAGCCACAACTTTACCCTGTCGTACGCGCTTCGCGTCTAATTATTCGTCGTACATTCCGTATTCGGCCCAGCTAATATGTAAAATTCTAGTGGTTGAGCGAAGAATTACGGAATGCGCCCGATCGTGGATGAAATGTGCAAGCGTAGGAGCTTCGCTAGATTCGAGTAGATTTTGCGAAAATGTTGTGCCGTCCGCTTTGATGCCGGCAGCAGCAGCATCGCTAACGTCGCGAATATAGCACGGAATGTGTGTCGCCTCCTTAATTGCGGCACCGTATGTTCGGTGAAAGCCATTATGCAGGTAACATTTCCCATTGTATCTTACGACATGAACAAACGGCAATCCAAGCCCAATATGAATCCCAAAAATGCCTGGCGCCAGCATTCCTTGGGCCAGCAACCGCACGTTCAGGCTCTTGGCTTTGACAACAATGGATTGGGGCTGTTGCTGGGAGTGCAATTGCTCTTCCACGTTCGCTATTGGAATGCAGCAGTTTAGTAGCTCATCCAACGTAGGGGGCGAGCTAAACGGTCCACAATGATGACCACTGCGCTGGCCATCAACAGTAAATTGAAATGCAAGAAGTGGAGCTATCTCAACTAGTTTAAACTCCGCATTACCTTGAGCAAAAAACGCCGGCCAGCCAGCTGCCACGCTGTTCATGTGGGTTTGCGCTTCTATCGGAAGATCCAAAATCTCGGGAGTGCCAGCTCTGTCGATCTGGGCACCAAGCTTTGCGCGCGCAGCCATCCATTCAGCTTCTAGCGCTTGATCCGATGGATCTGGCGGAATGCAAGCTTCGCGCAAATGGGAAATTGCTTGATCTCTATCCATGAAGCCAACAAGTGACAAACCGGCTGAAGGCATACTTAAACCCCTGATCTCAGATTGAACCGTACAATTTGAAACTACGTCACGGTTAAGCCTTGGCCCGCAGCAACCCCAGCCTATTCGAACGTTTCTACGCCGTCATTTTTGTCGGCTGGCCATGCCCCCAACATATCGCCCAAAAATACAAAATCAAACCAATATGAGAGTTTTATAGTCCATTTTGGCAGTTGTCCACAGCATTGCCAATGGCATAGTCCGTGACGCGCCCCCCGCCCCAATTGCGCGCACGACCTTATAGCGATCGGCGTCAGGCGCCGTCGCTTCGCATCTATCTATCTATGGAATATATGGGTCGCGGTCGTCAGGTGGAAACGGCGTGGTTTCCATCCTGACGACAGGCGACGGGTGGCGGATTATTCCGCGGCGACCCCGGCTTGTTCGAACATATCGACGCCGTCATTTTCGGCGATGGGTTCAATGCCGATGATCTTTTTCTTGCGATTGTCAAAGCTGTCCCACACTTGGCCCCAATCGCCGCGGGTCGACGCCTTGCTATACTCGGTCGCGCGGGTTTCGAAGAAGTTGGCGTGCTCGACGCCGTTCAACAATGGCGCGAGCCATGGCAGCGGGTGGTCTTCGACCATGTAGATGGCGGGCAGGCCAAGCTGGCCCAAACGCCAATCGGCGATGTAGCGGATGTAGCGTTTGATTTCCTTGGCGGTCATGCCGGGGACGGGGCCCATTTCGAACGCAAGGTCGATGAACGCGTCTTCCAAACGGACAACCTTTTGGCAGCAATCGATAATGTCTTCCTTCACCGACTTGGTGAGGCAGCCGCGCTCTGCACAAAATGCGTGGAACAGCTTGGTAATGCCTTCGCAGTGCAGCGATTCGTCGCGGACCGACCAGGATACGATTTGCCCCATGCCCTTCATCTTGTTGAAGCGCGGGAAGTTCATCAGCATCGCGAAGGATGCGAACAGTTGCAGCCCTTCGGTAAAGCCGCCGAACATGGCCAATGTGCGGGCAATGTCTTCGTCGGTGTCGACGCCGAATTGGTGGATATAATCGACCTTCGCCGCCATTTCTTCATATTCGAGGAAGGCGGAATATTCGGACTCGGGCATGCCGATGGTGTCAAGCAAGTGGCTGTATGCCGCGACGTGGACGGTTTCCATGTTGGAAAACGCGGTCAGCATCATCTTCACTTCGGTCGGTTTGAACACGCGGCCGTAATTTTCGTGGTAGCAATTCTGCACCTCGATATCGGCTTGGGTGAAGAAGCGGAAGATTTGCGTGAGCAGGTTGCGTTCGTGGTCCGAAAGCTTCTGCGCCCAATCGCGGCAATCTTCGCCCAAGGGCACTTCTTCGGGCAGCCAATGGATCTGCTGTTGGCGTTTCCAAAAGTCATAGGCCCAAGGATATTCAAAAGGCTTGTAGCTATTGCGTGCTTGTAACAATGACATGTCGGTTTCCTTGGGTCTTTAACTGTTCAATACGGTCTATGGTGTCCCTTTGTGCCTTATTGGCAGGCGAGGCACTCTTCGTAATCGGTTTGCGCGGCGAGTTCCATCACGGGCAGTTCGGCGGTGTTGTCCGCCTCCACCCCGCCGGCAAAGCCAGCGCGCTGAATGCTCTTCGAACGCAGATAATATAGCGATTTTACGCCCAATTCCCATGCGCGGAAGTGGAGCATGAGAAGGTCCCATTTTTCCACGTCAGCGGGGATGTACAGGTTCAGCGAGGTCGCCTGATCGATATATGGCGTGCGGTCCGCGGCCAGTTCGATCAACCAACGCTGGTCGATTTCAAAGCTGGTCTTGAACGTGTCCTTCTCCTCTGGCGTCAAGAAGTCGAGATGTTGGACCGAGCCGCCCTTTTCAAGGATGCTGTTCCACACATTGGTCGAATCCTTCGCCTTTTCCTGCAGCAGCTTTTCCAGATACGGATTCTTCACGATGAAGCTGCCCGAAAGCGTCTTGTGCGTGTAAATATTCGCCGGAATCGGCTCAATACACGCGCTGGTGCCGCCGCAGATGATCGAAATCGACGCGGTAGGCGCAATCGCCATTTTGCAGGAAAAGCGCTCCATAACGCCCATTTCCTCAGCATCAGGGCAGGCCCCACGCTCATTGGCCAGCATCATCGACGCCTCATCAACCTGTGCCCGGATATGTTTGAAGAACTTCATGTTCCAAGATTTGGCAAGCGCGCTTTCAAAGCCAACGCCGCGTGACTGCAGGAAGCTGTGATAGCCCATAACGCCCAAACCAACCGAACGTTCACGGCTGGCCGAATATTTGGCGCGCGACATTTCGTCCGGCGCGCGGTCGATAAAGTCCTGAAGCACGTTGTCGAGCATGCGCATGACGTCTTCGATAAAGGCCTTGTCGCCGTTCCACTCATCCCAAGTTTCGAGATTGAGCGACGACAGACAGCAGACCGCCGTCCGGTCATTACCCAAATGGTCATGACCCGTTGGCAAGGTGATTTCGCTGCAAAGATTGGACGTCGACACTTTCAGCCCAAGATCGCGGTGATGCTTGGGCATCGCGTTGTTCACGGTGTCGCTGAAGATGATGTACGGCTCGCCAGTGGCAAGACGGGTTTCCACCAGCTTCTGGAACAACGAACGTGCATCAACCGTGCTGCGCACTTCGCCGGTTTTGGGCGAACGCAGGTTGAACTCTTCACCGGCGCGGACGGCTTCCATGAATTCGTCCGACAGCAACACGCCATGGTGCAGGTTCAGCGCCTTGCGGTTAAAGTCGCCAGATGGCTTGCGGATTTCGAGGAACTCTTCGATTTCAGGATGGCTGACATCGAGATAGCACGCGGCCGAACCACGACGCAGCGAACCTTGCGAGATTGCGAGCGTAAGGCTGTCCATGACGCGGACAAACGGAATGATGCCGCTGGTCTTGCCATTGAGGCCAACAGGCTCGCCGATGCCTCGCACATTGCCCCAATAGGTGCCAATGCCGCCGCCGCGTGATGCGAGCCAGACGTTTTCGTTCCATGTGTTGACGATGCCTTCCAGGCTGTCGTCGACGCTGTTCAGATAGCAGCTGATAGGAAGACCGCGTCCAGTTCCGCCGTTTGACAGCACTGGCGTTGCCGGCATGAACCAAAGGCGCGAGATATAGTCATAGAGCCGCTGGGCATGATCCTGATCGTCCGCATATGCCGACGCAACGCGGGCAAACAGGTCCTGATAGCTTTCGCCCGGCAACAAATAACGGTCTTGCAGCGTGTCCTTGCCAAATTCGGTCAGCAGGGCGTCGCGCGACGAATCCGTCACAACGCTGAAACGGCGCTCGTCAACGGATTTGCTCGACGCGGCTTTCTTGTCGTCAGCCGGCTTGGCCTCGGCCTCAACCTTAACAGCTTCGGTAGCAACTTTTTCAAGCATATCAGTCATCATTGCGGTCATATCGTCGGCCCCTTGGCCTGTATCCCTGAAATCCATTTAACCCGTTGCTCCATTCATTGCGGCGACCCGAAACTGGATGCCGGTTTTCCGGCGGCCAGCGACCAGTTCAAATATCTGTCGGGAACGCGTGTTCCCATATTGTTCGACTCAGGGCGCGAAACTCCCTGTTAGCATTTTTTGACCACGTCAGGGGTTATATTTTCACTTGTCCCCAGCTTATCGACGGAAAAAACCTCCCCCGATCGCAGAATCGCATCTGCAGCTCAAAGCACAAATTGTGGTAATGCCCCCTATGGCCAACCGCTACCTATAGTGCCTTATTCATTTTCAGACGCAAGGGGGTAAATTGTAAATTAACCTTTCAATTCGTCGCTATTCTGATTCCATTCATCGCACATGTCGGCCGGCAAAAGGTAGCGACGCGTGGACGTTCTAAGTGTTGCTGAAGGCGCAAGATGGAAAATGATGAATTGAAAATAATTCTGTTGTCAAAATGAACCCAATCTTGCGCGCTGCATTTTGTGGACAGAAACCGGGCCACCGCATCATCCAGACGGGACAAATGTGACCGGCGCATCGCTCGTTCGCTAATATTGATTCAGCCGGTCAGAATGATGCTTGTATCAGTCCCCCGGGACGTTAATGGCGTGGGGGTTCTATCCAGCCCGGGGCCTTATATGACCGTCACCATCCGCAATTCCGATTTGATCGACAGCGTCGCCGACGCGCTGCAATATATCAGCTATTTTCACCCGATGGATTATATCCGGGCATTGGGTGATGCATATACGGCGGAACAGTCACCAGCGGCGAAAGATGCGATCGCCCAGATCTTAACCAACAGCCGGATGTGCGCCGAAGGGCATCGACCCATTTGTCAGGACACGGGTATCGTCAATGTTTTCGTCAAATGGGGAATGGATTGCCGGCTTGAGGACACGTCTGCGTCGCTTCAGGAGGTGATCGACGAAGGCGTGCGCCGTGCATATCTGCACCCTGAAAACAAATTGCGGGCTTCAGTACTCGCCGACCCTGCTTTCACGCGGCGTAACACCAAAGATAACACGCCCTGCGTCCTGCATGTCGAAATGGTAGCCGGTTCAAAAGTTTCGGTGGATGTTGCGGCAAAGGGCGGCGGCAGCGAGAACAAGTCAAAGTTCAAGATGATGAACCCGTCAGACAATATCGTCGATTGGGTCGTTGAAATGTTGCCGCAAATGGGTGCTGGCTGGTGCCCGCCCGGAATGCTGGGCATTGGCATCGGCGGGACCGCGGAACATTGCGTCTTGCTTGCCAAGCAAGCGTTGATGGAGCCTATCGACATGGGGCCGCTAAAAGCACGCGGTCCGCAAAATGATATTGAGGCCATGCGCATTGAGATTTTTGACAAGGTCAACGCGTTGGGTATCGGCGCGCAGGGGCTTGGCGGGCTCTCGACCATCCTTGACGTGAAAATTATGGATGCGCCATGTCATGCCGCGGGCAAGCCGGTGGCGATGATTCCCAACTGCGCGGCGACGCGTCATGCGCATTTCACGCTGAACGGGTCGGGCCCTGCCTATCTGGAGGCGCCGAAGCTGGACGAATGGCCAAAGGTAGATTGGAAGCCTGATACAGCCGCGATCCGCGTGGATTTGGACGCGCTGACCCCCGAAACCGTTGCCAGCTGGAAACAAGGCGACCGTTTGTTGTTAAATGGCAAGATGCTGACCGGGCGGGATGCCGCGCACAAGCGCATCGCCGACATGCTGGCGAAAGGCGAAGAGCTGCCCGTCAGTTTTAAAGGGCGGATGATTTATTATGTTGGCCCAGTCGATCCGGTGGGCGAGGAGATTGTTGGTCCCGCTGGCCCGACGACGGCTACGCGCATGGACAAGTTCATGGACATGATGCTGGAGCAGGGCTTGCTGGCCTGCGTTGGTAAGGCGGAACGCGGTCCGGCGGCAACACAAGCCATCGCCAAGCACAAGAGCGCATATCTCATGGCCGTTGGCGGTGCCGCCTATTTGGTGGCACGCGCCATCAAGGGCAGCAAGGTCGTCGGTTTCGAAGATCTGGGCATGGAAGCAATTTACGAATTTGAAGTGCAAGACTTCCCCGTCACCGTCGCGGTCGACAGCGACGGCAACAATGTGCATCAACTGGCCCCGGCTTATTGGCAAAAGCGGATCAAGGACGAGGGATTGTTGGAAAACGCAGGCTAGCTTTTCAGCAGCCTTCAACTTTCCGCATCATATAGCGTTGTTGACATTGACCTCATGTCGGCCTGTTATCGGCAGCAATGCGAACCGATAAAAAACCGAGCACAAGCTTCCTCTCACGCCTCGGTCCCGGCCTGGTAACGGGCGCTGCGGATGACGATCCGTCGGGCATCGGCACGCACAGCCAAGTTGGCGCGCAATTTGGTTATGGGTTGAGCTGGACGTTTTTGTTCAGCTTCCCATTGATGGTCGCGATTCAAGAAGTCGCGGCTGAAATCGGGCGCGTTACCGGGGCAGGTATCGCGCGCAATATGCGCCGACATTATCCCCGGCCATTGCTGGTGCTCATGGTCGGCCTGCTGCTCATCGCCAATATCGTTAATCTTGGGGCCGATCTGGCGGCGATGGGTGCTGCTGTGGGGCTACTGATCGGTGGGCCAATCGGCCTTTACACATTATTGTTCGGGGTCTTTTGCATCACCGTTGAAGTGGCGCTATCCTATGAGCGCTATGCCGCGGTGCTCAAATGGGCGACGCTGTCGCTCTTCGCTTATGTTGCCGTCGTCATTGTGGCGCAGGTGCCTTGGGGAGAGGCGCTGACCTCTCTGGTTGTTCCGCGCATTGAATGGACCGGCGCGTACGCCACAGCCGTCGTTGCGATATTGGGGACCACTATTAGCCCTTATTTGTTTTTTTGGCAGGCGGGACAAGAGATTGAAGAGCAGAGGCGGCATAAGGTAAAACCGCTGTGCATCACGCCCAAGGAAGCCGGGCCTGAACTTAAGCGCATCCGTATCGACACGCTGACGGGCATGGCGTTCAGCTCGATCGTCTCGCTGGCCATTGTATTTGCGACGGCCGCGACGCTGCATGCCAATGGTATCCGAGATATCGAAACGTCGGCGCAGGCGGCCGAAGCATTGCGGCCTATTGCTGGAAATTTTGCCTTTGCGTTATTCGCGCTGGGTATCATCGGAACCGGATTGCTTGCGGTGCCCGTGCTTGCCGGGTCGGCCGCTTATGCCGTTACGGAAATGTTTGGTATGGCGGGAAGCCTTGATGCCAAGCCAACCAAGGCGCGTCTGTTTTACGGGACGATAGCGGTGACAACCTTACTTGGCGTGTCGTTGCAGTATGTCGGCATTGACCCGGCGCGTGCGTTATATTGGGCCGCTGTCGTCAATGGCGTGCTTGCGGCGCCGTTAATGGTGATGATGATGCTTATCGTGCGCAACCCGCGCGCGATGGGGCGGCTGACATTGGGACGCCGCGCGACCATTACCGGATGGATCGCAACGGGGGTTATGGCAGTGGCAACGATTGTGTTTTTCGCCACGCTCTAGAGTAGCGATGCCGCTGCGCCATTTATTAGGATTTCGGTACGCGGGGCTGTTTCGTGGGCGCTGGTAACGAGTCCAGAAACTCCAATTCGTTGAGATCTATGTTCGCGTCGGCTCTTTTGCCTTTCAGAACATCAATCTCCGCTTGGCGCTTCTTCAGATAATATTCGCGCATTGCCGCATACGGATTTCCGCTTTCCTGCACCCGGGTCAAAATCACATCATTTTCGACACGGTCGTCAATCGAGGAGAGCGCACCTTTGGTGGCCGAGACAATGGGATTGCTAAATGGCTTGCCAACTGCGGCTGGTAAAAGCGAAAGATCAACGACGCGCCCGAGAACATCACGAACGGTGGTCGACCCAATTAAAGGCAGATATAAATAGGGTCCAGGGCCGACGCCATAATATCCCAAGGTATCTGCGAGGCCATTGGAGCGGCGTGGCAGGTTGATGGGATGCTTTTTAGCGAAATCAAAAAGCCCGGCAACGCCGATGGTTGAGTTGATGGCAAATCGACCGACGGTTTCAGCGGCTTTCCCAATTTTGAACTGGAGCAGAAAATTAACAAAGACGATGGGTTCGTCCAAGTTGTTTAGAACATTATGCAAGCCGTCGCGGATCGGGGCGGGTAATCCATCTCGATACCCGTACGCGATCGGTGCGATAATGGCTTTATCGACCGACTGTACCGCGACGAAGGAGACTTCATTCACGACCGCAATAGGGTCGCCTCGCGGGGGTCCCTGATTTGCGGTAACAACGATCGTGTCCTTTTCGGCAGCAACCGGTGTAACCGGTCCGACGGGGTTTTGTGTATTCGGAGATTGCGACGGAACCTCTGCTCCGTCTGTGGATGGCGGCACCGTGGCTGTGGTACCCTGCTCGGGCGTAGGTGTGGGTGCGTCAGCAGTTTCCAATGCAATAACTGGCTCTACCACAGGCGGAAGCTGCGGGGTCCCCGATAAAAGGGCGATTGCGACGATATTGGTGATGCTCAACGTTGGAACTTTCCGGTCATAACCGCTTGCAAACGACATCCTACAGGCTGGCTGCCAAGCTGACAACTGCCGTTCAAGGATTTCAGTTCACCCTTAATCGCGGGCTATATTAAGCAATTCCCGATAGCATCCGTAGCTATTGGGTGCTTTCGGGGCGGCATTATTGACCCTGTTGGGCCCGCATCTGTGCATCAATTTGTGCCTGGATTTCGGGAGGTAGGCCCTGCGGTGCGCCGCTGGCCTGTCCACCTTGCTGCTGTTGCATTTCCTGCATTTGCTTTTGCATGGCTTCGATTTCTGCGCGTGATTTGAACTCTAACAGTTCGACATCAAAGGTTAGCTCGCTACCGCCGGGGATGGCGACTTGGCCGGTTTGCGGATTACGCTGATCTTCGGGGCCATAGCCAAGCTCGGCCGGAATCCACAGGCGATATTTGCCACCGCGCTGCATGATTTTAAGGCCTTCTGAAAAGCCGGGCACAACGCCAGTAACTGGAAAGCCAGCCTGAGGATTTTGGTCGAAAACAGTGCCGTCTTTCAACATGCCTGTGTAGCTGACGAGCACGACATCATTGTCGGTCGGCGACTTGCCTTCGCCGGTTTGGATAATCTTGTAACGCAATCCTGACGGCGTGGTGACGATATCGCCATATTCCTGCCGCACGTCGCTTGTGCCCCAATATGCCAAACCGCCACCGGCAGCGAGTACGAGCGCAATCGCGGCCCAATATTTGGTCATCGTGCCTTTTTTGAGCGGAAGAATCGGGACGGCAGTTACGGACATACACATTTCCTGTTGGCTAAGTTGCGCGGTGACTAGCAGAAACTAGCAGGGATTCCAGACACAAAAAAAGCGCCGTAAAAGGCGCCTTCCTTGTTGCGGGTCGCAGACGCTTATTTCGCGCCGTCACGTTCCTGCTGCTTGCGCTCCATCTTGCGGGCGCGACGAACAGCAGCTGCCTTTTCACGCGCGCGCTTTTCCGACGGCTTTTCGAAGTGACGACGCAGCTTCATTTCGCGATACACGCCTTCACGCTGCAGCTTCTTCTTGAGCGCGCGTAGGGCTTGATCAACATTATTGTCGCGAACCATGATCTGCATAAAAAACTCAACTCCGCATCGAATCGGCAAAATGGCTTAAAACGGCCACTTTGAAAGGCTAAAAACGAAAATCGCCGCGTTCACAGGCGGCGTGTTGTCGTGGCCCCTAACTAGGTCGCCCCTAAATATCAAGCGAAAATGGCGCTTTTAACCATGAGCGCAGAGAAAATCCGTTGGCCTTTTTGCTGCGCCCAGCCCCTTGCCCTCGTGCAATGTTCGTTTCATAAAGCAACGCAACGAATGATCAGGAGAGTGCGCATGGCAACCCAATTGAAGTCGAACAGCAAATATAGCGAAGCCGAATGGACCGCCCGTCAGGAGCTTGCCGCCTGCTATCGGATATTTTCGATGTTCGGTTGGGACGAACTGGTGTTTAACCATATTACGGTGAAGGTGCCTGACGAAGACGGCGCTTTTTTGATCAACCCTTATGGCATGCATTTCGGCGAAATTACCGCGTCGAGCCTGATTAAGATCGACATTGATGGCAACAAGATTGATGCCGACAACCCATGGCATGTCAATAAGGCCGGTTTCGTTCAGCATAGCCTGTTCCATCGCACTTTGCCTGATGCCCATGCCATTATCCATACACACACAACTGCCACGGTTGCTGTGTGCAGCCTTGAGGGCGGATTGCAGCCAATCAATTTCTACGCCTGCAATTTCATGGGCCAGCTGGCCTATCATGATTTCGAGGGCGTAACGGTGCGCGAGGAAGAAGGCACGCGATTGGTCCAAAATCTGGGCGACAAGCGGATATTGATGCTCAAAAATCACGGTCCTGTCGTGATGGGCAAGACATTGCCCGATGCGTTTATAAAGTATTGGGCGCTCCAGCGGGCGTGCGAGCAACAGATTGCAACGATGCAAATGGGCAAGGCCATTACAGTGCCGCCTGAGGTCATCGCCGTGCACCAGCGCGACCTGTATATGGCATCACCTCCGGGCGGTTCGGGCCGCGTTGAATTTGATGCAATGGTGCGCAAGGTTGACCAGATCGATAAAAGCTGGCGGGATTAATCACTCCGCCCCCTGAATGCTGTTCTCCGTTGGTGACTGTGTTTCAGGGTCTCAAATAAGATGCTGAAACGCGTTCCGCATGGC
Source organism: Sphingorhabdus sp. (assembly GCF_044338195.1). GTDB lineage: Bacteria > Pseudomonadota > Alphaproteobacteria > Sphingomonadales > Sphingomonadaceae > Sphingorhabdus_B. The sequence continues at coordinate 51,027 of NZ_JBIIMC010000008.1, read as the reverse complement.
TATAATGGGGCTGCATGACCAAATTCACCGTCAATGATCGCCCGGTCCAGTATAAAATGGATCCGCAAACCCCGCTTTTGTGGGCTTTGCGTGATGCGTCGAACTTGACCGGAACCAAATATGGTTGCGGCAATGGCGATTGCGGCGCGTGCATTGTGGAAGTCGACGGGGAGGCGATACGGTCTTGCCTCGTCACGATTGCCGAAGCCGAAGGACGTTTTGTCACGACGATCGAAGGCCTCAGCCGTGATCGTAGCCATCCGCTGCAACAGGCGTTTGTCGCCAGCAATGTGCCGCAATGCGGCTTTTGCATTCCGGGTATCATCATGGCGGGCGCGGTGTTGCTGAAGAAAAGCAGCAACCCAACCGATGAAGAAATCGACGCGGCGATTACGAATTTGTGCCGTTGCGGCGTGTATCCACGGCTACGCGACGCGATCAAACGGGCCGGACGCGTTATGCGCGGTGAAGAACGTATCGCTGCTGCGCCACCGCCGGGAATTACGCCTGAAGATGCCGCGCGGGCGGTGCCTGCGCTGACGGTTACCGATTAAGTTTAACCCTGCAGCTCAATATCCCAATATAACCAGTCGTGCCATGTTTCGTGCAGATGGTTCGGCGGGAAAGCACGGCCCCTATCCTGCAATTGCCAGCTGGTGGGGCGGATGGCGGCCATGTTCAGCTGCATATGCGCTTGCTTTGGCGTGCGGCCACCTTTTTTCAGGTTGCAATGTAGGCATGCCGTTGTGACATTTTCCCAGCTCGTGATGCCGCCCAAACGGCGCGGAACGATATGGTCAAAGGTCAGATTGTCGCCCGATCCGCAATATTGGCATTCAAACTTGTCACGCAGGAACAAGTTGAAGCGGGTGAATGCAGGATATTCTGATGGCTTCACATATTGGCGCAGCGCGATGACCGACGGGATTTTCATGTCCAGCCTTGGACTATGGACATGCCGATCATAGTTGGAAACGATGTCGACCTTGTCGAGGAACACCGCCTTAATGGCGGCTTGCCATGGCCATAAGCTCAATGGATAATAGCTCAACGGCGTGTAATCGGCGTTGAGCACCAATGCCGGGCAGTTTTCCGGGTGCCTTGCGCGGCCCGCTGCTTCGAAAGTTCCGGTATGCAACATAAGTCGAACCCTACTCCCTTTATGTCATACATGCTTTAAGCGTATCAACGTTACAGCAATCTGACAGTCATCAACCTATTTGCACATATGGTGACGTCAAGAGGGCAAAGGCACAGCATATGGTATTTTTTGGGGATATGTTTTTTGAGCGCGGATGACTTTTTGAAGCAATATCTGCCTGCGCTGCCGCAATATGATGGCGCAGTGGTGACGCGGTTCGCGCCGAGTCCCAATGGGCGCTTGCATCTGGGGCATGCCTTTTCGGCATTATGCGCACATGATTTTGCGCGTGCTTTGAATGGTCAGTTCCACCTGCGGATTGAAGATATTGACGGAACACGCAGCCGTGCCGAGCATGTCGCGGCGATACTGTCGGATATGGACTGGCTTGGGCTTCATCATGACGGCGCTGTGCAATTTCAATCGCAGAACATTGCAAGATATGAGGCGGCGCGTGACCGGTTGATCGCGGACGGGCTGCTATACCGCTGCATCTGTACGCGAAGCGATATTGCCAATGCGCTCAAGCACAAGCCGGTGCCGCATGGTCCAGATGGCCCCCATTATCCCGGAACGTGCCGGGACAGCGACATTGACCCTTCTGTGCCGCACAGCTTGCGGATTGATATGGCCAAAGCGGTGGCGCAATCGGGGCTGTTGCATTGGGTCGATTTGGCGGCAGGACCGCAATTTGCGGACCCCATGGCATTTGGCGATGTTGTTCTGTGGCGCAAAGATGCGCCGGCATCTTACCATCTGGCTGCGACGATTGATGATGCTGCAGATGGGGTGTCGCATGTCGTGCGGGGCCAAGACCTTTTCGGATATACTGCGATCCACAGGCTGTTGCAGAAACTGTTGGATTTGCCGGAACCCATATACTGGCACCATCCGCTGTTGTTGGACGCGAGCGGCGAAAAACTGGCGAAGAGCAAATCCTCACCTGCGCTGTCGGACCGGCGATTGGCGGGCGAATGCGGCGATGGACTTATTAATAATTTGCGTCAGGGAACGCTACCGCTTGGAATCTCGTTATCTCACGCCTAAATAGGCGCAGCGGGGTATTGGCCCCGGACAAGGATTTCTCCCGATGACTATTTTGTTGGTTCTCCTCACCATTGGCGCTGCTGGTGCTGTGGCATTTGCACTTATCCGTGGCCTTCATGCGTTCGCCAATTTGCGACCAGCAGATGTTGACGAAGCGGGGCTGCCCAAATCGCTCACAGTGCAGAACAAGATGATGTTTGCCCGCGTCAAATGGCAGGCAATTACGATCGTTTTGCTTGCTGTGCTCGTCGTGGTCGCCGGCTCGCAATAAGCGGGCGGCATCCGACATGGTCAAGCTCAACAAGATTTACACACGCACGGGTGATGACGGGACTACTGGCCTCGTCGATGGTTCGCGCGCGTCAAAGACCAATGCGCGTTTACACGCCATCGGCGAAGTCGATGAAACCAACAGCGCGCTCGGCGTAGCGGTTCAGGCGCTTGCGGCGGACGAGGGCGAAACGCCTTTGGTCGCGGAATTGCGGCGTATCCAGAATGACCTGTTTGATCTGGGTGCCGATATCGCAACGCCCGGCGAAAGTTTTGAACCATCGCCGATGGAATTGCGGATTGTGTCGTCTCAAGTTGAATGGCTTGAGGCGGCTATTGATAAAGCCAACGAGCAGCTTCCGCCGTTGACCAGTTTCATTTTGCCGGGCGGTAGCTTGGCAGCAGCGCATATGCATATGGCGCGCGCCATTTCACGTCGTGCCGAACGGGCGCTGGTTGCGGCATCGCTGGACGTTTCGATAAATCCGCAGGCGTTGAACTACATCAACCGCCTGTCGGACTATTTGTTCGTGCTGTGCCGCCTGATCAATTCGACGCGCGGTGGTGATATCATGTGGGTGCCCGGCGCATCGCGGTGAGCGCGGCGGCGTCGAACCCGATTTGCAGTCCCTAACGCTTACGGCCACATGGCCCAAGCGCATCGATAACAAATGTATAGTCAGCTTGCGCGCGCGCAGCGTCTTCATCGCGCGCTGTTTCGATGCGGTCGGTGGGAAGGCTGCGCGGTAGGCCACAGGCTAGGCGATACCATAGCAGCGTGAATCGTTCCGGCGCGGTTGCAGACGAATCAATCACTTCAGCGGTCGATACCGCCCACTGTTTTTGCTCATTCGGCCTACTAAGAACCGTAAGAGACACTGGCTGGTCCTTTTCGGTCTTCAGGAAAATCTGTGTTTCGCCTTCACCGAGCACTGTGCCAGGGCTATGGAAAGCACTGGCGACACCTATGATGCGCTGCGGTGCATCGCGCAGGACAGCCTCCTGCGTGATTCGGCGGACCAAAGCATCATTTGCCGGGCTAAAATTCGCGAGCGCGTTGGGTCGCGACAACCGGATTTCGGCCGTTCGGCCCGCAACGGGGCTGCCAAATAGAAACCACCGCTGTTTTTTCAATTTGGGCACTTTGCCCTTCGCATCCTTGGGCACATCCAGCACAAAGCGGACGCGGTCTGCAATGCCGCCTTCGCCGCGAATCAACGCCATAACATCCGCTTCGATCAGCATGCGTTGTAGAGATGTGGGTACGCCAATGGCTTGTTCCGGGGCAACTTTAGCAGCTTTGCGGACAGTAACATCAGTGATCAGAGGCGATATGACGACCAAATCGGCAATATCCGAATAACTCGCCGTTTCGGCTTCAATGGCAAGTGCGGGTGGCAGGGTGGCCACGGGTTGGGCAGATGCAGCATTGCCCAAACCCATCAAAACCAAGCATAAAATCACTTTCACTTGCGAAATTCGCATTAAATAACCCTTCCTGAAACCGGCATCCGTCGCCAGTTTTACGTGTATCACATTGTAGCATAATGTGAACCTGTCCATGAATTGCGTCTGAATCGCAGAATCCGGATTGCTTGGCCTGTTAGGGTTGGCTAATGCGTCGATGAATCGAGCAAAAAAAAAGATAGATTTCGATATCGCGAGGGTACTTTGGGTCACGGTGAAATGTGCGCCCTTAGTGTACTATTTTGTTTTGAAGGTAGGAGAGTTGTTTCCGCATGGCATATGCTGATCAAGATGGGATGAGCACAAACCGTTTGGTTTCTGTCGTCATTGTACTCCTTCTTCACGCTTTCCTCGGTTATGCCTTGGTGACTGGCCTCGCATATGATGCGGTCGTCTCGATCAAGGAAAAGATGACCGTGGTCGACGTGAAAGAAGAAGAACCACCCGAAGAAGAAGAACCACCACCAGAACCAGAGAAGCAAATCGAGCCTCCGGTCGTTTCGCCTCCGCCAATGGTTGTTACGGTGACACCACCGCCAACGGTTCGCACAGTTGATACGCCGCCACCTGCGGCTCCAATTGTACCGACAGCTGCGCCACCAGCGCCGCCGCCGCCGCCAGCAGGTCCTACCGCTGAAGCGAAGCCACGGGGCAACCCAAGCAACTGGGCAAACACGAATGACTATCCGTCGCGTGCGTTGCAGCAGGAGCGTGAGGGTACAACCGCGTTCCGCATTACTATCGGCGTTGATGGTCGTGTCATTGATTGCCAAGTTACGCAGTCAAGCGGCCATGCGGATCTGGATGCGGCAACCTGCACCAACGTGAAGCGTCGTGCGCGCTTTGAACCTGCCGTTCGTAATGGCGAAAAAGTTCAAGGTTCGTATTCTAGCCGCATCAAGTGGCAGATACCGAAATAATTTTTCTGGCCCGGTAAAAGGGGGAGCCTTGGTTCCGGGTCTTTTTTACTAGATAGTTCTATTTTTTGAGAGGTAGTTAAAATGTCGATTTTGTTTCTGACTGCGGCCGGCGCCGCAAACCCAGATGTGGCCGCACAATTCGGTCTTATCCCTGCGCTTAACGAAGGTGGCCCGATTTCATGGTCGATTTTCATCGTCATGGTCATCATGTCTGTCTTCTCGTTCTACATCATGTTCACGAAGCTTTTTGAACAGCAGAAGGTTTTGAACCAGTACAAGGACGTCCGTGCACAATTCTGGCGCGCTGCAACGCTTGAAGAAGGCGCTGCAAAGCTCGATAAGAACAGTGCATATCGTCAAGTCGTTGATGATGGCATCGCCGCTCAAAAGCAGCACAGCCTTTTGACCGACCCTATCGAAGCCCATGATTGGCTGCACGGCGCAATGGCCCGTTCGGAAGATTCCATCAACAACAAGCTAGCGGGCGGCCTTCCGTTCCTCGCAACGGTTGGTGCAACGGCTCCTTTCGTTGGTCTGCTCGGTACGGTCATCGGCATTTACTCGGCGCTGATCAAAATCGGTATCGCAGGTCAGGCTGACATTGGTAAGATCGCTGGTCCAGTTGGTGAAGCACTGATCATGACCGCAATTGGTCTGTTCGTTGCTGTTCCTGCCGTTCTTGCGTACAACTGGCTTCAGGCACGTAACAAGACAATCGCACGTAGCCTTTCGACCTTCTCGAACGATGTGCTTGGTTACATCTCTTCGGGCGGCCGCGTTAAGCCTGCTGTTCCTGCCGCTGCACCAGCTGGTAAGCCAGCACCAGCTGCAGTTAAGAAGTAATATTGGGTTAGGGCCGCGTTTCGGCGCGGCCCATACGCCAGCATCCGCTGGCGCTCCATTTTTGACCCAATTTATTTAGAGAGGATTGGCCAATGGCAATCAGTTCAGGAGGCGGCGGCGATGATACGCCAATGTCTGACATCAACACGACGCCGCTCGTCGACGTCATGCTGGTGCTCCTCATCGTATTCCTCATCGCAATTCCTGTCGCTATCCAGACAGTGAAGATGGACATTCCGGTCATCAAGTTCGAACCAACAAAGGCAAAGCGTGAAAACGTTCTTTTGTCGGTGACAACAACCGATGTCGGTGGTCGTGATCCCGGTGACCCCGCTTACCAAGGTGCAAACCCGAATGGCGAGTGCCGCATTTACTGGAACGTAACGCCTGTTGATTCAACCGAGTTGGTGGATCGCGCGGCGAAGCATTTGAAGGCAGAATTTGAAAAGCTCGGTGGCCCAGAAGCCGCTGCCGCTGGTCTTATCGAGCCTGACATGCTGCCAGAGGCGCACATCCGTGGTGATATCAACACGCCTTATCGATGCATCGGTGGTGCAATTTACACCATGCAGATGGCCGGTTTTGCGCGTGTTGGCTTCATTTCATCGCCGTTCGAAACCGCGAACGTGCAGTAAGTTATTTAAGGAGCAATCATCATGGCAATGAGTGGCGGTAACGATGATGGCCAGCCGATGATGGAAATGAACACAACGCCGTTAATCGACGTTATGCTCGTTCTCCTCATCATGCTGATGATCACCATCCCCCCGGTTTCGCACGCCGTAAACATCGACCTTCCGGTCAATGATCCAAATGCGCCACCACCGGAAGTTCCGATCGATCCTGTTATTAACAAGATCATCATTCTTCCGAACAGCGCAATTCAGTGGAATGGCACGCCGGTTTCGATTCAGCAGATGGAGCAGTATCTGGTCCGGACGACGTCCATGAATCCGGAGCCCGAGCTTCAGTTCCAACCAGCCCCAACGGCGCCATATGACACCGTTGATAAGGCCCTGGTCTCTGTAAAGCGTAGTGGCATTTCGAAATTCGGTTTTGTCGGCAACGAACAATACCGCGTCTTCGGCAAGGCTTCGCGTGAGGGTCGGTAGTTACCGAACCTTCCGTTGATACGACATTTAAAAAGGCGGTGCAGAAATGCGCCGCCTTTTTTATTGTCTGCTGAAACCTCGAGTGGTGCGCCGTATAACCTGAACACCAAGCCGCTCGTCATCCTGAACTTGTTTCAGGATAACCAACCAACGTTGAACATTATCCTGAAACAAGTTCAGGATGCCGACTGATCAGATAATCAAACTGCAGTTCCCAGTCACATCGCCTTTTCCTGCGACAGCCGGCTCATCAGGATGGCTGCACGCTTTGCCTGACGCTTGATGCTGGCAAGGTCGACGGTCTCCCCGGGGGCGTGGTCGCCTTTGCTATAGACGCCAAGGCCGACGAGACCGTCGACGTCATTGGCGACGAAGCTGATGTCTCCTGCGCCACGTTTCAACGGGTTGAGCGGCGGTTGGGCATCCAGTCCCAGATCCCGGTTTACAACATTCAGTTGCGCCAACAACGCCTTGTTGCCCTCTGTTGGCGCCATCGCGGGATAGCCGCCGGGGTCAAAGCTAATCTTGGCGCTGGTCTTTGGTGCAGATGCCGACACGATGGCCTGCATCTTCTGCCGGACCCGCGCACTTTGGTCTTCGGATAAGGTCCGGAAGTCACCGCGCGCTATGGCTATGCCCGGAATGATGTTGGTCTTTCCTTTGGCACTTGCGCGGACGCCGTCATTGTCGAAGCTTGCCTCTTGCCCCGCTGCAATCAACCCGACGTTGAACGTCAGGTTCGGCTCAGGCAGCTCTGTGCGGAATTGATGGATTATGCGCGCCAGTTCAAACGCTGCGCCATCGCCATATGTGGAATCAAAGATTAGAGAGCTATGTCCGGTGACGCCGGAAACCTCCAACTTCCAACTGTTCGACGACCGGCGGGCGATAACGCCCATATCCTTGCCATCCTCAATCGACAGGCCTTCGAAATCGAGTGCGACGTCCGCGGTCTTTCCGGCAGCAATCAACGGCGCGCGGGTAATCTCGATGGGGTCGCCTGCGTCCTCTTCATCTCCCGTCATATGAATTTCTATATGCGCGTCCTTCAGCGTGCCTGCGGCCTGCATGGCGCGCAACGCCGACACGATAACGACCATGCCGCCCTTGTCGTCACCCGCACCGGGGCCAACAGCTTGGTCACCACGACGGACGAATTTTTGGAAAGGGCTATCGGCCTCAAAGACAGTGTCGAGATGCGCAATCAGTAAAAGCTTCTTTGTGCCCTTCTTGCCCGCCTTTGTCGCGACCAGGTGCCCTGCGCGCCCAGCCTTGGCCATATCGAGCCATGCAACCTTGAAGCCAAGCGGTTCGAGCTCAGCACGCATCATATCGCCGACGGTTTTGACGCCTGCGAAATTCATCGTTCCCGAATTCTGGTTGACCATCCGTTCAAGCAAGGCAACCGAGCGTTCATATTCCGCGTCAACGGTTGCGGCCATCTTGGCTTCGGGCTTTGAAAGCTGGGCAAAAGCCGGCGTTGAAAGCGCCAAGAGCGCAACGCTGCTCATCAAAGACAGGGCTTGGAATTTCATGACATACTCCTGAAGACTATAGCCATGATGTGCCGCGCTTTGTGCGTTCGGGCAAGGGTGTTGATGCGGAACTTATGCGGCCGGCTTTTTCGCAAGGATGTGTTCAAGGATGAAATGCGGCACCGTCAACGTTGATATCAGAATGAACGCAGACCGGACAATGCCCATGTCCGAAGGGACGTCGCCTTGGTACAGGAACATCAATACGCCTAACCCTAATGAAAGCGCGGACACGGCGGCGACAATGGCTGCCTTTTTGAATTTGGACAGACCACCTGTTTCGCGTAACGCGTCCGCCATATGTCGCGGGGAGTGCAACCCGCAAAAGAAAACGGCAAATGCCACGAGCGGCGGCAGGAACAAAGCGGCGGTGATGCAGGCGAGTACTTCAAGCGCGCTTTGCGCATCCTCATGCCGGAACGCCCAATAGGCAAAGACAAGGCTGCCCAGCGCCGCAGGGACCGATGCCGCGCCGAGCAACGCGGCGATCACGGTGCCGTTTTGGTTGCCCGTTAGCGCGGCGAATATCATGGCGACATCGTCAGGGCTGGCCAGCGCAGGCAAGGCGACCAATGCCCACCCCACCATCATGGCCAGAAACGGATCAACGCCGCCACGCCAGTCACGGCTGAAATGCACAATTGAGATGAGCAGGAATGAAATGAGCGCCAGTTCCGGCAGCTGCAGCCATAAAACGACCATAGCGGCGGCGCATCCCACATAGCCGCCGATAATCTTGGCCCTGCCGGCGAGCCCATTCTGCCCAAAATGGGCGGCGGCTATTTCGACATCCAGCGTGCCGTGGGGAATGCCTGCAAGGACGATGGCCAGAGCAGCCAACATATTAGCCTCAACACTGTCCATGCCGCCCAGAAGGCGGTCTGCGGCAATCAGCAGCAAGGTCGCTGCCGGTAACGCAAACAGGCGCAACATTTTTGAAAATGTTGCGCCTGCAGAATGCGGATATAAAATTATATTCATACAGGAATGTACGCCGCCGGAGCGGCGTACGTCCAGTGTTTATCCGGAGGCCTTAGCCATATTCGGCTTGCGACTTGCGCACGGCGATCATGTAGATCAAGACGCCAACGCCAGCCTTTGCGATCAAATCGGCGATTGTGTAGCCAACTTGTACGCCAACGGTTACGTCCGAACCGCTCAGATTGGTGTACGGGATCATATATACGATCGGGTAGAAACCCCATGATGCGAAGGTCAGTAAACGTGCCTTCTTCACCAATTCACGTACATTTTCTGGTTGGTTGTTGATCGATGCACCGAGGCCGGCGAACAGCTGCCACATGATGTAGACAAACGGGATTGCCGACAATGTGCCCCACAATACGCGGGTTGGAATGTCCGTTGCGATTTCACCTGGGTAACCCAAGATGATCATCAATGCCGCTGCGCCGCCAAGCTTGAACGACTTCGAGACGGTTTCTTCCTGGCTCAGACGCATCACGAGGATGAGTTCGATGAGAAGCAATGGCACCGTGAGCAACCAGTCGACATAACGATAGGCATCGTTAAACGCATAGCCGCTTGCGGTCACTATGCCGTCTTTAACGGAATATGCGCCTTCCCAGCTCTCGAAAATACGGAAATAGTGATATGCGGCAATGGCGGTAACCAAGCCGGAAATGGTGAGCGCTGTCTTGTATGCTGGGCCCACTTGCGAGCGGCCGAGCCACAAAAACAGCGTTGCTGCTGCCATGGTGGCAAATGTAAATGAGAATGCATTATAGACCAATGAATATTGGCCAAAAGTTAGATTTTCCACGTTATTCTCCCCCTTTACGACATCATTTCGGATGTCGGGGCATTTTTCTTAAACGCTGACCCGGGGACAACAACCTAACCTTTATACCATGTTTTTGTGATATTGCTCTCGACATCGCGGAACTGGCACATATAATGGTTAACGCTGAAATGCGCCTATGGGGGGTACGCGGGAGGCACTGTAATTTGGACGTTTTGGGACGGTCTAACGAGAAACTAGACGCGCTGATCGCGAATAGCCCGATAGCGTCCGTGATAAGCGACCCGCGTCAAAACGGTAATCCCATCATCGCCTGTAATGCTGCGTTTGTTGAACTGACGGGCTATTCGGAACATGAAATCATTGGGCGAAACTGCAAATTTTTGGCCGGTCCAGCAACGGAGCCGTGGTTAACCGACACGATTAGCAATGGCGTTCAACGTCATGCCCCGGTCATGGTCGAAATTTTGAACTACAAACGCGATGGCACACCCTTTCGCAATGCAGTGCTGGTCGCGCCGTTGTTTGACGAAAATGGTGAGCTTGAGTTCTTTCTTGGCTCTCAGGTGGAACTTGAGCCCAGCGCGCCAGCGTCTTACGAGAGCCGCCATGTTGCGGCAGCGGCGGCGGTGAAGGCATTGTCGCGGCGGCAGCGCGAGGTTTTGGCCGAAATGGCGCTTGGCCACTTGAACAAGCAAATCGCCTTCCGGCTTGGGCTCAGCGAGCAAACGGTCAAAATGCACCGTGCGTTGTTAATGGACCGCTTGGGCGCAGCGAGTACGGCCGACGCTATTCGCATTGCAGTAGAGGCCGGGCTTTAATCTGCGCATCTGCTGTCACGGCGGCTCACGAGCCGCCTCGATAAGACATGGCGTCAGGGACGCAATGACTAAACACAAATAAAAAGGCCCGGCAGTCCCCCAACCGCCGGGCCTTAAGCTAATGATCCGATGCGTGGGATCAGTAGCTGTAGTACATGTCGAATTCGACTGGGCTTGGCGTCATTTCCCAACGGGCGACGTCTTCCATCTTCAATTCGATATAGCTGTCAATTTGGTCCTTCGAGAACACGTCACCCTTCAACAGGAAGTCGTGATCCGCGGCCAGGCAATCCAAAGCTTCACGCAGCGAACCGGCTACAGTTGGCACTTCAGCAAGCTCTGCTGGTGGCAAGTCGTACAGGTTCTTGTCCATGGCATCGCCAGGGTGGATCTTGTTCTGAATGCCGTCGAGGCCAGCCATGAACAAAGCCGCATAGCACAGATATGGGTTCGCCATTGCGTCAGGGAAGCGGACTTCAACGCGCTTGGCCTTGGCACCTGCTCCATATGGAATACGGCATGAAGCTGAGCGGTTGCGCGCCGAATAGGCGAGCAACACAGGCGCTTCGTAACCGGGCACCAAACGCTTGTAGCTGTTTGTTGTTGGGTTTGTGAATGCGTTCACGGCCTTGGCATGCTTGATGATGCCGCCGATGAAATACAGGCACATGTCCGAAAGACCGGCATAGCCGTCACCTGCGAAAAGCGGGGTCTTGCCTTCCCAGATCGACAGGTGGGTGTGCATACCCGAACCATTGTCTTCCTTGATTGGCTTCGGCATGAACGTTGCGGTCTTGCCATATGCATGTGCGACCTGATGCACGACATATTTGTAGATCTGCATACGGTCAGCGGTCTGAGTCAGCGTACCGAAAGTCAGGCCAAGCTCATGCTGGGCTGCGGCAACTTCATGGTGATGCTTGTCGCAAGGCAGACCCATTTCGAGCATGGTCGAAACCATTTCGCCACGGATGTCCACTGCGCTGTCGACGGGCGCGACTGGGAAATAACCACCCTTTGCGCGGGGGCGATGGCCCATATTGCCGCCTTCATATTTCGTGCCGGTGTTCGTTGGCAGCTCAATATCGTCGATCTTGTAATATGACGTGTTGTAGCTGTTTTCGAAACGCACATCGTCGAACATGAAAAACTCGGCTTCTGGACCGACATATACGGTGTCGCCGATGCCTGTGGTTTTCAAATATGCTTCAGCGCGCTTTGCGGTCGAGCGCGGGTCGCGGCTGTACAGCTCGCCCGTTGATGGCTCGACGATATCGCAGAAGATGATCATCATGGGCGTGGCGGAGAATGGATCTACGTACACGGCATCAAGATCAGGCTTCAGGATCATGTCGGATTCGTTGATGGCTTTCCAGCCTTCGATGGACGAACCGTCAAACATCAAGCCGTCTTCCAACTCGTCTTCGCCGATCACGCCAGCGCACATCGTCAGATGCTGCCATTTGCCCTTGGGATCGGTGAAACGGACATCGACCCACTCGATCTCTTCATCCTTGATGCGCTTGATAATGTCCTTAGCTGAGGTACCCATTCTGCTTTCCTTCTTTGGCTTGTCTTTTTTGGATATTTTGGATTTTTTTAAACGGCGTCGTTATCGCGTTCGCCGGTGCGGATACGCAGCGCGGTTTCGACAGGGATAACGAATATCTTGCCGTCACCAATGCGCCCAGTCTGGGCCGCTGCAGCGATGGCTTCTACGACGCGGTCGGCAAGGCCGTCTTCAACGACAACCTCAAGCTTTACCTTCGGCAAAAAGTCGACAACATATTCGGCGCCCCGATACAATTCGGTATGGCCCTTTTGACGGCCAAAGCCCTTGGCTTCAGTAACAGTGATGCCCGAGACGCCAACTTCGTGCAGCGCTTCTTTCACCTCGTCCAATTTGAATGGTTTGATGATCGCTTCGATCTTTTTCATGGCTTTTCCCTTTATGGCGCGTGAGGCAGATGCTCCGCGCGCGCGGATGATGTATTAAGCATATCAAGTATCGTGCCAAAATTGACCAACACCAAAACGCGTTATTTTGGGCCGTTTGGCCAATAGCATCTGCCTAAATTTTAGGCAGATGCCAGATTCATGGGCAGCAGTTTTTTACTTTGCTGCCTTTTTTGCGCCACCGCTTAACGCCGCATCATTTGCCTTTGCATAATGTGCGCGGCTGACAACATAAGCGCGCATTTGCTCGGCTTCTTTCGGTGTTAACACGCTGCTAAAGCTGACCATGCCATTGCCCTTCAATATGCCGTCAATCACAACCGATTTCCAAGTGGCGGCATCCGCAATCACGCCAGATTTACGCAGGTCCGGCAGCACGCCGTTCCCGACCGCGCCGGGTCCGTGGCAGACGAGGCAATAGCGTTGGAAATTCGATCCCCCCGCAGCGATATCTGCTGGCGTACCGAATTGCGCTGGTGGCGCCCACACATAGGCTGGCGCTTTCGGCACGGGTGGCAAGGCTGTTTTTCCGCCCAGCTTCAGAACGATCAGGCGGGGGATGTTGGGAACCGCAGCGCTGGTGGAACCTGCATAACCCGAAACAAGCGGAAACGCCCCGCCCTTGCTGGTCAGGAAGGCGACATATTGTTCGCCGTCCACCGTATAGGTCGATGGGCCGGACAACACGCCAGACTGTACGTTAAGGTTCAACAATTGCTTGCCGCTATCCGCAGCATAAGCGCGGAACTCGCCCATTGCCGTCCCTTGGAAAACCAGATTTCCGGCTGTGGTCATCGTCCCGCCATTCCATGAGGCGGGGTGATCGACCGTCCATTTTGCTTTGCCGGTCTTGGGGTCGAAGGCGACAAGCTTTCCGGTCGTGGCCGCTTTCACAGCCTTCACGAAATTGATGTCATCGGGAAGGTCGGCCGTTGCCATCGCGCCGCCCACGTTGAAGCCTAACGGCTTGCGCTCTTGTTCGTTTGGCGCAACCGGCGGCAGATACGCGCCGCCAATGTACAATGCGGGAATGTAGACCAATCCCGTTGCGGGGTTAAAGCTCATCGGGTGCCAGTTATGCGCACCCAGCGCCGAAGGGTTCGCCAAATAAAGCTTGCCGGTTTTTTCATACCGCGCGGCAGGGTTTTCGATTGGCCGCCCCGTTTTCAAGTCATAGCCGGTTGCCCAGGTAATGCCGTCGATGAACGGGTTTGCTGACAACAACTTGCCGTTCATGCGATCAATGGTGAAGAAAAACCCGTTCTTCGGCGCGTGGTACAGAACTTTGCGTTCTTTGCCGCCGCGGGTTTCGGTTGCCAATATGATGGGCTGGGTCGCAGTGTAATCCCAGCTTTCGGCTGGCGTTTCCTGATAATGCCAGACATATTCGCCCGTGTCGGGTTTGAGCGCGACGATGGATGACAGGAACAGATTGTCGCCCTCGCCATTGGAACGAATACCATGGTTCCACGGATTTCCGTTGCCGACGCCAAGGTACAATTGGTCGAGTTCAGCATCATAAACTATTGCGTCCCACACGGTACCGCCGCCGCCACTTTCGCGCCAGTCACCCTTTTTGGGCTTGGAACTCCATGTTTTGGTTGCCGCTGTTTTTAAGATCTTGTCGCTCGCGGCATTGTCAGGCTCGCCCTTGGGATTGGGTGTGGTGTAAAAACGCCATGCCTGTTTGCCGGTCGCGGCGTCATATGCGGTCACATAACCGCGCGCGCCGAACTCTGCGCCGCCAAAGCCAATAACCACCTTGTCCTTTACGACCCGTGGCACGCCTGTGATGGTGCCGTTGGATTTGAGGTCAAGCGTTTGAACACTCCACAATTGCTTGCCCGTGGTGGCGTCCAAGGAAATCAAACGTCCGTCGATGGTTCCGACAAAAACGCTACCTTTCCAGAAAGCAACGCCGCGGTTGACCACGTCGCAGCAGGCTTTGACCCCGCGCGCTTTGTCGACTTCGGGATCGAAGCTCCACAATGGTTTGCCGGTTTTGGCGTCATAAGAGAATACTTTGGACCAGGCGGTCGAGATAAACATTTTGCCGTCGACAACCACGGGTGTTGCTTCTTGGCCGCGCGCATCGGGCAAGTCAGCGAACCAGGCAACGCCCAAATCCTGCACATTGCTGTCGTTAATTTGGGTAAGCGGGCTGTGCCGTTGCTCATTATAATTGAAACCGGTCATCGCCCAGTTTGAGCCATCGCCACCGGTTTTCAAATAATCACCGTTAATCTTAGCGAATGCGGGTACATCGGTCGGGCCCGCTACCTTTTGGCACGAACCCAATAATAATGTCGCGCCAGCAAATGCGGCTGCGAACCAAAGCTTATTCATCATATTTTTCCCCCCTCGACGGAAAGGCTATGCCCTTGAATAGGCTTCGTCCAGTGGGAATTTAACTGAGGGGTTAAATTATCTTTTTTATGACGCTTTCCATCTCGGTTGCCGCCTTTTCATAAACCTGTGCGCGGAGGTTTGTTAGTATTGCATCAGGTGCATTCGCTGGCGTTCCGCCGCTAAATGGGGGTGCCGGATCATATTCGAGCGCGAGCTGGATGGTGCGTGCAACATCTTCGCCTGCAATGTCTGAAATCAGTTCAAGCGCGAAGTCGATGCCCGACGTGACGCCGCCTGCAGTCACCAAATTGCCATCGCGGACAACGCGCGCGGGGCGATGTGTTGCGCCAAACATCGGCAACAAATGCGTGTAAGCCCAGTGGCATGTGGCTTCTTTGCCGTGCAGCAAATTGGCCGCGCCCAATATGAATGCTCCGGTGCACACGCTGGTGACATATTGCGCTCCGCGTGCTTGCGTGCGGACGAAATCGACGATCTGCGCGTCAGCAATCGCGTCGCGGACACCATGGCCGCCCGGCACGCAGATTATGTCCGCCTGCGGGCAGTCTGCGAAGCTGGATCGCGGCAGAATGGAAAAGCCGCTATCGGTGGTGACCGCCGCACCCGTTTTGCTGACGACATGAACATCCGCGCCCGGTATTCGCGAGAGGAATTGCACCGGCCCTGTGAAATCGAGTTGCGTGACATTGTCGAAGAGGACGAAGACGATATTCATGGCGCATGCTTAACCTGCACGCGGCAAAAAACAAAGGGTCGCCGGATTTCTCCGACGGCCCAAACGTCGCAAATTGTATCGATCAAATAAGCTCGATCGCCAAAGCAGTCGCTTCGCCACCGCCAATGCACAGCGATGCCAGGCCGCGTTTCTTGCCATGGCGCTGAAGCGCGGCGACCAAGGTTGTGATAATCCGGGCACCCGATGCACCAATGGGATGGCCCAATGCCGTGGCGCCGCCATGAACGTTAATCTTGTCATGCGTTATGCCCAGATCGTGCATCGCAAACATCGCCACGCAAGCAAATGCTTCATTCACTTCGAACAGGTCAACGTCGGCGATGGTCCAGCCAGCCTTGGCCAAGCATGCGTTGATAGCACCGACCGGAGCGGTGGTGAATGCCGATGGCTCCTGCGCGTGCGCGGCGTGCGCGACGATACGCGCAATCGGTTTTTGCCCATTGGCGTCGGCGACCGATTGGCGCGTGAGCACAAGCGCAGCGGCGCCATCTGAAATCGATGAGCTGGTGGCGGCCGTGATCGTGCCGTCCTTCGCAAAGGCTGGCTTGAGCGTTGGAATCTTGTCGGGCATGCCTTTGCCGGGTTGTTCGTCGGTGTCGACGATGACGTCGCCCTTACGTGTGGCAACGGTCACCGGAACGATTTCCGCCTTAAACGCGCCGTCTGCAATTGCGCTTTGCGCGCGGCGCAGCGATTCAAGGGCGTAAGCATCCTGTGCTTCGCGCGTCAGCTGATAATCGTTCGCGGTGTCTTGCGCGAACGTGCCCATGGCGCGGCCAGCTTCATATGCGTCTTCAAGTCCATCGAGGAACATATGGTCGTAGGCGGTGTCATGCCCAATGCGCGCGCCACTGCGATGCTTTTTCAGCAAATAGGGCGCGTTGGTCATGCTTTCCATGCCGCCGGCGATGACATAATCGACTGAACCAGCGGCGAGTGCCTCGCTGCCCATGATGACGGTCTGCATGCCCGAACCGCATACCTTGTTCACCGTCGTTGCTTGCACAGATTTGGGCAGGCCCGCTTTAATCGCGGCCTGACGGGCAGGGGCTTGGCCGAGGCCTGCTGGCAACACACAACCCATGTAGATGCGCTCAATCGCCGCGGCGTCGACGCCAGCGCGTTCAACGGCTGCTTTCACCGCAGTTGCGCCAAGGTCGGTCGCAGAAACGTCAGCCAACGCCCCTTGCATGGCCCCCATTGGGGTGCGGGCGTAGGACAGGATGACGACAGGATCGGCGTTGCGCATGGGAGATTCCTTTGATTTTGATTTGCCGCCTTATAGGGCGGCGCAGCATCAAAAACAAATGTGAATCAGCCCTGTTTGCTGCGTTAGAACAAGGCCTTCAAATCGCGTTTCAGGATTTTGCCATTCGCGTTGCGCGGCAGGGTATCCTGCGTGAAGATGATCTTCACGGGCACTTTGAATTTTGCCAATCGCGCGCTGACATATTCGCGCAGTTCATCCTCGCTTGCCGTCATGCCGGGTGCCAGATGGACCACAGCGGCGGGTTCTTCGCCGAGTGTCTGGTGCGGAATGCCAATCAGTGCCGCATCGGTAACCGCGGGATGTTCGTACAAGATATTTTCGACTTCAGACGAATAGATATTCTCGCCGCCGCGAATGATCATGTCTTTGGCGCGATCAACGATGAAGCAGAAGCCTTCGTCATCGACGCGGGCAAGATCGCCTGTGCGCACCCAGCCATCGACAAATGTTTCTGCGGTGGCGTCGGGACGGTTCCAATAGCCTTTGACGATTTGCGGACCACGCGCCCACAATTCGCCAACTTCACCAACAGGCAATTCGGTCGATCCATCCTCTGACATGATTTTCACGTCCGAGACTGCAACCGCCGGGCCACAGCTGTCGGGGCGATTCAGATAATCTTCGGCAACGTGCGAGGTGACGGTCGCCATTGTTTCGGTCATGCCCCAGCCATTGCCGGGGAATGCGCCGAATATTTCGTAAATCTTGCTGACGAGCTCTGGCGCGGATGGTGCACCGCCATAGCTGATCGCGTCGATTGAGCTGAGGTCATATTTTGCGCGGTCGGGGTGCTCGATTAACTGCCAAGCGATGAACGGCACGCCGCCCGTGGCGTTGATCTTTTCGCGTTCGATAATTTCGAATGCCTTCACCGTATCCCATTTGTGGAGGAGCACGATCTTGTGCCCTGCTTGAATCGTCGGAATCATCGACGCCGAACAAGCGGTGACATGGAACATCGGAATGACAAGCAGGCTCGCCCTAATGCTAGGTTCGGGTAGAGGCTCACCACGGCGCAATACAGTCGCAGCGCCGGAATAGGCGCTGGAAAAGCCATTGGTCAGCAGGTTGCGATGCGAACCCAAGGCGCCCTTTGGCTTGCCCGTCGTCCCGCTGGTGTAGAAAATGGTGGCCGCGTCATCTGGCGCAATCGCGACATCAGGCAATGGCAGGTCAGCCAAATCGGCGTAATTTTTGGGGCTGCCAATGATGCTTTCGAGCGTGATGGCGGGCTGCGCCATTGCCGCTGCACCCGCGCGTGCGACCATGACATGCGCGAGCGCCGGCATCTCTGCTTTATAGGGCGATATGCGGTCCCAGCGTTCTGCGTCGCAG
Source organism: Sphingorhabdus sp. (assembly GCF_044338195.1). Taxonomy (GTDB): domain Bacteria; phylum Pseudomonadota; class Alphaproteobacteria; order Sphingomonadales; family Sphingomonadaceae; genus Sphingorhabdus_B. The sequence goes on along the minus strand of NZ_JBIIMC010000008.1, from coordinate 32,445 downwards.
ATCAGAACCGCTGCACCCGAATCGGCCAAACCAAAGGCAAGCTCTTCGCCTGTCCACCATGCGTTTAACGGCACGACGATCGCGCCTGTCACTGCGGCGGCAAAAAAGGCGACTGGCCATTCAGGCAGGTTGCGCATGGCGAGGGCCACGCGGTCGCCCTTTTTCACGCCACGTTCTTGCAGCGCATGGGCGAGTGTCGCGACCGCGCGGTACCAAGCGGCGTAGGTGACGCGCTCATCCTCATACACCACAAATTCGCGGTCACCGAATGACGCATTGGCGTGGGCGGCCAGTACCGCGAGATTGGGTAGTGCGTTTTTCCAGACGCGCGTTGGCACGCCTTCAATCTCGACCGTTTCCATTTCGAACGGCATGCCAGGTGCACATAATGCATCCTTTACCTGATCTCGCGTCATGACGGGCCAACCCGCAGGTGGTGTCCACTTTTTACCGGCCTCGATCATGTTCTCTCCAATATACGCGTCATGCTTTGTGCATGTTGGATATGTGGATACGCCAAAATGGTTTTCATTTGCAACGCTTCACGCTAGCAATTCATCAACTGGTTAAAGGGAGAGAGAAAATGACCGCAAATATGCAGACAGTGCTCGAAAAGCAGCGCGCAGCATTTACCGCAGCTATGCCAGAATCGATGTCGGTCCGCCGCGACCGTATCGACCGCGCGATTGCGATGCTGATCGATCATGCGGAGGATTTTGCAAAGGCCGTTTCTGCTGATTTCGGTCATCGTAGCCGCGAACAAACGCTGCTAACGGACATCATGCCGTCTGTGAGCGCGATGAAGCATGCCAAGAAGCATTTTGAAAGCTGGGCCAAAGGTGAAAAGCGCAAGCCAACTTTCCCGCTTGGTCTGCTGGGTGCCAAGGCCGAAGTCGTGTACCAACCAAAGGGTGTCGTTGGCGTCGTTGCGCCATGGAACTTCCCCGTTGGCATGGTGATGGTCCCGATGGCGGGTATTCTCGCCGCGGGTAACCGCGCGATGATCAAGCCATCCGAATTCACCGAGCGCGTGTCGGCGTTGTTCGAAGAGCTCGTGCCACAATATTTCGCTGAAGAGGAAATGGCCGTTTTCACAGGCGGCGCTGAAGTTGGCATGGCGTTTTCAAAGCTGGCATTCGACCATATGATATTCACTGGCGCGACGGGCGTGGGCAAGCATATCATGCGCGCTGCAGCGGACAATCTCGTGCCCGTGACGCTTGAACTTGGCGGCAAATCACCGACCATCATTGGCCGAAGTGCGGACACGAAAAAGGCCGGCGAGCGTATTGCCCTGGGCAAGATGATGAACGCGGGCCAAATCTGCCTAGCGCCTGATTATTTGATGGTTCCCGACGACCAAGAGCATGATGTCATCGCAGCGGTGAAGGCCGGCGCAATCGCGCAATATCCCACTTTGCTGCACAATGACGATTATACATCGGTTGTGAATGGCCGAAATTATGAGCGGCTTCAGGGCTATCTGGACGATGCGCGTGAAAAGGGGGCTGAACTCATCGAAATCAACCCTGCGGATGAGGATTTTGTCGGATCAAACGGCAACAAAATGCCGCTGACGATTGTCCGCAATGTCACCGACGACATGAAGGTGATGCAGGAAGAAATCTTCGGGCCGATTCTGCCCGTCATGACCTATTCGTCGATGGATGAGGCGATTGATTATGTGAACGCGCATGATCGTCCGCTTGGTCTATATTATTTCGGAACGGACAAAGCCGAAGAAGAACGCGTGTTGTCGCGGACCGTCTCTGGCGGCGTAACGATCAACGACGTCGTCTTCCACAATGCGATGGAAGATCTGCCCTTTGGTGGAGTCGGGCCGTCCGGCATGGGCAATTATCACGGCGCAGACGGGTTCAAAACCTTCAGCCATATGCGTGCGGTCTATCGTCAGACCGGCGTCGATGTTGCTGGAATTGGCGGATTCAAGGCGCCTTATGGCAAAGCGACGCTGAAGACACTCGCTAAGGAACTTAAGAAATAAGGATGCGCTTGCATCGGGGCGGAGGCTCGGTTAGAGGAGCCTCCGCTTCAACGGGTTCGTCCTGACGAAGATGTGCCCCAGTGGTGGAATGGTAGACGCGCTGGATTCAAAATCCTGTTCCGAAAGGAGTGCCCGTTCGAGTCGGGCCTGGGGCACCACCATATTTACTCAGACAGCTTGAAATCCGTTGCTCCGCCGTGTGATGCGGCATCGCTGACAATCAGAATCTGATCATGATCCGCTGCGCAAGTGCGGGCGATATCGAATATACAAGCCGAAGCAGCTTCACCATGCCGACATTCGCCTCGGGCGCGTTTGTCGCAATGGCATCAATGATTTCTGCGGCACATTCCTTTGCCGACATCTTTTTGCCATTCACGCGGCCGCGCGTCATTGCGGTGTCCACCACCGGCGGCAATGCCTCGATAACATGAACCTTGGTATCGCGTAGATTGTGCCGCAGCGATTGGGTAAAGCTTCTGAGGCCCGCTTTGGTCGCGCAATAGACTGGGCCACCGGCGCGCGGGGCAATGGCAAGGCCTGAGGTGACATTCACAATCGATGCCTCGGGCCGCTTAAGCAAGCCGGGCAACAAGTGGCCAATCAGGTGCAACGGCGCGTTGAGGTTCAGGAAGATCGCCTGATCGGTGAGCGCCAGATCCAGCGGCTCGCCGGGACCGAAATTACCGCTCATCCCAGCGTTGTTGATCAGGATGTCCAGCTCGCGTCCTGCGAGCGTGGCAGCAAGCTCCGCGCAACCCGACGCGGTGGAAAGGTCTGCCTGAATGGCTTCCAATCCTTCTTGTCGTGCCGAAGCAAGCACGTCGTCGCGGCGACCACAGACGATGACGTTGGCGCCTTTCGCCATCATTTGGCGTGCTATTTCCAGACCGATGCCATCGGTCCCGCCCGTGACCAATGCGGTCTTGCCCTTAAGTTCCATAAATCCCCCTCAATATTGTCCGAAATTAACCTTGCTGTGAATTGTCAGGGAATCAATATGGAAGAACCAACTGTTTTCCGCCCTTCAAGATCGCGGTGGGCCTGTGCAACGTCTTCCAGCGCGTAGCGGTGGCCTATCGTGATATCGATGATGCCTTGGCGGAACATGTCGAACACATATTCCGCGCCTGCTGCCCGCTCTGCGGCGTTGTGATAATAATCGAACAAGGTGGGGCGCGAGACGTAGAGCGAACCTTTTTGCGCTAAAGTGCCAAGGTTGACACCCGTCACCGGCCCGCTCGCATTGCCATAGCTGACGATAAGGCCGCGCCGCGCAGTTGCGTTCAGCGATGTTTCCCATGTGTCGCGGCCAACACCATCGAATGTCACTTCCACGCCTTTGCCGTCCGTCAGTTCGCGCACCTGCGCGGCGACATCTTCTTTGCCATATAGAATGACATGGTCGGCCCCCGCCGCGCGTGCCAGAGCCGCCTTTTCATCGGTGCTGACTGTCCCGATGACGCGGGCACCAACATGCTTTAGCCACTGCACAAGCAACAGTCCGACGCCGCCCGCCGCTGCGTGCACCAATATGTCCCATTTGGGCTGAACCTTGGCACAGCGTTCGACAAGAAACTCCGTGGTGCAGCCCTTGAGCAAGCCCGCCGCCGCAATTTCGTCGCTGATGTCGTCTGGTACCGAAAATAGGCCATGTGCGGCAATATTGCGCGCGGTCGCATAGGCACCGATGCTTGGGCCAAAAGTGGCGACGCGGTCGCCAACGCGCCAGTCGGTCACGCCGTCTCCCACCGCCTCAATCACGCCCGCCGCCTCCATACCCAGGCCAGAGGGCAGCGCCATCGGATACAGGCCGCCACGATGATAGGTGTCAATGAAGTTCAGGCCCACGGCCAGATTGCGCATGCGGACTTCACCCGGACCGGGCTCTGCCAATTCAACGTCCGTCCATTCAATAACGTCCGGCCCACCGGTTTGCCGAATTTGTGCTGCTCTTTCCATCAAGAGAACTCCTGTTTGTTGCATGCATCCTAACAGAGCCAGTGGCAGGCCGCCAACCCGCGCTGCGGAATATGGTTAAAAAGGCGTCAATAACTGTCGCAGATCGGGACAGTCGAACGTGGGTCGCCGCTTAACCATCTTTTGGCATGGCCATTATGCCTAACAGAACGTTAACGTCCGATCATGATGAAACGAAGATTAGTCGGTCACAACGAAGCTGCCCGCCACCCCCTTCGGCGGATGCTTCCCCCACCACAGATGACGCACGCCGTCATCGCGCCACGCCCCATATCGTGGTGGCGCAAGGAAGATACGCATTTGTTTATGCTCAGCTTCAGTGCGTTTTTTGTCTCAATAACGAGCTTTATCGCCTGACTTTTAGGCGGCGACGGGGTCGCTCGCCTTGTGCAGCTTCCACGAAATCCATGCCGAAACAAGGCAGGCCGCAGCAATCATGAACAGCGTGTCGGGAATGCTCACACCTGCGCTGACCAGAAGGCTGTAAATGACAGCACCGATCACCATTGCGCCGGAATTCACGATGTTATTGGCGGCAATGGTGCGGGCGGTTTGTGACTTTGCAACCGTAGTTGTCAGAAACGCGTAGAGCGGGACGACAAACATACCCCCGGCGATGGAAATACCAAGAAGATCGACAATCATGCGTTCGCCATAGCCTAGCGTCAGAAACTGCCACCAATTCATCAGCTCTGGCCCGATAGGTTGCCAGTGGCTGACCGTCCACCACAGATCCAAGACAAACAGGCCCATGACGATGACTGAAATCGGCGCATATTTGGCGGACACTGTGCCATTCAACAGGCGGTTGACGGCGACTGAGCCGATGGCAATGCCGATCGAGAAAAACGCGGTAAACAAGGTTGCGACAGTATTGTCGCCACCGATCGCGTTTTTGACCATAGGCGGGAAAATTGACCCAAGCACAGCGCCTACACCCCAGAAAAAGCTGATTGCGACGATCGCCAAAAACAGGCGGGGTATGTGCATGGTGTCGCGCACCAGACGCCAGCTGCTGCGAAAGATATTCCAGTCCATTTTTGCCGTTGGCGCATCGCTTTCGGGCGGTGCAAGGGGAACAGATTGCGCGGTCACGCGTCCGATGATGGCAACGATGATAATCCCTACGCCGGCAATCTTTCCGGGAATGATCCCGCCCGCAATCGTCCCACCCAAGATGGCGAGATAGGTCCCGGCTTCGACAAGGCCCGTTCCGCCCAAAACCTCGTCTTCTTTCAGATGCTGGGGCAAAATCGCATATTTAATCGGGCCAAAGAAGGTGGAATGCACGCCCATTGCGAACAATGCGACGAGCATCATCGGTATGTTGTGCAGGTAGATACCCGCTGCACCGAAGATCATGATAAAAATCTCAGCTGTCTTTACCATCCGAATGACCCGCGTCTTTTCGATGGTGTCGGCCAATTGCCCCGCAAGCGCGGAAAACAGGAAAAAGGGTAATATGAACAGCGCGCCCGCGATGGCGTTAAAATTCGCTTCTTGGGTCGGGTCCGAATAGATTTCGTACGTCACCAAAATGACCATGGCCATTTTGTAAAAATTGTCGTTGAAGGCATTCAGAAACTGCGTGACGAAAAGCGGCAAAAATCTGCGCTTGTTCAACAGGGACATTGTCGTGGCCATTGGTTTTTGCACTTCCCATGCGGACGGTATCGGAGCCTTAGCGTTCCAGCCCTATCATGGCAAAGCGCATTTCATGTGACGGTGAAATAGCCGCGTGATTTTGCTGGCACATCGCGCTATTGTGATAGGATGCTTAGCTTACCCAACCTCCTGACCTTGTCGCGCATTCTTGCTGTGCCCATCCTCGTCTTTTTGCTGTGGCCCGGCGCCAAGCAGATAGGCATTCAGCCGGTGCCACTGGATTATGGCTTCGCATTCATATTGTACTGCCTGATGGGGATTACCGATTATTTCGATGGCTATCTTGCGCGGGCGCAGGGAACAGTATCGAAATTGGGCGTTTTCCTTGATCCCATCGCCGATAAGATCATGGTCGCCGCAGTCATTTTGATGCTGGTGTTCACGCGCGATGTCGACGGTTGGCATGTCATTGCGGCCCTCATCATTTTACTGCGTGAAATGATCGTATCGGGCCTGCGCGAATTTTTGGCTGGCCTGCAGATTTCTGTGCCTGTTTCGAAACTCGCCAAATGGAAGACGACGTTTCAACTTGTTTCGCTTGGCGGCGTCATTTTGGCGGGCGCTTTGCCTGATTGGATATTGCTGAAGCAAGCCGCACTGGCGCTGCTGTGGATCGCCGCGGCGCTGACGATGATTACCGGCTGGGATTATCTGCGCGTCGGCATCAAGCATATGGATTGACCAGATGAGGCTGGTCTATTTTGCGGCGGTGCGCGAGGCCATTGGTGTCGCCTCCGAAACATGTGATCTGCCGGCACATGTGCGCAATATCAATGACACCATTGACTGGCTCGCCGGTCAGTCACCCGGCCACGCGCTGGCCTTTCAAGATAAGGCGCGGCTTCGTTTTGCTTTGGACCAAGCTATGGTGCCGTTGGACGCCGCGCTTGGCGATGCACATGAGCTTGCAATTTTCCCGCCAGTGACCGGCGGATGAAGCGCGTCGTCATCAGCGACGAGCCGATCAGCGCGGAGGTTGCGCTGGCGGGCCTAAGTGATTTGGGGGGCGGCGCTGTGTCCAGTTTCACCGGCATATCGCGGGACGATGGCGGCGTAACCGCGATTGAGCTGGAGCATTATCCCGGCATGACGGAAGCAAGCCTGATGCGGTTAATCGATGAAGCCTTTACCCGCTGGGCATTGCTTGGCGCGGCGATTGTGCACCGGATTGGACGCGTTGCGGTGGGCGAGCCCGTGGTCGTTGTCGGCGCAGCGTCGCGGCACAGGGCAGACGCACTTGAGGCGACGGCGTTTCTCATTGATCGCCTGAAAACAGACGCGCCATTTTGGAAGAAAGAGCATTATGCAGATGGCACGTCCGTCTGGGTTGATGCCAAATCCAGCGACGACGACCGGTCTTCACGCTGGGCCTAACGGCTCCGGGCGCGGTTCAGCGCTTACGTTATGTGCAATTCCCGCAGGGACTCCGCAAGCAACTCAAACTCCTCACGGCGCGGGCTGTTGGTTCGCCAAATCAGCGCAATTTCGCGCGTCGCATGGTCCGCATTCAACGGCCGTGCCTGAACATCGGTTCCGTTCAATAGCCCTGCCGTTACGGCCATCTCGGGAATGATCGTTAGGCCCAAGCCATTGTCCACCATCTGCACAAGCGTGTGCAGCGATGTCCCCAGCATCATGGCTGTGGCGCGCAGTTCCGGCCTGTTACAGGCAGCCAGGGCATGGTCCTTCAAGCAATGGCCATCGACCAATAACAAAAGCCTGTTTTCGTCGATCAGCGCAGGTTCAATGCTTTCGGGTGGGTCGCGCGGATCATCCAATGGAAAGGCAACATATAATGCGTCGTTAAACAGGTGCGCTTTTTCGACATCGCCCGCCGGGAAAGGAAGCGCCAGCAGGACACAGTCGACCTGACCATGATGCAAGGCTTCGACCGCCGCTGCGCTGGCTTCCTCCCGCAGGTACAACTTCAAATCGGGATATTTCTTGCGCAATGCCGGTAGCAATTTGGGCAACAGGAACGGCGCAATTGTGGGGATAACGCTCATGCGCAAATCGTCCGCCAGGGGCTTGCCTGCGGAACGGGCCATTTCGGCGAGCTCTTCCGCCTCCCGCAAGATGCGGTGCGCCTTGGTCACCATCTTGTTACCCAGTGGCGTAAAGCGGACGACGCGCCGCGTGCGTTCCACGAGCATCAGGCCAAGCAGCGACTCCAGCTCGCGTATCCCCGCGGACAGCGTGGACTGCGTAACAAAGCACGACTCCGCCGCTTTACCGAAATGGCCATGCTCCTGAAGCGCGACCAGATATTGCAGCTGCTTCAGCGTTGGAAGATAGGTGCTCATAAATCGACCCCGTTTATTATTATGGGCCATATAATCGTTTTTACCGATGATTCCAGCAATATTTAGCGAAAAGGTTCATAGTTTGCTGGAAATGCCGGTTTGAAAGTTTTAGCTTAAATGCTCAATGGTCCCATACGGGACGTCAGGGTCATCTATGTTCATTTCCAATCTCATCGAATATCTCGACTCGATCAAGGAACGTGATCCTGCGCCGCGCTCGCGCTGGGAAATCTTGCTGTACCCCGGCGTATGGGCCGTGGGTTATCACCGTGTCGCCCATTGGCTGTTCCTCGGCCAGATGTTCTTTCTCGCGCGGTTGGTGAACCATTTCGCCCGGTTTCTAACGGGCATAGACATCCACCCCGGCGCCAAGATTGGCAGCAATTTCTTCCTCGATCATGGCTTCAGCGTGATTGGTGAAACGGCCGAAATTGGCGACAATGTCACCATGTACCAGAACGTCACCTTGGGCGGCACCAATCCGACGAACGGGATGGCGGGCAAACGGCACCCCACAATATTGGACGATGTTATCATTGGATCGGGTGCGCAGATCCTTGGCCCCATCACCGTGGGCGAGCGCGCGCGCATTGGCGCTGCTGCCGTGGTGACGGACGACGTGCCAGCTGGCGCAACGATGATTGGTCAAAAGGCGCGCTCGACATTGGTCCAGGCCGAAACCTATGCACGTGACTTCATGCCTTATGGAACACCATGCCGCGAGATGTTCGACCCAACCACGCAAAGTCTTGAGATCATGCAGTGCGAAATTGAAACCCTGCGCAAACGTATCGCCGAACTGATGGCCGAGCGTGATGGAACGCCCGTGGCGACGCCAGTAAAGCGCCGTGCGAGCAAGGGAAGCAAGGCCAGTTGAGCGCAATCATTACGCCTTTTCCCATAACCAATCGGCTCAACCAGATTGGTTTCGACAAAGGCGAACTAACCCAGATTCTCAATCTGTACGGGCGGATGGTCGCGGCGGGTAACTGGCGCGATTATGCCATCGATCTTGGCCGCGATGCTGCCGTATTCAGTGCGTTTCGGCGTGCCACCGAGCGACCGGAATATCGCATTGAAAAGCGACCAGCATTGCGTAACCGCCAAGGCATGTGGGCATTGGTCGGCGAAGGTGGCGCAATTTTGAAACGCGGGCATGACCTTGGCCCTGTCCTTGCTCCGGTCGAACGAAAGCTCATGAAACTCGTCGACGCATAAAAAAAGCCCGGCCAATGACCGGGCTCTTTCGAAACATTGTGAAGGGCATTAGCCGAGTGCTTGAAGCGCCTTCATCACGGCGATGGATTGCTCGCCGCCTGACTGTGGTACGGTTTCACCCGTGCGGTCGATAATCTTGTCCCACGCCGCAGCAAAGCCTTCGACGCTGCGGTCTTCTGGACGAAGGGCGACGCCTGGGGTCATTGTGACATAGGCTGCGTGATAGCCGCCACCGCCTGCGCCGATGATCATGTTCGTTGGCGCATCTTCGCTGACCAGATACAATGCGGCTGGGACAACATTTTCCGGCGTGAACTGTTCGAACAGGCCTTCTGGGAAAATATCTTCGGTCATGCGCGTGCCTGCAACAGGTGCGAGCGAATTGACGCGCACGTTGTATTTTGCGCCTTCAAGGTGAAGCGTCTTGGTGAATCCAGCTAATCCAAGCTTCGCCGCGCCATAATTGGCTTGGCCGAAATTGCCGTACAGACCGGTTGACGATGTGGTCATCAAGATGCGGCCATAGGCCTGATCGCGCATTGTATCCCAAACCGCCTTGGTGCAGTTTGCCGATCCCATGACATGAACCTGAAGCACCAGATTGAAATCGGGCATATCCATTTTGGCAAAGCTCTTGTCGCGCAGGATGCCGGCATTGTTGATCAACACATGCACGCCGCCCCATGCTTCTTTCGCTTTGGCGACCATTTCGACCATTTGCTCATATTCAGTGACGCTGCCGCCATTGGCCATAGCTTCGCCGCCAGCTGACTTGATCTGTTCGACAACCTGAGCCGCTGCGTCGGATGTGCCCGTGCCATCGCGCGCGCCGCCCAAATCATTAACCACCACTTTTGCACCGCGCTTGGCGAGTTCAAGCGCATAGGCCTTACCCAATCCACCGCCTGCACCGGTCACAATAGCGACTTTGTCTTTAAAACTGATGGTCATATTATATCTCCATAATCAGGGGCGAACCAAGCCGCCGAAACACGCTGTGCCTTGGCATGAGCAGCAACTTGACGCAAGCGTAAAGCAAGTTGGGGTGCATGTCATAAAAGAGAAATAATGCTGTCATGCGCAAGACATAAAATTGCTGTCTAGGCGTCACCATTGAAACAAGGATAATATTATGACCGCCGCAAAAAAATGGTTTGCAACTACAGCATTGGTAACAGCGGCATGTGTCGCGTTTCCAGCCTATGCGCAGGACAGCACATCTGAGGTTGAGTCGCTGCGTGCGGAAGTTGCGGCGCTTAAGACACAACTGGCCGCGATTTCGGCAAAGGTTGATGCGGTCGAGAAAAAGCCTGTAGCAGAGGTAAAATGGAAGGGCGGACCCGAGACCAGCGGTCAAGGCGGTTGGACGTTCAAGCCGCGTGGACGCATTCATTATGACACAGGCTATGTAAGCGTTCCCAGCGATTATGCGGTCAACCGCAATCTGGGTTTCAATAGCCGCGTTCGGCGCGTTCGCCTTGGTGCCGAAGGCAATATGCCCGGCGGTTTCGGATATAAGGTCGAGGCCGACTTTGCGGGCGGCAATGTTGCCTTTGGTGATACGTTCCTCAGCTACAATCCAAGCAATGCACCGATCAGCGTTCGGATTGGCAATTTTGAATCGCTGAACGGGATGGAGCAAATCACCAGTTCCAACAACGCCAGCTTTACTGAGCGGGCTGCATTCAATGACGCGTTTTTAAACAGCCGTCGCCTTGGCGGCGCAGTTGCGTGGCATGATTCTGATAATGTGCTCCGCGCGGAAGTTGGCTTGTTTGCTGGCCATACGATTGACAACTCGTTCGACAATGACGGCTGGATTGGCGCGGGACGGCTGACCTATGCACCAAAGGCGTTCGGCGGCCAGCTGCACTTCGGCGCAACCATTCAGCAGCGCGAATTTGCATCCAACAACAATGGAACGGCGTCGGTTTCCACAAATGCGCCGTCGACTAACCAGCTTGCCCGATATCGCGCGCGGCCGAACACACAGCTTACCGACGTACGATTTGTCGACACCGGAAGCTTCGCCGCCAAGAGCGATCGAATTGTCGGTTTAGAATTGGCGGCTATCTTCCCCGGATTTTATTTTGCCGGCGAAGGCCAATGGACCAAAGTAAGTGCCTATCGTGCGGGTGACATTGCAACGGGATTGAACAGTTTTGCTGGCGGCAACAGTGCGGTCACACCAAATGGCGATCCAAGCTTTTTTGGCATGTATGCCGAAGCTGGCTATTTCCTGACCGGCGAAACCCGCGGTTACAAAGACGGTGCATGGGCGCGTACCAAGGTACTGAAGCCAATCGACAAAAAGGGCCTGGGCGCGTTCCAAATTGCGGCACGCTATGATTATCTGGATCTGGATAGCAACGCTTTGAAAAACGGTGTGACGAACAACTTTGCGACGGGCAGCAATAGTCTCGCTGCGCTCAATGCGCGGCTTGGACGGGGCGGTACGCAGACAAGCTATTTGCTCGCTCTGAACTGGTACCCAATCGATTATATTCGCTTCATGCTGAACTATGGCCGCGTCAATGTCGAAGGCGGTCCGTTGGCCGCGACCGTTGACCCACTGTCAACGCAGGCTATTGATAAGCGCGACTATTCGGTTGATGTACTTGCCGCGCGGATGCAGTTGGAGTTCTAAACCGCGTCCTGATCAAGCGAATAGCCTGCCGAGCGCACCGTCCGGATGATATCGCTGTCAAAGCCCTCATTTAGGGCTTTGCGCAAGCGGCGGATGTGGACGTCCACGGTGCGGATCTCGATATCGCTGTCATGGCCCCAGACACTGTCCAAAAGGCGCTCACGCGAGAATACATGGCCCGGATATTCGAGGAAATGCTTCAGCAACCGGTATTCGGTTGGCCCAAGCGGAACCTGTTTTCCGCCACGTTTTACCTTGTGCGCGACCGTATCCATTTCGACGTCACCAAAGCGCAGCGCTTCGCCTGCCAGCGCGGGACGGACCCTGCGTAGAACGGCCTTTGCACGGGCAACCAATTCGCGTGGTGAAAAAGGCTTGGTGACATAATCATCAGCGCCGATTTCAAGTCCGCGAATACGGTCGTCTTCTTCACCGCGAGCCGTCAACATGATGATTGGCACATTGGCGGTGTTGTCCGCTTTGCGTAATTGCCGACACACTTCGATGCCCGACAGATTCTCCAACATCCAATCCAGCAAAACCAGATCGGGCGTGCGTTCTTTGGCCATCAGCAGCGCTTCTTCACCGTCCCCGGTATGCTGAACGTCGAAATCCTCGCGTTCAAAATGCCAGCGCACCAGCTCGGCCAGAGCACTATCGTCTTCAACCAACAGCAATTGCGCCTTGGGCATATGTCTCTCCGCGTTAAGCGTCGGGCAGGTTTTCACCCGTTTCGGTAAAGTAAATCATCTGGGCAACGGTGGTGGTATGGTCTCCAATCCGCTCCAGATTTTTGGCCGTAAAAAGCAGATGGGCGACTTCCGTCGCATTTTTGGGGTTTTTCGCCACATATGCGACAAAGTCGACGAACAGATCTTTGTTAAGCTGGTCAACGTCGTCGTCACGAATGGTCACTGCACGGGCCAGATCAATGTCACGCTTTGCATAAGCATCCATGGCGGTGCGGATCATTTCGACAACGATTTCACCCATGCGGCCCAGCTGTTCTTTTGCGGAGGCGTGAATTTTGCCTTCCATCTTCGGAACACGCTTGGCGATGTTTTTCGCGTAGTCACCAATGCGTTCAATAACCGCAGACATTTTGAGTGCGGCGATAAGCTCACGCAAATCGTCGGCCATCGGCGCGCGTAGGGCAATGGTGCGCACAACCAAGCGTTCGACGTCGGTCTCAAGAGTGTCGATCACTTTGTCTTCGGCACGAACGGAGGCTGCCAGTTCGACGTCATGTTCCGATAACGCTTTCATGGCTGCAACGACCGCAGTCTCGGCGCGCGCACCCATCTCGGCGATGAGGCCACGGATTTCGTCCATGTCATCGTCAAACGCGCTAATGGTGTGCCTTGTGCCTGTGCTCATGCTATTAATTCCTAACCGTAGCGGCCTGTAATATAATCCTTGGTGCGGTCTTCGCGTGGATTGGTAAATATCTCGGATGTCTCACCAAATTCAATGAGATTGCCCAAATGGAAGAATGCGGTGCGTTGTGACACACGCGCCGCCTGCTGCATATTATGCGTTACGATGATAATAGCATATTTTCCGCGCAGGTCGTGAATTAACTCCTCAATCCGCGCTGTCGCGATGGGATCGAGCGCCGAACAAGGTTCGTCCATCAAAATGACTTCGGGATCAACGGCAATGGCGCGGGCAATACAGAGACGCTGCTGCTGACCGCCGGAGAGCGCAGTACCGCTTTCGTTCAGCCGATCCTTGACCTCGGTCCACAAACCGGCCCGTGTCAGTGAGCCTTCCACGATCTGGTCCAGTTCTGCCTTGCCGCTCGCCAGCCCGTGGATCCGCGGGCCATAAGCAACATTGTCATAAATGGATTTGGGAAACGGATTTGGTTTCTGGAAAACCATGCCAACGCGGGCGCGCAATTGTACGACGTCCATCGATGATGCGTAGATGTCTTGCCCATCGAGCAAAATCTCGCCTTCGACGCGTGCACCAATCACGGTGTCGTTCATGCGGTTAAGTGACCGCAGGAAGGTCGACTTACCACAGCCCGACGGGCCAATGAAGGCAGTCACATTTTCGCGGTCGACGTCAATGGATACGTTGTTTATCGCTTGTTTATCGCCATAAAAAACATTCACATTGCGCGTGGATATTTTCGGATTTCCGGGGGTTGCGCCCACATTAACGTCCTTTTTGTTCATAAATCACCACCGCGTTTCAAAACGGTTGCGAAGATAAATGGCCAACGCGTTCATTCCCAACAGGAATATCAGCAACACAATGATTGCTGCACTGGTTTTTTCGACAAAGCCCTGATTGACTTCATCCGACCACAGGTAAATTTGCACCGGCAATGCCGTTGCAGCGTCTGTAAAGCCTTCTGGCGCCGCGGGAATGAAGGCGCGCATGCCGATCATCAGCAGTGGCGCCGTTTCCCCAAGGGCACGTGCCATACCGATGATGGTGCCCGTTAGGATACCGGGGAGGGCAAGCGGCAGTACATGGTGGAAAACGACTTGGACCGGTGACGCGCCGATACCTAATGCCGCTTCGCGGATCGACGGCGGCACGGATTTGACGGCGTTGCGGCCGGCAATGACGATGACGGGCATTGTCATCAGCGCGAGTGTTAACCCGCCCACCAATGCGGATGATCGCGGCATGCCGAAAATGGAGAGAAACACCGCGAGCCCCAAAAGACCAAAGATGATCGACGGAACAGCGGCGAGGTTGTTGATGGACACTTCAATCATGTCCGTCAGTCTGTTTTTCGGCGCATATTCTTCCAAATATAATGCTGCGAGGACGCCGACGGGAAAGGCGAGCAACAGGGTAATCGCCATCGTCATCAGCGACCCCTTGAACGCGGCCCAAATGCCAACCGCAGATGGGTCTGTCGCATCTGCACCCGTTAGGAATGTCCAGTTAAAGCCCGTGCGCAAAGCATCCTTTTCAGAGAGCGCAGCAACCGTCTTTTCCGCTGCTGGCTCGCCTTGGCGTTTGAATGCCACGTCCAATCGGGAATCCGCTGGCAACCAAAGCGTTTGTTTGGACGTCACCAATTCTGGATTGTCTATCAACATCTGCCGCACATTTGCTGCCGCGGCGGATGTCAGTAGGCTGTCGCCCAAGCCAGCATATTGTTGCCCAACAGCCAATTCGACGAGGCCGGGAATGTCCATCGAATTCAAGGCCGCATCGGCATTTGGACCAGTGACTGACGCAGCAGTCGCGCCAGAGGTGAGTGCCGGAAAATCAAACTCCACCGCGAGTTCTGTGCGCTGAAAGCCACGCAGGCCTTGGCCAAGCATGGTGAACAACAGAAACGCAAGGAAAAGCGTCGATAGCGCGACCGCAATAAAGCCCATCGCTTTAAAGCGGCGCTCAGCCGCATAACGGCTGGCAATACGCTTTTGCATGATCGGCCCGTTCCAGTCGGTCGGGCTTGGGTCGATGACGGCTTTATTCATATGCTTCCCGATATTTTTTGACCACGCGCAGCGCGGCATAGTTGAGGAAGAATGTTGTTACGAACAATGTGAGGCCAAGCGCGAACGCGGCAAGCGTGTGCGGGCTGCCAAAATCCTGATCGCCCGTCAAAAGCGCGACGATCTGAACGGTAATGGTGGTGATCGTGTCAAACGGATTTGCAGTCAGGTTCGCGGTGTAGCCTGCGGCCATCACCACAATCATGGTTTCGCCAATCGCGCGGCTGACGGCGAGCAATATGCCCCCGACCACGCCCGGAAGTGCGGCGGGCAACAGCACTTTTTTAATCGTTTCGCTCTTGGTCGCACCCATGGCCAGACTGCCATCGCGCATCGCGCTGGGAACTGCGGCAATGCTGTCATCCGACATGGACGATACCAATGGAATAATCATCACGCCCATGACGATACCCGCGGCAAGCGCGTTATCAGATGCTGCGTTGCTAACACCCAGCATGACCGCAAAGTCACGCACGGCGGGCGCCACGGTTAAGGCCGCAAAATAGCCATATACCACGGTGGGCACGCCAGCGAGGATTTCCAGAATCGGCTTCATCCACTTACGGACAGTGAAGGATGCATATTGCGTCAGGAAGATGGCGCTCATCAGACCCAGCGGGATCGCAACGATCATCGCGATAATCGCGCCAATGAAAATCGTGCCCCAGAATAATGGTATGGCGCCATAGCCATTATCCGCGCCCGGCGTGATAACCGATTTTGGGTTCCAGTCGGTTCCGAACAGGAACTCAACTGGCGACACCATTGAGAAGAAGCGCCAAGTCTCGAATATCAGCGATGCAAATATACCAAGCGTGGTGATGATGGCGATCAGCGATGCGACAAGCAGCCCGAACATAATGACGCGTTCGACTTTACTGCGCGCGCGAAAGTCCGGTTTCAGACGGGTAAATGCAAAAGCGCAGCCAGCGAACAACAACAACAATGTCGCGGCGACGCCGAGCCACTTATAATATGACAAAGCGCCTTTGTATAAAGGAACAAGCTTGTCGCTCATGTCCTGAAATGCGGTTGCTTGAAAACCCTGCGCTATGGCGCGTGCTTCAGACAATATGGCTGCGCGGGCAAAGGTGTCTTGTGGCAATTCAGCGGCGATCGGTGCCGACAGCACCATATTGGTGACCAGCGATGGCGAAAGCGACTGCCAAATGACCATGAACATCAGCGCAGGCGCAACGGCACAAATCGCAACAAACCAACCGTGATAATAAGGCAGGCTGTTCACAGTTCCGCGCGGGCCGCCCTTTGCCTTGCGGACGAAACCCGACGCGCGGGCACGCCCAACGATCCAGCCAATGAGGCCGAGACCAAGGACAAGGAAGAGCAAAGCCGTTCCGGTCATAAACTTAACATTGCTCCCATGGACCAAAATTGGCCGAAAACCGACGAAAAACAACCCAAAATAACAATGGGCCCGGATCAAATAGAGATTCGATCCAGGCCCATAGACGCGATGATTGTTGCAGTTTTATTTCAAATCTGCGCCCGTCATGGGATTGAGGCTGTTTGCAGCTTCGTTTGCCGCTTTATAGTCTGCTTCAGTCGATGCAATCATGCCCAATTTGGTCAGATATCCGCCAACTGCGCCACCCTTAAGAAACTCGACAATAAATTCCTTAATGCCAGGAATTTTACCGATGTGGGCTTTCTTGACATAGATGAACATCTTGCGCGCACCGGGGTAGCTACCGTCCGAAATCGTCGCGACTGTCGGGTTGACGCCGTTCATCACGATGCCGTGTACCTTGGATGCATTTTCTTCCATGTAGCTGTAGCCAAAGATGCCAACCATGTTGGGGTTGGAATCGAGCTTCTGCACGATCAGGTTGTCGTTTTCGCCTTGCTCCTTGAAAGCGCCATCGGTGCGGATTTCGGTGCAAATTGCTTTATACTTGTCTTCGTCGGTGTCCTTCAACGCCTTGGTTGCCGCGTCGGATTTGCAACCGGCTTCCATGATCAGCTCATGGAATGAATCGCGTGTGCCGGATGTCGTTGGCGGGCCATATACCGAGATTGGCAATTTAGGCAGCGACGGGTTTACGTCCGACCAAAGCTTTGCAGTCTGTGGCTTACCAAACGGGTTGGCTGCGAGTGCCTTGTAGACATCAGCGGTCGACAATTCGAACTTGGTGCCCTTGTTTGACTGTGCAAGCGCCAGACCGTCAATGCCAACCTGAACTTCGATAATGTCCTTAACGCCATTCTTCTGGCAATTTTCGAATTCGCTCTTCTTCATGCGACGTGAAGCATTTGCGATGTCTGGTGTCTCTGCGCCAACGCCTTTGCAGAATTGTTCAATTCCGCCGCCGGTTCCGGTCGATTCCAGAACAGGTGATTTGCGTGAAGGATCGGCTTTAGCGAACGCTTCAGATGCGGCCTTTGCGAATGGAAATACCGTCGATGAACCCACAATGCGGATTTCCTGACGCGAGCCGCCAGCGGCCCCACCCGTGCTTGCCTGGTCATTACATGCCGCAAGCGCGAGCGCGCTGATGGCAACAAGTGAAATTTTCTTAATCATAACTGTTGTCCCCATAGTGGATTCGGCACAGATCGAACTGCGCTCCCGGGTCCATTAGACGCCGCAGATGGCTGATAAATGACTCTTGTGTTACACTATTGTGACGGTCATGCCGGTGAAACGGGAAGCAGAATCGATACCGTGGTGCCTTTTCCCACAGTGCTGCGGATTTCCAGATGGCCGCGGTGCCGGTCCACAATATGTTTCACCAGGCTAAGCCCCAGACCCGTGCCGCCAACCAGCCGACTGCGCCCCGAATCGACGCGATAAAAACGTTCCGTCAGCCGCGGTAAATGTTCGGGCGCAATTCCGTCGCCTTCATCCGCAACTGCGAAGTTCAGCATGGCGCCAGATCGCGATGAAATAAGCGAGACCAGAACTGGAGTACCGTCTTTTCCATATTTCATGGCGTTGTTCAGAATATTATTGGCAAGCTGCCGCAATTGGCCCGCGTCGCCAATCACTGCAGGTAAATCCGCGGTGATGTCGAGAGAAATGTCTGCGCCGCGGTCCTTTTGACTATTGCGAAGCTGGTCTACGGTTTCCAGCACGATTTGGGCAAAATCGACGGGCGTTTGCGGCGGATCATATTTTTCGGCTTCAATGCGGCTAAGCGACATAAGGTCGCGCACCAGCGCCTGCATGCGATCGGTTTCTGTCGCCATGATGCCCAAGAATCGACTGCGCGTGGCTGGGTCTTCGCCAGCAGCGGGATCGTCCAATGTTTCGATGAACCCTTTAACTGCAGCGAGCGGCGTCAACAGTTCGTGGCTGGCATTGGCAACGAAATCAACGCGCATCTTTTCGGCGGCTTGTGTGCCACTGCGGTCGGCCAAATGGACAATCTTCTGTCCGGGTCCCATCATCTGGATACGCATTTCCCACAACTGGTTTTTCTGACCGATGCCTGTTAACTTTATGGGGTGGCCGCTGTGCTGGGCATCCGGATCAGACAGCCGCTCAATTGCACCGGCATGCCGAAATGCCATTCGGACATTCTGACCAACAATATTGCTACCTAATAAGCGCAACGCGACCACATTCGCAGCCGTTACGCGTGCGTTTTCCACCATCAATATCGCATCGGTTGATGCATCGATGAACGCCTGCAACTGGGGGTGCGATGTGATTGAGGCAGCATCGATCGCTGGCGGTTCGTCTGACCGCGGCGTATCGATAACGGCTTCATCCTGGTCATGCCCTTCGGCCACGACGAACAAAGCAATCAGCATGGATACCAACACAATTAGGATACGTTCGGCGACGCCAATCATTTGCCCTGCAAAAACGGCGCCAACAAAAGCAAGGCCAAAGGCAAAGATTACGCGGGGAGAAAACCAACTGTTCAATTTATTAACCCGTCCATGTCAGCCTGATCGGCGGCAGTCCCTTGTGCGCTATTACCGGTTACATTGTCCCACATATAGACGCAGTTTTTGCGTGCAAGCATCGCCGATCAAATAACGGACATTTGATCAGGAGAGGTTTCGCAAAGCCGCGATCAGATCATCAAAATGGTCAATGATGGCATCTGCGCCCATATCCTCCACTGGCCCGTGCAGGAAACCAAAGCTCACGGCCACACTCGGGACATCGGCATTTTTCGCGGCCATGATGTCGTAGATGGAATCGCCAATATAGGCCGCACGTCCGCCGCCGCATCTTTTGACCATTTCAAAGATCGGCGCGCCGGATGGTTTGGCATTTTCCTTGCCCAACGTGTCCGCGCCCAAAATGCAGCCCATGCGATGTGCAAGGTTCAGGTCGTTCAGCAGCTTGACCGCCAGGCTCTCAAACTTGTTGGTCACTACGGCATAACGGACGCCCATCGCGTCCAATTCATCCAGCAATTTCAGCGCACCGTCAAAAGGCCGACTGTGGACCGACACATTGGCTTCATAATAAGCCAACATCTGGCGATAGAGCGGTTTGAAATCGCCATCGGGAACGCCGCCTGTTGCCTCCAACCCCTGTTGCAACATCAGCTTTGCCCCGCCGCCGATATGTTGCTTGACCGTTTCGGCCAAAAGCGCGGGTCTGCCGACGCTGGTGAGGACATGGTTGACCGCGGCAGTCAGGTCGCCGCTGGTATCCACTAACGTGCCGTCAAGGTCGAAGCCGATGATGTCGAAAGGAATTTTTGTCATATCGCTCCCAAATGGCTGCAAGTTCTGGAAACCGCAACAATTTGCTGGCATGACACTGCACATGACTGAATTAGCTGCCATCATCCTTGCCGCGGGCAAGGGCACTCGCATGAAATCCGACTTGCACAAGGTCCTGCATCCTATCGCCAGCCGGCCAATGCTGATGCACCTGATGGCGTCGGTTGATGCCTTAAGTCCTGCCAAAAAAATTGTGGTGGTCGGCAGTGGCAAGGAACAGCTTGAAGCCGCCTTGGCCGGGTCCGCAGAATTGGCGGTGCAAGAACCGCAACATGGAACAGGCCATGCCGTGCAGCAGGCGCAAGGCGCGCTGGCTGGCTTTGATGGCGATGTCCTCATTCTCTACGGCGATGTTCCGTTCGTGCCGACGGCAACAATGCAGGCGATGGTCGAAAGACTGAACGCCGCCGACGCGCCTGCCGTGGTTGTATTGGCGTTCGAGCCGGAGAATCCAACGGGCTATGGACGTGTGATTGTCGAAGATGGCCGCATCGTTAAAATGGTCGAACAGAAGGACGCAACCGAAGCTGAAAAGGCGGTGAAGCTGTCCAATTCCGGCCTGATGGCGGTCAAGTCACGCGATCTGTTCGGCTTGCTCGACCGCGTGACGGACGACAATGCGCAGAAGGAATATTATCTCACCGACATCGTTAACATTGCGAACGCCGATGGCCGTGTTTGCGTTGCAGTCACCACGGATCCCTTTGATGTTGCAGGCATCAACAGCCGCGCACAATTGGCCGAGATGGAGGCCGAATGGCAAAAGCGCCGCCGCGTGCAGGCGATGGATGACGGGGCGACGCTGATCGCGCCGGACACTGTCTGGTTCGCATGGGACACGCAAATTGGCCGCGATGTGCTGATTGAACCTAATGTCTTTTTTGGTCCCGGCGTGCGCATCGCTGATAACGTCAAAATTCGCGCGAACAGCCATATTGAAGGCGCGCAGATCGCCAGCGGTTGTGAAGTCGGCCCATTTGCGCGGTTGCGGCCCGGAACGGTGCTGGAAGAAAAAGCCAAGATCGGCAATTTCGTCGAAACCAAGAAAGCGCATCTTGGCAAGGGTGCGAAGGCCAATCATCTCACTTACCTTGGCGATGCGACCATCGGTGCAGGCGCAAATATCGGCGCGGGCACGATTACCTGCAATTATGACGGCTATTTCAAATATCAGACGGTGATTGGCGAAGGCGCTTTCATCGGCTCTAACAGCGCCCTCATCGCGCCAGTCAAAATCGGCCGCGATGCGATTGTCGCGGCAGGCAGCGCCGTATCACGCGACGTCGCCGACGGTGAACTCCGCATGGTCCGCGCTGAGCAACTGGTAAAGCCAGGCTGGGCGGACCGTTTTCACGATGCGATGCGGAAGAAGAAGGAGGGGAAGTGAGCGATGCTTGACGTCAAAGGGCAAGTGCCCAAATTCCTTATCATTGCATTGACATGATATCATGATATGATATCAATATATCATGACTCGTATCCTCGCCGATCTGCCTGATGAAGACATCAAATGGCTCGACCAACTTGCTGCCGAGCAGGGCAAGTCCCGCGCGGCGGTTTTGCGCGAGGCGGTGGAGGCATATCGCGCTGAAAGTCACAAAGAGGGCTTCGAGAAATATTTTGGTCTTTGGGAGCGGCATGGCTCGACGGTCGATGGCCTAGAGTATGAGCGGCAGTTGCGCGATGAATGGCCGGACGTCAGCGACGTTGCTCCGGCCAAAAAGAAACGCAGTGCTGCGTGAGCGAGCGCTTTTTCGACACCAATATTGTTATCGACATGTTGCATAACCGGCCTGCAGCGTGGGCAGAGGTGCGCAACATCGCGCGTGCTTGGATAAGTCGGATGACTTGGATTGAGGTTATGTCCGGTGTTCCTGATGATGCCGCGATCGAGACGGAGGAATTTTTGCGTCTCTTCGCCATGAGCGAGATTGACGAAGAAATTGCGCGACGTGCGGCGGCGCTTCGGCACCAGCGTAAGTCACTGAAATCGCCTGACGCGATCATCCTGGCTTCGGCGCAGGTGACAGGGCGCATACTCGTTACACGAAATACAAAGGATTTTCCGGCAGAAATGCCGGGAATAAGGGTCCCCTACAAAGCAGATTGGGAAACAAAATAAATGTGCGGAATTATCGGAATTGTTGGCAAATCTGCTGTTTCGGACCGGCTGGTCGATGGACTGAAGCGGATGGAGTATCGGGGTTATGACTCTGCCGGTGTGTGCACCGTGCATGATGGTCAGCTCGTGCGTCGCCGTGCAGAGGGCAAGCTTGCGAACCTCGTCAATGTTCTGAAAACCGACGATGCGGCTGGCAACATTGGCATCGCACACACGCGCTGGGCCACCCACGGCGCGCCAACCACCAGCAATGCACATCCCCATGCGACCGGCGAAGTCGCGCTCGTGCACAATGGTATCATCGAAAATTTCAAGCAGTTGCGGGATGAACTTATCGCCTGCGGACGGACATTTGAAAGCGAAACCGATACCGAGGTTGTTGCGCATCTGGTGTCTGAACAGGTTGAGGCTGGCCATGCACCTGCTGAGGCTGTGAAGGCCGTTCTGCCGCGCCTGCGCGGTGCCTTTGCACTTGCGATTGCGTTTCGCGCATTTCCGGATTTTCTGATTGGCGCCCGCCTCGGTAGCCCACTTGTTGTTGGTTATGGTGACGGCGAAACCTATTTGGGGTCTGATGCGTTGGCGCTCGCGCCGCTGACACAGAAAATTGCTTATTTGGAAGAGGGCGACTGGGTTGTCGTCGCCCGAGATGGCGCGCAGATTTTCGATAAGGACAATAATCCTGTCACGCGCGAAGTAACCACCAGCGGCGTGTCCGCGGCGCAGATCGAAAAGGGCAATTACCGCCATTATATGCAGAAAGAGATTTTTGAGCAGCCCACAGTGGTCGCCCAAACGCTCTCCAGCTATATCCGCCCCGTTGAACAGACCGTTGCCCTGCCGCAAATGGATTTCGATCTTGCTGGCGTGAAGCGCATTACCATCGTTGCCTGCGGCACATCCTATTACGCTGGCATGGTCGCCAAATATTGGTTCGAAACATTTGCCCGTGTCCCCGTCGACATCGATGTCGCATCCGAATTCCGGTACCGTGATCCGGTGTTGGAAGAAGGCGGTCTCGCGCTCTTTATCTCCCAATCGGGTGAGACGGCAGATACGCTGGCCGCGCTGCGCCACTGCAAGGAAAACGGCCAGACCATCGCGGTCGTGGTCAATGTGCCGACCTCTTCAATGGCGCGTGAGGCGGACCTGTTGTTGCCAACACATGCCGGCCCCGAAATCGGCGTTGCTTCAACCAAGGCCTTCACCTGCCAGTTGGCCGTGCTCGCCGCACTCGCCGCGCATCTTGCGCTCGTCAAAGGCAAGCTGACTGCAGAAGAAGAAAGCGAGATTGTGCGCCATCTGATCGAAGCGCCCGCTGCCTTGAACGCCGCTTTGGCGCATGACGAAGACATTGCGGCAATGGCGCACCTCATCGCGCCGGCGCGTGACGTGCTCTACCTTGGCCGTGGCCCTGATTATCCATTGGCGATGGAAGGTGCCCTCAAGCTCAAGGAAATCAGCTACATCCATGCCGAAGGCTACGCGTCTGGCGAAATGAAGCATGGCCCAATCGCGCTGATCGACGAAGCCGTGCCCGTTATCGTGCTCGCACCAAGCGGCCCGCTGTTCGAAAAGACCGTGAGTAACATGCAGGAAGTGCGCGCGCGGGGCGGGAAGGTCGTGCTGATTTCCGACGCCGAAGGCATAGCCGAAGCGGGCGAGGGCTGCCTCGCCACTATCGAAATGCCAAGCGTCCACCCGCTTATCGCGCCATTGGTATATGCGGTGCCCGTCCAGTTGCTCGCTTATCATGTGGCGTGTGCGAAAGGCACGGATGTCGACCAACCCCGCAATTTGGCAAAGTCTGTTACAGTGGAGTGATGATGCGCGAGCAGATGCTATGGGGGCGGGCATGAGCGCTGGCAAAATCATCCTGATTGTCGTTTTATTATTGGTGGCGGTGCATCTGCTGTTGTTCGGTTACCTTAAGCGACGGATTGCAGCCGCGAAACGCGACAAGGGGCTATAGTCGCTGCGCCTTAATGCGCCGATAGCAGGGGTGATACAGCAGCGGCCGGACGGGTTGATTTGCCATATTTGCAAGCTTATAGCGGTAGGGCAAAACAAGCGGTCCCGTGGGGCCGCTTTTTGGCTTTTGGAATATGCCAAGCATTTTGTTGGAAGGAAATATACCATGTCGATCACGCCTTTGATGCCCGTCTATCCGCGTTGCGGTTTCCGACCGGTGCGCGGCGAGGGCGCTTGGTTGATTTCCGAAGACGGCAGCCGCGCGCTCGATTTCGCAGCGGGCATCGCTGTGAACTTGCTTGGGCATGGCCACCCGCATTTGACCAAAGCCATTCAGGATCAGGCGGCAACGCTGATCCACGTGTCGAACCTGTATGGCAGCCCGCAGGGTGAGGCATTTGCCCAGCGGCTGGTCGATACGACTTTTGCGGACACCGTGTTTTTCACAAACTCAGGCGCCGAAGCTGTCGAGTGCG
This sequence comes from Sphingorhabdus sp., assembly GCF_044338195.1. Taxonomy (GTDB): domain Bacteria; phylum Pseudomonadota; class Alphaproteobacteria; order Sphingomonadales; family Sphingomonadaceae; genus Sphingorhabdus_B. Next base: position 7,881 of record NZ_JBIIMC010000008.1, on the reverse strand, counting down.
CGATCAAGACTGCGCGCGCGTACCACCAGAGCCAAGGCAGCGACCGCTTTGAAATCATCACCTTCAAAAATGCCTTTCATGGCCGCACGATGGCGACGATTTCTGCCAGCAATCAGGAAAAGATGCACAAAGGCTTTCTGCCTTTGCTCGAAGGTTTCAAATATGTCGACTTCGACGATTTGGAAGGCGCCAAGGCTGCATTAGGGCCCAAGACCGCGGCCTTCCTTGTGGAGCCCATTCAAGGGGAGGGCGGTGTTCGCCCTGCGTCTGACGCCTTTATGAAGGGCCTGCGCGCGCTGGCCGACGAACATGGCATCATGCTCATCCTCGACGAAGTCCAGTGCGGTGTTGCGCGTTCGGGGACGTTATATGCCTATGAACAATATGGCATCACGCCCGACATTATGGCGACGGCAAAGGGCTTGGGCGGCGGCTTCCCCGTGGGTGCGTGCTTGGCGACCGAAGAGGCAGCCCGCGGCATGGTCGTCGGGACGCACGGCTCGACGTACGGCGGCAACCCATTTGCGATGGCGGCATGCCAAGCGGTGTGGGATGTCGTGGCGAATGACGAATTCCTAGAAAATGTGCGCGCGACGGGCGATAAAGTGCGCACCTCACTTGAACAGTTTATTGGTAACTATCCCGACCTGTTTACCGGCGTGCGCGGCAAGGGCTTGATGCTTGGCGTGATGATGACCCACGAAACGCGCGCGTTCGTTGCGCATTTGCGGGACAATCATGGGCTGCTGTTGGTTGCCGCTGGTGACAACACCTTCCGCGTGCTGCCGCCGTTGAACATTACCGATACTGAAATCCAAATTTTCATGGAAAAGCTCTCGGCTGGCGCGGCAAGTTACCAGATACCGCAGGCGGCATGACCCGTCATTTCCTCAATCTGGCGGATGCGGGCGGCGATGCGATTGCTGCCATGCTCAACGACGCCATTGACCGCAAAGCCGCACGACAAGGCTGGCCAAAGGGTAAGGCAGATGCGGATGCGCCCTTGGCCGGGCATACGCTGGCGATGGTGTTCGAAAAAAATTCGACACGTACGCGAACGTCGTTTGAAATGGCGATGAAGCAACTGGGCGGCGACAGCATTTTTATGGCGTCTGGCCAAATGCAGCTGGGGCGTGGGGAATCAATCGCCGATACCGCCCGCGTTTTGTCGCGCTATGTTGATGCCATCATGATCCGGACCGATGACCATGCTAAGGTGGAAGAGCTCGCGCATCACGCCAGCGTGCCTGTGATCAACGGACTGACCGATTTGTCGCACCCCTGCCAGATTGTCGCTGACCTGTTGACGATAACCGAGCATAATAAGGCCTTGCCCGGGCTGGAGCTTGCGTGGCTGGGCGATGGTAACAATGTGCTCAACTCCATCGTCGAGGCTGCGGGACTGTTTAAATTCAACGTGCGGATTGCCGTGCCGCAGGGTTATGAAAGCGACGATAGCTTTATCGAAAGCGCGCGCGCCGCGGGTGCGAACGTTACGCTCACGCGCGACGCTGCCGAAGCGGTAAGCGGCGCAGACGTGATTGTCACCGATACCTGGGTGTCGATGGGACAAGAGCACGCCCATAACAAAATAGCCGCGATGATGCCTTATCAGGTGAATGAGCAGCTTATGGCTATGGCGAAGGCCGATGCCAAATTTTTGCACTGTCTGCCTGCGCACCGTGGTGAGGAAGTCACCGACGCCGTGATCGATGGACCGCAGTCGGTCATCTGGGATGAGGCCGAAAACCGGCTACACGCGCAAAAATCAATCTTACGCTGGTGTTTTGGCCAAATTTAATGGCTGGGCAGTCCGAAACTTTTTGTAATCAGCCTTTGCGCTTTTCCATTCCGACCCGTGACGCACGCGGACGGTTGGTGCGCCTCGACGAGGTGCTGGCTGAAATATTGGCCGCGCATGCGTATCCGCCGATCATTGAGAAAACCCTCGCAGAAGCACTTGTGCTCACGGCATTGCTGGGCGCTTCGCTGAAGGAAAAGGGCAGCCAGCTGACATTGCAGACGCAAACCGAAACGGGTGCCATTCGTTTGATGGCCTGCGATTATAAGGACGGTGCATTGCGCGGATATGCGCAGTTTGATCCAGCGACTGTCGCTGCGCTGCCGGACGATGCCACATTATTTGGCATCTTCGGCAAAGGCTATCTTGCCATCACGTTCGACCGGATGAAGCCAGCGGTTGAGGGCGGTGGCCGGTATCAAGGTATCGTGCCGCTTGAGGGCGATACGCTGGCCGATGCCGCCGCGAACTATTTCGTGCAGTCTGAACAAATTCCGACACTCATTCGCGTCGCGGTCGACCATGTGAACGGCCGCTGTGTGGCGGGCGGGCTGCTCGTCCAGCATCTACCGGAAGGCGAAGAAGGCCGCGAGCGCCTGCATGTCCGGCTTGACCATCCTGAATGGGAGCATGTGGAAATCATTGCCTCCACGATCGCGCGCGCCGAACTTGCCGATCCATCATTGCCACTGGAAGAAATTGTCTGGCGCTTGTTCCATGAAGAACAAGAAGTGCGCATTGAACAAGGCGACCCGCTGTCCAAGGGCTGTCGTTGCGACCCCGTGCATATTCGCGATGTCATCGCAAAATTTCCCGCAGAAGACCGCGCGGAGATGGCCGATGATGCCGGTGATATCGTTGTTGATTGCGAGTTCTGCTCGCGCCGCTTTCCGGTGAGTTTGGCAAGTTTCAATAACTGATCGAAATGCTTTGACCAATCCGGTCACGCATCGTTCACCGCCCACATTCTATCATGCGAAACGCCGCATTTTGTGATATGTCTCGGCAATAATCGGGCCATTTCAACGAAAATGGCTGGTTTCTGGATTAATACTTATGACATTAAAACACGCCCAATTTTGCCTGGCTGGTACCATTTTACTGTCGCTGACGTCAGCTTCAGTTGCGTTTACGCCAGCAAATGATCTGTCATTATTGAACACGCTGGAACGCGGGCAATGGACTTTGCGGGCCGCCGGGGCCGAGGCACCATTGACAAAAATATGCCTTGGAAACCCAGAGGTGCTAACCCAAATCCAGCATTCAGGTGTAGCCTGTGAGCGGTACGTTGTCCGTTCAGCCGTGAATTCGGTGACGGTCAGCTACACCTGCAAAGGTCAGGGACAAGGTCTGACGACCATCCGCAAGGAATCCAACCGGATCATCCACATTCAGTCGCAGGGCATTCGCAATAATGCACCTTTTTCGTTTTCGGTCGAAGGCCGAAGGACTGGCCCTTGCTAGGCCAATCGTCGACGCGGCGTTCATGAAATATTTACCATCTTCGCGTTAAAAGGATGCGTGTCTTTCAGGAGATACGCTTTCCTCCCTAGTTGGCTGCAAAGCCATAACTGGGCCGCCCCGCTGTACAGCTTGGCGGCCCAATTTTTATCAGAACGCGGCGATGCCCGTGATGGCGCGCCCCAGGATCAAGGCATGGACATCATGCGCACCTTCGTAGGTGTTGACCGTTTCGAGGTTCGCCATGTGGCGCATGACTTGATATTCCTCGCTGATACCATTGCCGCCATGCATATCGCGCGCGGCGCGGGCGATATCGAGCGCTTTGCCGACATTGTTGCGCTTCACGATTGAAATCATGTCGGGTGCCAACTGGCCTTCGTCCATAAGCCGTCCGACGCGCAACGATGCCTGAAGCCCAAGCGCGATGTCGGTCATCATATCGGCCAGTTTCTTTTGATAGAGCTGATTAGCGGCCAGCGGCTTGCCAAATTGATGGCGATCAAGGCCATATTGGCGCGCGGCATGCATGCAGAATTCTGCTGCCCCCAATGCGCCCCAGCTGATGCCGTATCGGGCACGGTTGAGGCATCCAAACGGACCCTTCAGGCCTTGCACGTCTGGTAAAAGCGCGTCCTCACCAACCTCGACATTGTCCATCATGATCATGCCAGTGGTTGATGCGCGCAGCGACAGCTTGCCTTGAATTTTTGGCGCCGAAAGGCCTTTCATGCCCTTTTCCAGCACAAAGCCGCGAATGCCGCCGCCATGCGCTTCTGATTTTGCCCAGACGACAAAGACGTCGGCAAAGGGTGCGTTGGAAATCCACGTTTTCGAACCGTTGATGACATATCCGCCATCAACCTTTTTGGCGAAGGTACGCATGCCCGCTGGATCGGACCCGGCGTCCGGCTCGGTCAATCCAAAGCAACCGATGAGCGTTCCTGCCGCAAGCCCGGGCAGATATTTGCGACGCTGCTCTTCGGAACCATATGCATAGATCGGGTGCATCACGAGCGACGATTGAACCGACGCCATCGAACGGTAGCCGGAATCGACGCGCTCAATCTCTCGCGCAATCAAGCCATAGGCGACGTAAGACGCGCCAACGCCGCCATATTCTTCCGGAATCGTTGCACCCAGCAAACCCGTTTGGCCCATCAGCGGAAACAATTCGGGCGCATCAATTTCGGTCCGGTAAGCCTCAATCACGCGTGGCTGCAATTCGCTTTGCGCAAAGGCATGTGCGGAATCGCGGATCATGCGTTCATCTTCGGTAAGCTGCGCATCCAGACGGAAAGGGTCGGACCAATCAAATGCTGCCAATTCGGCCATAAGGTTTCTCCAATGTTGCATGGGTCGCTAAACTTTTTGTGTGCTGCGGGCAAGCTGGCAAAATGTCTGTAACCCGTCTATTCGGCAGCAATCAAATAGGAGATAGCGGTGAAGCTGGAAGCAGATGTAGAGACGATATTGAAAAACCTCGGAACCCAAAGTTCGGGGGATATGGCGTCATACTCGCCCGTCGATGGCAGCAATATCGGATCGGTATCAACCGCCTCTGCCTCGGATATGGATGCGGCGTGCACAAAAGCCACCGATGCGTTTCACAGTTGGCGCGCCGTCCCCGCGCCGCGTCGTGGAGAGCTTGTTCGCCTTTTCGGCAATGCCTTACGCGAAGATAAGGAAAATCTGGCGCGCCTTGTTACCATCGAATGTGGGAAGCCGTTGTCCGAAGGCCTCGGCGAAGTGCAGGAGATGATCGACATTTGCGACTTCGCGGTCGGCTTATCGCGCCAGCTTCATGGCCTCACCATCGCCAGCGAACGTCCCGGCCACCGTATGATGGAACAATGGCATCCCTTGGGGCCGGTTCTGGTCATTTCTGCGTTCAATTTCCCAGTCGCCGTCTGGGCATGGAATGCGGCGCTGGCACTTGTCTGCGGTAATAGCGTAATCTGGAAACCGTCCGAAAAAACCCCGCTGACCGCGGTGGCCGTTCAAGCCATTTTTGAACGTGCGGTGACCGCATTTGGCGATGCTCCAGCGCATGTATCACAAGTGGTGCACGGCGGACGTGACGTTGGCGCGGCTTTGGTCGCGGACCCGCGCATTGCGCTCATCTCTGCCACCGGCAGCACGGAAATGGGCCGCAAAGTCGGACAGGTTGCAGCATCGCGCTTTGCCAAGATGATATTGGAGCTTGGAGGCAATAACGCCGCGATCATCAGCGACAAGGCTGACCTTGCATTGGCATTACGCGGCGTGCTGTTCTCGGCGTTCGGCACCAGCGGGCAACGCTGCACGAGCCTACGACGCGTCTTTGTGCATGATGCGATCTATGACAATTTTGTGGAAGCATTGAAGGCCGCCAGCACATCGATGGCGGTTGGCGACCCGCTAGATGGCGGCAACCTTGCAGGCCCCCTTGTTGACGAAGCGGCATATGACGGCATGCAGCGCGCCCTCGATGAAGCACGCGCGCTTGGCGCAAATATCACGGGCGGTGAACGGATGGACTTGGACGGTGTCTATGTCCGGCCCGCGCTTGTCGAGATGCCCGCGCACAACGGCCCGGCATTGCGCGAAACCTTTGCGCCGATACTCTACATCTTCCGCTATCATGATTTGGCGCACGCCATCGCGCTTCAAAACAGTGTCGGCGCGGGGCTTTCGTCCTCAATATTCTCGACCGACATCCGCGAGTGCGAACGGTTCCTGTCGGCGGAAGGTAGCGACTGCGGCATCGCCAATGTCAATATCGGCACATCGGGCGCTGAAATCGGTGGGGCATTTGGCGGCGAAAAGGAAACGGGCGGTGGTCGTGAATCCGGTTCGGACGCATGGAAAGCCTATATGCGCCGGGCGACCAACACGATTAACTATTCGAATGAACTGCCGCTTGCGCAAGGGGTGACTTTCGACCTAGGTTAACGCCTGAGGAGAGCGAAAATGCGTGTCGATAGATTGCCACCGGTGAAAGCGACGCTGCAGCCGAGCAACCACCCCTATCTCAATGGCGCGTGGACGCCGCAGCATGAAGAGGTCACCGCGACGGACCTTGAGGTTATCGAAGGCAGCATTCCGGACGACATTGACGGCGTCTATTTGCGCAACACCGAAAACCAAGTCCATCAGCCGCTAGGGCGTTATCATCCCTTTGATGGCGACGGCATGATCCACCAGATTGATTTTTCGGGTGGTAAGGCAAGCTACCGCAACCGTTTTGTGCGCACCCGCTGTTTTCAGGCGGAGCAGGATGCCGGCGGTTCGCTGTGGGGCGGGTTGATGGACAAGGTGGGCGTGTCGAAACGCCCCGGCTTTGGCGCGCATGGCAGCCTTAAGGATTCATCAAGCACCGACATCATCGTGCATGCCGGCAAGGCCGTGTCCACTTTCTACCAGTGCGGGGAAGGCTATGTGCTCGACCCCGAAACGCTGGAGCAGGAGGGCGTTGCGTCCTGGGTGCCGCTTGACGGCATTTCGGCGCATCCCAAGGTTGATGAACGCACGGGCGAGTTGCTGTTTTTCAACTACTCCAAACATGCGCCTTATATGCATTATGGTGTGGTCGACCGCAGCGGAAAGCTGGCGCATTATGTGCCCATCCCGCTTCCCGGGCCGCGTTTGCCGCATGACATGATGTTCACCGAAAATTGGTCAATATTGTGCGACTTCCCGCTGTTTTGGGACGAGGAGCTGTTGAAGCGCGATGTCCATGTGACGCGGCTGCACGAAGGGCTGCCATCGCGTTTCGCGCTCATTCCACGTTATGGCCAGCCTGAAGATATCCGCTGGTTTGAAGCGGCCCCGACCTTTGTCCTGCACTTCATCAATGCCTATGAGGAAGGGGACGAGGTCATCCTCGACGGCTATTTCGAAGAAGACCCTTATCCGCCACCGATCGAAAATGCCGATGGCTATGGGCATATGATGGCCTATGTCGACGAACATAGTTTCAAGCCCAAGCTGCACCGTTGGCGTTTCAATTTGAAGGACGGCACCACATGCGAAGAGCGTTTGGATGACCGGATTTTAGAGTTCGGGATGATGAACCAGCGTTATTTGGGGCTGCCCTATCGTTATGCCTATAGCACGACGGCAAAGCCAGGCTGGTTCCTATTCACAGGCTTCGTCAAACATGATTTGGTCACGGGCGAGTCTTGGGAAGTCCAGCTCCCCGATGGCCGTTATGCCAGCGAAGCGCCCTTCGCCCCGCGGGTGGGCGCCACAGACGAAGACGATGGGTATCTTGTCAGCTTTGTGACCGACGAAAATCGTGGAACGTCGGAATGCATCCTCATCGACTGCAAACGCTTTGATGATGGGCCGGTGTGCAGAATCGCGCTGCCACATAAGATCAGCAGCGGAACCCACGCGCATTGGGCGGACCGAACGGTCCTGTGACATCTGCATATTGCGCAGCCATGAAACCCTAGGAATTCGGTACCTTTTCCCGGTCTTGCTTGGTCGCCAAGTAAACAGTACTAATATTTAATATTAGAAAAAGCTGTTGCTGCGTTTTGACGGCGCAATCCGATTGCCGCACCAGCTTTTAGTCTGACATAGGGCCGCGATAACGAAAATTGGTGGATAATATGAAGAGCACAGCACGGGCG
>NZ_JBIIMC010000052.1:0-8031 GCF_044338195.1 Sphingorhabdus sp. | reverse complement strand
GGAAGTTGGAGCGGGTAAGGGGAATCGAACCCCTCTAGCTAGCTTGGAAGGCTAGTGCATTACCACTATGCTATACCCGCGACCGGCCATAGGCCGTTAGAAGCGCCGCTATTGCCATTATACGGCCCTAGCGTCAACGCCCAGATTGCAAAAGAAAGGGCCGCAAAAGCGGCCCCTTCCAAAATTCATGATGTTTCTATCAATGTTTCTTGTCAGCCCAGATCGTTTTGTAGGACATCCAAGCAAGCACCGTGAAGACCAATAGGAAGCCAAGGGCTGCCCAACCGGCGCTCTTGCGGTTTTCCATCTTTGGTTCCGCAGCCCAGGTCAGGAATGCAGAGACGTCTCGCGCCATCTGTTCCTTGGTGGCTTTCGTTCCATCGTCATAGGTAACCTGATCATCGGAAACGATCGGTGGCGCCATTGCGATGTTCAGGTTCGCAAACCACGGGTTGAAGTGAAGACCGGCAGGTGTCGCCGCTTCAGGGAATTCCTTCAGCAGTTCTTTGCCTTCTTCGTTCTTGTAACCCGCTTGGTCACGATAGCCGAGCAGCAATGAATACAAATAAGCTGGGCCATTTTCACGCGCCTTTGTGATCAGCGAAAGATCTGGCGGAAGCGCATTGTTGTTGGCCGCACGTGCTGCAACTTCATTCGCAAATGGCGAAGGAATTTTGTCAGCAGGAATCGCTGGACGTGTCGCAGGCTCACCCGTTTCAGGGTTGATGCTTGGAACTTCGGTCTTCCACGCCTTTGCAATCGCTTTGACCTGTTCTTCGCTATAGCCCAAGGCCGCGAAATCGCGGAACGCGACCAGATTCAAGCTGTGGCAAGCGGCACAGACTTCAGCATAGACCTTCAAGCCACGCTGCAATTCACCGCGGTCATATTTACCCAACGGACCGTCATGGGCAAATTTGACTGGCAAAGACTCTTCGTGGAATTCCGCCTCAACCGTAGGAACGGCGGGTTCCTTGATCGCAGTGATGACGGTGTCCCCAAGGCCAAGCAACAGCATACCGCTGAAAAACAGGCCTACCAAAAAAGCAATTAAACGAACCATGATTATGCTTTCCCTGTTTTACGCAGCCGCTGGAAGCGGTTTGCCGGTGACGGCTTCGGTGATTGAATTTGGCAGCGGAAGCGGCCGTTCAATGCGCGAAACGATCGGCAAGATGATCAAGAAGTGAGCGAAATAGTACGCTGCCGCAAGCTGGCTGAGTACAACCCACTGGGTATATGGCGGTTTGCCGCCGCAATAGGTCAATACCAACAGACATGGGATCAGACCATACCAGAAGAATTTGCGGAACAATGGACGATAATGTCCCGAACGCACTGGTGATGTGTCCAACCAAGGCAGGAAGAACAACAGCAAGATCGAACCGAACATCGCAAGCACGCCCATCAACTTAGCTGGGATGAGGATGATGCCCGTGAACGGAATGCCGAAGTCGACCGTGAACGCCTTCAAAATCGCATAGAAGGGCAAGAAATACCATTCAGGCACGATGTGCGCTGGCGTCGAAAGCGGGTTCGCCGGAATATAATTGTCCGGATGGCCAAGCATATTTGGCGCAAAGAAAGTGACTGCGACGAAGAAGATCAAGAAGACCCCAAGGCCGAAGCCGTCTTTTGCAGTGTAATATGGGTGGAATGGAACCGTGTCTTGCTCACTCTTTACGCTTACGCCCGTCGGGTTTGACGACCCTGGAATGTGCAATGCCCAGATGTGCAAGATGATGACACCAGCAATGACGAACGGCAGCAAATAATGCAGCGAGAAGAAGCGGTTCAGCGCAGCTTGATCTGGCGAAAAACCGCCCAAGAGCAGCTGGCGCAGCGGTTCACCAACCAATGGAATGGCGGAGAAGAAGCCCGTGATAACCTGCGCACCCCAGAAGCTCATTTGGCCCCATGGAAGCACATAGCCCATGAACGCGGTCGCCATCATCAACAAGAAGATGGTGACGCCCAGCAACCAGATCATTTCGCGCGGCGCTTTATACGAACCGTAGAAAAGACCGCGGAAGATATGGATGTAGACCACGATGAAGAAGAAGCTTGCGCCGTTCATGTGCGCATAGCGAATAAACCAGCCCGAGTTTACATCGCGCATGATATGTTCAACGCTGTTGAACGCGCCGTCGACACTTGCATAATAATGCATGGCCAACACGATGCCGGTCACAATCTGGATAACCAAAGCGACGCCCGCAAGGACGCCGAAGTTCCAGAAGTAATTGAGGTTGCGGGGTACCGGATATCCGGCGCCGACCGCGTTATATACAAGGCGTGGCAAAGGAAGACGTTCGTCGACCCATTTGCTCACCGTACCCTGCGGTTTATATTCTTGTGCCCAAGGGAAGCTCATCGCGTTTTAGCTCCTCAACCGATTTTGACGACTGTGTCAGAAATGAATGCGAATTCCGGAACGACGAGATTTGTCGGGGCTGGGCCCTTCCGGATACGTGCGGCGGTATCATAATGTGAACCATGGCATGGGCAGAAATAGCCGCCATATTCACCCTTAACTTCACCAGCGGCTGCACCAAGTGGTACGCAACCCAAATGGGTGCAAACGCCAAGGGTAATCAACCAATTTTCTTTGCCTGGCTTGGTACGATCCGCAAGGGTTTGTGGATCGCGCAGCGAACCAACATCAACCTTATTTGCTTCTTCGACTTCAGCAGGCGTCAGATTGCGGATGAACACCGGCTGTTTGCGCCAGCTGGTCTTAATGGACTGGCCTGGCTGAATAGCGGCAACGTCCACCTCGATGGAGGCGAGTGCCAGCACGTCGGCGCTTGCGCTCATCTGCGATACCAATGGCATTGCGACCGCTGCTGCACCTACGCCAGCAAAGCTGACCGCGGCGATGTGAATGAAGTCGCGGCGACGAACACCCGAACCTTCTGCGCCATCATGGCCATTGTCACCAGCCGCAGCGTGAGCCGCTACTGGAGCGGCCGCCGCAGCCGCCTTCTTTTTTACTGCCGGCTTTTTTACCGTGCCTTTTGTCTTTTTGACTGTCGACATAATCTGCCCTTTTTGCGTTGCGGCGGTTAGTCCGCAATAGCGTCGAAATCCCGTCTCTTCCCGAACTTGAAAGCCATTCGCCTTACAATTGGGTCGATTCAGCGGGCCTGATAGACGCCTTTAGGGGTTTTTGCCAACAGGGAATTTGGCAGTGCGTGTACCAAAGCGCGCCATGCCGATTGCATTTTGCAAAACCGGCGTAAATTCGCGGCTAATGCTTGCTTCTCGCAACATATTAAGCCTAAAGGGCGCGACTTTTGAATGAATATTGTTGGAGTAGATCGCATGGCGACACCTTGGACGCCGGATAGCTGGAGAAGCGCGACGGGCATTCATATGCCTGAATATAAGGATGCAGCAGCACTTGCCGCAACCGAAGAGACACTGCGCAACTATCCGCCGCTGGTTTTTGCAGGCGAGGCGCGCAATCTGACGGCTGACCTTGCCAAGGTGGCCGAGGGCAAGGCATTTTTGTTACAAGGCGGCGATTGCGCCGAAAGCTTTGCCGAATTTCATCCCAATAATATCCGCGATACATTTCGCGTCATTCTGCAAATGGCGGTTGTACTGACCTTTGCAGGCAAATTGCCGGTCGTGAAATTGGGCCGCATGGCTGGCCAGTTTGCCAAGCCACGCTCAACCCCGACCGAAACAATCGATGGCGTCGAACTGCCCAGCTATTTCGGCGATATTATCAACGACATTGAATTTGTTGCCGAAGGCCGCGAGCCTGACCCGACACGGATGATACGTGCGTATAGCCAGGCGGCGTCAACGCTCAATCTGCTGCGCGCGTTTTCCAACGGTGGGTACGCCAATCTGCAGCAGGTCAATGCGTGGACGCATGATTATATGGGCCGCTCGCCATGGGCGCAGAAATATAAAGAAACCGCCGACCGTATCAGCGAGGCGCTGGCTTTCATGGAAGCCTGCGGCATCACGCCAGAAACTGTCCCGCAGATTAAGGGCACAAGCTTTTACACGAGCCATGAGGCATTGTTGTTGCCGTATGAGCAGGCAATGACCCGTCAGGACAGCCTGACCGGCGATTGGTATGATACGTCGGCGCACTTCCTGTGGATCGGCGACCGCACCCGCTTTGACGGTTCGGCGCATGTCGAATTCTTACGCGGCATCGGCAACCCAATCGGTATCAAATGCGGACCAAGCCTTGAACCCGACGCGCTGTTGCGCATGTTGGATGGGTTGAACCCGTCACGCGAAGCAGGCCGGATTACCCTGATCTCGCGTTATGGTTATGACAAGGTTGAGAGCGGATTGCCCACGTTGGTGCGCGCCGTCCAGCGTGAGGGACATCCTGTTATCTGGTCGTGCGACCCGATGCATGGCAATGTCGTTAAATCCGCCAGCGGATATAAAACGCGTCCGTTCGAGCGTATTTTGGCTGAAGTGCGCGGCTTCTTTGCCGTCCACCGTGCCGAAGGCAGCTTTGGCGGCGGCATCCATATTGAGATGACGGGCCAGAATGTCACCGAATGCACCGGCGGTGCGGTTGCCGTGACCGACGAAGGTTTGGCCGATCGGTACCATACGCATTGCGACCCACGCTTGAATGCCGCGCAATCGCTTGAACTCGCTTTCCTGTTGGCAGACATACTTAATCAGGAAATGACCGAGCGGGCGAAGAAAGCCGCATAAGCGTCCATCATCGCCTCATCCGGCTGTCCGCCAGATGCTCGGCCGGAACTAACGCGTATTGGCGATCGTTTCTAAGCGGTAGCCATAGCCGAAGACCGTTGAAATGCGAAAACCGTTTTCGGGCTGCAGGTTCAGCTTTGAACGCACGCGCGAGATATGCATGTCCAACGTACGCGTGGCCAAGGTCGCGGTCGTCCGCCAGATCGCCTCCATAAGATAATTGCGTGACAATGTGCGGTTGACATTGCGGAAGAAAAAGTCGGCCAATTCAAACTCTTTGGCCGTGAGTGCAATGATCTGCCCATTCACAAAGACCGTCTGTTCAATCCGGTTCAAGCGATAGTTGCCATATGTCGCTTCGGTATCAAAAGCGCCACCAATCGCGCCACGGCGTAATATGGCACTGATGCGCGCGGCGATAACCGAGCGGTCTTCTGGCTTACTGATATAATCCGCAGCTCCGGCATACAGTGCCTCGGCAATGTCGTTTTTCGCAGACCGGTTGGTGATCATCATAACCGGCGGTTGCTCGGGCAGCGTCTCTTGCATCCATTTCAGAATCTCGAGACCATCTTTGCCGGGCAAGTTCCAATCGAGCATCAGCAAATCAAATGGGTCGCTGACCAAGGTCCGCATAAGGGCGTTACTATCGGTATATCCAACCGCAGCGTGGCCAAGTTCTTCGACGATGGCTTTCAGATGATGAACCACCTCTGGCTCATCGTCCGCAATTACTACCCGCATATTTTAATCCACCCCTCAGCACGTTGCCGAATATCGGCGTCCGTGAGAAAAACATGCCGATAAACATTGAGTTACCAGACGTAGGTCCAAAACATTGACAATGTCTTACACTCGCGGATGAGGAGCGAAATTGGCGCGGATTGAGGAAATGGCTGGGGCGGCAGGGATCGAACCTGCGAATGGCGGCATCAAAAGCCGCTGCCTTACCGCTTGGCGACGCCCCAGCAAGCCAGCAATCTGGCCGATGTGCGCGGCTTATATCGTGCGAATCTCGTAGCGCAACAGCTTAATCGATGCGATGCACCCAACCATGGGTGTCTGCTGCCGCTCCGCGTTGGATATCCACAAGTTTTGTGCGGATTTGCTGGGTCATTTGCCCCGCGCCGCCCGCGCCAATGGTGAAGGCGCCTTGGGTGGATTTCACCGTGCCGACGGGGGTTACGACCGCCGCAGTGCCACAGGCAAAGACTTCAACAAGCCGTCCAGATTCGGCATCGGCGCGCCATTGGTCCATCGCATAGCGTTCCTCACGGACGGTCAGGCCTTGCGCGCGGGCAAGCGTGAGAACCGAATCGCGGGTGATGCCTTCCAAAATCGTGCCGTCGGTAGGCGGTGTCATCAATGATCCGTCATCGAACAGGAAAAACAGGTTCATACCGCCAAGTTCTTCGACCCAGCGATGTTCGGCGGCGTCCAGAAAGACGACCTGGTCACAACCCTCGCGAATGGCTTCGGATTGGGCGACAAGGCTTGCGGCATAATTGCCGCCGCACTTCGCTGCGCCCGTTCCGCCGCGTGCGGCACGGGTATATTGTTCCGATACCCAAATCGAAATCGCAGGAGCGCCGCTTTTGAAATAATTCCCGGCCGATGAGGCGATAACCATGAACAGATATTCCGCCGATGGCTTCACGCCCAGAAACACTTCGCTGGCGATCATGAAGGGGCGCAAATAAATCGATCCGCCATCGACCGGCGGAAACCAGTCTTTGTCGACCTGAACCAGTTGTTTGCACGCTTGCAAAAACATGTCTTCCGGCAGTTCGGGCATGGCGAGCCGCTTGGCCGACCGCTGGAAACGGCGGGCATTCTGCTCAGGACGAAACAGCGCCATCGTGCCGTCTGCAAGGCGATAGGCCTTTAAACCTTCAAATATTTCCTGCGCATAATGCAGCACCGCCGTCGCGGGATCGAGTGTGAGCGGCGCACGGGGCCCTACTTTTGCGTCATGCCAGCCTTCGGCGTCCGAATAGCGGATGGTGACCATATGATCCGTAAACACACGGCCAAAACCGGGATCGACAAGCCGCGCAGCCCGTTCAGCCGCATCAACAGGATTCGGATTAGCCTCAAATGGAAATGCGCCGGACGTCATAGTTGCTCTCGTCAGTTAGGGTCTTGCTTCGTCCTATGGGCTGGGCTTAGATACGTCAATATGGCTGCCCCATCTTCTGTATCTGCTGCGCCGACGGCGTCACCCTTGTTTCTGCGCGAGCATGAGGTGCGGCGCGGCGTTGAGCTTTTGTTTTTCGGCTATACGCGGCTGACGCGCGCTATAGACGACGGATTGGCCGAGCATGGCCTTGGCCGCGCGCACCATCGCGCGCTGTATTTCATCGCCCGCCAACCCGACCTGACGATTAGCGAATTGCTCAAAATTCTTGCGATCACGAAACAATCTTTGGGCCGGGTGCTGACCGACTTGGCGGAGAAAGAGTTGGTCGAAACGCGCGCGGGCGTGGTCGACCGGCGGCAGAAGCTGCTGCGTCTGACTGCAGAGGGTGTCCGCTTTGAAGCGCAGCTATTTGACGCACTGCGTACGAGCCTTGCGTCCGCTTATGCCGCAGCAGGACAGGAATCGGTCACAGGTTTCTGGCGCGTGTTGGAAGGGTTGATACCCGCAGAGGACAAGGCCATGGTTATCGCCTTGCAGAAGGATATTTGATGCGCGACACGCTTGCACGACTTGAACAGACCATTGCCCAGCGGTCGAACGCTGCGCCCGATAGCAGCTATGTGGCGTCGTTATTCGCCAAAGGGCGCGGTAAAATTGCGCAGAAAGTGGGCGAAGAAGCGACCGAAACAATCATCGCGGCGCTTTCGGGGGATGCCGGCCACCTGACCGCTGAAGCGGCAGACCTGCTTTTCCATCTGATGATCTTGCTCGCCGAAGGTGGCGTGGCGCTTGATGATGTGCTTGCGGAGCTTGACCGCAGGGAAGGCGTGTCCGGCCTCGTTGAAAAGGCCGCGCGCGAGTATTCTGGAGAATAAGATGCCGATTGATGCGACATTGCCGTACGATGACCAGAATATCTTCGCCAAAATCCTGCGCGGGGAAATCCCCTGCAAAAAAGTTTTTGAAGATGACTGGGCACTCGCCTTTCACGACATCAATCCGCAGGCACCGACGCATGTCCTCGTCATTCCCAAAGGCGCGTATGTCAGCTGGGATGATTTTAGCGCCAAAGCCAGCGACGCGGAAATCGCCGGATTCGTCCGCGCTGTCGGCCAAGTTGCGCGCGCATTGGGGCTGGTAGAACCCGGCTATCGGTTGCTCGCCAATATCGGAATGGATTCACATCAAGAGGT
>NZ_JBIIMC010000051.1:0-8062 GCF_044338195.1 Sphingorhabdus sp. | reverse complement strand
ATCGTGACGATTGCGGCGGCGACCAAGTCATTGGTCAACGTCACGCCGCCATAGCCGCGTCCCCATTCCAATATCGGTAAATAGCGCGCCAATTTCATATCGGTTACGCCGCGCCGATTTTGTGGGGTTTGACCATCCATTCATGCCCTTTGAGCATACCGTGCCAGTAAATTGGCGGAAGGATGGTATCCTTTAACAGCCATGACAGGCGCGATGGACGTGTGCCGTCAATCAGCCAATTCGGGAAGCTGGGCAGCAATTTTCCGCCATAACCAAATTCGGCGAGCACAATCTTGCCGCGCTCGACCGTCAACGGGCAACTGCCATAGCCGTCATAATCTGCGACAGGTGGCTTGCCCTCAAGAGCAGCCAATACGTTCACAGCGACCACTGGCGCTTGCTTGCGTGCCGCCGCCATTGTCTTGGCGTTTGACGACGAGCAGGCGTCGCCCAAGGCGAAGACATTTGCATAACGCACATGCTGCAATGTCGCTTCATTGACCTCGATAAAGCCACTTGCGGCAGCCAGCGGACTGTTGCGCACAAAATCTGGCGCGACTTGCGGCGGGACAACATGGATCATGTCGAACTTTTCTTCGACCCGCGTAACGACGTCCCCGCGTTTCTGTTCAAATGTCGCAATTTTGGCAGGGCCATCGATCGCAACCAGCTTCGATTCAAAATTTAAGTGCGCGTCATAACGTTCAATATATTCCATCAATGCGGGCACATAAGCGGCGACCCCGAACAGCACTGCGCCGCTGTTATGGAATTGCACATCAATGTCTTTTAACACCCCGGCACGTTCCCACGCGCTGCACGACAGATACATTGATTTTTGCGGCGCGCCTGCACATTTGATCGGCATGGGCGGCTGCGTGAACAGCGCGCGGCCTTGCTTGAAATCCTTCACAAGGCGGTTGGTATAAGGGGCAAGGTCGTAACGATAGTTGGACGTTACGCCATTTTGACCGAGCGTTTCGGTCAAGCCATCGATGGCTTCCCAATCCAGCTTAATCCCGGGGCATGCCACCAGCACGCGATAGGCAACCGAACTGCCATCGGCGAGCAGCACTTGGTTGTCCTCAGGCGCAAAGCCAGAGGCTGCCTTCTTAATCCAGTCAACCGCTTTGGGCATGACCGATTTTTCGGTCCGCTTGGTGAATTCAGCCGAGAAAACGCCCGCCCCAACCATAGTCCAGCCGGGCTGATAATAATGATCTTCTGACGGTTCGATAACGGCAACAGATAGATTCCGATTGCGTTTGAGGAGGCTGGAGGCTGTGGCGATTCCGGCACTGCCGCCGCCCACGATAACCACATCATAGATTTTGGTGGAGGATGGCATTTTGTCCTGACCTTTTGTCGCCATTTCCCAAAGTTTGCTGGAACGCGCGCCTGAACGGCAATAAGCAAGAATGGGGGATGGCATTTGGGCAAGGGCCGCTTTCATCTTCGCCGCATCATCGTCCGTAACTGCGCCTGACACGGCCGGAATATACGTGAATGACAGGCCAAGCGCTTCTGCTTCTTTCTGGATAGCGGCGGCGGATGGTTGCCCCGCCTCTTCGCCATCTGGCCGGTTGCATATGACCGATTTAAAACCCTGCGCGGCGGCATGATGCACGTCTTCTGGCGTCAATTGCGCTGAAACAGAAAAGTTTGGCGTGATGGATTTGAATGTCATTTAGGCCCCCGCCTGTTTTGTTTTTTGGGAAGAGAAAGGTACGAAGCGCTGCACGGCCATGCCGACAAACATCGCAACGACAAATGGCGCAACATCGCCCGGCGCAATCGCCAAGTCAGCCAGTGCAGGCCCGGGGCAAAGGCCGGCAATGCCCCAGCCCATTCCAAACAATATGGCCCCAATGGCGAGCGGGCGATCCAGCGTGGCCGTGCCTGGTAAATCAAAGGCTGGCGCGGCAAGCGGTGCCGACAGTCGCGATTTAATGACCCAAGCCACTGCCATTGGCAGCATGGCGCCACCCATGACGAAAGCGAGCGTCGGATCCCATTGGCCAAACAGATCCAGAAACGCCTGAACACGGGCAGGATCAGACATGCCCGAATAGGCAAGGCCGGCCCCGAACAACAGGCCAGAGAGCAATGCGATAAGCGCCCGGGTCATAGCCAACCTCCTGCGCGAAGAAGCCCCACGGTCACAAATCCGCTTGTCATAAACATGCCGGTTGCCAACATCGATCGCGGCGAAAGACGCGACAGCCCGCATACGCCATGGCCACTGGTGCAGCCCGAGCCGAGCCGTGTGCCATAGCCAACGAGCAAGCCACCGATGATCAGCGGCCAGATGGATGCTGGAAAACTGACGTTCACCGCACCAACGGTCTGCGCGATCAAAAGCGCACCAAGCGGAAGGCCGACGACGAATGCGATTGCGACATTTCGTGGTGCTCCGCTATCCGCGATGCCCGTTGCCCGTGCCGCCATTCCGCTGACGCCTGCGATCCGGCCAAGGCCGAGCAGCATGATTGCCGCGGCAAGTCCAATCAGCAAGCCGCCCATAAAGCCCTCAAAGGGCATGGCGTTGGGAAAGGCCGGTATCATACAGCGTTAACCGGGATTTTAAGGTACGTGATGCCATTGTCGTCCGCCGCGGGCATATGCCCCGCACGCATATTCACTTGCACCGACGGCAAAATCAGGCGCGGCATATCCAGCGTCGCATCGCGCGCCTCACGCATCGCGACAAATTCATCCTCGGTTATGCCGTCATGGGCATGGATATTGCCTGAACGCTCTGCCTCCACAGTGGTTTCCCATACATATTCCGTGCGACCAGCCGGTAAATAGTCGTGACACATGAAAAGGCGCGTCGAGGCAGGCAGCGACAATATCCGGCGCAACGACCGGAACAATTGCCGCGCATCGCCGCCGGGGAAATCGGCGCGCGCCGTGCCGTAATCGGGCATGAACATTGTGTCGCCCGTGAACACGGCATCGCCAATGACATAGGCAATGTCCGCAGGCGTATGACCGGGGACATGGAGAACGGTTACGTCCAGCTTCCCAATTTGAAAGTGGTCGCCATCGGCAAACAGCCGGTCAAAGTCCGACCCATCGCGTTGAAAATCAGTGCCAGCGTTAAACAGCTTTCCGAACACATTCTGGACGGTGACGATATGTTCGCCAATTGCGATTTTGCCGCCAAGCTTTTGCTGCAGATAAGGCGCTGCTGACAGGTGATCGGCATGCGCATGGGTTTCGAGCAGCCAATCAACGGCCAAGCCCTGCTGTGCAACATATGCGATAATGGCATCCGCCGACGCGAACGAGGTTCGCCCCGAAGCAGGATCAAAATCAAGCACGCTATCAATGATAGCAGCCTGCTTTGTTTCAGGGTCGTGGACCACATAGCTGACCGTGAAAGTCGGTTTGTCGAAAAAGGCACGAATTATCGGAACACCCTTTTGGGCATCGCTCACCTGCGCAATGGCATTTTCTAGCGCTGAGTCGGGCATGGAAAACTCCTATAAATTCATATTTACATAAATTGTGTAATCAATTATCCATGTTGCGTCAATAAGAGTCTCGTGGCAGCGCCGACAGATGAACAGGATGAATTAATGAACGACACGCCAGCAGTTCCCTCACAGCCCATTAGGATTGGCGAAACAGCGCCGGACTTTCGCGCGCGAACCACGCTCGGGGAGCGGAGCCTATCGGAATATCGGGGCCAGTGGCTCATCTTGTTCTCGCACCCTGCGGACTTTACACCAGTGTGCACGACGGAATTTGTGGCTCTTGCCAAGTCGGCCGCTGCGTTCGAGGCAACTGGTTGTGCATTGCTCGGGCTTTCCGTGGACAGTATCCATTCGCACATTGCGTGGGTGACTGCGATTAAACATAAATTTGGGGTAAATGTTCTTTTCCCAATCATTGAAGATCCCTCCATGGCCATTGGTCGCGCATATGGCATGATTGATGATGCAGCGGCCGATAGCGCCGCGGTTCGCTCAACCTATTTCATCGATCCCGACGGCATCATTCGTGCCATCACCACTTATCCGCATAATGTGGGGCGCTCGGTCAGTGAAATGTTGCGCCTTCTTCACGCATTGCAAGCTACTCAAGGCGGCGCTGGCCTTGCTCCAGAGGGATGGCAACCCGGGGATAAATTGCTTGCATTACCAATTATAAACAGCGCCGAAATCAGTGGTGACGATGATTGGTTTTGCCATTTGGCCGATGCGAAATGACTTCGCTTTTTGAAAGTCGCGATCGCGCCGTAAAAGCGGCGGATAAGCTAAAAGTCTATGCGCAGCCGCAGCGGCTCATGATCTTATCTTGCCTTTTGCGCGGCGAACGCACGGTGAGCGAAATCGATGCCGCAACGGGCATCGGCCAACCTGCGCTTAGCCAGCAACTTGCGGAACTGCGCCGCAACGACCTCGTCAAAACGCGCCGTGCGTCAAAGCAAATCTGGTATGATTTAGCGGATGATAAAGTCTGCTTATGCGTTCGCAGCATGGAAGCCATCCTTGGGGACGAAGGCGATGTGGGGCAAATGTTGAATACCGCCCTGCAATTGAACAAGCCTGAGGCAAGTGCACCCCCAGCACGTGGCGCGGCAGGATTCGCGCGCATCATTTAACGGGCTGAAAATGTTCGGATCGTGTTCGGATTTTTCAGGAACTTTATAAGCACCTGATTCATATTGGAAATTTCATATATCCAAATCTTGCCAAGCTTGGGGTCGAGGGTTCGAATCCCTTCGCCCGCTCCAGTTTTTCAATGCTTTAGGCGATACGGCCTTTGCAACCAAAGGCGGCCTTACGGCGAGCGTTTGTATAAGCGTTCCAAGATTAGCTGTCATGGCAGTTTCTGGGGCAGAAGCTGGCTAGCTGCTTTCGCGTCGATAGAGCGAGGAACGGACCTTCGTCCGGCGAAGGCTGATGTCTGACTTCGACCCATTGAAAGTCCTTTTCGGCCGTCGGAGACGCCGCTATGCATGCGCCATGCACAGGGCCGATCTAGGCTTATTGGCGGGGGATAATGTGATGCGTGTTTTTTCGAACTTATGGCTGGCTGCAGGTGCGATTTCGGTCGCTATGTGCGTGGTTTCCCCAACATTTGCCCAAGCGCCAGTCCAGCAGAAGGTCGAAGCGGTAAAACCGCGGGCGGGTGCGAACCCGGCGCCTGCACGGGCGGCCGGCGAAGGTGCGGGGCCGTTCCGCAAAATGGTAATCCGCGGCGCGATGTTGATTGACGGCACTGGCGCGCCGCCGCGTGGACCGGTTGACATCGTTGTTGAGAACAATCGGATTGCGGAGATATTAGACGCCGGCACGCCCGGGCTGCCGATGAAGCAAGGGCGTGAGCCCCGCGACTTCGACCATGAAGTAGACGCCGCCGGCATGTGGGTGCTGCCTGGCTTCATTGACACCCATGTCCACGGCAGTTCGGCCGATAAAGCGCCGGACCTTGGTTATTCCTATAAGCTGTGGCTGGCCCATGGGGTGACGTCGGTGCGGGGTGTGAATCTGGCTCCGTGGAACGTCTCAACTGTCGAGAAGGCTCGCTCCGCACGCAACGAGATTGTTGCCCCGCGCATCTTTGATTACCAGCGGGTCGGCCAAGGCTGGGATAAGGGGCCAGTGATAACGTCGCAACAGGCGCGCGAGTGGGTCCGCTGGGCCGCGAAGAACAATATTGACGGCATAAAGTTCGGGATCGGTCCGACCGAGGGACCCGAGATATTCAAAGCCGCAATCGACGAGGCAAAGAAGCTGGGGCTTGGCACCACAGCGCACCTTACGCAAACTGGGGTCGCGATGATGAATGCCCGGCAGGCGGGTGAGGCTGGGCTCGGAACGGTGACCCACTTCTACGGCCATATGGAATCGCTCCTGAAGAACGGTGCGATTCAGGATTATTCCACCGATTACAGTTTCAATGACGAACAATATCGCTTCGCCGAAGTCGCGGACATTTGGGACGACATCTACGAGCCGGGTTCGAAGGAATGGACAGACTATCTGCAGGCGCAAAAGGACCGGGGTGTCACTTTCGATCCCACTATGACCATTTACGCGGCCTCGCGCGACTTGATGCGGGCACGCAACGCCGACTGGCACAACGAATACACAATGCCGCAGCTTTGGGACTTCTTCCAATCATCACGCGAGAATCACGGATCCTACTTCTTCGACTGGACAACCAAGCAAGAGACACAATGGCGCAATTTCTACGCGCGCTATATGCGTCTCTTGAATGATTATAAAAATATCGGCGGCCGGGTGACGACTGGCACGGACAGTGGCTTCATCTTTAAAACCTATGGCTTTGGCTTTCCTGAAGAATTGGAGATGCTGCAGGAAGCAGGCTTCAACCCGCACCAAGTGATCCGTGCGGCAACGATGAATGGCGCGCAGACGCTTTACGAGCCTAAAGGGATCACCGATCCTCCCATCGGGATGGTCCGGGTCGGCAAGCTTGCGGACCTCGTCATCGTTAAAGAAAACCCGCTTCAGAACTTTAAGACGCTGTACGGGACAGGGACGCTGCGGTTGAACGAGCAAACCCAAAAGCTGGAGCGCGTCGGCGGCGTCAGCTACACGGTGAAGGACGGAATCGTCTATGATGCTAAGCGGCTACTCGCAGACGTGGCCGCAATGGTGGTGGCCGAGAAGAAGCGGATGGGCTGGCCAGAACAGGGCGTGCCGCGGCCGTAAAGCTTCCACTACCGCGGCGCCCCGTTGAATAACCGGTGCGTATCTGCTTTGAACCAAGAGCAAACGTTGCGTACTCCAGTCCGGATAGTCGCTTTATAAATGGACGGAAATTGGGCCGGAACGCGACTGTCTGCTCTTGGCAATTAAACGCTGAAAGCTGCTAGTCATTTTTCAAGAACACATACTATTTCGGTGTTTCTGCGTGTGGGCGGGTTTATGGTCGGTTGAGAATTTAGATGGCTGATATCTACCTTCTGTCCCTAACCTAGCTATAGCTCAGCGTTCGGCGATATAAGGGCGCACGCCTCTTGTTCCGAAACAACCTCGGCATATTTGGCCTGTAAGTCGAACAAATTGGCTTCATGCGGCGCCGGATGTCGGTCGCCACAGGCTTCGCGCACGACGAAGGGTGCAAAGCCGGACTGCAATGCATCAAGCGCCGTGGCGCGTACGCATCCTGAGGTCGACAGCCCCGTTATGAGCAATGTGTCGATCCCCTCGCGTGAAAGCGTCTCTGCAAGTGATGTTCCAAAAAATGCCGACGCGAACTGTTTTGAAATAACGCGCTCGCCGTCCACCGGTTGAATCGACGGGGGAAATGCACCCAATGGCGATCCTTCCAGAAACACCCGAAGCGACGGGATTTTCTTGTAGAACAAACCGCCGTCTGCGCCATCTGCCTGATACACGACATTCGTAAAGAAGACCGGGATTCCGGCAGCCCGCGCAGCCTCCAAAAGACGTTCATTGCTGGCCAACGCATCCTCAACCCCCGCATATAAAGGCGATGCCGGGTCCAGATACGCCATAACAAAATCGACAATCAGAAGCGCCGGCCGTTGACCAAAAGAAAGACGGCCGTCGAACGCGCCGACATAATTCGCGGTCAGATCGTCATTCTGCTGTGTCATCAGATTGTGCCAGCCGCCTTCAGCCTATCCAACTCCGCAATATCCATCCCAAGCAAGCCGCCATATATTTCGGCATTATGTTGCCCGACAATCGACGGCGCTGGCGAACGGACGCTGCTGGGTGTCGCCGACATCTTCGGAAACGCGCCCTGCATTTTCAGTTTACCATAACGCTCGGTTTCAACCTCGATAATCGCTTCGCGTGCTTGAAAATGCGGGTCTTCCAGCATCTCTGGCGCGCGGTATACGCGTCCGGCTGGAATCGAATATGCAATCATCAACGCGTCGACTTCATCAACGGTCAGCGTGGCCGCCCAGGCATTGATAATGTAATCAAGCTCAAACTGGTTGTGACCGCGTGCAAGATGCGTTGCGAACCGCGGGTCCGTTCCAAGGTCAGGCATGCCCATAGCTTCTGCCAATCTTTGCCACAGCGAGTCTTTGTTCGCGCCAATCATA
>NZ_JBIIMC010000050.1:0-8126 GCF_044338195.1 Sphingorhabdus sp. | reverse complement strand
AATTGCGCACAACCGGGGCAGGTGATTGCGCCATATTCAACCAGCTTCAACGGCGCGTCCGGATTGCCCATTTTATAGCCACCAAATTCGGTTTTGCTCACAACATCGACCCATGCGGTATCGGCGGGCGATGCTATCTTAGCGATCGGTTCGCCTTTCGGCGCACCCGCGTTGTCACCGCCGCTGCAGGCTGCGAGCGCCAAAGCCGCTAATGTTGTCGAAACAAGTGTCTTGATACGCATAGGATATCCTTCAATGTTGGATGTCGAGTTATTTCAATACGGCTTTCAATTCGGCCGCACTATGGATGTGGTCTTGCAAGACGCCATTGACCATGAATGACGGCGTGCCACGCACGCCCAGCGCCGCTCCGGCTTCTGTCATATCGATGACCGCGTTCAGTGCCGCCTTGTCCGCTAGGCAGACTTTCGCCTGCGCTGGCGTAATGCCGCGCTGTTGCATGATTGGTCCAAGCCCAAGTGCGTCAAACGCGCCGATCATGAAACCTGTATAATCTGCGGATTTAAGCTTTGCCTGCGTTTCAGCATTGATATTTTTGGTTTTGCCCAACCAGATCGACTGGGTTGCGAACAAATGCCGCTGATTACCAAAAAATTTGCCCTTGCCACCACAGCGCGCAAGCATGGCAGCGGTCAAGTCAATCGAGTTCAAAACCATATTGCGCACTTCCAAGCTGGCTTTGCCCGTTGCAACCGACTGCGCCTTGAATGCGGGTGCTTCTTTCAATTCGAAGTCCGCACAATGGCCGCAGGTGTAGCTGAGATATTCAACCACCTTATTGGGGGCTGCCGGATTACCCAAAACATGCGCGCCCTTGTCGGTCACTGTAACGGTGGAAAGCCATTTGCTTGGCGCAGGTGCAGCGGCCAGAGTCGCGGAAAGCGACGCCGCACCCAACAAGACGAAAAACAGGGACTTTTTTGCACGCAACATCAACATAGCCTTAGCCATTGAAACCATGACGTGCATCTGGAATCACTCGCCGCCTTTGGCAAGGCTTTTTGCAAGGCTTTCGAGCACGGCAAACAGTTCGGGATCACCAATTTTGCGCAGAGATTCGCCCAGTTCCATCGGTATAGGCTTTAGCGAAGGTGGCGCTATCGGTTGCCGTGCGGGTGGCTTTGCAACGGGCCCTTGGCGGACTTTAACCCGCGCGACAGCGCCATAGCCGAAAAAGCGGTTCACCCGGTCGATAATCTCGGGAAGCACATGTTGGATCATCGTGGCGTGCGCGCCTTCAACGGTCAGCTCAAGCGTGCCATCGGATTTCTTGCCAATGGGAAAGCGGATCGCCTCAGGCGCAGAGACAGCGGCGTAACGCGCGCCAACAATTTCGTCCCAGCGGCTAACGACCGAACTTTGCACAAAGCCAAAGCGTCGGAACGCCGCCCTGCCGATTTCGGGCATGAGTGCGGACACCGCTTTGGCCTCGCCGCCGCGCGGACGCTGAAACGTCTTGGGCGTTACCGGCTTTTTCGGGCCCTTCGGCGCTGTTGGTGGCTTGCCTTTATCCATCACCTAATCCATGCCATTTTACATGCCTGCCGTCCAACAGACTGACCAGAATTCTGGGGATATCGCCGAGCGTCTGCTGGCGCATTATGATGTTCATGCCCGAACCTTGCCATGGCGAAAATTGCCGGGGCAGGGTTTCGCGGACCCATATCATGTCTGGTTGTCGGAAATCATGTTGCAGCAGACCACGGTCGCCGCCGTCGGTGCCTATTTCCACAAATTCACCCAGATGTGGCCCAATTTTGCCGCACTGGCTGCGGCCGATGATGCGGATGTTATGGCCGCATGGGCCGGGCTTGGTTATTATGCCCGCGCCCGCAATCTTTTGAAATGCGCGCGCGCCGTGGTTTCCGAATATCAGGGGCAATTGCCTTCTTATGAAGCAGACTTGCTAAAGCTGCCCGGCATCGGTCCTTACACAGCAGCGGCGATTGCCGCGATCGCATTTGGGCGGCGCGCGGTGGTGGTCGACGCCAATGTTGAGCGGGTGGTGTCGCGGCTATGTGCGATATCAACGCCGCTGCCACAGGCAAAGCCGCATATTCGCGAGGCTACCGATAGCATTACCCCAGAACTGAGGGCAGGCGATTTTGCGCAGGCGATGATGGATCTAGGCGCGGGTATCTGTTCGGTACGGTCTCCTTCGTGCCTGATCTGCCCAATCCAATTTGCGTGCGCCGCCTTTCGTACAGGTGACCCCGAAACCTATCCTGCAAAATTGCCGAAAAGCGCAAAGCCGCAACGGGTGGGGCATGTGTACTGGATTGAACGTGACGCCCATGTCTGGCTGATGCGCCGTGATGATCGCGGTTTGCTTGCGGGCATGCGGGCATTGCCGGATGACAAATGGACCGCGCGCATCGACGGTGACGCAGTTCCTCCTGCGGCAGCCAATTGGCAAAAATTGCCAGCGCAGGTTGCGCATATCTTTACGCATTTTTCCCTTACCCTGAACATTGCCGTTACGTCATGGCCAGCAGACGCGGACGGCCCGGGTGAGGGCGAATGGTGGCCGCTAAAATCGCTCGACAATGCCGGTCTGCCGACCCTATTCAGAAAAGTGACTGAGGCGGTTTTGAACGCAGGAGAGAGATGATGGACGTACAAGCAACAGGCCAGATAATGATGGATCGGCGCGGATTACTGGCATGGGGCGGACGACTGGCAGGGGCCGGCGCCGCTGGTGCTTTCCTGCCCGGCATGGCTTGGGCGCAGGCTGCCGAAAAATACCCTACGATCAAAGCCGAATTTGAAAGCTATGTTTCATCGGGCAAGCTTCCGGGCGTTTTGGCAACGATTGGCCGGGCGTCTGGTCTGCCAGACGTCATTGCCGTTGGTACGCAAGGACTGGGCGAGAAAACGCCTGTCAATATCGACACATTATGGCGCGTCTATTCGATGACGAAGCCCATCACGGGTATGGCCGCGATGATTTTGGTTGGCGAAGGCAAGATGAAGCTCGACCAGCCGATCTCCGAATTTCTCCCTGAATTCGCCAATATGACAGTATTGACCGATCCTGAAAAAAGCATGGATGCGGTTCCGGCCAAGAACCAGATTACGGTGCGCCACTTGTTGACGCATACGGCGGGCCTTGGATATTCCATCATTACGAAGGGTCCGTTGCTTCAGGCCTATCTGGACAACGGCATTACGCCAGGCATCGTCAGCCGCTTTCCGATTCCAGGCCAACCAACCAGCACGCCGACCCCTGATCTGAAGACATTTTCGGAACGGCTTGCCAAATTGCCGTTGGTTGCAGAACCCGGGACCAAATGGAGCTATTCCATCTCGCTCGATTTGTTGGGCCGCGTTATTGAAGTTGCCAGCGGTATGGATTTTGAGGCTTTCCTCAAGACCCGCATTTTTGAGCCGCTGAAAATGAACAGCAGCTATTTTCAGGTGCCAAAGTCGGAAACGCCGCGATTGGTTTCAAACTATGCGCCCGTCAACGGCGTGCTGTTCCCAATCGATCCCGCGGCGACAAGCATCTATCTCGACAAGCCGGCCTTTGCCTTTGGTGGTGCAGGCATGGTCTGTTCGGCGCGCGATTATGACCGGTTCCTCAACATGCTCGCCAATTATGGCGAGCTAGACGGTGTGCGGATTATGTCGCCAAAAACGGCTGCGCTCGCAATGTCCGACCTGTTGCCCCCTGCCGTGTCAACCGACGGTACTTTTGCAGCAGGCGCAGGTTTTGGCGCGGGCGGACGCGTTGGCAAGGGCGCGAACGAGGGTGTGTTCGGCTGGGGTGGTGCTGCCGGCACCGTTGCTTTCGTCGACCCGAAGCGCAAGTTGCGCGCGATTTGCATGGCGCAATATATGCCAAGCAACGTCTATCCGTTCCACGAGAATTTCGCAAAATGGGTCCTGAAGGACCTTGGCCTGCCAGCCTGATCCGATGATGTCGCCGGGATTTACGGGCTCACCGCTCGATCGCGCCGACCGCGTACGCAATGATGCAGAAGCCTATGGCGTTTTGCTCGCTGACTGGCGTGCGCGGGTTTTGGGCCTCGATGGCCTTGACCCCCGCGTCAGCGACGCAGGCGGCTTGTATTGGCATTCGCTGGCTGAACTGGATGGTTCGGAAGAACTCATCTTACTTGGCCTGTCCGATGATAAGCCGCACTTTGTCGCCGTCGTTGAGGCGACCGGAGACGCATTCCGTTCGCCGGCTATCTGGCGTGCATTGTCCATGCTGCCTGCCGAAGATGCCGCAATTTACGGCACCGCGCGCAGCCTGATTGAATGGCACAATAACCATCGCTTTTGCGGGCGTTGCGGACATACCACAGTGCTTTTTCGTGCGGGATGGGGCCGCAAATGCGGCAATTGCGCAAAGGAACATTTCCCACGCACCGACCCTGTGGTCATCATGCTTGCCGAATATGAAGGCAAAGCGCTCGTGGGTCGCCAGTCACGCTTCCCGCCCGGAAATTACTCGGCCCTCGCTGGCTTTTTGGAGCCCGGCGAAAGCATGGAGGAAGCGGTTCGCCGTGAAATCCATGAAGAGGCCGGCGTCACGTGCGGCGCCGTGCGCTATGTCACCAGCCAGCCATGGCCATTTGGCGGGTCGCAACTGATGATGGCGTGTATCGCCGATGCGCAAGGCGACGCACTGGTCCTCGACACCACGGAAATAGAAGACGCCATGTGGGTCACCAAGGAAGAAGCCCGTGCAGCGTTGGAAGGTGCCTCGGACCGCCGTTTCAATGCGCCGCCGCCCTTTGCGATTGCGCATAGCCTTTTGAAATATTGGGTGTCGCAATGACCGGTGCTGCCATTCCGTTGCGCATTGATATTGTATCCGATGTCGTCTGCCCATGGTGCATCATCGGTTTGAAGCAGGTGGAAAAAGCGCTGGCGTTGGTAGGCCGCGATCTGGCCGTTGAAACCCATTGGCACCCGTTTCAACTCAACCCGAATATGCCCCCTGAGGGCGAAGACACCGCTGAACATATTGCCCGCAAATATGGTAGCACGCCCGAACAGAGCCGCGCCAACCGGCAACGGCTGAGCGATATTGGCGATAGCTTGGGTTTCGCCTTCAACTATGGCGAGGGCATGCGCATCTACAATACGTTCAATGCGCATAAGCTGCTGACGATTTTCGGGAGCGAACGCGGCTGGAAAGCGCAAACGGATCTGAAAATGGCACTGTTCAAGGCCTATTTTCAGGACCGCCGCGATGTGAGTGACACCGAAGTCTTGTGCGATATTGCCGAGGCGCAAGGCATGGACCGCGCAGTGGCAGCAGCGTGGATTGCCGACGCGGCGCTGACCGATAGCGTGCGCGCTGAAATGGCGCATTGGATGGACCAGAATATCACCGGCGTCCCCGCGATCATCTTTGACCAAAAATTCATGGTTCCGGGCGCACAAAGCGCCGAGACCTTTGCAGATGTGATTAACAAGGTGTTGGCGAAGCGCGAAGCGGCTTAAACCAGCCCCATCTTCATGAGTTCGCCGAGCATCTTTGGTGACATTTCGTCACGGCCATCGGTTTCGACAGAATCGAGATCCGGCGGGGTGTTCGCTTCCTCAAGATAGCGCCAGCCCTGATGCGCCCTTTTTGGCGTTGAACGCACCGCGATCAGGCGGGGTTGAAGGCGGATCCAATGGCGACCGGCACCATTTTCCATGAAACCCAAAATCGGACTTCGGCCGATGATGGTATGCGTGTGAATCCAAAACAGCGAGCCGCCCGCCATTTCGTCAACGCGCTTGGGCAAATAACGGGTGGTCAGGCGCACTTCGCCATCTTGCGCATAAGCCGCGAGACGCTCGCGCAAATGTTTCGGGCTTTCCGCGCCGAACGCGATTTTGGTCATGTTAAGTGGCATAAGCGATTTTTGAGGACAGCAGTGTTAACCGACAAGACCGCTGAATACTGCGAGGCCTAAAAAAATCAGGAAGCCCATGGAATCCGTGATCATGGTCACGAATATCGAACTTGATACGGCAGGGTCTTGATCCAGGCGGTCGAGCAGAACCGGTATGGCAACACCCGACAGACCAGCCAGCGCGATATTGCACAATATCGCCACCGCAATAACGCCGCCCAACAGCCGGTCGTCAAAGATGAGGCCCGCGCCGAAGCCGGCGATAACGGCAATCGTTGCGCCAATGAGCAAGGCGACGCGAATCTCGCGCCAGATCGACCGCATCGTGTTTGATTGCGTAAGCTGATTGGTCGCCAACGCGCGCACCGTCACCGCAAGCGTCTGCGTGCCTGCATTGCCGCCAATGGAGGCGACAATGGGCATGAGAATCGCCAATGCGACCATGGTTTCAATCGCTGCCCCAAATTGCGCGATGATGAAACTGGCGACCATTGCGGTACCCAGATTGGCAATCAACCAACGCACGCGGGCTTTGTAACTGTCCGAAATAGGCTCGTTAATGTCGCCTTCACCGGCACCCGACAGCCGCAAGATATCCTCGTCAGCTTCTTCCTGAATGATGTGCACGATGTCATCGGCCGTGATGACGCCGACAAGACGTCCCGCGCCATCGACAACAGCGGCGGAAATGAGCGCATATTTCTGGAACCGAAGCGCGACTTCTTCCTGATCCATATCCACTGGAATCAGCGTCTGTTCGTGCTTCATGATGTCGCTGACAGGAACCTTGCGCTGGCTGCGCATGATCCAGCTGAGCTTGCACGTACCCACGGGCTTATGCTGCGGGTCGACGACAAAAATTTCCCAGAACTCTGTGGTCAGCTCATGATGGTCGCGCAAATAGTCGATCAGCTGACCCACGGTCATATGCTCGGGCACAGCGACCAGCTCGCGCTGCATGATTCGACCAGCGGATTCTTCGGGGTAGGACAGCGCATCTTCGATGACAGCGCGGTCTTCTGGGTCCAGCTCGGCAAGAACGGCCTGCTGGTCTTCTTCCTCCATATCCTCGATGATCGCGACCGCGTCATCGGTATCCAACTGTCCGGCAAGTCCGGCGACTTGTGCTGCGGGCAAGGCGTCAATGATATCCTCGCGGACATAGTCATTGACCTCTGCCAGCACTTCGGCGCTCATCAGCTCGCCCATGCTGATGGCAAGGTCGCCGCGCCGTTCGGACGGCGTTAGCTCGAGAAGATCGGCAATGTCGGCTTCATGGAGCGGTTCAACAAGCCGGTAGACTTCTTGGGCGTCGCCCGCTTCCATGGCGTCCAGCACGCGGTCGACATAATCGCGGGTCAGACGGTTGTCTTCGTCCAGCGTCTCAACAATTTCGGTATCGATGGTCAATGGGTCGGCGATATCGCTGGTCATGTGCGGGCCTCCCATTCGTAATTTTGTGCCTGGACGTTGTGATTGCGCCCCTCCTAAGCTTGCAGCGTTAAATTGCAATGATTTTGGCTTTGCACCAGCGCAATGCATCCCCTAGGGCACCGTCAACATTTCCCCAGCCTAAAGGATTATATATATGGCCGATGAAACGCTTACCCTCTCGCTCGACAGCGGCGACGTTGTTATCAAACTTCGCCCTGATCTGGCGCCAAACCATGTTGCCCGCATTAAAGAACTGGCTGGCGAAGGCTTTTACGACGGTGTGAAGTTCCACCGCGTAATTCCCGGATTCATGGCGCAGGGCGGTTGCCCGAACGGCACGGGCATGGGCGGTTCGTCCAAGCCAAATCTGGCGCAGGAATTCAACGCTGAACCGCATGTGCGCGGCGTATGCTCCATGGCGCGGACCAATGACCCGAACACGGCCAACAGCCAGTTCTTCATCTGCTTTGATGATGCGACCTTCCTTGACCGTCAATATACGGTCTGGGGCCAAGTCACCAGCGGCATGGAACATATCGATGCTTTGCCAAAGGGTGAGCCACCTGCGAACCCAGGCGTCATCCGCAAGGCCACTGTAGCCTGATATTAAAAACGCGCGGGAAGCCCAATGGCCGCCCGCGCGTTTTATCCTAGGGTCAGGACCTATTAAATGCACCTTCGCGGTTTGAGGCCATATTGTTCAGTGCAAGGCGGTAAGCGCCGGACTTAGTGGTTCTAAGTCCAAGCTTGCCAACGCAGCAATGGACAATATGGGTCAAATCCGAAGGACGCCAAAATGGCTTCGATCTCAAA
>NZ_JBIIMC010000049.1:0-8135 GCF_044338195.1 Sphingorhabdus sp. | reverse complement strand
GACAGCGAGCCGTGGTGAATGCCGATGGCATATTTGGGCTCATTCGCGTCCCATAATTTCTGGAAGATGAACTCGGCAAGGAAGCGCGTGTTGCAGAAAATGAGCGTGATTTTGTTGCGGCCGATTTTGTCGATCAGCTGCGGTATCGCATGCTGCCCGCTGTGCCCCGCCCATGGCACGCGGCCTTCGGGGAGGAGGATGTTGAGGTCAGGCTCTGCCGCAGCCTCGCCTTCGACCAAGCGCACCTGATCGATATCGCCATAAGGCGCGAGCCATGCGCGATAGTCATCGGGATCGGCAACGGTGGCGGATAGGGCAACGCGCTGCAAATCGGGTGCGAGGGTGTGCAGACGTGCAAGCGACAGGCTGAGCAGGTCGCCGCGCTTGCCATTGGCGAAGGCATGCACTTCATCGATGATGACGCGCTTGAGCGTCGAGAACATATGCACGCTGTCTTCGTGGCTGAGCAGCAGCGACAATGATTCGGGCGTCGTCAGCAATATGTGCGGCGGCTTCACCCGCTGCCGCGCCTTGCGATCGGACGGCGTATCGCCCGTGCGCGCCTCGACGCGGATGGGCAGGCCCATCTCTTCGATTGGCATCAAAAGGTTTCGTCGGACATCGACCGCAAGCGCCTTGAGCGGGGAGATGTAGAGCGTGTGCAGGCCGCTCGCGTGCGTTAACGTGTTTCCCAGCGCAGGCTGGGATCCAGTGCCCAACGAAGGATTGCTTGATCTCGTCTGGACCCCGGCCTGCGCCGGGGAACGCATGTCTGCAATTAATTCGGCCAATGTCGGCAAAAATCCAGCCAACGTCTTGCCTGCACCCGTCGCGGCGACGAGCAATGCGTGCCGCCCCTCTCCAGCTGCCTCCAGCATCTCCAACTGATGCCGCCGTGGCGTCCAATCGCGTGCAGCGAACCAGTCGGTGATGATGGAAGGTAATGTCACCAGAGCTTAATGCCCGACAGTTTCCCCGCGTTCCAGTCCCGATGCTGCCAATTGCGCATCAATCTGCGCCATAAGCCGTTCGAGGCCTTCTTCGGAGGACGCTTCGGCACGCGCGACCAATACATCCTGCGTGTTGGATGCGCGCAGCAACCACCAGCCATCAGGCGTATTTACGCGCGCGCCGTCGGTGTTGTTGACGTCGGCGCCGTCTGCAGAAAGCCGCGCGAGAACTTCTTCGATCACCGCGAACTTGCGGGTCTCATCGACCTGAAAGCGCATTTCGGGGGTGTTGATCATGACGGGCATATCGCCGCGCAGTTCCGTGACGCTTTTGCCGAGCTTGGCCGACGCCGCCATTAAACGCACCGCCGCGTAAATCGCGTCATCAAAGCCATAATATTGATGCTTAAAGAAGATGTGACCGGACATTTCGCCCGCCAGTGGCGATCCGGTTTCCTTCATTTTGGATTTAATCAGGCTGTGGCCGGTTTTCCACATCAGCGGCTGCCCGCCAAGTTGCTCGATACGGTCAAATAGCGCCTGCGACGCCTTCACATCGGCGATAATCGTAGCGCCCGGGACATCGCCCAGCACGTCTTGCGCATAAATTTGCAGCAATTGGTCGCCCCAGATAACGCGCCCCTCGCCATCAATCGCGCCAATGCGGTCGCCATCGCCGTCAAAAGCCACTCCGAAATCGAGCCGCTTTTCCGCGACAAGCTTTTGCAGATCGACCAGATTTACAGGGTCGGTGGGGTCGGGATGATGATTGGGAAACTGGCCATCCACATCCACAAACAAAAGATGGTGCTCACCCGGCAGCATCTTGACCAGCTTTTCAATTGCCGGTCCCGCCGCCCCGTTGCCTGCGTCCCACCCGATGCGAAATGCCTTTTGCGGCGCCGCCTCGGCAACGCGGGCGACATATTGGTCAAGGATATCCAGATGCTCGGAAGTACCCTCACCGTCGGTCCAATCCCCTGCCGCCGCCATGCTGCCCAGCTTTTGGATATCCGCGCCGAAAAACGGTTTCCCCATGAGGACCATTTTGAAGCCATTATAATTGGCTGGATTATGGCTGCCGGTTATTTCAATGCCGCCATCTACGTCGTCCAGAACGGCTTCGGCATAATATAGCATGGGCGTTGGCCCCATGCCGATACGCACAACGTCCACACCGCTGTCGTTCAATCCCTTGACCAGCGCCTCTTCCAGCATAGGCGAGCTGACGCGACCGTCATAACCCACAGCAGCCTTTTTACCGCCGGCACGGACGAGGCAGGTGCCGAAGCCGCGACCAATCGCATAGGCATCCCCTGTGCCAAGCGTTTCACCAATGATCCCGCGAATGTCATATTCACGCAGCGATGTCGGGTGGAAATTATGGGTCATTCGATACCTGTTTCTGGGACATGGCTCGGCAATTACAGCCGTTTATCGTTCAAATCATCTAACAAAAGATCGCGGGCTTTGTTCAACGCGGCGGCCTGTGCATCGCTGCCGCCTGCGTCGGGATGGTTTTGCGCAATCAAGGCGCGGTGCCGCTCGCGAATGCGTTCGGCAGTATCGAAACGGGAAACACCAAGCAGAACACGGGCCGCATCAAGATCTGCCGCGTCAATGTCTTTCGCGCCTTTGCCCAGCCGCCACGTCATCCCGCGATACCACGCCGCGGCAATTGCGATTGCGCCAATCCCAAGCAGAAAGCTCCCGCGTGCGGCCAGAAAGGCGCCGCCAATTCCGAGCAATATCGGCGGTAGCTGCTGCGCTTGCAGCTTTTTCGTCCACACCGCCCAACCCAGCGCGGCGATAATCAGGATCGCGAGAAACGCCATTAAACGAGCATGGAGCCCTGCAGATCTGGAAGGGCGAGGCCGGTGACAAGTTCGCGCAATTCCTGACGTGCGGCGATATGCGCAGTCGCCAACTGTCCCAAATGGCCCTTGTCGATCAGCGTCAGTCCCGATGGGAAAAGCTCGCGATAAATAACGCGTTCGTTCAAGCCCGGCACGGACCGGAAACCCACGCGCTTCGACAATTCGGCAATGGCATTGGTCATGCGCTGCTGGTTGCGCGCCTCCATATTGTGCAGCCGGTTGCGCACCACGATCCAGTCGATCGTAACGCCGTCGGTCTTGGCCCGTTCCTTGCGCGCCTCCCAGATGAGTTCGGCATAGAAGCTCAATTTGCGCACTTTGAAATTTTCCGCATCGACTTGGCCGATGAGGTCAAAGTCTACAAAGCTGTCATTGATGGGGGTCACGAGCGTATTTGCCCGCGTGGCGACGAGGCGGGCATATTTGTCATCGCGGCCGGGCGTGTCAAATATCAGGAAATCATTCTCGGCGCCCAGGCGTTCGACTTGCCGGTCAAGTGTCGCCTGCGAATCATGCTCAAACACTTCAAACACGGGCATGGGCAGGCTGATGCGACGCCGCGCAATCGTGTCGCGCCGGTTTTCGAGGTAACGAAACAACGTCCGTTGGCGAGAATCAAGGTCAATACATGCAACCCGCGCACCGCGCGATGCCAGGGCAATGGCGACATGCACCGCCGTCGTCGACTTACCCGTTCCGCCCTTTTCATTAGCGAAAACAATGTGATGTGCCTTGCCCATATTCCCCCGGATCTGTCCTAAATATCTTGCACCCGACATTTGCCTTGAAATGTCGCCGCGCCGTCCCGCATAGGCGGGTTCACTTAAGCCATTAAACAAGGCCGCCGACACGTGCAAACCATCAATCAACTTAGCCCATTACGGCACAATGTTTCCCTTCTGCGAAAAGAGACGGGGCGCATTGCGCTCGTCCCGACCATGGGGGCATTACATGACGGGCATATGGCACT
This sequence comes from Sphingorhabdus sp., assembly GCF_044338195.1. Classification (GTDB taxonomy): domain Bacteria; phylum Pseudomonadota; class Alphaproteobacteria; order Sphingomonadales; family Sphingomonadaceae; genus Sphingorhabdus_B. The sequence goes on along the minus strand of NZ_JBIIMC010000049.1, from coordinate 4,338 downwards.
GGTCGACCATGCGCGGCGACATGCCGACGCGGTGGTGGTGTCTATATTTGTGAACCCGACCCAATTCGGCCCAAATGAAGATCTCGACGCCTATCCACGCACCTTTGAACGCGATTCAGAACTATTGCGTGCTGCGGGTGTCGACATCTTATGGGCGCCCACTGCGGCAACTGTCTATCCGCAGGGCTTTGCGACCAAATTGCATGTTGATGGGCCAAGCCGCGGATATTGTGGCGGCGCACGCCCCGGGCATTTTGACGGTGTTGCGCTTGTTGTCGCGAAATTGTTCCATCAGGTTCAGCCCGATGTCGCGCTATTTGGTGAGAAGGATTTCCAGCAACTCGCGGTCATCCGCCAAATGGCGCGCGACCTCGATTTCGATCTGGAGATATTGGGTGTTCCGATCGTGCGTGACGCAGACGGCCTCGCACTGTCGTCACGCAATGCCTATCTGACGCCCGAACAAAGAATGGCGGCTTTGGCTTTGCCACGGGCGTTGGAAAACGCAGCGAGCGATATTCGTGCCGGCAACGCTGTGGCCGACACGCTTGCTGCCGCGACTGCAAAAATATTGGCGGGCGGTTTTGATGCGGTGGACTATTTTGCGCTCGCCGACGCGGTGACTCTTGAGGAGCTGCAGGCCTTTGACGGCCGAGAGGCGCGGTTGTTGGTGGCGGCCAAGATCGGCAAGACACGCCTGCTGGATAACTGCCCGCTATAGGCGCACATTTTAAGTCCCAATCCGAATGCAGTTCTCGCGTTTTGCGTTAACCATTTGTTATCCATGTTTGGCGAGATTGACCGCACACAGTGGATGTGGGGACAGTCATCATGGGTAACAGTTTCAAAAGCGCGAATTTCTTGATGGACAGCCGGTTGGCCGATGCGGCACGCGGCGACGCGGACGCATTATATGACTTGGGCATGGCTTATTCTAGCGGAAGCGGCGGTGTCGAAGTCGACCTGATTGCGGCGCACAAGTGGTTCAATCTCGCTGCCCTGAATGGCAGCGAAGCGGCGACGATGTGCCGCGCAGATATCTCGGACGAGATGACCGCACGTGAAATCGTAGAGGCACAGCGCCAGGCACGGGCATGGCTGCAGGCAACGGATCAACGCCGCGCCGCCTGACTTCCGCGACCGACAAAAACCAACCTTCAAAGTAATATTTTCTAAGCGACCACATTGACATCACCTATGTTGCGTCAGCACCGTTCGGTGTTAAGGCGTTCGGCGTGGGGCGAAAAGCGAGGTGTTTTTTGCCCGCGCATTTGCGTTGATGCATAAGGACGTTTTTTGACATGCCGGCACCGATACTCGTAACAGGCGCAGCCGGTTTCATTGGCCACGCCGTGGCGCATCGGTTGCTCGCGCGCGGTGAGCGCGTCATTGGTGTCGATATCGTCAATGACTATTACGACCCTGCATTGAAAGAGGCGCGCCTCGCGACTTTTGCGGGGATTAATAGCTTCGCATTTGAGCGCATAGACATTGCCGACGCCGCAAAAATGGCAGCGCTTGTCCGCGACCATAAAATCGTGCGTGTGGTCCATTTGGCGGCGCAGGCGGGCGTGCGTTACAGCCTTGAAAACCCCTTCGCCTACGAACGTTCGAATCTTGCGGGCCATCTGTCGGTGATGGAGGCGTGCCGCCATGCGGAGGGTTTTGAGCATCTCGTCTACGCCTCATCAAGTTCAGTCTATGGCGATAAGCCGATGGGCGGCGAGGGCTTCAAGGAAGATGAGCCCGCCAACGATCCTGTGTCACTTTACGCCGCGACCAAACGCGCATGTGAGCTGATGAGCCAGTCCTACACCACACTTTACGGCTTCCCGCAAACGGGCCTGCGATTCTTTACGGTCTACGGCCCGTGGGGACGCCCCGACATGGCCTATTTCAGCTTCACGCAGAAAATCCTGAAGGGCGAGGCGATTGAAGTCTATGGCGACGGGAAGATGGCGCGCGATTTTACCTATATTGATGACATTGTCGACGGGATCATTGGCGCGCTTGATAACCCACCCGCCCACGGCGAGCACCGCGTGCTCAACATCGGCGACAGCCATCCGGTTGGCCTGATGGAGATGATTGAGACGCTCGAGAAAGCCATTGGGCATGAGGCCGTTAAAGTCATGCGGCCGATGCAGCCCGGCGATGTGACCGCCACCTATGCCGATGTGTCAAAGCTCCATGCACTGACGGGCTATAAACCCAAAGTGATGCTGGCCGAAGGTCTGGAAAAATTTGCCGCGTGGTACCGCGAATATTATCGCGTCGCGCCTTAGCTCTCAATCTGGGACTGCCACTCGTCCAATGAGGCCGCCAATTTGCGGCCGGCAATTTGACGCCCCGTCTCGCGCGGCAAACCAAGCGAAGCCGACATCGGGCCGCCCAGCAATGCGTCGCCCAATGCCATCAACACCATCTCAAGCGTGAGTTCATGCAGCGACGTGTCGTCCAGCCCATCTTCGCTGATTTCGTCGACCAGTCTATGGATCGCCTCGATAATCGGATCGAGCGCATCTTCATTGCCCGACAGCAGCATCCACGACGCAAGCGCGCCCGCACCCTCGCGATCAAACTGGTCAAAAATCAAGTCAGCTAGCTCGTGCGGGGTCACCACGCCGCCGCGCATTTGCACAACCGCTGCACCGATTTTGCTGCAGATTTTGTCGCCCATATAGGCGGCCAGTTCGCGCTGAAGCCCGGAGGCTGAGCCGAAATGATGCAGCAAATTGGCGTGCGTGCGACCAATGCGTCCCGCGACTGCCTTAAGGGTAACGGCCTGCGGACCCGATTCAAGCAATAGGTCGCGCGCGGCCTCAAGCGCCGCCAAGCGGCTCGCCTCGGGGCTTAACCGGCGCGGCATGGCGGGATCATTCAGTTGTACGATTTTTGAAGCGTGTGTGGTCATGAGTGCCTGTGCGTAGATATCATTTTACACGTTAGGCCAATTGCATTGCTTGTCCAATAGCGTTGAATGCCGCTCACGCCGCCTGAAGGCGTTCCATATATTCGCGCATGTCTAAGGGCGGCATGGTTCGCATGTTTCCATCGTCGGTGACGGCGTCCTCAAGCGAGCGTTCGTACAGCGCGCACGTCGTGGCAATGCCGCGGCCATTACTATGGCGTAGTGCCGTCTTGCCGGTGCTTTGAAAGCCAAGCTTGCGCAACACATTGCCCGACGCGGGGTTGTCGGTGAAGTGGCTCGCGACCAATTTCCTGTGGCCGATCGTCTTGGCTATCTCAACGACGGCGCGGCTGGCTTCGGTGGCGAAACCCAATCCCCAATATGGTCTGCCGATCCAATAGCCGAGTTCAGCGTCATTATTGAAGTTGCCAATACCGCACGCGCCGATCAGACGCGGCGCGCCATTGGTGCGCAGCATCATCAAAAAGGAAGGGAAGTGCGCGTCATGCTCCTGCGTTGCGAAGCGGACGGCGTCCTCCGCCGTATAGGGCCACGGCGCGCGGGCGAGATTGCGGACAATGCCTTCATCGGCGATGGCCTGATGAAGCTCGCCCGCATCTTCGGGCCAGCTTGGCCGCAATAACAATCTTTCGGTTCTCGCGAACATCATTTCACTCCCGTTCTGCGCCGCCCTTTGCATGATAAAGCGACAGCGGTGTTACAGTTCCTCCGCAGGAGGCTGAGAACAGGGAGAATGAGACAAAAAGAAAGGGAGACCGGTTGACCCGTCTCCCTGTTCAAAGGTGGAAACCACCTGATGCGATTTCCGGGTCATCCGTCTGGACAACCCGGTATCGATTGTCCTGTTTATTCGGCCGCCGCGGCTGCCATGTCGACCGACACATATTTGCGGCCAAGTTTACCAGCGTGGAAACGCACACGGCCCGCGACGAGCGCGAACAAAGTGTGGTCCTTGCCAAGGCCAACGCCTGCGCCCGGATAAACCTTGGTGCCGCGCTGACGGACGATAATGTTGCCACCGATGACGCTTTCGCCACCGAATTTCTTAACGCCAAGGCGACGGCCTGCTGAATCGCGACCGTTGCGTGACGAACCACCTGCTTTTTTATGTGCCATGGTCTAAACTCCTAACTCAGAGCGTTACCGCTCAAGCTTCCTTTGAAGCTGCAGCCTTTTTGGGCGCAGCGGCTTTCTTTGGCGCGGCTTCAGCCTTTTCAGCTTTCGGCGCAGCAGCCTTTTTCTCTTCCTTGCCGACGGCGAGGATGCGCAGCAGCGTCAGTGACTGACGATGGCCCTGCTTACGACGATAATTGTGGCGACGACGCTTTTTGAAAACGATCACCTTTTCGCCGCGCTCTTGCGCAATGATTTCGGCAGAAACGGTCAGGCCGTTTACGTCCTGCACT